>NZ_JAGRPM010000023.1 GCF_019449565.1 Rhodoblastus sp. | reverse complement strand
CGCTTCAAGGCCAGCGCCGCAACCGCAAAAGGACGAAAGGAGAAAGCCAATGCCTTGACCAAAACCTGACCGCAGGAACATAAAAAGGCGGGTCACTTCTCAGTGAAAATCCCGGGTCAGTTCCAAACGGAAATCAACAGCGACGAGTTGTGCGGTCATCTCCGCTTTCATCGACCAGCCGACGACGCGGCGAGAGAACAGATCGATCACCGCAGCGACATAAAGCCAGCCCTCGGCCGTCCAGATATAGGTGAAGTCGGCGATCCACTTCTGGTTTGGTCGCTCGGCCGAGAACTGGCGGTCCAGGACGTTTGTCGCCACGGCGTTGGCAAGCCTTTGGCCGCCGTCCTTTGGCAAGCCGCGCCGGCGTGTCAATCGGCGCGCAAAACTGACCCACGATCGGCGTCCAAAATCGACCCACCGGCGGCGCGGGGTTCGCACGAGCGCGCGCCCCGGCGCAGCTGGTCGGGATTGCGCAGCCGGGGCGCGCGCGGCGGCGTGAGGCATGGCGTATGCAATATCAGGCGCGAGTTTTGAGGCGCCAGCTATCGTTGCCGGTTTCCACGATGTCGCAATGATGGGTAAGGCGGTCGAGCAGCGCCATCGTCATCTTGGCGTCGCCGAAAACCGATGGCCATTCTCCGAAGGCGAGATTGGTCGTGACGATGATCGAGGTGCGCTCGTAAAGCCGGCTGATCAGATGGAACAGCAGCTGACCGCCGGATTGGGCGAAGGGCAGATAGCCAAGCTCGTCGAGCAGGACAAAGTCGAGACGCGTCAGATAATCGGCAAGACGGCCCTGACGCCCGGCGCGGGTTTCGGCCTCAAGCCGGTTGACGAGATCGACGGTATTGAAGAAACGGCCTCGCTTGCCCGCGCGGATGCAATTGCGAGCGATGGCGATGGCCAGATGCGTCTTGCCCGTGCCGGTTCCGCCAATGAGCACGACATTGCGCTGCATCTCGATGAAGCCGCCGTTGGCGAGGTCGCGCACCAGGCCTTCATTGATCGGCGTTCCTTCAAAAGCAAAGCCTTCGATGTCCTTGGCCAGCGGCAGCTTGGCGATCGTCATCTGGTATTTGATCGAGCGCGCGTGCTTTTCGGCGATCTCGGCTTGCAGCAGCTCGCCAACGATGCGCGGCGGCTCATGCTGACGTTTGAGGGCGTTGGCCATGACCTCGTCATAGGCGGCCTTCATGCCGAAAAGCTTGAGTTCGTTCATGCGGTCAAAGATCTGGGTCCTTTCCATCAGCCTATTCTCCTGATGTTGTCGTAGCGGGCGCAATCGGCGACCGGCGCATGCTGGAGCCTCAGCCCCTCGGGCGCCTGGATCGCAGGAACCGGCCCCGGATCGCGACGGCGAGCGAGGATGTTCAGGATCACGTCGGCGGAATGGACGTTTTGCGCGAGCGCTTCGGCGCAGGCCGCCTCGACTGCGGGCAGCCCGTCCGTCAGGACCGCGGCGAGGATGTCGACCATCTGGCGCCCGCCATCGTCAATGCCGGCGAGCTTGCGCCGAATGCGCTCCATGGCGGCGGGCAGCACCCAATCCTTGAACGGCGCGCCGTTGCGCAAAGCTCCCGGTTTGCGCGCCAGGACCGGCACGTAATGCCAGGGGTCGAAGATCGTCTCGCCGCGTCCAAAGGCGCGTGGATGCTCGCCGACTACGCGCCCGTTCTGGCGAATGACGATGCGGTCGGCGTAGGCCCCTGAACATCAACCGGACGCCCGACCGCGCTCGCGTTGACCGAGTATTTGTTGTTGTCGAAGCGCACCAGGCAGGTCTTGGAGACCGAAGCCGGCACGGCGTGGAATCCATCGAAGGGGCCGGCATAGGGCACAAGCTTTGGCCGCTCCGCCTCGAAAACCTCCCAGATCGTCTTGTCCGCGATCTCGGGGTGCGGATGGGCTTTGGCGTAGGCGACGCAGCGATCGGCAAGCCAGGCGTTCAGCTCATCGTAGCTTTTGAACTTCAGGCGCGGCGTGAAGAAGCGCTCGCGCACGAGGCCGACCTGATTTTCGACCTGACCCTTTTCCCAGCCGGACGCCGCCGGCGTGCAGGCGACGGGATCGACCAGATAATGCGCGCACATTTGCAGGAAACGCCGATTATAGAGCCGGTCTTTGCCGACGAAGATCGTGTCGACCGCCGTCTTCATGTTGTCGTAGATTCCACGCGTGCAGGCGCCTTTGAAAAAGGCGAACCCGCGGTCGTGCGCGTCGAAGACCACCTCCTGCGTCTCGCGCGGATAGGCTCGCACAAACAGCATCCGGCTATGACAAAGGCGCAAGTGCGCCGCCTTCACGGTCACAGTCGCGCCGTTCAGCACGACGACTTCATGGCTCCAATCGAACTGGTAGGCCTCCCCCGGCGCGAAAGTCAGCGGCACGAAGGCGTCCGCCGTCAACGCCGACCGTTCTCGCCGCCATCCCTTGGCGTAGCGCCGGACGGCGTCATAGCCGCCGGTGTAGCCCAGATCGCGCAGCGCCTCGAAAATGCGGATCAGCGTCAGGCGCTCGCGCGCCGCCTGATCGGCGTTCGCCGCCAGCAAACGGTCAAGATCATCTGTCCAGCGACCAAGCTTGGGTCGAGGCTGAACGTCGCGCTCATATTCGAACGAAGTCTCGCCGGAGCGCAGCACCTTGCGCACCGTGTTGCGCGAAAGGTTGAGATCCCGGGCGATCTCCCGGATCGACTTGCCTTTGACAAGATGCTCGCGCCGGATCCGGCCAATCGTCTCCACAATCAACATCCCCGACCGCCCGCTCGCAATTGCAAAGCAAGCAGCTCACCAGCCCAAGGTTCGGAGGGTCAATTTTGGAAGCCGATCCCCCGGTTCAGGGGTCAGTTTTGCAGGCCGAATAACACCGGCGGGGCCTCGCACGCAGGGCGCTTTCTTGCATCAGCCGTTCAATCTTGTGCAGGCCGCAGGAAAAGCCTTCGGCAAGCACATCCCGCCAGACGCGACGAGCGCCGTAGGTTCTTGCGCTGGCGACAAAACTCGCCCGGATCGAAGCGGTCATTTCCTCGTCAAGCTGCTCACGGGCGCATGGCCCGCGTTTGAGCCAGGCATGAAAGCCAGAGCGGGAGACGTCCAGTGCTTCGCACAACCATGCCACCGGCCAGACAGAACGGTGCTTTGCAAAGCGAACCTCATTTCGCTTCCCTCGCAAAGAAGGCTGCGGCCTTTTTTAGGATGTCGCGCTCCGCCCGCAGTTTGGCGACCTCGCGCCGCAGGCGCTCGATTTCGATCTGCTCGGGCCTCATCTGCCCTTGGCCAGGAAAGGCGTGCGACGGATCGCTTGCCATTTCCTTGGCCCAGCGCCGCAGCATATTCTCGTGCAGGTCCAAATCCCGCGCCGCCTGCGCGACGCTCACGCCGCGCTCGCGAACCAAACGGACCGCTTTGACCTTAAACTCTCGACTGAATAGACGCCGTCCCATACCCCACCCCCAGCTCGTAAAACACCTTATCTCGGTGTCCACAGAACCGGCAGCAGCTCAGACACATCCCGGCTCGGCCAGGAAAACGACGGCGCCCACCGTCAGCTACACCACCAATTGGGACACGATCTCGTCCAGGGCGGTGACCCCGTCTGCCGATCGGTTGAAAAGGCGCTCGTCGACCCGATCGCGCGTATGATTGGGGGCTGGGAGGCGGCCGTTGAGGTCGCCCCTCGCTCCACGCGATGCCGAAGGTCTTGATAGCGCCCAACCGAAACAACTGCGCAAGATCGTGTGCATCCCGCTCGGCAGGGTACCGCGTTGGCCCGAACTCGATGTTGACTGTTGCATGTCGCCCCAGCCGCAAGCTACAAGGCGTTTTCGGTTCGAAAGCGTGAATGCCGAAGTTCCGAATTCTGTATCCATCCGGCGTAGCACGCAGGCGGCCGGCATCAGGTTGATCGCCTCGCCAGGATCGTCGGATCGTCTTTGTGCATTTTGATGAGGTCGATCAGGTTCTCGATGCCGAAATCGGTGAAGGCCATCTCGCCATCTTCG
>NZ_JAGRPM010000022.1 GCF_019449565.1 Rhodoblastus sp. | reverse complement strand
TGACCTGCGGGGAGCAAACTTTGAGAGCCGAAAGATCGGCTCAGGTGGCCGGCTTCATTTCGGAATGGTGGCCGACATCAAATCGGAAGCACGGCCGGCTTCAAATCGGAATCGGTGGCCGGATTGAATCGGAATTCGCAAAGAACATGAACAAGCCCGTTAATCTCACCCTCGCCGCTGCGGAAGCGGTGTATGCGGCGGCAAAAGCCAAAACCAATGCGGCCCTGCTTGATCGGTTTATTTTTGAAAAAAGGGCGGCCCGCTCTTTTAGGAGCTATAAGCGGGCAATCGAATACCGCAGGTGGTCCACGGCAAACTACCACAAGGCGGTGGAGGCCTTGGAGGCCGCAGGGCGGGCCGTGTGGGCCGCGCGTTGACGCCAGCCAAGGGCCGGGGGCATATCAGTTGCCTCCGGCCATATCCTACACCTGACGCAAGTTGACTCCGGCCATTCCCTCAAGACCTTAGCTTGGGGAGCGTGGGTTTTGTGCCTGCCGTGTGCGATTGACAGCAGCGATCTTTGCAAGGCGGGCACGTTCCAGCGCCTCAGCCGTGCGATCTTGGTCGCGCTCTAGCCTCCGCAGCACGTCAGCTGAGGTATCCCTTGCACGGGCCGCGCAAAGCGCCAGCCGGGCCTTGTCATGGGCGCGCGCGGCGCGTTCATGGGCAAGCCTCGCGGCCTGGACATTGACCGGTAGTTCGGCCTCCGGCAACGGCAATGGGAATTCGGTCACAGGTCAATCCTTGCTCAAAGCTCGCCGCCGCTCAGCGCAACAGGCCGCGCTCGACGCCCAAACTGATTAAATTCTGTAGCTCTTCAATGGTGAGGTTGCGCAGGTCAATGGGCGGGCGAGGCGCGGGCGGCGGTGGTGGTAAGGCGGCGGGCTGGTCCAATTTGAACAGACGCCGAAGCTGGCGAGATTGTTCTTCATTCGAGGGTCTCATGGCGCAACTCCTTCGACGGATACATGGCCGCATTTCAGTGCCGCAAGGCGGGCGCGGGCAGCAGCGGCGCGTTGCCGGGCGGCCTCAGTACGTCGCAGCAGTTCAGCCAGCACGGGGCTAACGGGCGCAGGCGACGGGGCGGCGGCGGGCGGCGGCGATGGCGCGTATTTCTCTTGATAGTTCTTGAAGGCCCGCGCACGGGACTTAGCGAGCGCCTTGGCCCTTGCGGCGGCGGTGGCTTCCGCTTTCCGCATTCGCTCGGCCTCGGCCGCAGCAGCCGCGTCAGCAGCCACGCGCGCCGCGCGCTCACCTTCAGATTGCGCCCAAACGAAGGCGGCATGTGATCTTGCCCACAGATTTACCGCCTGCTCATATTGGACACGGAGTTGCCGGGTTACGTCTTCAAGCCGGGCCGCCGCGTGGCAGTCATTTGCCGCATAGGCGCGGGCGCGTGCGCGCTGGGCATCCCTCAGCTTTATGCGAAGGGAATCCTTCAGTACGAACGCCCTCATGAGCGTCTGTCGCGCCAGTTCAAGATTGGACATGCTGGCGGGCCTCAGGTGGTGGGCAGGCGGCGGGTGAGGTTCGCAAGCCTCTGCTGGGCATCGGCAAGGGCGGCGCGTTCGGCGGCGGCGGCGGTGCGTTGGCTGATTTGCGAGGACTTGCGGCCAATCCATTTGTTGCAGGCGTCATTGACAGCCCGCGCCGCAAGGATTGCAGGAGCGTTCGGCGTGGTGGCGGACAGGGTGACGAACGCCGCATGAGCCGCCGCGTGCAACCGCACGGACTCGCCGTATCTTTGCAGGGCGTCATTGTCGCCGGTGGCGGCGGCAGTGCGACAACGATCACGAAGGGCGGTCACGCGGTCAAGGGCATCGGCAGCCTGTTCAAGATCAGACATTGTGCTTGTCTCCCGGTGGGATTGTTGGCCGTCCAAAATCAAGGATGTACGGCGGCTCATGACTGACAGGAGCGGGGCCGGTATTGGGCGGCAAGGCGGGCTTTGTGGGGCGGCGCGCGGCGCGCACGGGCGGCGGCAGTGCGGCGGCGGGTTGAGGCGGGCCGCATGGCGCGGGCGGCATGTGGTTGCACTCATCGTCAATCGGGGTGCAGGCATCCCCCCAACGCCCGCGCACCAACGGAAAGAGCGGGCTAAGGGATGCGAATGTGTCAAAGGCGGCAAAAAGGCGGTGCAGCATGGCGGGGGGTTCCAGTGAGGCGGGGCCGCCGCTGCTGACGGGTACAACAGCGACGGCCCCTTTACTCCCGCGAAAGTCACGACCGAGCCAGACGCGCCCTCAAACGGGAATCTTTGAAATGATGCGAGGCGGCGCGGCGGCAACCGCCTCGCTGCCCGTCAGGCCATTGTAGGAGAACAACGCCTGACGGGCGGTTGACCGGGCGGCAGCCCAATGCCAATCGTACCGCCGCCGGTCAAACTGAAGTCACCAAATGCCCGCCATCTTTTTGGCGGCGATTTCGCCGGGCGTCACAAGGATTGCGCGGCGGCTCTGGCGACCCATGCCGACCACGAAACTTTCCCGACCGTAGAAATTCGTCTGGCGCATTCCGTCATTGCCAATTGTGCTGCGAGCCTCGATGACGCCAGCGGGAACGGAGTCGTTCGAAATCGCCGCCTTTTCAGCGTCGGCGTAGCATTGCCGCTCAAGGTTGAAAAAGGCGGCGTCGGGCAGCGCCATGAAGTCCACCTTGCGCAAGGGATTATCCGCGGACAATCTCATTGCGACCTCATTTGCGCAGCGGCGGCGATAATCCGCGCTCGACTCCAACGGCATGGCGCGGGGAGCGGTGCGGCCGAACGGCTCCAAAATAGCGTCGGCGCGCGCCTGATATTCCCGGCAGTTCAGATCAGCGGTGCGCTGTCCTTCGATCAGCCGCTCGCGTTCACGCCGGTTTTCAAGCGCGTCATTGCGGGCGCGTTCGGCGGCGCGGGCGGCGGCCTGCGATTTTTCAGCCGCGTCAATCGACTTGCGAAGGCTTTCCACCTGCGCAGTCAGACGCTCGACCATTTCTTCCTTCGACTCTGCCATAGGTTTTCTCCTTAATTCGTGCGCCAAACCGGCACGGCGGCGTTGTGTGACCGGGGATCATCTGAAAACGGCGGACCTGACGGCGGGCCGCCTGCGTCCCAAACAGGAATTGCGCTGGAATCTGCGCCCTGATCGCTGCCGTGGGCGGTGGCCAGGTCAGCGACCACGCGAACGGGAATTGCGCCGCCGTCATCTGCCTGCGAATTTGGCCAAGGTCCGCCGCCGGGCTGGGCGACAAAATAGACGGGCTTGGCGCTCTGGCGGTCGCGCTGATCATTGGGCGGCGCGACGGTCCACGTTGGCTTGCCCGTCAAAAAAACGGGTAATGCGCCGCCGCTCATGTTCTGTTTGTTGGGATATCCCGCCATTGGTCAGGAATTCCCGTTGCTGATTGGGCCGGAGCGCTGGGTTTTGCCCGCCGCGCCATATTCCGGGGCCAGCAGGTCAGGGGCGGGCCGGTTGCCGCTGGGGGCCTCGCGTTGCAGGCTTGAGCGTGCGCCGGGGGATTTGATCGGGCCAGCATTGGGAAGCGGGCGGCTGATCGGGCGGCCAGATTTCATGTGCGACTCCTGCGCTGGCGCTGGGCAATTTCCTGCTCAAGGGCGTGGTGCAGTTGAACGTCTTCCTTGAGGAAGTCCTTCGCCGGACGGGGAAGTATCGCGGGCTGATTTGCCGATCCCACAAACAGCAGCACCGTGTCGGGGTTTGCCGCGCGATCCGTCAGCAGCGCGCTTGCGGCGGCCCTGAGGGGATTTGGACTTTTGGAAATTACGGTTTCACCACATCGCCTTGTGACGCGGTAGTCGCGCCCGCCAAGATGTGTGAGCATCAAAACTATTTTCTCAGCCATGGTCGCCGCCCTGTTGACAAGCAATAATGCCATGTCAAGCAAAAAACGCCAGCTTTTTACGTTGTAAATACCACTTTAATTTGCACTATTACTCAGTAGCGCCGGGCAATTGCACGCCTGCGACAAGTTGCGTATATATATTTACTGCATCTTGTTGCTCCATTCGACGGCGAAGGAGTAGTTTGTTGGTGCATTTCCCTTGCTTGGCGTCACGCTCTGCTTTTTGCACGCACGCACGGCAGGCGTTCAAATGGTTCTTGGCTTCTTGAATGGCAATGTCCTTGGCGGTATCCAGAATTTTGGGGTCTCCATCGGCACAGAGTTCTATAATAGGGCGGGCCTTGTGCGATTAAGTTCTTGATGTCCCTGAGCAGAGTGGGGTTGGTTATCAAGTCAGGTGCGAGTTATGAGCGCCGTGGCGGTGATGTTGACCCCAGCGGCGGCGGCGGCTTGGCGGTCAATGGATAAACCACCAAACGCCGCTGGCCGCGAGAACCGCCAGAAACGAGTATGCGAGAATTTGCCCAACCAGGCTTTCCTCGCGCGTCAAGGCAGGAGCGTTTTTTGAGCGGAATTGTGGGATAAGTTGCCGGAAGAAAACAAATGGTAGACTGACAATGAAGGCGACGCCCAAGGCGACGCCCACGGCGACTGCGAGATAACCAAATGCTGAGCTAAGGAAGCTAAGCGTGGCATTGAACATGGCGACGGTGAAGTGGTTGTACAGCCACCAGACGGCCGAGAAGAGAAGGGCGTTCAGGATAACGAACCCCGCCAATTCTGCCGCCAATTCGCGCATGGCCTCTTTGAACTCTTGTTTGGTCATGATGGATGTCCTGTGGTGGGGCCGTAGTGCGGGAATGGGCGTTAAATGGCAATGCCATGTTCGGCGGCCAGCGTCTTGCCAGCCGGGGTGAATTCCAGCCCGTTAAATCCGGAGCCATCAGGAACCGCCTGAGCTTGATAATCGGCTGAATCGCGCAAAAGGCTGTGGGCGATGGGGATAAGCGCGCGAAACACCGCCGATAACGAACCAATGCAAAGGTGAAGCTGATATTCAAGGTGATTGAACGTCGATTCGTAACAGGGGATAGCGGTGAGCGGAAAAGTGGTCACTCCAGCGCTGGGCGATAACTCATTTACCTGCCCGCACTGCGGCGCAAACTCGCACCAAACTTGGCTTAAGGCGTATCTCGACGGCTATGAAAAGGACTCTCGCCCCAACATGCCCGATTATAGTGCCATTGAGCGTATCAAAGCACATCGAGACCTTGACAAAGATGAGCGCGCTAATCTGCTCGATTGGATCGATAGAAAGCTAAAGAGAGAGTTATTTTTAGAGAAACCAAAAGAATACGGGGTTCATCTCAGCACCGAACTGGGAAACCTTCACATTAGCCAGTGTTACAGTTGCAAAAAGTTTGCGCTGTGGGTCGCGGATAAACTGATCCATCCTTCACAAGCCAGTGAGATCAAACCAAACCCTGAGATGCCCGACCACATCAAACATGATTTTTTGGAAGCTGCGGCAATCGTGGACGCCTCTCCAAGAGGAGCAGCGGCACTTCTGAGGCTGTCCATTCAGAAGCTGCTGGCGCATCTCGATCTTCCCGGCAAGAACATCGACGCCGATATCGGCGAGTTGGTCAAACGCGGGCTTGATGGCCGTATACAGATGGCGCTCGACGTCGTCCGGGTCATTGGCAACAATGCGGTCCATCCTGGTCAGATCGATCTCCGTGACGACACGGCAACCGCCACCAAACTCTTTGGTCTTGTAAACATTATCGTGGAGGCGTTGATAGCGACGCCCAAGCACATTGAGACCATGTTCGCCGCGCTCCCGGCAGGAGCCTTGAAGGCCATCGAGAAGCGCGACGAGCCGAAAGAAGATTAGGCGGCGGACACGTCATAAACCCCGGACGATTCCATATGAATTTCTTTCAAAGGCTTACCCTTCGTCTCTTGAGACGCCGCCCAGAGGATTACCTCACCACCGCAGAAGTCCACCAAAGGCTTGAAGCACTTTCGACAGGTCAACCTTCTGAGGAAGAGCTACGCGCGTATGCCGAATGGCGTGCGACAAATCCCAGCCCGCCCACTCCTGATGACCCGCAGCCTTGGCGCAAATTCATCAGGCAGAAGCCATCCCAATCGGTTTTCGTGTTCACGGAAGATGAAACCGGGCGTAAGGCCTTTTTCACGCTCCAATGCAAATACGGCGATAACAAAATCGAGCCGAACAAAGGGATCGTGGCCATGGTCCTCGATGCGGAGCGAGAATTCGACGCACCGACACCCGTCAAGGTGGAGGCTGACGGCAAACAGACGGCGGTTCTCCGCGTGGCGTCCCGTGACGGAGGTTTCGTTGTGCTGGCGAAAACCTCGGGACGCGGCGAACTTCTACGTCCCGGCGATTTCGTAATATGGGTCCCGAGGAATTACAGCAATGACGTAGCCGAAACTTCCAACGACGCGCGTTTCGGCTGGGTTGGATCAATTCCGGCCAAAATCAAAACACAGGGTCCCCCATTCGAAAATATTTGCCGATATCGGTGAGGGCGGAGCGGTATGCGCTGGCGCGCGAGGGCGGCCTTCAGGGGTGGTTCCGGTAGGCTAGCGCTGGCGGTGGTGTCGTTGCCGTCTCGGGCGCTGTCTGGCCGCCGTGACCGCTGCTCAAGTCAGGTCGTCGGGCGGGGCCGCGCCTGCCGGGGCCGCGCCTGCCGGGGCGGCGGGGGCCGCATGTGTGCGCCAGTCACCCCGCGCCCGGCGCAACTGCTCAAGCTGCTCGGGCGTGGCGTCCGCTTCATCGACACCGAAGATGAATATGCGGGGGTGGTCGCTGGCGCCTCCGTACACGCAGACGTCGCCGTAAACCTCATTGGACAGCAGCGCGCCGCCGGTCACGTGGAAGGTTCCGCCGGAGGTTTTGAGAATGGTTTCCACGGTGTCAGATTCCATCCCACCAGACACCAGAATTTGGACGGCTGGCCCCGTGCCCGTGGCCTGTCGGAATGAGGCGATCAGGTCATGGGCTTCTTTTTTGAGCGCAGACAGGTTCAACGGGGGATGCCCTTAAACGCGGCAACCTCCGCCCGGAATTGCTCAAGCAGAGTTTCAAGGTCTGCTGTGGCCGACACTCGCACGTAGTCGCTCAGGTTGGCGATAAGCAGACGGGAGTGATCGAGGTCGAGTTCGCCGTTTGCCGCCATTTGGGAAATGCGCGCAATTTGCTCGCCCGCCTCAATGGCGTTCCGAGGCTTGGTGAGGCCGAGGCCATTGACCACGAACTTGGTCGGCGCGACCTTGCTCTCAAAGTAGGGAGTTGCGTAATTAAGAGCTTGGAGCTTAAGAGCCGGGTCAACTTTCGGCTCATGCGCCATAGCCATCATTTCGAGGGGGCCGCGTTCCCAGCCGCGTTTTTCGAACTCATCGAGCAGGGTTTGCGTGCGCTTATTCGGAGTTCCCTTCGGTCGCCCGTTCCTATTGGTCAAGGTTTCAGGATGACCTTTATTTCCAGGTACTTTGACGTTTTCACCAGTCATCGGAATATTTACTCAGGAGTTGCCTGTAGAAGCATTGTCATACATGGGCAGCCTCGTGGCAACGCTTTTGTTTGGGCCGCTATGTGGGGCCGTCGCGGGGCACAGCGGGCCGCTGGCGGCGGTCGTGGGCTGGGCCGGTGGGGTAGCCGCAGACGGGCCGCCTCAGCCGCCCCAGCACGACCGCCGTATGGCACAGCTTCCAGCACACCGACCCCCTGCCCTCAGCCCCGCGCGATATTCCACATTGGTATCGCTGACGTTTTCCTCGTCGGACACGGCTTGGGCAGCAAGTTTGATACGGGGCGGCGGCGCGTCCCCGTTCCTGACAAACCTGCTTGCGCGCATGAGGCCCCTTTAACCAGCATGTGGGTGCGCCCAATTGTGGTGAATTGTGGCGGCCTGACAAACCTGCTTCACGTGTGAGGCCCGGCTGCGCTAAAAACCGTGCCCGTTATAAAAAAGGGGGGTTTCATATCAGACTACGCTACGCAATCAGGTTTGTCAGGTTTTGCAACCGACGCGTGTAAATGATGCCAATACAACCGCCCCTTTTAAAACGGTGGGTCATAGGCATCCCGGCTCCGGTTCGAGTAGCGTGGCCCCGCCGCCCGCCGCGCTTCCGCCTTTTGGCGCTGTTCCTCAATCCTTTCATTGCGCCGGTCGTTGAAGCTGTCATCCATAATTTCACGCAACAGCTCCTTGTCCTTTTTCTCCTTTTCAGCCCTTGCGGCAAAGTATGGGCGCACGCCGGGGTCCAAGTTCCATTCTGTCGTCAAGGGCCAGTTTTTATTCGGCGCAAGCCATCCGCCAGCCTCGAAAATCGAAATGACCTTTTGAACCTCATTCGCTGGCTTTCCCCTCAGCCCCCGAACATTTGAGCCAAAGTCAGACAGCACATACCTATCTTTTCCGCAGGTCAGCATCCAGCTTCCAAGCTGAGTTATTGGGTCTTGGCCTGAGGCTCCACCGATCATGCGGTAAAATATCGCTGCGTGTGGGATAATGAACTTGAGTACAATCTTCTCAACGCTTTCGATGGTCGCAAGGGATACCTGTTCCTTGGCGCGGTTTTTAGGGTCAGCCGCAAGGTGCAGTAGCAGCGCCAACCTGCCCGCAAGCCCGTCGAGCTTGCCGATGTACCCATTAAACCCTTTGGCCACGCCTTCGGTCACTTGCGTGAGACCAAAAAGCCGCTGGCGCAGATCGGTAAAAATTTCTATCGCATCATCCGTCATGTAAAGTGTCGTTTCAGCGGGCACGAGCAGGGCGGAATCCATCAGCCGCTCGTAATCCTGTTCTGAATATAAATCGCTATCATCCTCACCAAAAGTTGCATCTGCCATCATAACCGGGGTAAAGCGTTGCAAAAATCCGTCACTGGTCAGGGCCTTACCAAGTTCAGCAAATTTTTCAGTCTGTATTCCACCAAGAATTGAGACGGAAAGGTTTTCAATATCCCGGTCTGGTTGACTGCCCCGATCAACCGTGTGCCCTCCACCATTGTATGCCTGCAACCAAAACGGGCGGTCGCCGCCTTTTGAATAACGGTCAATGCTTTCAATAAATCCCGCAAGTTCATCGCGGTATAAAAGGGCTCCGCCGGGACTGTATTCCAACACCTTCCCTGCGCCTTCGATGGTAGTATCCGCCAGCAGTAGGCGGGCAGGTGATGGTGGGGCGTCAGATTTCTTGCCCTCATTGGCCAGATGCTGCGCAAGTTGACGCTTATATTCGCTTTTCCGCTTTCTTTCTTCTTTATTCAACACAGCAATTACACGCTCAAGCGCAGGTGACTTTTTTGCAGATACATTGCCAATAAGCGCAATCCAAAGGTTCGGGTGAACATAATACTTGTCCTGGCGCTTGAGCTTGAGGCGGATGCGATGGTCAAGCGCTCCTGAAAATACGCCCAGAGCGCCCATGGCCAGCGCGGACACGTCACAGCCAATAAATTCGGCGTTGGTTTCGGCATACTGGCGCAGATTGTCTGGTAGCGTTTCGACGGGGAATGGTGGTGCAGCAAAGCCAGACCAAGGATTGAAATATGGTAGGCGCTTGGCTTGTGGCGGCGGTGGCGGTGGCGGTGGCGTGCCCCCGTTCATCCCCGGCGGTGGCGTCGCACCGTTCAGCCCTGACGCCGTAGACGCCGACCCCATTGCCGGTTTCACCTCCCCTTCAAACTCCGCTAAAAATGCTTCCTCATCCGGCAAAACGTGCTGAAAGATTTCAGCAAGCCAGTTGAACGCCTGCCATGGGTCCGGTGCAACACCAGCCGCGATAATAAGGTCAATGGCCGTATATCCCAGCATAGGGCCGAAGTCCTTAATGCCGTCGAAGCGGATATTAAGGTTGAGCTTGCGTTGCTCAACTGGCATTGGCCCCAGCCCGCTATCCCGCCAATATGCGACGGCTTTATATCCCCCGTCCTTTTTGCAACAGCGGGGCAAGCCAAGCGCCGGAACCCATGCGTCAAGATGTTCGAGCGCCAGATCGTTCATTTTCCTGAAGGCTGACTCGTCCTCGCCGGGCTGGCGCGGCTGGCGGGGGACACGCGGGGCGGCGGTCGCTTCACGCATAAGGCCAAAGCTGTCAAGGACCGCATCGACCCTTGCGACGGCGTCGTCGGGCAGCAGCGGCAGTTCCCCAATATCGGTGTTTTCCAGAGTCTGCTCTGTCAGGTAGCGATAAGGGCGGCCTGTATCAGGATGCCAACTTGGCGGCAGAACCGTTTGATTGCCTTCAGCCAAGAACTCGACAACAGGCCGGGCCTGCCCATTGGCATCCTTCCGCCTGAGTTTGACGGGCTGAAACCCCGGCGCATGAAAGAATAGTGTCTTGCCCTTTTTGCCGAACTTGGCGATGGGCGACACAGGCAAAACGGCCTCAACCGCCGCAATCAATGCCGGGTCTGTGCTGTCGATATCCACCGCCACCAGATCACCGGACGCCCTGCCCAGCACGACGCAGACGCCCTGATTGTCATTTGGGTTTGACCAGTGATCGACTTCGGCCGGGGTCGGCGGCGCATCAATAAAGCGCTTGGTCCACTGGCCCATCTTCCGCCAAGTGTACCGGCTGCCGACCCTGACATAATCGCCCGGCATTTTGGTGCCCGGCAGTGCCGGGATTGCGCAATAGCCTCGTGCAAGCAACTGATTTGCGGCGGCGGCATAGGGCGAAGAACGCCTTGGATTCGACGCGCCGTCCTGCTTATGTTCCTTGGGGGAGTTTGGAGTTTTATCTTGGTCCACCACAATAATCCTTGATTATCTTGGGCGGACTCAAGCAGGCTTTGGTATAAAACGCTTTACAGCGTCGCCTACCTGTGGTAGATTAATACCACGTCTAGCCTATTACTTGCGCCCGCGTCCGTTGTATTGGTCTGCATCGAACTCGTCCTTGGTGGTGGCAAAGACATGGAAATAGGGGCCGCGCCTTCAGCAAGCGCGGCCTTCATTATTCAGGCCACGTGCATAAAGCACAATTGCCGTCGCATTTGCCCTCGGGGCCGGTGATCCCCACAACCTTGTCGCCCTTCCAAATGGGCGCGCAGTCTCCAGGCGGCAGCTGCTCAATTTTGCGCAGTTCGGGATCGTTGGGGCCGGTCATTGCGCGGCCTCCCCTTCAGCCGCCGCACGAGCCGCACGGGCAGCAGCCATCCGCCGGTTCATGTCGTCACGCCGGGCGACGAAGTCCGCCTGACGCCGCTCCAGTTCCGTGTCTATTGCGGAAATCTCCTTGTGCAACGCCGGGCGCTGCCCAACGGTGGCCAGCGCCAAATCAGACAGGCGCTCACGGCGCAGGGAGTTGAGGTCGTTAATGTTGAGGGAGGCGAGGTCGTTCATGGTCATGCCGCCCTCCCTTCGTCCGCAGCCCTGCGGTCCTTGGCCGCGCGTTCAGCCTCAGCCGTGGACCCGTACATGCGCGCGTTTTCAAACTCGATGACGTCCGCCAGCCGGTAGAGGAAGCTGCGTGTCCCCAGCCGAACAAACTTGGGGCCGGTGGCGTTGGCGCGCATCGCATTGACGGTTGCGACAGACTTGCGCCAACGCGTCGCGAGTTCGGCGGTGGTCAGCACCGCCCCCATGTCATTATTGTCCATTTCATAAGCCTCCAATAGCAATGAAACCCTAACATGGGCTATGTTGGTGCTATTAGCAAGCATTGACATAATAATAATTTCATGTTTACCAGCCAGATGCCCTTTGTAAACTCCTTTATACTAGCCTCAACCTTCAACTCGCCTATGCTCCATTGCCAATATCCCCGCCGTTACTGGCATAGCAAACGCGTAGCGCCGCTCCCTGTCAAAGGAACGGCGCTCGTAAGGTCTTGAAATATAATGCTTAATTCAGTTTTGTAAAATGCGTTTGACCGCAGTGCATGCTCATGTCGCCTTCCATTCAAGAGAGGAACATATGGGCGCGACAAGCAGGGTTCAGGCCAGACAATTTATGGCGCAAAAAGCGGCAGCTCATTTGCATAGGGGGAAATGACGCGCTCTGGCGCGACAAGTTTTGTCCTAGCCAAGTTCTGTCCTAGCCAAGTTCTGTCCTAGCGGAGAATCACAATGACATCGATCGAGACGACCGCCTTTGCCGGCCTCGAAAAGGAAAATCGCCTTCTCAACGCGGTTTTCAAAGGCCCCACCGGCAAGCCCGGCTATTACGGCTTTCGCGGCGATTTCGCGTTGAAATTCCAGGAGCAGCTCGCCGACGAAGCGCGCCCGCCGGAATACAAGCTCGAGCAGATCGTCGCGGTCGCGAAGGAAGGCGCCGGCACGATCGAAATCCTCGCCGGCTATCTGCACGATTTCGCCTATTTCGAAACCTTCAAGGAGGTCGTCGGACCGCTGCTGAGCCCGGAAGGCAGCTATTTCATTTTCGTCAACAACATTGATTTGCTGGCGAAATACACCATGCCGCTCGGCGATGCGACGATCACCGTCCTGCCTTGCGACGAATCCACCGTCTGGAAAGAGCTCAGCGATTTCACGGGCCTTGACAAGAACGACTTCAAGAAGCTCGACGGCGGCGGCAAGGTGCAGCTCATTCTCGAAAAGGCGGTTGAAGTCAAAGAAGCGTACGAGTCCATCTCCTACGAGCAGGGCCTCGCGCGCGCCGAGCCGGTGAAGAACCGCAACGAGAACCGCCCGGTCTGATACTTCCGCCTTTCGCAAAAAAACAGCGCGCCCCGCAGATCGCGGCGGCGCGCTTTTTCTTGCGCGCGCCGGACGGGCGCGCGCATTTTTTCAGCCTCGCAAAAACTCAGGCGACGATGACGCTATTATCATCGTCATCGTAATCTTCCTCGATCATGGTGACGCCTTTGATGCAGATGTCGCCATCGATCACCTCAAGATTGAGCGGCGACAGACTCTCCCCCTTGCACGGGCCGCTTGAACAGCGTCCGGTGCCAAGTTCGAACAAGGCGCCGTGCTTGCCGCACATCAGGCGCAGGCCCGACGGATCGAGGAACGCCTCGCGCTCCCAGTCCAGCCGCGTCCCGTGATGCGGACAGCTGTTGGTATAGCCGAAGACTTGCTTGCCCCAGCGCACAATGACGACCGGAAAGTTTATCTGCTCGCCCGCCTCGTCGAGGATGGCGAGGTCGAAACCTTTCGCTCGCTGGCTTTGAATGTCGTTGAGTTCGCAGATGACATAAGCGACGTCGGACATGGTCTCGATTTCTCCTCGTGATCGTCAGGCGGCGGCGCCGCCGGCCTGTTTCGGCGTTTCGCCCAGCTGCGGCTGACCTTTGCCGAGCAGCAACCCGTTCAGGTCGCGTGAAAACTCCGCCCAGGCGGCAGCGATGTCGCGCATGATCGCCTGCTGATATTCCTTGGCGAGTTTATGTTCGTCCGGGAAATTCGACAATGCGCAGGATGTGCTGTTGAAGGCCGCGACATCATCGAAATATTGCTTGAGGAAATCGCTGAAAGGCTGCTGCAACAGCGGCGTGAGGGCGCAACGGCCCTTCTCGACCGCGACCCCGGCCAGATCGAAGGGCAGGCTCTCCGCCTTGTCCAGCGCCTGTCCGAAAAAGGCCTCTGCCGCGCTCAACATCGCACGCTGGGTGATCTGCTCGCGCGCCTGGGTCGCCAGGCTCGCATTCATACGGCGGCGATAATCCTCGAACACGCCCTGCCCCTGACGCTCGACCCAGGCCGAAAAGCGCCGCAGGCTGGCTTCATTGACGGTTTCGCCGGGCACCGGGAGGTTGGACTCGTCTTCGACCGCCGTGTCGCGGATGATGTCGCGCCCGATGCGCTGCGCCGCCTCCAGCGCGCCTTCCATATAGCCGGCCTGACGCGAACCTGTCTCTGACCCGCCCAGATGCAAGCGTCCGCCCCAGAGCGCCCGCCGCAGCATGGGATTGGCGGTGGTGCGCGCCTCCTCGCGGCCGCGTTCGCGGTCGAGCGCGCTACAAGTCTCGGCATCATTGGCCCAGTCCTGATAAAAATGCTCGCGGCCTTCCAAAGGGATGCCGAAGACCTGTTCGAACTGACTGTGCATCAATATCGGCAGGCCGACGCGGAACGCTTCGCGCAGCTCCGGGCCGAGCGCAAGGAAGCCGCCGAGAGCAGCCTCCGCGCCCCGAGCGTCGCTGGCGTCGAAAATTTCGTCGAACACTGCCTGCTCATGCGTCACGAAGGCGTTGCCCGATTGCCCGGATTCACGCCAGGCCGCGCTCCCGAAGGTCGTCACGGCCTTGGCCTGCGCCGCCATCCAGGTCGGGGCGTCGCGCATGGTCTCGCGCATGGTTTCGTCGAGCGCCGGCGCGAAGGCGATCCGCTCTTCCGCAAGGCGCGGCGGCAGCGCGAGCACCACGCGGCGCGCTTCGACGACGCGCGTCGCCCCACCCTCTTCAATCGTCAGCACGACATGGTCTTCGCCGTCGCGCAGACCCACGATCTGGCAATCCTGATGGAGGCGGTCTTGCGGCAATTGGCGCCGCAGCGCCTCGATGACCTTCTGCGCGCCGCCCGCGATGCGCCGCGCGCCGCCATGCACGCCGCCGGCGACCTCGATCTTCTCCGGCTTGGCGTCGGCCTCGCTGAGCCGAAGTATCGCGCCTTCGTCAAACTGGGCGAAGCTCTCGAGGCCAAGCTCGGTCAACAGGGCCGTCAGCAAGGGCTGCCGTTCCGGCCAGAACCAGGATGCGCCCAGATCGATCGCATGGCCCGACAATTTGCAATCGATTGTCAGGATGCGCCCGCCCCAGCGTTGTCGCGCCTCGAACAGTTCGAAGTCCCGCCCGCGTCGCGTCAATTGCGCCGCCAGGGCCAGTCCGCACAAGCCTCCGCCGACGATCGCCGTGTCCAACATGTCGCTCTCCGCATGATTTGCGACATCGCCAAGCAAGAATCGCGCAGCTTTTCCCGTTGGGGCCAAAAAGACCGACAAAAAGGTCGTGATGGCGACGCAGGCGCGAGCTTTGCGACAGCCTTTGTTGTGGCGCGGGCGTTCTGGCACAAAACTTGATGAGGTTGGCCAGGGTTACAACAGGAGATGGGAATGAACCTCGCTTCGGCTTTCGCCAATCTTTCCAATGATGAAATCAAGGCCTTGCTCGACGGCGGCTCGCTCACGATCTATTCCGTCGCTCGGCCGATCAGCGCCGACCTGCCGGTCGAGTTCAGCAGTGCGCTCGCCGTCCTCACTTTCGCGACCCCGGCTTTCGGCGCCCCGGACGGCGATCTGGAAACGCCCGCTTTCACCGCCGAAACCTTCGCCGCGACCCATGTCGGAACGCCCGGCTTCGCCCGCGCGACCAAGGCCGACGGCACGGTCGTCGCCGATTTCTCGGTCGGCCCCGGCGACCGCGAGGTCAAGCTCGGCGAAGTCTCCTGCTCGCCCGGGGCGCCGGTGAAGGTCGTGGCGTTCAAGTTCAAGAGCGTCGGCGACTGGCCGGAGCGTCCCGACTATTACAATGCGCATCCGCGTCCCGGCTATTCGCTGCCGGCCGTGCCCTGATAGCGCCGTCACATGCGGGCGGCCCGTCCACGGGCCGCCCGTGTTCCAACCGAGAGGGGTTTTTCGACCATGGCGACACTGGTGAAAACAACGCAGGACGGACGCAAGGTCGAGGTGGTCGGCCGGGCGATTACACTCGGCGGCAGGCTTGAGACGGATGAAGTGGTTCCGGTAAAGGACATTCCAAACCGCAAGGCGATCCTCGCCGTCGCGCCGGACGCCGTCTATATGGCCGGCCGCATCGCCCTCACCGAAGCGGAAGGCAAGATTGCGCTCGAAGCTTTGGCCAAGGCCGAAGAGCAGTTCCTCACGAATCCAAAGGCGATCGAGGAGCGATTCCGCTACGCCGCACGCGCCCGCGAGGCCGAGCTCGGCATCGAGTAAGGACCGCGCGCTTCGTCTGAAACGAAAACCCCGCCGCAATCGCGGCGGGGTTTTCATGGCCGGAGAAGAATTTCAGATCCGCTCTTCGCGATAGATATGCGTGAGTTGGGCGACGCCTTCTTCGGAGCCGAAGCAGGAGGCGAAATCATTGCAATCGGAGCACACCGGCGCGGGGCACAAGGTGAAGCCCTCAGAACCACACACCAGACGATAAAGGAATTTCTTCCATTTCATGTCGCCGGTATTGCGCGCCTTGAGCCGGGGAAAATGGCGCTCCATCAATTTCGACAACTCACCACGATCGCGCAATCCGAGATCCTGCCATAGATGACGCGGCTCCTGGCACCGCCGCGCTATGAGCGTCGCCAGCGGCCGAACGAATTGAATCGGCCCCTCCGCATACATCAACAGAATGTCGACGATCGATTTTTCTTCCGGGCCTGGCGCCGGACGATCAGAGCCGACCATTTTCGCTAGCGCCTCGGCGGCCTGAGGAAACATTTCCTGCCCGATGGCGGCAAGAGCAGCAACGTCCAGACCGCTCGTCCGCGCGAGCGCGGACTGCTCCTCGCCCGCCTGGGCGATCGCAACCGCCAGGATGCTGGCGAAGACATGCCGATCGAAGCTATCGCGGCTGGAGGCGGCGCCCGCCTCCATCAACCAGCGATAGGCTCGATCGGGGCTCATCAGGCGGCCTGCGCGTCAGGGCTGTGAGTCTGACAATTGGCCGGGCAGACGCGGGCGCAGGCGCCGCAGCCGATGCACGCGCCGACGTCGGCCATCACCATGACTTTCTTCTCGACTTCATCGTCTTCGTCGTCATCGAGCGAAACGATATCGCCATCCTCATTGATGCCTTTGAGGGTCATAACTTCACGACCGCAGACCTTGTAGCAGCGGCCGCAGCCGATGCATTTCTCGGGGTCGATCGCCTGAAGATAATCGGGTTTCCAGTCCCGCCCGTCGCGCGCATTCGCCATGAGCCTCGCCTTTCCAGTTACGCCGTTTCGAGAGATTTCAGCTGCTCGCGCTTCGCCTCGAGTTCAGCGAAAGCGTTGTGGGCCTTTTGCGCGACGTCGAGAATCGTCTGCCAGTTCACCGGCAGCTCTTCCGACAAGTCATGCAGGTTCATTTTCGCGTTCATCGCGCGCGCCGAGAGCTTTTTGATCTCAGCTTTCAGGGTCTCGATATCGCTCATGCTGGGCCTCAATAATTCGCGGCGGCCGGGAATTCGGCGATCATGTCGAGGCCGGCCTTGACCTGCTTTTCGCCTTCTTCCGCCAGCTTGGCGAAGGTCTCGAAGCCGAAGCGATGCACGTCGCGCAATTGCTTGTTCACGACGATGAGACGGCCGCCGATCAGCACCATGCGGCCGAAGCCCTCGTGGCTCATCTTCAGCATGGGCGTGACCATGACGCGCGATTCGCGCTCGATCGCCAGGCCAACCGCATTGTAGAACAGCTCAATGCGCCAGATCGTCTCCGGATCCGGATCCGCGATGATCGGAATGGCCTTACGCTGTTCCTTGGTGACGATATATTCGGAAATCAATTGCGCGTCGCTTTTGGATTCCCAGGCGCCGTGCGAATCCTGGGCGCGCCAGACTTTCACCAATTGCTCCAGGAAAGGCGATTCCTTCAGGATCGCGGCGTCGTCGACGATGGCGGCTTCGGTCATCTTGTCCTCTTTGTTCTGGCCGGACGTAGGCGCCGGCTGTTCTGAAAGGCTGGAAGGCTCAGTCCTCGAAATCGAAGGCGCGTTCCTTGCCCTTGCCCATGGCCTTGCGCAGGAACGGCGGCGGATTGCCTTTGAGCACTTCCTGCAGCTTGTTGAGCAGATCCTCGATCACCTCGGGCTGCGAGACCTTGATCGGATGAATGTTATTGGCGACGACGCGCGCCGCACCGGAGCCGCCGATCGCCGCCACATAGAGAATGGCGCAATCCTTCACGGCTTCTATTTTCGGCGCGAGCTTGTCCTCGTTGCCATCTTCCTGAAGATCGCCGTCGAAGGCGATATGCTCGATCAGGCTATGGCCGTTTTCGTCGAGCTCATAAATCGAGATGTTCTTCGCCCAGCCGAAATGCGCGTCGACACGCTTCAAGTCCTGTGTAGCAAATGCGACTTTCATGGACCCGCCCTCTCTTCGCCAGACTTAATTCGCCAAGCTCGTTGCAATCGCGGCGCCAGCTTCTTGCGGCGCCGATTTGACGTCGTCGGGACCCCAGGGATTGCGCCAGGTCTCGGTCGTAACCTCATGATTTTCTTCGCGGTCCGCCATGATCAGATTAGCGACCTGGAAGATCAGATCGCGTCCGCCGCGATAGCCGACGGATAATTTATGGCCGGCGCCAAGACGGTCGAACATCGGGATGCCAAGGCGATGGAAGGGAATCTTCAAACGCGCCGCCGCCTGACGCCCATGCGAATGGGTCACGAACAAATCGCAGCCCTTGTCGCGCGCCTGAAATTCGAGATCTTCGAGATCGCCAATGACGACCTCCTCGGCCGGCACTTTCTCCAGCACGGGCGATTGCGTCGTCGTGATCGCGACCTCGATATGAGCGCCCATTTCATGCAGGAAAGAGCCGACGTCATAGAGCAGGTCGGGCTCGGCGCCGATCGCGAGCTTGCGGCCGCCGATGTGGAAATGGCCGTCGAGCATGGCGTCGACGAGCTGCCCCCGCTGGCGGCGATATTTCGCCGGCGCCGGGCGGCCTGAGATTTCCGTCAGGAAGGCGATCAATTCATCATTCGCTTCAAGTCCGCACAGCCGCTCAAACAGCCGGAAAGGAACCCCCGCCTTCTTTTCCAGCGCCTCGGCCGCCGCGCGCATCTGCGCGCCAATGGCGATGGTCCAGCCGGCGTCGCCCATGGTCGCGACTTCGTCAACGCCCACGCCGCCAATCGTCGTCGGCGTGAAATCATCGGGAATATGGCCGTCGAGCGAACCACCGAGATCCGGCAGGAAGGTCGGCTCAAGGCCGAAATCCTCGATGATCGTGCGCAGTTCCTCGATGTCGCCCGGAGTGAGGTGGCTGCCGGGCAGAACATTGATGCAAGTCGGATCGCGCCGCGCCGCATTGGCCGGCGCCTCGACCAGGTCCTCGACCAGCCGCGTCACCGCCTTTTCCCAGCCGTCCTGGAAGGCGTCCTTGAAATCGGGCGTCGAAACATAGACCATCGGAAAATTGCGCAATTCCGGATGGTTCTGGCGGATCAGCTCGATATAGCCGAGCACATCGTCGCCCTTGGTTTCGGTGACGCCGGTCGAGGCGATGCCGATGATCTCCGGCTTGGTGCGCTTGATGATGTTCATCACCGCCTGCTCGACATTTTCATAGCCGCCGAGCACTGTCGCGACTTCACTCATCGCAGTTGTCTGAAGTGGGATGGCTTCCTTGAAATGGCGCACGAACAGCACGAGGCCGAACGAGGTGCAGCCCTGCGAGCCATGCAGCAAAGGCATGGAGCCGCGCAGGCCCATGAAGGCAAGAGCGGCGCCGATGGGCTGGCTCATTTTCAGAGGATTGACCGAACAGGCTTTCTTGGAAGTTACGACCTTGGCCATGTCGCTCACTCCGCCGCAACGTTCTGAAGTTCTGTCGGTTGTCCGACAACGACGCCAGCTTCCAGAATTTCCTCGATGCGCAGCGCGCAGGCGCCGCAGCCGCCCGAAGCATTCGTCTTCTCGCGCACGCCTTCAACGCTCGTGAGGCCGAAATCGCGGATCGCGTCCTCAATGGTTCCGAGCGTGACGCTTTTGCACATGCACACCGCCTTGGCGCGACGAACCTGCTCCGCCTTGACGGGATCGGCGGCAAGCGCCGCCTCTTCCTGCGCGATCTGCGCCAGCGCCTTGTCCTGCCAGGACTCGCCGGGCTTCGCCCAAGGCGCGGGCTTGCGCACCTGCTCCCAGACCGGGTTGTAAAGCGTCTTGTCGATTTCCTTGACCAGCTTCACCATGCCGATATAGCCCATATAGGCGTGGTGGCGCTCCTGGTTGATGTCGAGCCAGGGCATGGTCGCCTTGAGGGCGATGAACTGCGAGCGGCCGCCCGACAACATGATGTCGGCCCTGGCGTCCTTCAGCATCTTGTACATTTCGCGCGGCGTCATATCGTCGATCATATGCGCGTCCTGGCCCATCAATTCCTTGATGCGCTCCTTGTCCTCGCGGGTCGATTTCTTGACGCTAGTGCCAACCAGCTCCAGCCCAGCCTCTTGCAGCGCCGCAACCACCGACCAGGATTTCACGCCGCCGGTGATGAGAAGAACCTTCTTGCCCTTGAAGCGCGGCTTGTACTTGGCGATCGCGGCCCAGGCCCTCGCCTCTTCGCGCGCAATCAGCTTTTCGGTGCGCTCCATCAGTTCTTCCGGCGCGCCTTGCGAAATCAGCAGGTGCGCGAGTTCGCGCAGCGAATCGCTGCTGTCTTCGATGCCATAGAACGAGCCTTCGAAGAAGGGGATGCCATAGCGTTCCTCCATCTTGCGGGCGACGTTGATCATCGCCTTCGAGCAGACCATCATCGACGCCTTGGCGCGATGCGCGGAGGCGACTTCATTGTAGCGGCCGTCGCCGGAAATGCAGGACAGGACGCGAATGCCCAACTCGTCGAGCAAAGGCTTCACCTGCCACAATTCGCCGGACAGGTTGAATTCGCCGATGATGTTGATGTCATAGGGCGTGGTGTATTCCGGCTCGACCGTGCCGATGACGTGATCGAGCAACGCCTCGCCGGCGAGCTTGTTGCCGAGGTTCTTGGGTCCGACAAAGCCCGGCGCGTTAACGGGAATAACCGGCTTGCCGAATTTTTCCGACGCCGCCTTGCACACGGCGTTGATGTCGTCGCCAATCATCGCCGGGACGCAGGTCTGGTAGACGAAGATCGCCGGTGGATCATATTTCTCGATGATCTCGCGGCAGGACTTGAACAGGCGCTTCTCACCACCGAACACGACGTCGGTTTCGTTCATGTCCGTGGTGAAGCTGGTGCGCCAGAGATCCGATCCGGACGAGGCGGCGCCGCGATTGTCCCAGCTGTTGCCCTCGCAGGCGATGGGGCCATGCACGAGATGGGCGACGTCCGTGAAAGGCTGGAGGGCGATCTTGGCTCCATCGAAGGCGCAGCCGCCGGCCGCGCCGCCGGGCTGCAATTGTTTTGTGCAACCCTTCTTCTTTTCGGCTTCCGATTTATTGGCGTTCTTGGCGCAGCTCGGCTCGTTGAAAACATCTTGAATGGTCGCCGAAAGGGAAGTCATCGCGTCTCTCCTGTCAGTTCGGCCGCGGCCTTCTTCAGGCGCGGAGGCGGGCGACACCTGTCGCTTTTCCGCCAGTTGGAGGCTTTGATGGGGAGGCAGCAATTTTGGCGCCGCGGCGCCTCCAGCGCGCCCCGCGTGCTGGCCCAAAGAGAAAGGCCCGGAGCGGCGGATGCGCCCCGGGCCTTGTTTGGCAGGATTGTCGGTTTGTAGCCAAACCGACAATGAACCTGATCAGCGAATGATATCGAACGAGTAGTCGGTCTTCGCCGGGACGTTGGTGGCGAGATCGATCGTGTCGAAGATCTTGTCGAGGATCGTCACGAGAACGTTCATGCCGCCCTGATAGCCCCACACCGGATAGCGATGCTTGTGGTGACGGTCGAAGATCGGGAAACCGATACGGATCAGCGGGGTGCCCGTGTCGCGCTCCAGATATTTGCCGTAGGTGTTGCCGATGATGAAGTCCACCGGATCCGTGAACAGCAGCGAGCGCATATGCCACAGGTCCTTGCCGGGATAGACCTTGCAGTTCTTGCCGAAGGGCGAGCTGTCGAACAGCGCCTGCATCTTCTTTTCCCAGGCCTTGCCGCCATTGGTGGCCAGGACCGTGGTGGGCTCGGCGCCGAGTTCGAGCAGGAATTCCGCCAGGCCGTAGCAGAGGTCGGGATCGCCGTAGATCGCGAACTTCTTGCCATGAATGTGGGCGCTGGAGTCGGCGATGGCGTCGACAAGGCGGCCACGCTCACGGGCGAGCGATTCCGGGATTTCCTTGCCCGAGATGCGGGCGAGGGTCATCAGGAAATTATCGGTGCCCTTGACCGAGATCGGGTGGTTGAGGGCCACGACTTCCTGGCCATGCTCGGCGATGAGCGGCAGGGTCTTTTCGGTGCAATATTCCTGCATCGAAATGGTCGCCTTGGCGTTGATGGCCTCGAGCGTCTCTTCGATCGTGGTGCCGCCATCATACATGCGGTACTCGCCATCGGTCGGGGTGTCCCACACGTCCGAATTGTCGCCGAGGATCGTGTACTTGATGCCGAACTCACCGAAGATGCGCTTGATTTCACGCAGGTTGCCGACGGTATAGCCATCGAAGCCGCCGAGGAAGTTGATCGAGTCATTGGGCTTGCGCTCAAGCTTTTCGATCGTTCCGGCGCGGCCGTCCCAGAAGTAGCTGATGATGCCCTTCATGGCGTTGTCGTAGCCGGTGATGTGGCTGCCGACGAAGGCCGGGGTGTGGGCGAACGGAACCGGATAGTCTTCCGGGATCGAACCCTTTTCACGGGAGGTCTTGATGAAGGCGTTCAGATCGTCGCCGATGACTTCCGCCATGCACGTCGTCGAGACGGCGATCATCTTCGGCTTGTACATGCTCAGCGTGTTGGCCAAGCCGTCAATCATGTTGTTGAGGCCGCCGAACACCGCGGCGTCTTCGGTCATCGACGAGGAGACGCAGGACGTCGGCTCCTTGAAGTGACGGGAGAAGTGCGAGCGGTAATAAGCGACGCAGCCCTGCGAACCATGGACGAAGGGAATGGTCTTTTCGAAGCCGACGGCGACGAACACGGCGCCGAGCGGCTGGCAGGCCTTGGCCGGGTTGACGGTCAGAGCTTCGCGCTTGAAGTTCAGTTCCTTGTATTCTTCCGTCTTGGCCCACTCGCGGACCCGCTCGACTTCCGCCTCGTCACGCGGATTTTCGAACATCTTTTTCTTGTTCGCCAGCATTTCCTGGTATTCCGGACCCCGGAACAGGTCGAAATGGTCGAGTACGTGATCGGCGTTCTGCGTCATGATAAAGCCCTCTGCTGTCGGTAATTCGCGGCTGGCGCCCGTCTTTCAACGGGCGCCTGCCGCGCGCGGTCACTCGGCCGCAAGGAGTTTGGAGTTGGAGTCGTCTTTCCAAGGCGCCTTGGCCATTTTCCAGACCGGCGCATTGATGGCCATATCCATGTCGCGAGCGAAGATCGCGAAGCCGTCATAGCCGTGATACGGGCCGGAATAATCCCAGGAATGCATCTGGCGGAAGGGCACGCCCATTTTCTGGAAGACGTACTTTTCCTTGATGCCCGAGCCCACCAGATCCGGCTGGACCTTTTCCACGAATTTTTCGAATTCGTAGCCGGTGACGTCGTCATAGATCAGGGTGCCGTCCTTCACATAGTGCTGGGCGGTGCGCTGATAGTCGTCGTTATGGGCGAACTCATAGCCCGTGCCGACAACTTCCATGCCGAGGTCTTCGTAAGCGCCAATGACGTGGCGCGGACGCAGGCCGCCGACGTAGAGCATGACAGTCTTGCCTTCGAGGCGCGGACGGTACTTGGCGATGACCGCTTCCATCAGAGGCTGATACTTGGCGATGACGCGCTCGGCGCCTTCCTTGATCTTGTCGTCGAAGAAGCTGGCGATCTTGCGCAGCGATTCGGCGATCTTCGACGGGCCGAAGAAGTTATATTCGCACCACGGAACACCGAACTTTTCTTCCATGTGGCGGGAGATATAGTTCATCGAACGGTAGCAGTGCAGAACGTTGAGCTTCGCCAAAGGCGTATTCTCGAGTTCCGCCAGCGAGCCGTCGCCGGACCACTGGGCGATCACGCGCAGGCCCATTTCTTCGAGCAGGATGCGCGAGGACCAAGCGTCGCCGCCGATGTTGTAATCGCCGATGATCGCAACGTCATAGGGCGTCGATTCGAACGGAGCAGGCCGGTTCGGATCCATCTTGTCGAAAACGTAATCGCGAACGGCGTCGTTGGCGATGTGGTGGCCGAGCGACTGGGAGACGCCACGGAAGCCTTCGCAACGAACCGGAACGATGGTCTTGCCGCCGAATTCCTTCGACTTCGCCTTCGACACCGCTTCGATGTCGTCGCCGATCAGACCGATCGGGCATTCCGACTGGACGGTGATGCCGTTGTTGAGCGGGAACAGCTCCTGGATTTCGTCCATGATCTTGGCGAGCTTCTTGTCGCCGCCGAAGACGATGTCCTTTTCCTGGAAGTCCGACGTGAACTGCATGGTCACGAAGCTGTCGATGCCCGTCGTGCCGATGTAGTAGTTACGACGAGCGGCCCAGGAATACTGGCCGCAACCCACGGGGCCGTGGCTGATGTGGATCATGTCCTTGATCGGCCCCCAAACAACGCCCTTCGAGCCGGCGTAAGCGCAGCCGCGAATGGTCATCACGCCGGGGATCGACTTGATGTTGGACTTGACGCCGCAATCGGACTTGCCGGCCTCGTGAACATTCAGATGTTTCGCACGGCGCTTCGCTGTCTTCTCGGGATAGACGGCCAGCACCTCTTTGATCAATTCCTTGTTGCGCGCCTTGATCTCAGCAACGCTCTCATTGTTTGCAACACTCATGTCGCCACCTCTCGCTTGCGTGCGCCGTTCGGGAGTCCGGCCCCCGGAAGGGGCCGGACCGTTTCTTCAGGCGATCTTTAGGCAGTCAGCTCGGCCGCGGTCTTGCCGACCTGGCTCTCGTCGACCTGGGCCATGACGCCATGCTCCATGAGCAGGTCTTCCAGCTCGTCCATGGTGATCGGGGTCGGGATGATGCCGTTGCCCGAATTGCCATGAACCTTGGTCGCCAGGTTGCGGTAGTGCTGGGCCTGCTGCGAGTCGGGCGCATATTCCAGAACCGTCATGCGGCGCAGCTCAGCGTGCTGAACGATATTGTCGCGCGGCACAAAGTAGATCAGCGTGGTGCCGAGCTTCTTGGCCAGCGATTCCGCCAGTTCGAGTTCCTTGTCGGTCTGGCGCTCGTTGCAGACCAGGCCGCCCAGGCGCACGCCGCCGGAATTGGCATACTTCAGAATGCCCTTCGAGATGTTGTTGGCCGCATACATGGCCATCATTTCGCCGGACATGACGATGTAGATTTCCTGAGCCTTGTTCTCACGGATCGGCATGGCGAAGCCGCCGCAGACCACGTCGCCGAGAACGTCATAGGAGACATAGTCGATGTCTTCGTAGGCGCCGTTCTCTTCGAGGAAGTTGATCGAGGTGATAACGCCACGACCCGCGCAACCAACGCCCGGCTCCGGACCACCGGACTCAACGCAACGGATGTCGCGATAGCCGACCTTCATCACGTCTTCGAGTTCGAGATCTTCGACCGAACCGGCGGCGGCGGCCAGCGACAGGATGGTGTCCTGGGCCTTGGCGTGCAGGATCAGACGGGTGGAGTCGGCCTTGGGGTCGCAGCCGACGATCAGGATCTTCTGACCCATTTCGGAAAGAGCGGCGAGCGTGTTCTGCGAGGTGGTGGACTTGCCGATGCCGCCCTTGCCGTAGAAGGCGATTTGCCTGAGTTTAGCCATTTGATGCTCCTAAAAAGTGTCCGTGTGGCATGAACTTCGCGCGTTCTGCGCGAGACTGTTTCTCTCTGTCAGAAACGGACCCGCTTTGACGGGAAGGAACGAAACGCTCGTCTAGCGTCTGCGTACGTTCAGCCCTTCACTCGCCGTTCCGCTGACAATGATTGCAACCGCCGTGCCAGAATTTTTTATCTGTAAGATCGTTGTTTTTATTGGTGTTTATCTAAAGCCTGCGCTGTGGTCGGTTCTGTGAAAAATCCGACAGCATCGTCGCAGCTGCGGCAAACAAGACACGTTTGTCGCAATTTCGCGGACGGCTCCGGCCACGCTCAAGCCGATGTCGCGTGGTCGGAACGGAAATTGCACAAGGAACGGGCGGGCCTTCGCGGCAACGACGCGCGGGCAATTCGATCCTTACGATAGAGAACGATAGAGGCGGCGATGCAGATTGGCGTTGAGACATCCAAGGCGGTCGACCAGCGGCGGGTTTTCGTGGTGGACGAGGACGAGATCATCCGCTCCGTGCTGCAATTCATGTTGCATGACGAGATCGAGACGCATGAGCTCGCCTCGCCGGAAGAAGCTTTCGAGAAGGGCCAGGACTGGCTTACGCCCCATCTCGTTCTGCTGGGCGTATCCTGGATTCAAAAGCAGGGCATGGGCGTGATCGACGCCTTCAATACGAAATATCCGGGCGTCCGCATTCTGATCGTCTGCGACAAAAGCGAAGAGAAGTTGGCGGTCGAGGCCATGCAGGCCGGCGCCCATGGCGCGATTGTCAAGCCGCTGACGATCGAGGCGGTGCGCAAGAAGGTCGACACCGTGCTCGGACGCGGCGGCGCCGCGCCGTTGGTTCAGCTCAACATTGTCTGAGCGGGCGCGACCCGCGACACAAGGCCCGAGGATCGCTGATGGCGCTCGTTACTTTCTATGAAAAGCCCGGCTGCGGAACCAATCGCAAGCAGAAGGCGATGCTCGCCGCCGCCGGTCACGAGGTCGACGAGCGCAATTTGCTGACCGAGCCCTGGACGAATGAGCGCCTGCTGGCCTTTTTCGGCGACATGCCGGTGGCGGGCTGGTTCAATCCAGCCGCCCCGCGAGTCAAATCCGGCGCGGTCGATCCGGCCGGCCTCGGCCCGGAGGAGGCGCTCGCGCTGATGCTGGCGGAGCCGCTGCTGATCCGTCGCCCCCTGATTGAGTCGGCGGGACAGCGTTGCGCCGGCTTCGACAAGGAGCCTGTTCTGTCCCTGCTCGGACAAAGCGCGGAAAATCGTGAAAGTCTGGACGCCGCCCAGGGCTGTTCGCGCCCCGCAGGTCCGCCCTGCCCGGCCCCTTCGGATCGCCGCGCCGAAAATGCCCATTCTGAAGAAGCCCATCCTGACAAAGCCTATGTCGAATAAAGCCGCGCTCTATCACGAGCGGACGAAACATCGCTTCACCGGCTACGCCAAGGGCCCGGACACGCTGGATTGGGACCTCCAGCCCAATCCTTTCCGCAGCTTCGAGGGCGCGGCCCGCGCGGACTTGCCGTTGGCGCCGGAAGATCTGCCGGCCACTCCGGCGCTGACCCGCGAGTCGCTTGGCGCCTTGCTGCATCTGTCGATGGGGCTTTCGGCCTGGAAGCAATTCGGGCCGGACCGCTGGGCCTTGCGCTGCAATCCGTCGAGCGGAAACCTCCATCCGACCGAGGCCTATGTCCTGGCCGAAGGCGTCGACGGACTCGATGACGGGCTGTTTCATTACCTTCCGCGCGATCATGCGCTGGAACAAAGGCGGCGGGACGACTCCGGACAAAAGTCCGACACGCCCTGCCTGTGGATCGGACTTTCCTCCATTCATTGGCGTGAGGCCTGGAAATATGGCGAGCGCGCCTTTCGCTATTGCCAGCTCGATCTCGGCCACGCACTCGGCGCCTTTTCCTATGCCGCCGCCGCTTTGGGCTGGCGCGCGCAACTGGTCGAAGGACTCGACAGCGCGCAAATTTCCGCCCTGCTCGGTCTCGACCGCGCGGAGGATTTCGGCCGCGCCGAGAAGGAAGATCCGGACGCCTTGATTCAGATTTTCCCCACGGTTCACGGCGACGCCGTCAGGGCGCCCGCGCTGAAAGCCGGCGTCTGGACCGGACAGGCCAATCTGCTCGACCGCTGGCCGATGTACCGCTGGCCTGTGATCGGCGAGGTCGCCGAAGCGACGCTCGGCTCCGTCGCAGCCGAGCCCGTCGCGCCGTCTACTTTGGCGCAAAGCGAGAGCGCGCTGCCGGCCGAACTCATCCTGCAACGGCGCAGCGCGCAACATTTCGACGCACGCCATGTCATGCCGGCGGAAGAGTTCTTCGCTATTGTCGAAAGCGTGACGGCCCGGCCGCGCGCGCCTTGGACAGTCTGGAATTTCGCTCCGCGCGTTCATCCCATCCTGTTCGTCCATCGCGTCGCGGGGGTCGAACCGGGACTCTATGCCCTACCGCGCGGCGCCGATTCCCTGGCGCTGTTGCGACAATCGCTCGACCCGGATTTTGTCTGGTCGCGCGTCGCGGGAGCGCCGGAAACCCTGCCGCTTTATCTGCTCAAGATCGGCGACGCGCGTGGAGCGGCGCGGCGCCTGTTCTGCAACCAGGCCATCGCGTCGGACTGCTGTTTCGGCATGGCCATGCTGGCGGAATTCGACGCCGTCGAGCAAAACCCCTGGAGCTATCGCGGCCTGCATTGGGAGGCCGGTCTCATCGGCCAGGCGCTCTATCTCGAAGCCGAACGCTACGGCCTGCGGGGCACGGGGGTGGGTTGTTTCTTCGACGACGAGACCCATGAGTTCATCGGCCTGAAATCAAGCGCGCTTCAGACAGTCTATCACTTCACCCTGGGCGGGCCGCTCACGGACTCGCGCATCGCAATTGAGCCCGCCTATCCCGACAAGCAACGCGCAAAGGCCAAAACGCCATGATTCAGGATCCCGATCTCGTGGCCTGGCTCCGTCAGGAAGGCTTTTCCGGCGACGACATCCACGGCCGCGGCGCGAATGAGATAACGCCCTTGATGCTCGCCGCGTTGAAGGGCGATTGCGACATGGCGCGAAAGATCCTGGCGTGCGGCGGTGAAATCGCCGCGCGCAACGGCGACGGCAACAACGCCTTGTGGCTTGCCTGCGTCGAGCGCCATCTCGACATGATCGACCTGCTGATCGGCGCGGGAATTGATATGGACAATCTCAACGACAATGGCGCCACCGCGCTGATGTACGCCGCGTCGTCCGGGCGCACCGATGTCGTCGCGCATCTACTGGCGCGGGGCGCGGATATCGCGCTGGAGACTCTCGACGGCTTTTCGGCCATGGACATGGCCGCCAATATCGATTGCCTGAACCTTCTGCGCGCGGCGCGGAAGAAAGCCCGCGCCGACATGACAACCGCCTGAAAGACAATCGCCTGAAAAAATGGCGGGAAGCGATCCGGCTCTGGCTTGCGGTCGCCGGCGCTTCCCGCCCATCCGGCGACATGCGCCGGACGTTGAAATATCCGCGCCTCAGCGCGTCAGCACCACCACCAGGCGTTCGACCAGCTGGCCGCCCTTGAGGTGGGTCTCGACGATCTCGTCGATGTCCTCGGGCGTTTTCGGCGCGTACCAGACGCCTTCCGGATAGACGACCATCAACGGGCCGGCGCGGCAGAAGCCAAGGCAGCCCGAGGCGGTGAAGCCAATTTCCGGAAGACGCTCGGCTTCGAGCTTCTTCGACAGGCGGTCCCACAGCGGCTGGGCGCCCTGCGCGCCGCAGGAGCCGCGCGGATGCCCCGCCGGTCGCTGGGTGTAGCAGGCGAAGACGTGGCGCGTGTAGAGCTGCGGCACGTCAGCGAAGGTGGATGCGGTTTCGGTCTCCGTGCTCATGCCGAGACCTTCTCCACGGCCTTGTCGGCGAACAGCTGGGTTAGCTCGCCCGAAGCCGCCATTTCGCGCACGATGTCGCAGCCGCCAATGAATTCGCCCTTCACATAGAGCTGAGGAATCGTCGGCCAGTTCGAGAAGGTCTTGATGCCCTCGCGGATATAGGGGTCGGCGAGAACGTTGACGGCGTCAAATTTCACGCCGAAGCCGTTGAGGAGCTGCACCACGGCGGCGGAAAAACCGCATTGCGGCTGAGCCGGCACGCCCTTCATGAACAGAACCACATCGGCGCCATCGACAATGGACTTGATGCGCTCACTGGTTTTTTCCGTCATCGAATGACCTCTCGATTGGTTCGTCACGTCTGCCGGAGCAGGCCGGGCAGAGCAGAATGGCGCGGACGATGAAAAGTCCGCTCGCGCGCTGCAATGCAAAAGTGGGACCATCGCCGCGCAGACGCCTTTGCCCGGCGCCTGCCTTTCGGGCGAAAATTTAGCAGAAAATGCGCGTCGGTTTAGCGACAAGTGTCCGTGTCCGAAACGCGACGCCGCTCCCGGCCCCGCTTTTGCAGGCGTTTGGACGAAAACTTCCCTGTCCAGAGGACCAGAAATGCCCATTCCCTTTCCGGCTCCAGAGCCTGAAACAATCAATTTCGGCGAGCTTCCCCCCGAAATCGACGATCTGCTCCAGAAAGGCGTCGTCGCCTACCGCCGCGATTTCGTCCAGGCGGAACAGCTGTTCCGCGAGGCGCTCGCCGCCGGGCCCGAGGAGCTGCCGGCCTATTATTGCCTCTATAAGATCCACACCTATCACGGCAATCTCGACGAGGCCCGCGCCGCCGCCCAAACTGGCATGCAGAAGGCCGCGCGTCAGGCCGGATGGCCTGAAAACTGGCGCGAATGGGTCCCGCAAGAGGAGATCCCCGACGGGGCCGGACGTTTCGCCCTCTATACGTTGAAGGCCCTCGCCTTCATCCATCTGCGCCGCGACGAAAGCGAGCAAGCTGGAGAGATCCTCGACGCCCTGCGCCAGCTCGATCCAACCGGCGCCGTCGGCTGGCCGGTCATCGCCGAACTCGCCGCCGGCGTCGCCCGGTGATCCACTGTGGCGCCGCCCTTGCATTCTCAGCAACGGGCGCTGCGGCGCACAAAAGGCGGGGCGCAAGCCACGTCGAACGGCGCCGCGCAAGCCATTGATTTCAATCCAACACTTGCGAAAGTCGGAAGTCTGACATGAGCGAAGAGACGGACACCCTTCAGGACCTTGCGGACCAGAAGTATAAATATGGCTTCGTTTCGGAAATCGAATCCGACTTTGCGCCCAAGGGCCTGAACGAAGACGTTATCCGCTTCATTTCGGCGAAAAAGGACGAGCCGGACTGGTTGCTTCAGTATCGCCTGGACGCGTACCGCCGCTGGCTGACGCTCGAAGAGCCGACCTGGGCCAAGCTGGATTATCCCAAGATCGACTTCCAGGACGCCTATTATTACGCGGCGCCGAAGAGCGACAGCGACAAGCCGAAGTCTATCGACGATGTCGATCCCGAACTTCTGCGCGTTTACGAGAAGCTTGGCATTCCGCTCCATGAGCAGGAAGTTCTCGCGGGCGTCGAACAGCGCAAGGTCGCGGTCGACGCGGTGTTCGATTCCGTCTCGGTCGTCACCACCTTCAAGGAAGAACTCGGCAAGGTCGGCGTGATCTTCTGCCCGATCTCGGAAGCGCTGAAGACTCATCCCGAACTGGTGAAGCAATATCTCGGCACCGTGGTTCCCGCGTCCGATAATTTCTACGCCACGCTGAACGCCGCCGTCTTCTCCGAAGGCTCGTTCGTCTATATTCCGCCGGGCGTGCGCTGCCCGATGGAGCTCTCCACCTATTTCCGCATCAACGCCGCCAAATCCGGCCAGTTCGAGCGCACGCTGATCATCGCGGACAAGGGCTCCTACGTCTCCTATCTGGAAGGCTGCACGGCGCCTCAGCGCGACGAAAACCAGCTCCACGCCGCGGTCGTTGAACTGATCGCGATGGAAGACGCCGAGATCAAATATTCCACGGTGCAGAACTGGTATCCCGGCGACGAGAACGGTAAGGGCGGCATCTATAATTTCGTCACGAAGCGTGGCGACTGCCGGGGCGACCGCTCAAAGATTTCCTGGACTCAGGTCGAGACCGGCTCGGCCATCACCTGGAAATATCCGTCCTGCGTTCTGCGCGGCGACAATTCGGTCGGCGAATTCTATTCGATCGCCATCGCCAATAATTACCAGCAGGCCGACACCGGCACCAAGATGCTGCATCTGGGCAAGAACACGTCGAGCCGCATCATCTCGAAGGGCATTTCGGCGGGCAAGGCGCAGAACACCTATCGCGGCCTGGTCAGCATCCACGCCAAGGCCGACGGCGCGCGCAACTTCACCCAGTGCGACTCGTTGCTCCTCGGCGACCAGTGCGGCGCTCATACGGTGCCTTACATCCAGTCGCGCAATCCGAAAGCCATTCTGGAGCACGAGGCGACGACCTCGAAAATTTCCGACGACCAGCTGTTCTATTGCCTGTCCCGCGGCATTCCGACCGAGGAAGCGGTGGCGCTGATCGTCAATGGTTTCTGCCGCGAAGTGTTGCAGCAACTGCCCATGGAATTCGCTGTCGAGGCGCAAAAGCTCGTCGGCATCAGCCTCGAAGGGAGCGTTGGATAATGCTTGAGATCAAGGACCTCCACGTCAACGTGTTTGGCAAGGAAATTCTCAAGGGCCTTTCCCTTACTGTGCCGCCGGGCGAAGTCCATGCGATCATGGGCCCCAATGGCGCCGGCAAATCCACCACCTCCTACACGCTCGCCGGACGCGCGGGCTATGAGGTGACGGGCGGCGAGATCGATTTCTATGGCGAGGACGTCACGGCCCTGTCGCCGGAAGAACGCGCCGCCAAGGGCATTTTCCTCGCCTTCCAATATCCGATGGAAATACCCGGCGTCTCGACCATGAACTTCCTCAAGACGGCGATGAACGCCCAGGCGAAATTACGCAATGAGCCGGAGCTCGACGCCGCGCAATTCCTGCGCACCGTGCGCGCCGCCGCCAAGGAGCTGAACATTTCCGAGGACATGCTCAAGCGCCCGCTCAATGTCGGCTTCTCGGGCGGCGAGAAGAAGCGCAATGAGACGCTGCAGATGGCGCTGCTGAAGCCCAAGCTGGCGATCCTCGACGAAATGGACTCAGGCCTCGATATCGACGCCCTGAAACTGGTCGCGGAAGGCGTCAACAAGCTGCGCGCGCCGGACCGCTCGTTCCTCGTCATCACCCATTACCAGCGCCTGCTGGATTACATCGTCCCCGACGTGATCCACATCCTGGCCGGCGGCAAGATCGTGATGTCCGGCGACAAGAGCCTGGCCCTGCAACTCGAAGAAAATGGCTACGACGCCGTCATCAACAAAGCCGCGTGAGGGCGATATGGCAAAGGTGGTCTCGCTCGACAATCTCCTGGCCAGCGTAGCGGCGCGGCGCAGCGAAGCCGCGCCCTGGCTGGGCGCGCTGATAGATGCAGCCAGCGAAAAATTCGCTCACGTCGGCCTGCCGAACCGCCGCGTCGAGGCTTGGCGCTATTCGGACCTCGCCAAGGCCCTGCACGAGACGGTCAAGGTCGAAGCCGATCTCGACACGCCGCCGGTGCTGGCCGAAGCCTGCGTCGCCGCCTTCGAGAACGGCGTGCTGAACGATACCAAATCCTCTTATTGCGCCATGGGCGCACAGAGCCTGCGCAAGGTACTGGCCGAGAAGGACTCGCCTGTCGCCGGGATCATCGGCCGCGTCAATCCGCAGGCGGATCATCCGATCATCAATCTCAACACCGCCTTGATGGAAGAGGGGCTCGTCCTTCAGGTTCCGAAGGGCGTGACTTTGGCGACCCCACTGCACCTGCGCTTCAACTGGAGCGGCGTGGATGCGGCGTCCGCCGACGGCCGTCATCTGCGCATCCTCGTGGTGCTGGAGGAAGGCGCGGAGGCGACCCTGTTCGAGTCGCATGACGGGGCGCCGAGCTTCGCCACTGTGGTCACCGAATTGAGCCTCGCGCCCAATTCCAAACTGACCCATGTCCGGCTGGAAAACTTCGCCGCCGCAGCGCGGCAGACCGCCGCGACGGTCGGCGCAATCGGCGAGAAGGCGGCCTATCGCGGCTTCTATTTCTCGCAGGGCGGACATTTCGCCCGGCATGAGGCGCTGTTGAAGCTCGCCGGCGAAGAAGCCGACGCGCGCATCGACGCCGCCTATATGGTCGCGGACAAGCGCCATTGCGACAACACCACGGTGATGGACCACGCGGTTCCCAACACCACCTCAACCCAGGTGTTCCGCGGCGTTCTCGCCGGCTCCTCGCGCGGCGTCTATCAGGGCTGCGTCAAGGTCGCCCAGGCGGCGCAGAAGACGGACGCCCGCCAGCTCAGCCGCGCCATGCTGCTGTCGCATCGCGCGGAAATCGTCACCAAGCCGGAGCTGGAAATTTTCGCCGACGACGTGAAATGCAGCCATGGCGCGACGGCCGGCGAATTGGACGCCAACGCCCTGTTCTTCCTGCGGGCGCGCGGCATTCCGGAAGCCGAGGCGCGCGCCATGCTGGTCGAGGCCTTCCTGATCGAGGCGATGGACACGGTCGAAAACGAGGCCATGCGCGAGATCGTCATCGCCTGCGCGCACAATTGGATGCTTCGTCATGCGGGCGAGGCCTCCCATGTCGAATAACGCAGCCGCCCTCAGCCAGACGATTCCGGCAAACCTCGCCAAAACGCCGGCCTTCGACGTAATGGCCGCGCGCGCGGATTTCCCGATCCTGTCGCGACTGGTCTACAACAAGCCACTGGTCTATCTGGACAATGGCGCCTCGGCGCAAAAGCCGAAGATCGTGCTCGACGCGATCCTGTCGGCCTATTCCGACACCTACGCCAATGTCCATCGCGGCGCGCATTTCCTTTCCAACGAATCGACGGTGGCTTTCGAAAAGGCGCGCGAATCCGCCCGCTCCTTTGTGAACGCCAAAAAGGTCGAGGAAATCATCTTCACCAAGGGCGGCACGGAGGCGATAAATCTCGTCGCTTCGAGCCTTGGCGCGGAAATCGGCGAAGGCGACCAGATTGTCATTTCCGAGATGGAGCATCACTCCAATATCGTGCCATGGCATTTCCTGCGCGAGCGCAAGGGCGCGGAAATCATCTGGGCGCCTCTGGCCGCCGACGACAGTTTCGACCTGGCGGCCTTTGCCAAGCTGCTGACGAAAAAGACCAAGCTGGTCGCCGTCACCCACATGTCCAACGTGCTGGGCACGGTGACGCCGGTGGCGGAAATCATCCGCCTCGCCCATGCGGTCGGCGCCAAGGTCTTGATCGACGGTTGCCAGGGCAGCGTGCATGAGATCGTCGACGTACAGGCGCTGGATTGCGATTTCTACGTCACTACCGGCCACAAGCTCTATGGCCCCTCGGGCATCGGCTTCCTCTATGGCAAATATGAATTGCTGGAGGCGATGCAGCCCTATCAGGGCGGCGGCGAAATGATCGCCGATGTGTATCGCGATCGCATCACTTACGCCACGCCGCCGCATCGTTTCGAGGCCGGCACGCCGCCGATCGTCGAAGCCATCGGCCTCGGCGTCGCGCTGGACTACATGATGGGCCTCGACCGCGCCGGAATCGCCGCGCATGAAGCGGCTCTGCTCGCCCACGCCACCGAGGAAATCGACAAGCTCGGCAAGGTGCGCATTTTCGGGCGCGCCCCGAACAAGGGCGCCATCGTGACCTTCGACGTGGAAGGCGCGCATCCGCAGGACGTCTCGATGATTCTCGACCGGGCCGGCGTCGCCGTCCGCGCTGGAACGCATTGCGCGCAGCCCCTGATGACCAAGCTCGGCCTGACCGCATCCGCCCGCGCCTCTTTCGCGCTCTACAACACGCATGACGACGTCGAAGCCCTCGTCAAGGGAATCCGCCGCGTAATGGAGCTGTTCGCATGATTGAAGGCCAGACCGCCGCGATGTCGGAGGATTCGGTCGAACTGCCCGAGTGGACCGGCGATCTCGAGACGGACGTGATCGCCGCGATCCGCACGGTGTTCGACCCGGAAATTCCAGTGAATGTCTATGACCTCGGACTGATCTACCGGCTGGACGTCGCGAACCCCGATCTCATCGACATCGACATGACTCTCACGGCGCCCGGCTGCCCCGTGGCGGGAGAAATGCTGCGCCAGGTCGAGAAGGCGGCGCTGCTGGTCCCGGGGACGAAGGCCGCCAAGGTCAATCTGGTGTTCGACCCGCCATGGGACGCGCAAAAAATGTCCGACGAGGCCAAGCTGGAACTCGGAATGCTTTAACCATCGGCCGCGCCCGTCGGCGCGGATATCAGGGGGCATTTGTAATAGCCGCTGATATTTAAGGTCAACAGGAGTCGATTCATGGACGAGCTTTACGCAATCTGCCGGACCTTCGAAATCGACGATAACGACGCCCGGGGCTTCACGCTCAAAAAGGCTGGCGGAGAGAATGGCGAAGGCACGCCCTGGTCGATCATGATCTCCCGCAAGGGCTCGAATTATTACGCCTTTGAAAACGCCTGCCCGCATCAGGGCAAGACGATCGACGGCGGCGGCGGCGAATTGATGGACGACGAAGGCAATTTCCTCGTCTGCCGCCACCACGGCGCGCAATTCGACCTCGACACCGGCCATTGCTTTTCCGGCCCCTGCCAGGGCAAGGCGCTGACGCCGATCAAGGTCGTGGTGGATGACGGCGACGTCTGCATCACGGGCGTCGAACTGGCCGAAGAAGACGGCCTCGACCTTGCCGATTCCGATGTGCCGGAAGTTGTGATCACTGGCGACTGAAATCCCGGAGCCCTAAAATGACAGACACGGCGGAACTCATCCGGCGCAAGCAGGCCATCAATCTCGCGGTCGTCCATTCGGACGCCGACGCCTTCATCGCCGCCTTTCCGGGCTGGCTTGAAATCACCGCCTTCATCAGCGCCCAGCGCGCGGGTGAGGCGACGGTTCCCGCCGACGGCGTCACCCCGGCGCTGACCCCGCTCCAACTCAAGAGCGGCGGCGTCGTCCATGTCGCCAAGGACGCCCTTTTCTCCTATTGCATGACTGCATCGCTCAAGGGCGACAAGGAAGCGGTCGACAAGGTCGAGCAAGGGCTGAAGGCGCTTTATGGCGACGACTTCCCCGGCGCCACGGCGATGTGGAGCTTCCGCTCCAAGATCGAAGAGCCGGTCTCGCTCGAAGATCATGTCGGACAAGCCGCGCAAAAAATGCTGGCCGGCGAGCCGCCGCCGCCGCCGATGCGCGCCGCCGAAAACTGGACCACCGGCCTTCGCTTTCTGGAAAAGGCGCGCAAGTCCAATTTCCCGCAGGAAATCATCTATCCCCTCGCCCTGTGGACGCGGGGCAGATGGAGCGAGACGCTCGAAAAAGGCATCGCCTTCCTGGCGCATATCGAGGATAATGTGCCGGTGTTGCGCGAGGTTCTCGACGAGCCCCGCAATGACGAGCCCTTTATCGCCAATGTGCTGCTGAAAATGGCGCCGGCCGTCGACCGCGAACTCAACGACGAGGCCCAGGGCTTCCTTAGGTCGCTGGCGCGACGCGGCTGAACCGCCCATAGCCCGGAGACCGCATGACTTTCATCGCCATGAACCGATTCCGTGTCGCGCTCGGCCGGGAGGCGGAATTCGAAACCATCTGGCGCAATCGGCAGAGCGACCTGCCGTCCATGCCCGGTTTCGTCGTGTTCCAGCTGTTGCGCGGACCAAGCGACGAGCAGGCGACCTTGTTCGTCTCCCATACCATTTGGGAGACACGCGGCGATTTCGAGGAATGGACGCGCTCGGAAGCCTTCCGACGCGCCCATTCCGGCGCGCCGAAAACGACCGGCCTCTATCTCGGCCCGCCGCAATTTGAAGGCTTCGAGGCCGTTATGGAGACGACCCGGTCAGCGTGACCAATGCCGACAGGATATGTTTCCTCATCAACACGACACGCGTGTATTCGACAAAACGAGCGCAAATTTGTGCGGAATGGCGCGATTCGAGCTCATTTCGCGGCGTTTTTTCTGGCCTGACTAATGCTTCAGAGTCTTTGTGCGGTCGCTCCGCGCGACTCGCGCCAAAAACTCAATAAGGCGATAGCGGAGGCGAGACATGAGCGCGACTGGATTTTCTGCCTTTTTTGCCGACAATTCGGCGCCCCTGGCCGTTATTCTCGGCACCAATGAAGTCGCCTCCGCCGTCGCCGTGAAGCTGCGCAAGGCGCATTTCAGCATCATCCTCAGCCACGACCCCTACCCGCCCGTCATCCGGCGCGGCATGGCCTTTTACGACGCCTTGTTCGACGATGTCGCCATCATCCATGGCGTGACCGGCGAGCGCGCCGAAACAGCGCTCGAACTCGCCGACGCCGCCTCGCGCAAGAACTGCATCGCCGTCACATCCTTGCAATTATGCGACCTGCTCGCCCTGCGCCGCATCCCCATCCTGATCGACGCGCGCATCCAGAAGCGCGTCGTCACGCCCGACTTCCGTTACTATGTCGGCCTGTCCGTGGGATTGGGCCCCAATTTCACCATTGGGGAGAACTGCGACATCGCCGTCGAAACTCTGCCTGCGAACGCGGGCGCGCTGGTCGCGGAGGGCTCGACGGCGGACGATGACGGCGAGCCTGATGCGCTTGGCGAAGTTGGGCGGGAGCGCTTTATCATCGCGCCCAGCGAGGGCGTGTGGCACACGCCGTTTGATATCGGTGCCACGGCCACGCGGGGCCAGAGCCTCGGCAATCTTGCCGGCATTTCCCTGCACGCTCCGATGGATGGCGTATTGCGCGGCGTCGCCCGCGACGGCGCCTTCGTTCCGGCGGGTGTCAAACTGATCGAAATCGATCCGCGGGGCCGGCGCGCCAAATGGACCGGACTGGATGCGCGCAGCCGCCTGATTGCGGATGCGACTCTGCTCGCGATCCGCGACGCGCAAAAGCGCCGCAAACGCGCGCCAGGCTTCGCGCAAACTCCTTTTTGAATCGACATTTTCGCCATGCCTCCGCAGATTCCCCGCGCCGAACTCGAACGCCTGCTTTTCGACGATGCGCCGCTTGGCGACCTCACCACCGATATGCTCGGACTTGGCGCCCGGCCGGGGCTGATGCGATTCTCCGCCCGCAACGCCATGGTCGCGGCCTTGACGGCCGAGGCCGCCGAGATCCTGACTCTTACGGGCGCGAGCGTGGAACTCTGCGCCGAAGACGGCCAGCGCCTTGAGCCGGGCGCCGAGATCCTTCGCGCCAGCGGACCGGCCAGCGCCTTGCTGCGCGGCTGGAAGGTCGCGCAAACGCTGATCGAGGTCTGGTCGGGCGTCGCCACTTCCGCGCGCGACATCGTGGAGGCGGCGCGCGCCGTCGCGCCGGACGTCTGCGTCGCCTGCACGCGCAAGAACACGCCGGGGGTGAAGGGCTTCGCCGTCGCGGCGGTCAAGGCCGGAGGCGCGGTCATGCATCGCCTCGGCCTGTCGGAGACGATTCTCGTCTTTCCCGAACATCGCGCCTTTCTGCCTGATGATTCGCTCATCGATATCGCCGCGCGCCTGCGCCGGGCCGCGCCGGAGAAAAAGTTGGTGATCGAGGTGGGCTGCGTCGAGGATGGCGTCTCCGCCGCGCAGGCTGGCTTCGACGTGATTCAGGCGGAGAAATTCGATCCCGCAAAAATCGAGGAACTCGTCGCGCGGACGCGCGTGCTTGCGCAACCGCCGGTCATCGCCGCGGCCGGCGGCGTCAAGGCGGCCAACGCGCGAGACTATGCGCTGGCGGGCGCGCAAGTCCTCGTGACCTCCGCGCCCTATTCCGCCCCGCCATGCGACGTTTCCGTCTGCATTTCGCCCATATAAAAGCCGTGTTTCAGCTGAGTTTTTGCCTGATTTTTTGAATGCTTCAAAAAAAGCGACATTTTTTGTTCAGCTTGCGACAAAAATGAGCGGCGCCATTTGATCTTGCTTGTTTTTTGGCGTTTGAAAGCCGTCATCGCAGGCTTATCCTGAGATCACACAAGCGATCTGGGCAAGGATGCCCCCAACGCGGATGTGACGCCTTCCATCCGTGTCTCGCGCTTTTTTCTATGTGGAGAAGACGATCTTTCGGGTCTGCGCGAATCGATCGGGAGCCGCATGATGGCAACAACGGAAAAAGTTCTCTTCGCGCCGGCTTACAAAGACGTAGCGCTTGCCGGCGTTTACGAAATATCCAAGATCCTCACCGGGGCGCAATCGCTGGAGCGGACGCTGGGCGCCGTGATCGCGGTGCTTTCCTCCTTCATGCAGATGCGACGCGGCTTCATTCTCGCGCTGGATGAAGACGGCGAGCCGGAAATCACGGCTTCGTCGGACGCCTCTCCCAAGCCCAATGGCGCCAAGACCCTGCTGCCGCAGAAAGTGATCGACCATATCGTCGCCACCGGCGTGCCGCTGGTGATCGAAGACGTTTCGATCCATCCCTATTTCACCGGCACGGCCTATCGCCATCTCCTGCCGCCGATGACCAAGGTCAGCTTCCTCGGTGTGCCGATCAAGGTCGACGGCGTCGCCAAGGGCACGCTGACCGTCGATCGCGAATGGAACAACAAGCTCGATTTCCGTCTCGAAGACGACGTGCGCATGTTGACCATGGTCGCCAATCTGGTCGGACAGGCGATGCGTATGCATGCGCTGATTGCGCGCGACCGTGATCGCCTGATCAAGGAACAGCACCGGCTGGAAAAGGCGCTGACCGACGTGCGCCTGCCGTCACCCAAGCCCTCGCCGCGCGGCAAGTCTGATTTCATCGTCGGCGAGAGCGCCGCGATCAAGGCGCTGCTGCAGCGGATCGAAGTCGCCGCGCGCTCCAACGCCACCATACTCCTGCGCGGCGAAACCGGCACCGGCAAGGAGCTGTTCGCCCGCGCCATTCACGAGAATTCGCCCCGCGCCAAGGGCGCTTTCGTCAAGGTCAATTGCGCGGCGCTGCCTGAGACGGTGATCGAATCCGAATTGTTCGGCCATGAGAAAGGCTCCTTCACCGGCGCGGTGAACCAGCGGATCGGCCGTTTCGAACTTGCGAATGGCGGCACGCTGTTCCTGGATGAAATCGGCGAGATTTCCGCCTCCTTCCAAGCCAAGCTGCTGCGCGTTCTGCAGGAGGGCGAATTCGAGCGCGTCGGCGGAACCAAGACGCTGAAGGTCGATGTGCGCATCGTCTGCGCCACCAATCGCAATCTTGAAGAAGCCGTGGCCCGCAATGATTTCCGGGCCGACCTGTATTACCGCATCAATGTCGTGACGCTGGTGACGCCGCCACTGCGCGAAAGGCCTGGCGACATCGAGCTGCTCGCCAAGCGCTTCCTCGACCAGTTTTCGCGCGAAAACGGCATCGACCACAGCTTCTCCATCAAGGCTCTCGACATTATTTCGCACTGCGCCTTCCCCGGCAATGTGCGCGAACTTGAGAACTGCGTCCGCCGCACCGCGACGCTGGCGAGCGGCGAGGAAATCCTCGAATCCGATCTCGCCTGCTGGCAGGGCTGCTGTCTTTCCGCCACCTTGTGGAAGGGCCATAACAATCTTGTCGGCCTGCACCCCCATCCGACGCCGCAACCGACATTGCCGCCCATCACGGCCATGCCCGCGCCCAAGGCCAAGGCGCCGCCGATGCCGGAACCTGTCGCCCCGCCGGCCGCCGCCGAGCCCTTTGTCGCGCCGGCGCCGATCGACGCCACGCCGGCATTGGCTGGGGCCTGCGCGGACCATGCCCTGGACGCCATGGAGCGCGGATTGCCCCATGAATGCCCGGCGCCCGACAACTGCCCGGTCGTTCATCCCACCAAGAGCGAACGCGAACGGCTGATCGAGGCGCTCGACAAGACCGGCTGGGTGCAGGCCAAGGCGGCGCGCCTGCTCGGCCTGACGCCGCGCCAGATCGGCTACGCCTTGCGCAAGCAGAATATCGACATCAAGAAATTCTGAACTCCCTGCGGCCCGTTTTGGCCAACTTCCTCACGGACGCGAGTCCGTGAGTTTTTTTGCCATCGGTCTGGCGCGGCCTTTGCTAACGCGATTCGATAGAACGAATTTGCGAGGCCGAGCATGGCGACAACCGAAGAGACGGAAGCCGCGGTCGATTGGACAGGCCGACCGTTCTCCTGCCAGGACTGCCCGCACAAGGATTTGCGCGCCGGCGGGCGCTGCGTGCTCGGCCGCATTTGCGTGCGCGACAAGCGCTCGAAGCGCATCGATGGCTTCTTCGCCGGCAATCCCGAGCTCGCCGGGGACTATCTCGACCATCTCTATTTTGAAGTCCGCGCGCTCGCCGCCAAATACGCCAATCCATTCCAGATCGCCCGCCTGATGAAGGACCGCGAGCCCGAGGTGCGCGCCATGGCGGCGCTGCGCCTGCCGATCGCCCGCGTCCGGGATATGAGCAAGGACAAGGATCGCGCGGTTCGGATCGCCTGCGCCCTGCGCCTCGAAGGCGCCGACCTCGTGGCTATGGCGCATGACGAGGACGAACATGTCCGCCTGACTGTCGTACGGCGGCTCGACCCTTCCCTGCTGCCGCTCATGTTCGACGACCCTTCCGCGACGGTGCGCCGCTATATCGTCGGGCGCGCGCCGCCCGATCGCCTGTTCGGCCTTTTGCACGACAGCGATCCGGTGGTCCGGCGCGAGGCGGCGGAGCGCGTGGCGCCGGACGCGCTGGCTCAGTTGCTGAACGACCCCGATCTGCGTGTGCGCTTCGTCGTCGCCGACCGCGCGCCGCGCGACGTCGCCCTCCGCCTGACCGACGACGAGGACCTCGAGGTGCGCGCGCGGGCGCGCGACCGCATGGCCGAGCCGAGCGCCTGACCGACAAAAAGGCGGGCGGCATACAAAGCCGCGTCGGTTCGCCAAGCCTTGACGAACACTTCTGTAGGAATGCTGACAGGTTCGTTTCGCGGTCGACGCGCCGTAAAAACAGGCGCCAATCTATCTCATTGTTTTTTAATATCTTAAATGACGCCAAGCGGGTTGGTACGGAGCTTGCGACGCCTCGCCCGAAATCAGCGTTCCTCGGTAAACGATTGCGGATGAAACCGCCGGAGGCGAATATGCATTTTGTCGTCTGCATCAAACAGGTTCCGGACTCGGCGCAGATCCGCGTCCATCCGGTGACCAACACGATCATGCGGCAAGGCGTGCCCACGATCATCAATCCCTATGACCTGTTCTCGCTCGAAGAAGCCCTTCGGCTTCGCGACAAGGTCGGCGGCGAAGTCACCGTCCTCACCATGGGCCCGCCGATGGCCTCCGATTCCCTGCGCAAGGCGCTGACGATCGGAGCCGACCGCGCCGTGCTGCTGACGGACCGTTTCTTCGCCGGCTCGGACACGCTGGCCACCACCTATGCGCTGGCCCAGGCGATCCGCAAAATCGGCGAGACCTTCGGGCCGCCGGACATTGTCTTCGCGGGCAAGCAAACCATTGACGGCGACACCGCCCAGGTTGGCCCCGGCATCGCCAAGCGCCTCGACATGCTCCAGCTCACCTATGTCTCCGGCATCGTCGATCTCGACAACGAGTCCCGCGTCATCAAGCTGGAGCGCCGCTCCGAAGGCGGCACGCAATTGCTGCAATCCCGGCTGCCCTGCATGATCACGATGCTGGAAGGCTCGAATGTCGTGCGGCGCGGCCGCATCGACGACGCCCTGCGCGCCGCCCGCGCCGAGATCGTCACCTGGAGCGCCAAGGACGCCGGCATCGAAGATCTGCAGCTCTGCGGCCTTCGCGGCTCGCCCACAGTGGTGAAAAAGGTGTTCGCGCCGCCGGCCCGCGCCGAAAAGGCCGCTTTGGTCGAAATCGGAGCGACGCCCGGCGACACCGCCGAAGCTTTCATCGAAGCGATTTTCGCCAAATCCCCCGCGCTTGAAGCCGATGTGGCCAAGCTCGCTTCCGGATTTTGACGCCGCCCGCAAGAATTTGAGGATGGGAACATGAGCGAACAGAAACCCGCGCCGCAGGCGGCAGGCAGCCGCGCTTCGATGAAGAAGGAGCTGCCGGAGAAATATCGCAACCACAAGCACGTCTGGGTCTATATCGAGATGGAGCGCGGCGTCGTGCATCCGGTCTCGTTCGAGCTGCTCGGCGAAGGCCGCAAGCTTGCCGACCAGCTTGGCGTCGATCTCGCCGGCGTCGTCATGGGCGCCCCGGGCGAGGACGTCAAACAGGCTGCGCGCGAAACCTTCGCCTATGGCGCCGACGTCGTCTACCTGGTCGAAAATCCGGTGCTCGCCGATTATCGCAACGAGCCCTATTCCAAGGCGCTGACCCAGCTGGTCAACGCGCACCAGCCGGAAATCTTGCTGCTTGGCGCGACCACGCTGGGCCGCGACCTCGCCGGCTCCGTGGCGACGACCCTGCTGACCGGCCTTACCGCCGATTGCACCGAATTGCGGGTGGACGACGACAAGTCGCTCGCCGCGACCCGTCCGACCTTCGGCGGCTCGCTGCTCTGCACGATCTACACCCTGAACTACCGCCCGCAGATGGCGACCGTGCGTCCGCGCGTCATGCCGATGCCGCCGCGTCAGGAAGGCCGCGAAGGCCGGATCGTTCCCTTCGTCACGGACCTGACCGAATCCGACATCATCACGAAGATCCTGAGCTTCATGCCGGATCGCGACTCCAACAAGTCGAACCTCTCCTTCGCCGACGTCGTCGTCGCCGGCGGCATGGGCCTGCAAAGCCCCGAAAATTTCCAGCTGGTCAAGAATCTCGCCGCCGTGCTCGGCGCCGAATTCGGCGCCTCGCGTCCGTTGATCCAGAAGGGCTGGGTCACGGCGGACCGCCAGATCGGCCAGACCGGCAAGACGATCCGGCCGAAGCTTTATATCGCCGCCGGCATTTCCGGCGCGATCCAGCATCGCGTCGGCGTCGAAGGCGCCGACATGATCGTGGCGATCAACACCGACAAGAACGCGCAAATTTTCGATTTCGCCCATCTTGGCATCGTGACTGACGCGATCCGCTTCCTGCCCGCTTTGACGGAAGCCTTCCGCAAGCGCCTTTCCCCCCATTCCAATGACCGGCTCGCCGGCTAATTGCAGGAGACGAAGACAATGATCGACGAAAAATTCGACGCGATCGTCATCGGCGCCGGCATGGCTGGCAACGCCGCCGCCTATACGATGGCCTCGCGCGGACTGAAGGTTCTCCAGCTTGAGCGCGGCGAATATCCGGGCTCCAAGAACGTGCAGGGCGGCATTCTCTATGCCGACATGCTCGAAAAGATCGTGCCCGATTTCCGCGAAGAGGCGCCGCTGGAGCGCCGCCTGATCGAGCAGCGCTTCTGGTTCATGACCGACAAGGCCCATACGGGCATGCATTATCGCTCCGACGAATTCAATGAGGAGCGTCCCAACCGCTACACCATCATCCGGTCGCAGTTCGACCGCTGGTTCGCGCGGCAGGCGCAGTCGAAGGGCGCCATCCTGCTCTGCGAAACCACCGCGATCGAACTGATCCGCGACGCCTATGGCAAGGTCGTTGGCGTGCGCACCGACCGTTCGGGCGGCCCGATCCACGCCGATGTCGTCGTGCTGGCGGAAGGCGTCAATGGTCTGCTCGGCACGCGCTCGGAACTGCGGCCGCGCCCCAGCGCGGCGCATGTCGCGCTCGCGGTCAAGGAAATGCACTTCCTGCCGCCGGAAGTCATCGAAGCCCGCTTCAACCTCAAGGGCGATGAAGGCGCGGTGATCGAAGCCGCCGGAACCATTTCCGAAGGCATGGCCGGAATGGGCTTCATCTATACCAACAAGGAAAGCATTTCGATCGGCATCGGCTGCCTGGTTTCTGATTTCGCGGAAAGCGAGACCTCGCCGGCGAAACTGCTCGACATCTTCAAAAAGCATCCCTCCGTCGCGCCGCTGATCGCCGGATCGGAAGTGAAGGAATATGCCGCGCATCTCATTCCGGAAGGCGGCTACAAGGCGGTCCCGCAATTATTCGGCGACGGCTGGGTGATCTGCGGCGACGCGGGCCAGCTCAACAACGCAATTCATCGCGAAGGCTCCAACCTCGCCATGACGTCGGGCCGTCTCGCCGGCGAAGCGATCTTCCAGATCAAGTCGCGCCGCGATGCGATGACCAAGGCCAATCTGTCGCTCTACAAGAAATTCCTCGACGAGAGCTTCGTGCTGAAAGACCTGAAGAAGTACAAGGATATGCCCGAGCTTCTTCACACCCAGGCCCAGAACCTCTTCCTCACCTATCCGCAGCTCGTCTCCAAGGCGATGGAGAATTTCCTCCGTGTCGACGGCAAGCCGAAGATCGAAAAGGAAAAGGACACGTTCCGCAATTTCCGCAAGGCGCGCGGCTTCGGGCTGATCGGCGACGCTTTCCGGATCGCCCGCGCCTGGCGCTGAATCTGGCGCTCAACAGCTTCTTCCAGCGAAAGGGGAGATGGTCATGTCTATCGAGGGCGAGTTCCAAAAGGTCGAGGAAAAGCTTTTCCAGAACCGCTATCTGGTCGATTCCGGCCAGCCGCATATCCTGGTCGCGCCGCATGAAAAGCCGTCCAAGAATCTGCTGGCCATGACCCATCTGTGCCCGGCCGGCTGCTATTCGCAGGCTGAATCCGGCCAGGTCGAACTGACCGCCGACGGCTGCCTGGAATGCGGCACCTGCCGCGTCTTGTGCGAAGAATCGGGCGACATCACCTGGAACTATCCGCGCGGCGGTTACGGCATCCTGTTCAAATTCGGCTAAGGCCAGGCGCCGCCCTTCGCAACGGCGAGGCTCCCCACAGGGGCGCGCGTCCGCGCATCCTCGCCAAAAGGCGACCGTCTGATATAATCGCGCTCTGCACGGCAGGAGCGCGCATGCAGATTGAGCGTAACATGACGGCCACGCCAGAAGGTATGGCCGAATTGCTGGCCCGGCAGCGCCGCGCCTTCCAGGATGAAGGCGCGCCATCCCATGATCAGCGCCGCGCCGACATCTCGCGCCTGCGCGACGCCTTGAAGCGCCGGGCAGCCGCCTTCGCCGCGGCCGTATCGGACGATTTCGGCGTGCGGGCGCGGCAGGAGACCTTGCTGGCGGATGTGTGGCCATCGCTCCAGGCCGCGCATCACGCTTTGCGGCATTTGCGGAGCTGGATGAAGCCGCGCCCTGTGCCGGTGGGGCTGGAGCTCATGCCGAGCCGCGCGCGCATCCTGTCGCAGCCGCTTGGCAATGTCGGGATCATTGTGCCCTGGAACTATCCGGTCCAGCTCGCGCTTTCACCTCTGATCGGCGCTCTCGCCGCCGGCAATCGCGTCATGCTCAAGCCCTCGGAGCTGACGCCCCGCACCTCGGACCTGCTGGCGGCCATGCTGGGCGAGCTGTTCCCCCAGGAGCAGGTCGCGGTCGTTCTCGGCGGCCCGGATGTCGGCGCCTCTTTCGCCAGCCTGCCTTTCGATCATCTGTTCTTCACCGGCTCGACCGCCGTGGGGCGGCGGGTGATGCAGGCGGCGGCGCAAAATCTAACCCCGGTCACGCTGGAACTGGGCGGCAAATCGCCCTGCGTCGTCGGGCCGGACGCCGATCTGGACCAGGCCGCGCTGCGAATCGCCAATGGCACATTGTTCAGCGCCGGGCAGACCTGCATCGCGCCCGATTACGCGCTGGTCCCTCGCGACAAACTCGAGAGCTTCGTCTCGGCCTTTGTAGCGGCGGCGAAAAAGCTCTATCCGACCCTTCGCACAAATCCGGATTACACCTCCATCGCCACGCCCGCGCATTATGCCCGGCTGGTCGGCGCGCTAGCCGAGGCGCGCGAGGCCGGCGCGCGGATCGTCGCCATCGCCCCGGCCGGAGAAGACGACATGGCGGCTGAGCGGAAGATCGCGCCGACCTTGCTGATCGACCCTCCCGACGATCTCATCCTGATGCGCGACGAAATTTTCGGGCCGATCCTGCCGGTGAAGACGTACGACAAGCTGGATGAGGCGATCGCCTTCATCAATGCGCGCCCCCGCCCGCTGGCGCTCTATTACTTCGGCGTGCACGCCGAAAGCCGCGACGTGGTCCTGTCCCGCACCATTTCCGGCGGCGTCACCATCAACGAAACCTTGTCGCATATCATCGTCGAGGGCCTGCCCTTCGGCGGCGTTGGCCCGTCCGGCATTGGCGCTTATCATGGCGAAGACGGCTTTCGCGTCTTTTCCCATCGCCGTGGCGTCTTCATGCAGGGACCGGTGGACACCAAAATGCTGCTGCGCCCGCCCTATGGCCGATTGTTCGCGGCGACCATCGGGTTCCTCATGCGGCGCTAGAGCCCCGATCCGATAGAATCGGATCGGGGCTCTAGCCTTTTGTTTTGACGCGTTTTCTTCACGCGAACCGGCATCCGCTTCGCTTGAAAACGCTATAAAGCATTGGCGCAAACACGCCCCTGCCGCTGCGCAAGCATTCGAACTCCGCTAGTGGCGGCGCGGCCGGCTAGAATGCTATAAAGCAGGTCGGGTTTTGATTCAGCCGCCAACGGGACTTCGATTTCCGCATGTGGATCGTCAGCATCGCGCTCAAGCGCCCCTATACCTTTCTGGTCATGGCGCTGACCATCGTGCTGGCCACGCCATACATGCTGTTGACCATGGCCACGGACATCCTTCCCGAGATCAATATCCCGGTCATCAGCATCATCTGGTCCTATTCCGGCCTGTCCGCACAGGAAATGGGCTATCGCATCACCGGCCCGAGCGAACGCATCCTCACCACGACGGTCAATAATATCGAACATATCGAATCGCAGACGCTTTCCGGCGTCGCAGTGGTGAAGATCTTCCTGCAGCAGGGCGCCAATCTGCAGACGGCGCTGGCCCAGACCGTCGCGACCGAACAATTCATGATCAAGTCGATGCCGCAGGGCACGACGCCGCCCATCGTGCTGACCTATTCGGCCTCGTCGATCCCGGTGATCCAGCTCGCGCTGTCGAGCAAGACGCTGGCCGAACAGGCCGTCAATGACGCGGCGATGAACAATCTGCGGCCGCAACTGGTGACCATTCCGGGCGTCGCCATTCCCGCCGCCTATGGCGGCAAGCAGCGCATCGTCTCGGTCGATATCGACACCGAGGCCCTGCTCGCCAAGGGGCTGTCGCCACTCGACATCGTCAACGCCGTCAACGCCCAGAACCTGATCCTGCCGTCAGGCACGGCGAAGATGGGGCCGACCGAATTCACCATCGGCATGAACGGCTCGCCGGACAATATCGAGGCCCTCAACGACCTGCCGGTGCGCACGCTCAACGGCGCGGTGACTTTTCTGCGCGAGGTCGCCCATGTCCGCGACGGCTTCTCGCCGCAGACCAATATCGTGCGCATCAATGGCGAGCGCGGCGCTCTGTTGTCGCTGCTCAAGACCGGCAACGCCTCCACCCTGAGCATTGTCGACAACCTCAAGGCCATGCTGCCCAGGGCGGAAAAGCTGCTGCCGGTCGGGATCGATGTGCGCCCGCTGTTCGATCAGTCGGTCTTCGTCAAGGCCGCCGTCTCGGGCGTGTTCCGCGAGGCGCTGATCGCGGCGGGCCTCACCGCCGCATTGATCCTGCTGTTCCTCGGCAACTGGCGTTCGACGTTGATCATCGCGGTGTCGATCCCGCTCTCGATCCTGTCCTCGCTGCTGGCGCTGCAATTCCTCGGCGAAACCATCAATATCATGACGCTCGGCGGCCTCGCTCTGGCGGTCGGCATTCTGGTGGACGACGCCACGGTCACGATCGAGAACATCGAACGCCACCTGCATCTGGGAACCGATCTCTACGACTCGATCTATGAAGGCGCCGGCGAAATCGCGCTGCCCGCCCTGGTTTCGACCCTGTGCATCTGCATCGTTTTCACGCCGATGTTCTTCCTGGCGGGCGTCTCGCGCTATCTGTTCGTGCCTTTGGCGGAGGCCGTGGTCTTCGCCATGATCGCGTCCTACATCCTGTCGCGCACGCTCGTCCCCACCTTGGCGCTCTTGCTGCTGCGCACGCCCGGCGCGGAAAGCGCGCGCAGGAACTGGTTCGAGCGCATCCACCACGGCTTCGACGCCGCCTTCGAACGGCTGCGCGGGGGCTATATTGTGCTGCTCAGCGTGCTGCTGACGCGCCGGCGCGCCTTCGGCCTGTCCTTCTTCGCCTTCTGCCTCGGCTCGCTCGGGCTGACCTTCGTGCTCGGCCAGGATTTCTTCCCCAGCGTCGACGGCTCGGCGATCCGCCTGCACATGCGCGCGCCCACCGGCACGCGCGTGGAGGAAACCGCGCGGCTCGCCGATCAAGTGGACCGATTCCTGCGCCAGACCATCCCCGCCAACGAGCTGGAGACGATTCTCGACAATATCGGCCTGCCCTATAGCGGCATCAACCTGTCCTATGGCAATTCCGGCGTCATCGGCACGCTCGACGCCGAGATCCTGATCGCGCTGAAGGAAGACCACCGCCCGGCGCATCTCTATATCGACGCGTTGCGCCGGACCCTGCCGGAGAAATTCCCCGGCGTGGAGTTCTTCTTCCAGCCGGCGGACATCGTCACGCAGATCCTCAATTTCGGCCTGCCCGCCGCAATCGACGTGCAGTTCCTTGGGCAGGATATGAATGTCAGCTTCGCCCATGCCGCGCGCGTGGCCGCCGAAATCCGCAAGCTGCCCGGCGCGGTGGACGTCCACATTCATCAGCGGCTCGACCAGCCGAGCATCAGGCTCCAAATGGACCGCACGCGCATGCAGCAGGTCAATATCAACGCCAATACGGTGGCGCAGAACCTGCTGATCTCGCTTTCCGGCAGCCAGCAGACGTCGCCCTCCTTCTGGCTCAGCCCCAAAAACGGCGTGTCCTACAATGTCACGGCGCAGACGCCGCAATATCGGATTTCGACGGTGGACGACCTGATGCGCACGCCTGTGATCAGTTCGACCGGCGCGCCGCAAATTCTCGGCAATCTCGCCCAGGCGCAGCCCGCGGTCGAGGCGGCGGTGATGTCGCGCTATAATCTCCGCCCGGCGATCGATATTTATGTCAGCGTCGAGGGCCGCGACCTCGGCGGCCTCACCCGCGATATCAACCGTCTGGTGAATGACGCGCGGCCCGACCTGCCGCGCGGCTATGACATCTACCTGCGCGGCCAGGCGCCGACCATGCAGGATTCCTATGTCGGCCTCGGCGTCGGCGTCGCCGTCGCCATCGTACTGGTCTATCTGCTGATCGTCGTCAATTTCCAGTCGCTGCTCGATCCGCTCATCATCATCAGCGCCTTGCCCGCCGCGCTCGCGGGCATCATCTGGATGCTGTTCCTGACCGGCACGCATCTTTCGGTGCCTGCCCTGACCGGCGCGATCATGACCACAGGCGTCGCCACGGCCAACAGCATCCTGCTCGTCTCCTTCGCGCGCGAGCGGCTGCACGCGGGCTCCCCGCCGCTGTCCGCCGCGCTGGAAGCTGGCGCGACGCGCATCAGGCCGGTGCTGATGACCGCTTTCGCCATGATCATCGGCATGATTCCGATGGCGCTCGGCCTCGGCGAGGGCGCCGAGCAGAACGCGCCACTCGGCCGCGCGGTGATCGGCGGTCTGCTTTTCGCCACTTTTTCCACCCTTCTGTTCGTGCCGCTGGTTTTCGCGGGGGCGCATAGCCTGCGCGCCCGCCGGACCAGTCAAGAGACGATGCCGCCACCGTGACCAAGACAACCCACGAAAATCTCGCCCTCCACAGCGACGACGGGCATCTGCATCTGCCGCGCCGCCAGCGGGTATGGCGCAACGCCCGGCGGGCCGGCGTGGTCGTTCTGGCGCTTCTGGCGCTCGGCGCCGTGCGCGTGTTGATGGGCCGGGCGACCAGCAGGGCGGAGCTGGAGACGCAATCGCTGGAAAGCCAGCGCATTTTCGTCAGGACCGCGACCCCCGTCCCGAGCAAGTCCGGCGGCATGCTGAGCCTGCCGGCCACGCTTCGCGGCGACAACGAGACCGCGATTTACGCGCGCGTCAGCGGCTATGTGCAAAGCTTCGCGGTCGAGATCGGCGCCCGCGTAACCACGGGGCAGCTTCTGGCCGAACTCGACACGCCCGAACTCGACCAGCAGGTGCGGCAAGCCGCCGCACAGCTTGAACAGGCCAAGGCCAATGTCGTGCTCGGCAAGGTCGCGCTCGACCGCTGGCAGAAGCTTTTCAAGGAAGATTCTGTCGCCCGGCAGGCTTTGGACGAAAAGCAGAACGCCTATGACACCGCCGTGGCCGCGCAGAACGCCGCCGCCGCGAACCTCCGGCAATTGCAGGCAACCACCGCCTTCAAACGAGTGCTCGCGCCCTTCGACGGCGTCATCACCGCCCGCAATGTCAATGTCGGCAATCTCGTCAACGCCGGCAGCGGCGGAGTCTCGCTGTTCTCGATGGCGACCACCGACCCGCTGCGCGTCTTCGTGGACGTGCCGCAGGCCTATGTGAACCTCGTGCCCCTGGGCGCCAAGGTCGCGGTGACGCAGCCGGAATTGCCGGGACAGAATTTTACGGCGACCGTCACGCATATCGCCGGCGCCATCGACGTCGCCACGCGCTCGCTGCGCGTCGAATTGATCCTGCCCAACGCCGAAGGGCGGCTGAAGCCCGGCGCCTATGTGCAGGTCGCCTTGCCGCTCACGCCCAAGGGGGCGCTGTCGATTCCCGCCAATACCCTGCTGTTCCGCGCCGAGGGGCCGAATGTCGCGGTCGTGGACGCTTCCGACACGATCCGCCTGCGCCCCGTGACCATCGCCCGCGACCTCGGCGCGACGCTGGAGATCTCGGCAGGCGTCGAGGCGGACGACCGCATCGTGATCAACCCGCCGGATTCGCTGATCAATGGCGAGGGCGTGAGTATCGTCCCGGCGCCGACTCCAGGTGCGGCGAAATAGGCGAACCAGCGCGCATGTAAAAACGTCCTCCGCCCGGAGGCGGAGGACGGCGGGTCGCAAAAGACAGCTGAAGCTGCGTTACGGGCAGCGGTCCCAGAAGCCGTTCCGGCGCGTGGAATCCGTATAGAACCAGCAATAATTTGGGCCGGGAGGCGAACCTGCCCAGGAAGCCGCGCTTGCGGCCGCGATGACGCCCAGAGCCGCCCCCGCGGCGATGGCGCCGCCGGCCGGCCACCAATAAGAGCGGGGCCGGACCCACGCCCCGCCGCGATAACGGACGTTCGGACCGCGATAAAGGCCGCGGTTGACATGCACGTTGCGATTGACGTGCACATTCCGGTTTACATTCACGTTCCGGTTCACATTCACGTTGCGGTTGACGTTTCCGCGAACATTGCGGTTCACGTTCACGTTGCGATTGATGTTTCCGCCGCGATGCATGCCGCCGCCACGGGGACCGCCGCCGCCGCGCCGCGCCAGAACAATCGCGTCGTCGAAATCCGCCGTCGGATGAACGCCCGGGATCCCCAGCGCCTCGGACTGGGCGGGAAGGAAGGACATGAGCGCGGCGATCACCGCCATACGCGTGAACAGTTTTCTTTTCATTGGCGTTTTCTCCGATAGCGGCAGATCATTCAGGCGGTCGAGATCCGTGGCGCGGACGCGATCATGCCGCGATGCGACGCCCGGAAACATTGAACTATTTGCGAGGGCGCAATGCAGCGCGGCCCCGCTAGCCGCCCCCAACAGCGCCTTGACGCCTCAGATCGCCGCGACGTCGAACCCCGCGACGCTTTCAGCGCCCTGCGTCGCCGCCAGGAAATAGCCTTCCGCATGCGGCAGGACATGGCCGGCGAAATGCCGGGCGAGCGCGATCTTGCCGCGCAGGAAACTGGCGTCCGCGCCGTTCTCGTCGAGCAATTGCGCCGCCCGCGCCGCCTGGCGCGCCAGCAGCCAGAAGCCGATGACGGCGCCAAACTGATAGAGCAGCGGCACGGCGGCGGACGCCGTCTGCGCGGGCGCGGCGCCATGGGTCGCCAGCACCCATTCGACCGCGTCCCGCAACCGCGCTGCGGGCGCCTTCAACGCCTGCCCAAGCGCCGCGATGTCCGGCTGCGCCGCTCCGGAAAATTCGGCCGCCGTCGTTTCGATTTGCTGAATCAGCTGGCCCGCCGCAGCGCCGCCGTCGCGCGCGATCTTGCGGCCGACGAGGTCGAGAGCCTGGATCGCCGTCGTGCCTTCATAGATCGGCGTGATGCGGGCGTCGCGGAAATGCTGGGCGGCGCCGGTTTCTTCGATGAAACCCATGCCGCCATGGACCTGCACGCCAATCGAGGCGATCTCGACCGCGTTTTCCGTGCACCAGCCCTTCACCACCGGGATCAGCAGATCGACCAGCGCCTGCGCGGCGGCGGCCTCGGCCTTGTCCGGCGAGGCGTGGGCGATATCCATCTGTCCGGCGGCGAAATAGGCCAGCGCCCGCATCGCGTCCACGCGCGATTTCATGTCGAGCAACATACGCTTGACGTCGGGATGATAGGCGATGGGCGCGCCCGCCTGGGCGCCGATCGGCCGGCCCTGAATGCGCTGAAGGGCATAGTCGCGCGCCTGCTGGAACGCGCGCTCCGCGATGGCCACGCCTTCCAGCCCGACATTGAGGCGGGCGTGGTTCATCATGGTGAACATATATTCGAGTCCGCGATTGGCCTCGCCGACCAGATAGCCGATGGCGCCGTCCTTCTCGCCGAAGGACATTACCGCCGTCGGGCTGCCGTGAATGCCGAGCTTGTGCTCGATGGAGGCGCAGACGAGGTCGTTGCGGGCGCCCAGCGAACCATCCTCATTGACGAGGAATTTCGGCACGATGAACAGCGAGATGCCCTTCACCCCGGGAGGGGCGTCGGGCAGGCGGGCGAGCACGAGATGAATGATGTTCTCGGCGACGTCGTTCTCGCCCCAGGTGATGAAAATCTTGGTGCCGGTGATGCGGTAAGCGTCGCCGTCCGGAACCGCGCGGGTGCGGACGGCGGCGAGGTCGGAGCCCGCCTGCGGCTCGGTGAGGTTCATCGTGCCGGTCCAGGTCCCGGCGACCATATTAGGCAGATAGAGCGCCTTCTGGGCGTCGGAACCGTGATGGTCGATGGCGGCGGTGGCGCCGAGCGTCAGCATCTGGCAAAGGGAAAAAGCCAGGTTCGCCGCCGTCCACATTTCCAGCACCGGCGTGGAGACGAGGTTCGGCAGGCCCTGGCCCCCATGGTCGAGCGAGGCGGGCATGGCGTTCCAACCATTCTCGCAGAAGGCGGCGTAGGCCTCCTTGACGCCGTCGGGCGTCGTCACCACGCCGTCCTTGCAGACGCAGCCCTGCCTGTCGCCCGGCTGGTTCAGCGGCGCCAGCACGTCGCCGGCGAATTTGCGCGCCTCTTCGAAGATCGCCTCGATCAGATCGTCCGACACTTCTTCATTGCCCGGAAGGGCGGCGATCCGGGCAAGGCCGCCGATTTCCTTCATCGCGAAGATCATGTCGCGGATCGGCGCTTGATAGGCGGTCATGCAGGAAACTCCGGGGAAGCGTCGCGACGGCGACGATGATTTCAAATTCTGCGGGCCGGCGCAGGCCAGCCGCGCGCAAAGCTAATCCGCGCGTCCTGCGAACTCAACCGTCGCGACATTCCTCTTTTGCCTAACGCGGCGCGCTATTGCGGCGGCGGCGTGACGCCAAGCAGCGCCGCCGCGCCGAGCACGAACAGGCCCAGCGCAAGCTCGCAGCCCACGCTCGCGCGCGTTTTCGCCAAAGCCCCCGCGCCGGAGGCATGCGATTCGTGCAAGCGCGGCAAGGCGACGAAGCGATTGTAACAGGCGAGCGCCAGCATGGCGGCGACCAGCGCGGCTTTGGCGCAGAGAACATAGCCATAATCGGCCAAAAACAATGCGTGGAGCGACGAACCGACGCGGAATGCGACATTGGCGACGCCGCTGATCAGAATCAGCGTGACTGCCGGCAGGGCAAGGATGGAAAAATGCGTCAGGGCCGCGACGGGATTGCCGGCCTCCTCCGCCTCGCCCCGATCCTGCGTCGCCTGCAGCACGAAAAACAGCGGCGGCAATCCGCCAAGCCAGGCGGCGCCGGCAAGGACATGGGCGCTATAGGCAAGGATCATCAGCGCGCCCCAGAGCCCCGCCCCGCCCTCCGCCGCATGGCCGAGCCAGGCCTGATCGACCAGAAGAAACGCGCCGATTCCCATCAGCGCGGCCCGCCACGCCGCCCCGGGCGAGGCCGCGACGGCCACAGCGCCGCCCAGCAGAAACAGGCGAAGGAAAGCGACCGGGCCGAACTCGGTCTGAAAAAAGAACAGAGTCAGCGTTTCGCGATCGAACAGCCTGTCGAATCCGCCCGCCATATTGGCGACGAGCGCGCCGACCCAGACCAGCCCCGACGCGGCGGCGACAGGCGCCGCCCATCGCAGCAGACCATCGGTGGCGTGGCGCGCGCGAAAAAATCCGGCCTCCATGCCGAGCCAGAACAGGGGCGCTCCGAACAGGATGAAAACCGACCCGAAATGAACCCATCGCGCAAGGACAAGCAGGGGGAGGATCGGAAAGGCCTCGCTGCCATAGGCAGCACTCAAGCCCTCCATGATTCAGCCCCGCTTCCCTTCCGCGCCAGGGGCCCGGGCTGAACCGGCTTAATGGCCGGGCCGGCCCCGCGCCAACTCACGGCGCGACCGTGAATTTATACGAGCCGGAACTGCGATGGGAATCGACCGAAACCACATGCCAGGTCACGACATAAAGTCCCGGCTTCAGCTTCTGTCCGATCGGCACGCGCATCACCTTGGGGCTCGCCGGATCGACAACGGCCTTTCCGGTGGGGATGGCCGCGCCTTCGGCGGTCTTAAGCTCGGCGCCCGAGAAGGACGCCACGATGTTTTGCGTGAAGGCGATCTGCAATTCGCCCGGCGCGCCCTGCGCCGTGCCGCCGACGGCTGGGACGGCGTGATCCAGCATGGCGTGCGCCCAAGCCGCAGCCGGGGCGAAGAGGGCGGCGCCGAGCGCCGCCGCGACAAAGGAAATTCGAAGTTTTCTCATCATGCCCTCCTCAATAGCGGCCGCGCGCCTGCGGCGCGCCGAACAAAGGCTTGCCAATGGAATTGGGCGCGATGTCGTCCAGATAGAAATCCACCGAAGCCATCACGCCGACATGCGCGCCGCTCGCGGAATTGATCGGAATCTGCGCCATCACGCCGAGCTGAAAATTATTGCCGACATAATAGAGCGATGGCCCGACCACGCCAGTCGTCACATTGGTTCCAAATTCGCCGGGAACGGATGGCTCCAGATTGGACAAAGGCGTGGTGAAGACCGCCTCGAAGGCGGGGATCAGCCGCCGGAAAAGTTCCGGCACTTCCCGCACATGGGCGTTCATATAGAGCAGACTGTATTGCAACGTCGCGCCATAGGTGACGGTGGTGGCGTTGAGGCTGCCGTCGGCGTTCGATGAGCGGGTCGGCACGGTGAAATCATATTCGCCGGTGATGGCGAAAGGCTTGAGCCAATCGGCGGAGGCGTCGCCGAAACCCTTGCCCGCGAAGAGTTTGAAGGTCACGGTCGTTACCGGGTCGGAAGGCAGCGAGGCGCTTTGTGGGCTGCCGCTATTGCCCCATTCGGCGCTGACGGCGGTCGAGACGATCGACTCGGATTTGGCGTCCTGCCACATCACATATTTGAGCTGGGTCTCGATATTGCCCCAGCCATAGGCGTTGGGCCGCCTTTGCCAGCTATAGCCCTCGGACCCGACCGACAGCGCGAGATTGGCGGTAATGGTCTTGGAATATTCCCAGCCGAGCGAATAATTGATCGAGCCGGGCGAGCCGTCGGGATTGGCGGCGGTCATAGTGGTGAAGGTCGGCAGGTTCAGCTCGTCATTGACGCCGGGATCGTCGATGGCCAGCGTCGCGGGAAAGACGCGGTCGCCGACAATGGTGTGGGCCTGCGCCGGCGAGGCGCCCGCGAGCAAAGCCGCGCAGGCGGCGAGGGCATAAGTTCTGGGCGCGCGGCTTGACGCGCGCGTGAGGAAGGAAGCTTTCATTTCGGTCTCTTGATCTGGTCTGGCCGCCAAAAGGCGGGTGGCGCGCGCCCAAAAGGGCGACGCCCGCGAACACGTTGCTACGCGATGTTCAGACGAGAACCGGAGGACCGCGCGGCGGCGGCGTTTGCAGCGGCGGCGCGCGCGGCGACAATTGCGGCGCCGGCACGGCCAGCAAGCCGATCAGGCGTTGGTCTGCGCGCGCGACAAGGTCCGGAAGCGGCGCGCCGGCGAGGGCGCAGCCGAGCGTCTGGCACATCGGGCAGGAATCCGATGTGCCGTGCTCATGGCCCTTGCCCTGTTTGCTGTGGTGCGGGCAGTCGGGCATGGCCATTTCGGCCACATCGACTTGAGCCACATCGACTTGGGCCATATCGACTTGGGCCGTCAGCGCGGGCCGCGCAGGCGCGAGGAACAGGCCCATAGTTTGCAGGGCGAAGACGAGCGCCATCAGCCGAACGAGCCATGCCCGCCGGAAAATGTCGCGCCTCTCTTTCGGCAGCCCCGGCGTCAAATGAAGCCCCACCTTATCGCAACAGAAAGCTTTGGCATTTTTGCTGGCGAATTCAAAGGCTTTCGCGTCTCGTCCTTGAATCCGCCGCCGCCTGTCGCCTGAAGGACACAGACGCGCGCATTATCCCGCGCCGTCCCCAGCCGCACTCTCGCGCCGCCCCGCGCCGCGTTCCGTCGCGATGGCGCGCTCGCGCCGCAGCGTCAGAATGCGCAACGAGTCGTAGATCGGCTCGTTGCGGGCCAGGGTCGGAACCAGCATGGCGGTGAAGCAGGCGCCGAGCATGGGCAATAGCAGGGTGGTGCTGGCGGTCATTTCCGTCACCAGCAAGATGCCCGTCAAAGGCGTGCGAACTACGCCCGTGAAAAAGGCCGCCATACCAACGAGCGCGAAGGATTCGGGCTCGATCCCGGCGCCGGGAAAAAGCGCCTTGCCCAACAGGCCGAGCATCAGGCCCGATTGCGCGCCAAGCGTCAGCAGCGGCGCAAACAGCCCGCCCGGCGCCCCGGAGGCATAGGAAATCGCGCCGAGCGCGAAGCGCGCCAGAAAGACCAAGGCAAGACCGATGAAATCGCCTTTACCGGGCAGGACTCCTTGGCCAAGCAAGGCGCTCTGGGTGAGCGCATCGCCGCCGCCGACCAGCGACGGCGTGAACCAGGCCAGCGCCCCGACGCCTCCGCCGATCGCCGCCGCGCGCAAAACCGGCGGAATGCGGGTCAGCCCCTCGCAAAAGGCCAGCGTCGCGAGCAGCGCGCGATTATAGGCGATGGCCAGCGCGCCCGCGACGCCGCCCGCGACAAGGAACAGAAGCAGCGACCCAGCGGAAGCCGGCAGGAGCGCGGCGACATGGAAATCCGGCGCGTCGCCGAGCAGCAGGCGCGCAAACGCTATGGCCGTCGCCGAGGCCGCGAGCGCGGCGATGGCCATGCGGCGCTCGAACCTTTGCGCCAGTTCCTCCAGCACGAAGACCGCGCCGGCGATTGGCGCGTTAAAAGCCGTGGCGAGACCCGCGCCCGCCCCCGCCGCGAGCAGCACCCGGCAATCGGCGGCGCCCAGCCCGAATAGCCGCCCAACCTGATGGGCAAGGCTCGCGCCCATCTGCACGCTCGGCCCCTCGCGGCCCAAAGCCAATCCGGAGCCGATAGCAAGCAGGCCGCCGAAAAACTTGACCGGCAACAGCAGGAAAGGCGCGGGCGCGGCCTCGCCATGCAGTACCGCTTCGACATGGGGAATGCCGCTGCCCGCCGCATGGGGCGCGTAACGCCGGGCCAGCCAGGCCGCAAGAGCCGTGGCCGCGCCGCAGAGAAGCACGACAGCCAAAAAGCCGGACGCGGACCGGCCATGCATCCAGCCAAGCGTCGAATCGCGAAAACCATCCGCCCGGTCGAGCGCAAGGCGGAAAATCGCGCCGATCAGCCCGGCGGCGGCGCCGGTGGCCAGCGCAAGCAGCGCCAGCGTGGCGAGGCCGCGCGTTTCGTCTTCCGTCCGCCCGCCATCCTGCGGCATCTCGCTCATCCCAGCCGCTCCGCCGCCGCCAATGGTCCGCCTTCATCTTGGCAGGAAAGAAGACGCGGCGGCAAGCTGCACGCTGCATCGCGAGATTTTGTTTGACAGCGGCGGGCGCACTGGTTCCGATGCGGTCAAGCTCCTTACCGGCCGTCGAAAAAGGACCGTCGATTCGGCCCGTTTCCGCAGCGACCTATCGGAAATCCGCGAATGGAACTCGACCCCGTCCTCCTGTCCCGAATTCAATTCGCCTTCGTGGTCAGCTTCCACATTATTTTTCCCTCCTTCACCATCGGCCTCGCCGCGTGGCTCGCGACCATCGAGGGCATGTCGATGGCCACGCGGAACCCGGTCTACCGGCGGCTGTTCGATTTCTGGCTCAAGGTCTTCGCGCTGTCCTTCGCCATGGGCGTCGTCAGCGGCATCGTCATGGCCTTCCAGTTCGGCACGAATTGGAGCGCGCTGTCGGAGCGCACCGGCTCGATCCAGGGGCCCCTGCTCGGCTATGAAGCCTTCACCGCCTTCCTGCTGGAGGCGTCCTTTTTCGGAATCATGCTATTGGGGCGCGACCGGACGCCGCCCTGGTTCTATTTTTTCTCCTGCTGCATGGTCGCATTGGGGACGATGCTTTCGTCCTACTGGATCCTTTGCAACAACAGCTGGATGCAGGTCCCGCTCGGCCATACGATCGTTGACGGCAAGCTCATCCCGGACGATTGGAAGGCCATTCTGCTTGGCCCGGTTCAGCGCATCCGCTGGCCGCATATGCTGCTCGGCGCCTTCCTCACCACCAGCATGTGCGTCGCCGCGACGGGCGCCTGGCATCGCCTGCGCGGAACGGCCTGGGAGGAATCGCGCGTGATGCTGGATTGGGGCCTTGGCCTCGCCGCAGTGCTGATTCCCGCGCAAATCCTGTTGGGCCATCTGGCCGGGGACATCGTGCACAAATATCAGCCCGCCAAATTCGCGGCGATCGAGGCGCGCTGGCATGACGAGCAGCCCGCGGCGGAAGTGCTGGTCGGCTGGCCGGACGAAGCCACGGGACGCAATCTCTATGCGCTGTCCATCCCGCGCCTGGGCAGCTTCATCGCCACCGGAACATGGGATTCGAAGGAAGTCGGCATCGATTCCTTTCCAGTCCAGGACCGTCCGCCCGTGCTGATACCGTTCTGGACCTTCCGCATCATGGTGGGCATGGCCCTTGTGATGATGGCCATTTCCTGGGGCGGCGTTCTCCTGCGGGTGCTGGGGCGGCTCGAGGACGAACGCTGGTTCCTTTGGCTGGCCTTCCTCTCCTTCCCCACCGGCTTCGTCGCCGTGCTCGCCGGCTGGTTCACCGCCGAAGTCGGCCGCCAGCCCTGGGTGGTCTATGGGCTGCTGCGCACCAAGGACGCCGTGACGCCTTCGCTTTCGACGCCCATGGTGCTGGCCTCCCTCGCCGGCTATATCCTCGTCTATTCCCTCATCTATGCTTTCGGCGTCGTCTATTTCTATCGCCTGATGCGCGACGGGCTGACGCGCAGGACGCAGCCCGCCGCAGGCTATGGCCTGAACACGGAGCCCGTGCAATGAGCCCCGCCGCGCCTTCCGACCTCGCCCTGTTCTGGGCCGGGGCCATCGCCTTCTCCATTATCGTCTATGTCGTTCTCGACGGCTTCGATCTCGGCGTCGGCATGTTGTTCGGCGCGACGCGCGATCCCGAATTGCGCGAAGAGATGATGGGGTCGATCTCGCCCTTCTGGGACGGCAACGAGACCTGGCTGATCGTCGTCGGCGCCTCGCTTTTCGCGGCTTTTCCCGCCGTCTACGCGATCTTCCTGCCCGCCTTCTATTTCCCGGTTCTGCTCCTGCTGTTCGGCTTGATGTTCCGGGGCGTCGCGTTCGAATTTCGCGGGCGCGGCGGGCCTTCGAGCCTTTGGAGCGCCGGCTTCTGGATCGGCTCGGGCCTTGTCGCCTTCGTCCAGGGCGCAGCCGTTGGCGCAATGATCCTCGGCATTCCGATCAAGGACAATCAATATGCCGGCGGGCCGTTCGAATGGCTGCGGCCCTTGCCCGTGCTGTGCGGAATTGGCCTCATGTTCGGCTATGGCCTGCTCGGCGCCGGCTGGCTGATCCTGAAATCGCCGACCCGCCTGCGCGACTGGGCCTATCAACGCGCGCCCTTTCTCGCCGGGGGCATGGCCGCGACGCTCTTTCTCGCCACCATCGTGACGCTGGTCCAGGCGCAAGGCGTGGTGATGCGGCTGACGGAACGGCCCTGGGCCGCGCTTTTCGCGCTGGCTGGCGCGCTGTCGCTGTTCGGCGCGCTGCGCGGGGTCAAGTCGCGCCGCGACGGCCAGCCCTTCGCCTTCACGATCCTGTTCTTTCTCTCCGCCTTTGGCTTTCTGGCGGCGGCCTTCTGGCCCTTTATGATCCCCTATAGCGTCACGGTGGCCAGCGCGGCGGCGCCGGAATCCTCGCTGTCCTTCCTGTTCTGGGGCGCTGGTCTCGTCGCCTTGCCGGTCGTTCTGATCTATTCAGTGGTCGTTCACGCGGTGTTTTGGGGAAAGTTGCGGATCCAGGGCCATTAAGCCTCGGGCTCCGCATCGCCCCCAATGCTCTGCTCGCCCCCAAAGGGGTTGACGTGCGGGCCGCGAGCCGCCATGCGAAGGCGCGTCCCATGCGACGGGCCGAGGACCGTATATGACCGCCTTCCGATTTATCGAACTCGTGCTTCTTGTGATCGCCGGCCTGCTGCCGATCATGAATCCATTCAGCACGGCGCCGCTGCTGATCGCGCTCACCGCCGGAATGACGCCGGAGGAGCGTAACCGCCAGACCCTGCTCGGCTGCCTCTACGCCTTCTGCATCCTCTCGACCTTCCTGATCGCGGGCCGGTTCATCATCGGCTTTTTCGGCATCTCCCTGCCCGGCATTCGTATCGCCGGCGGCCTGCTGGTCTCGACGCTCGGCTTCCGCATGGTTTTCCCGCCGAGCGCCCCGGCCGGCGAGAAGGTCGCCGCCCAGAAGGACATCGCCTTCTCCCCGCTCGCAATGCCTTCATTGAGTGGTCCCGGCTCGATTTCCGTAGTTTTGGCCACTTCGGCGCAAATTCCGGACGACAAGATCGCGCTCGGCAATGTCATCGTCCTGATCGGCATCGCCCTGACGACCCTGTTCACCTGGCTGGTGCTGCGCGGCTCGATCCTGCTCGTGCGCTTCCTCGGCCCGAACGGCATCGACGCCATGACCCGCATGTTCGGCTTCCTGCTGATCTGTATCGGCGTGCAATTCGTGCTGATTGGAACGAGCGATTTCTTCGTGCCGCTGTTCAAGACCGGCGGTTGATTCAGACTAGCCCCTTCAGCTCCACCGGCGCCCAGCCATTCAGCTCCATTTGAACCGCAAGCAGCACCGCGCGCGCGATGGCCTGCTCGCCTCTGCCGACGCCGGAAAAAGGCGTCAGCGGATCGAGCGCGACTTCGGCCAAGGCCTCACCCTCGGCCACCGCCGCCCCGGGCCGGCGTAAACCGACCAGACGCCCGGCGCGCGGCGCGGTGATCGGCGTCTCGCCGAGATGGCCGAGCAGGTCGCCACGGGAAACCATTTCGCCGATCTCGCGCTCTGCCCGGAACCGCCCCGAATGCGGCGCTTCGGCCAATCCAGCCGTGTGGAAGCCAATCTCGCCGCTCGCCTCGACGCGCGGCGCGCTTCCCGCCCGGATCACGGCGCCTGGGTCCGGCCCGTCCGTCGCGATCACGACGTCGCAATCCTCGCCCGCGACAGACCCCGGCCCAAGGCCGACGCGGAAGGGAGCGTAGAAGGAATTCATCCGCCCTGCGCTTGCGCTTTCGCCGCCGCAGTCGACGATCACGTCCCAGGGCCAACGCTCGACCGCGCCGACGACCGGGCGCGCGAGGACAGGAATGAAACTTTTTTGGCGCAAACCTGCCAAAAATTCCCGCTCGCGCCGGACCATCCGCGCTTCCACCCCATCGAGACAGGCGCGCCCGCCCGCCCAGGCATCGGCGAAAGACATCTTGCGGCGCAGGATTTTCGGGTCTTCGGCCTGGTAAATCGCCACCGCATAGCCGGCCAGAAGCAGCAGACGCGCCGCCGTCGAGGCCAGGGGGCCCATTCCAAGCACCAGAATGCAGGTTTGCTCGCTCATTGTCCCGACCGAAGATCGCCGTAGCTGGCGCGAGACAAGCAAGATTGCCGCCGCTTTCGTATCGAACTTCAGTTCAACGCATATGTCGGCAATCCGGGCCTCCAGGGCCTTTCTAAACGACATGTATCGGGACTAAGCTGGACTGGCCGTCTCGTGATGGCTCGAAGTCCCATACCGAGTGCTTGTCCCTTCAAAGATTTTTCGGGAGATCAAAAATGAAGAAATTTTTCTTTGCCCTTGGCGCTCTTGCGCTGCTCGCCGAGCCTGTCGCCGCCCTCCCTGTTCTCGTCTCGCAAGACGCCGCTGTCGTTGGCGTCCAGCCGACCAAGACAGTGACGGCTGTCGGCGCCGCGCACCGTTCCACCCGCCGCACCGTGCGCCGCGTCAACCGTCGCTGATCCGAACGGACGCCGACGCAGGCCTGACCAGCCGCGTCGGCGATTTCCTTTGAGACCGCTTTGGCCGCTGGCCGCGAAAAGCTTTGAGCCCCCTTTTCGTTCGTACTATGTTCATGCGAACACGCCCCGATTCGCAAAATCGGGGACGCTGGGGAGAAGCTGGTGAGCGCGGCCGCCTATCTCGACAAACTCAATGCAGAGCAGCGCCACGCCGTAGAATTCGGCGTCGGCGGCGCTTCTTGCGGCGGGCCGCTGCTCGTCATCGCTGGCGCGGGCTCCGGCAAAACCAATACGCTGGCCCATCGCGTCGCTCATCTGATCGCCACGGGCGCCGATCCGCGCCGCATTCTCCTGATGACTTTTTCGCGGCGCGCGGCGTCCGAAATGTGCAGGCGCGTGCAGCGGATCTGCGCCGAGGCGCTCGGCGCCAAGGGCGATTCGCTGGCCTTCGCGCTGGCCTGGGCCGGCACTTTTCACGGAATCGGCGCGCGGCTGCTGCGCGAATATGCGCCGCTGATCGGGCTCGACGCCGATTTCACCATTCACGACCGCGAGGACAGCGCCGACCTGCTCAATCTCGTGCGCCACGACCTCGGCTTCTCGAAGACGGAAAAGCGGTTTCCAGCCAAGGCGACATGCCTCGCCATCTATTCCCGCGCCGTCAATGCCGAACGGCCGCTGGATGAGGTTCTGGGCAAGAATTTCCCCTGGTGCGCCGGCTGGAGCGAACAGCTTCGCGCGATGTTCGCGGCCTATGTCGAGGCCAAGCAGAGGCAGAACATCCTAGATTACGACGACCTGCTGCTTTATTGGGCGCAGATGGCCGCCGAACCGGCGCTTGCCGCCGAAATGAGCGGACGCTTCGACCATGTGCTGGTCGATGAATATCAGGACACCAATCGGCTGCAGGCTTCGATCCTGACCGGCCTGAAGCCGGACGGGCGCGGACTCACCGTCGTCGGCGACGACGCCCAATCGATCTATTCCTTCCGCGCGGCGGAGGTGCGCAATATTCTGGAATTTCCCGGCCAGTTTGCGCCCCCCGCCAAGATCGTCACGCTCGACCGCAATTACCGCTCGACCCAGCCGATCCTCGCCGCCGCCAATGGCGTCATCGGGCTGGCCAAGGAGCGTTTCGCCAAGAACCTCTGGACGGAACGCGCGTCAGCGCGACTGCCCGCGCTCGTCGTCGTGCGCGACGAGACCGGCCAGGCCAATTACATCGTCGAAAAGGTGCTTGAGGCGCGCGAGGCCGGCGAAAAGCTCAAGTCGCAGGCCGTGCTGTTCCGCGCCGCCCATCACAGCGGCCCGCTCGAAGTGGAGCTGACCCGGCGCAACATTCCATTCGTGAAATTCGGCGGGCTCAAATTTCTCGACAGCGCCCATGTCAAGGATTTGCTGGCCATGCTGCGCTTCGCGCAGAACCCGCGCGACCGAATTGCAGGCTTTCGCCTGTTGCAGATCCTTCCAGGCGTCGGCCCCTCCACCGCCCGGCGCGCGCTCGACGAGATCGGCACGCAAAGCGACCCTGTCGCGGCGCTGGCCGCCCTGCCCTCGCCGGTGAAGGCGGGCGATTTCTGGCCGGGATTCGTCGCCGCCGTGCAGGACCTGCATGGAGCGCAGGCGATCTGGCCCGCAGCGATGAGCCGCGCCCGCGCATGGTATGAACCGCATCTCGAACGCCTGCACGAGGACCCGACGACGCGCCAGATCGACCTCGTCCAGCTTGAGCAGATCGCCGCGACCTATCCCTCGCGCGAACGCTTCCTGACCGAACTGACGCTCGACCCGCCCGACGCAACCAGCGCCGAGGCCGGCGTCCCGCTGCGCGACGAGGATTATCTCATCCTCTCCACCATTCATTCCGCCAAGGGGCAGGAATGGAAATCGGTCTTTCTGCTCAATGTCGTGGACGGCTGCATTCCATCGGACCTCGCCACCGGCTCCAGCGCGGAGATCGAGGAGGAGCGGCGCTTGCTCTATGTGGCGATGACCCGGGCCAAGGACAGCCTGCATCTGCTGATCCCGCAGCGCTTCTTCACGCACGGCCAGCACAGTCGCGGCGACCGCCATGTCTATGCCGCGCGCAGCCGCTTCATTCCCGAGTCCCTCACGCCCAGTTTCGAAAAAGTCTCATGGCCGCCTCCCGCCGCCGAACCCACTGGACACGGATCGGCGCATCAAACGCGGATCGATCTTGGCGCGCGGATCGACCTGGGCGCACGAATGCGCGGCATGTGGCGATGATCGTTTGATGTTGAGCGGCTCGACCGGCGCGCTGCAAGCGTTGCCGGTCCGGAGCGGCGATGCTAGCATTCCACCGCACCGCAATATTCGAGGCCTTCATGTCCCCCGGCGCGCCGACACCAACCAAAGTTCTCGCGGCCCGCCTCGCCTTTTTCTTCGGCCTGTGGCTCATGATCGCGGGCTGGACGGCCAAGGACCTCCCCGTTGGGCTTGTCACAGCGGGCGGCGCGGTCTGGATCAGCCTCCGGCTCCTGCCGCCGGGCCACGCCCAGCCGCGCCTCGCGCCCCTTGCCGCCCTCGTCCTGCGCTTCCTGCGCGGCTCCATTTTCGCGGGCTTCGATGTCGCCCGCCGCGCGCTTTCGCCACGCCTCGATCTCAATCCGGGTTTCGTCGCCTGCCCCTTGACGCTCCCGTCGGGCGAATCCCGCAACGCGTTCTGCCTATATCAGAGCCTCCAGCCGGGAACCCTGCCGACCGGCGCCGAAGGCGGGACTCTGCAAGTCCACGCTCTCGACAGGTCCCAACCGGTTGCGGCCAATCTGGCGGCGGACGAGGCCTTGTTCAAAAAGGCGACCGGCTATGAATGAACCGCTGCTCGCCGCGGCGGGCCTTATCGTTCTCACCGTGGCCGTCGGCCTCGTCCGCATTTTGCGCGGCCCCGACGACGTCGACCGGCTGATGGCGGTTCAGTTGCTCGGCACGGGCGGAATCGCGGCGCTGCTGCTGACCGCCTACGCCACCGGCGTCCCGGGCGTCGACGATGTCGCGCTGGGGCTCGCCCTGCTCGCCGCCTTCGCCACCATGGCCTTCGTCAATCTGCTCGAAACAGATGACGACGAGACCGAGTTGGGAGAGACCGAACCATGATCCCGCTGGTCGATCTTTTCAGCCTCTGCGCGATCGGTGCTGGCGTCTTCTTCTTTTTCGCCGGTACCGTCGGGCTGCTGCGCTTTCCCGATTCCCTCACCCGCCTGCACGCGCTCGCCAAGGCCGATAATCTCGGCCTCGGGCTGGTCGCGCTCGGGCTGCTGCCGCGCGCGGATTCGGCTCTCGCCGCCTTCAAGCTCATCGTCATATGGGCTCTGGTGCTGCTCTCCGGCGCCTCGACGGCGCAATTGATCGGCCGCGCCTTGCGTCGAGGCCGCAAATGAGCGTCCTTCCCTTTCTTGACGTCGCCCTCGCCCTGCTGGTCGTCGGCCTCGCCGTCTGGACCATCGCCGCGCGGGACCTGTTTGCTTCCGTCGTGGGCTATGTCGCCTATGGACTGTTGCTCGCATTGGTTTGGGTGCGCCTTTACGCGCCCGACGTCGCCCTGACGGAAGCCGCCGTCGGCAGCGGCGTCACTGGCGTCCTGCTGATCACGGCGGGCAAGCGCCTTGGGGCGGCCCGCGCCGGCGAGGCCGGACCGTCGCCAGGGCTTGCGCTCAAGCTGTTCGCAGGCGCGCTGGCCCTGCTCGTCGCCGGGGCGCTGGTGGCCATCATCCTGATCCTGCCCGATCCCGCCCCAAGCCTGGCGCCGCAAGCCGCCGCCGCAGCGGACGGCCCCGGCGCGGGCCTCGGCAATCCCATCACGGCCGTGCTGATCTCCTATCGCTCCTTTGACACCATGCTGGAGAAGGTCGTGCTGATCCTCGCGGTGCTCGGCGTCTGGTCGGTCGGCGCGGACAAGGCCTGGGGCGCCGCGCCGGCGCCGCTCGGACGGCGCAATCCCTATGGCGCGACCGTCTTTCTCGCCCAGATGCTCGCCCCCGTCGGCGCCGTGATTGGCGTCCATATCTTCTGGGTCGGCGCCGACGCGCCCGGCGGCGCCTTTCAGGGCGGCGCCCTGCTCGCGGCCATGTGGATGATCGCGATGATGGCGCGGATCACCGAACCGCCGCGCGTCGACGCGCGCTGGCTGCGGCTGGCGCTCGTCGCCGGCCCCGCCGTCTTTCTTATCGCCGGCCTGGCCGGCCCACTCATGGCGGGGAGTTTCTTCGCCTTTCCGCACGCCTTCGCCAAGCCGATCATCCTGTTCATCGAGGCCTTCATGCTGCTGTCCATCGCGGTCGCCCTGCCGGCCTTGGTCGCCGGGCCGCCGAACGGGAGGTCCGAATGAGCCCCTGGGTTCTCGCCGGGCTGGTCGGGGCGGCTCTGGTCGGCCTCGGCCTCTATGGCCTCATCCTGCATCCGCACCCCTTGCGCAAATTGCTGGCTTTCAACCTCATCGGCAGCGGGGTCTTCCTGGTCTTCGGCATTGTCGCGCGGCGCGGCGCCGCCGCCGGCTTTTCGTTCGATCCCATCCCGCAGGCCATGGTCATCACCGGCATCGTCGTCGCCTTCGCCGCCAGCGCGCTCGCCGTCGCGCTGATCCTGCGCCTTCACGCAGAAAGCGGGCGAGTCACGCTCGATCCAGAAGCCTGGACCAAACCAGACGACGGAGCCGCCAAATCGTGATGCCGCCTGACCCCACTACGCCGGGCGGCGCCCTGCTCGTTCTCGCGATCCTGCTTCCCTGCGCAGGAATCATCCTGTCCTTCGTACTGGGAGGCCGCAATGCCGAGCGCGTCGCGCTGGGCCTCACGCCATTCGGATTCGCGCTGGCCTGCGCCATCGCTTTTCATGTCGCCAGCGCGGGCAAGCCGATTGTCTATGCCTTGGGCGGTCTGGCGCCGCCGCTCGGCATCGCTTTGCGCGCGGATGGCGTTTCGGCGGTCATGCTGGTCGCGGCGGCCGTAATCCTGACGGCGGCGGGCTTCTATGCCCGCGCCAAATTCGCCACGCCCGAGGGCGGTCCGGAAAGCCGCAGCGCGCTGACCTTCTGGATCATGCTGCAGGCGATCTGGGCGGCGCTGACCATTATTTTTGTCGGCGGCGACCTGTTCAATCTCTATGTCGCGCTGGAGCTGCTCACCTTCGCCGCCGTCCCGCTGGTCTGTATCGACGGCCGTCCGGAAACGCTCGCCGCCGCCCTGCGTTACCTGCTTTTCGCCTTGTTCGGCTCGATTTCCTATCTGCTCGGCGTCGCCTTGTTTTACGGAGCCTATGGGACGCTCGACATTCCCCTGCTTGCGCAGAGGGTTCAGTCCACGCCCATCGTGTGGTTGGCCGCCGCATTGATGACCGGCGGGCTGCTCGCCAAGACGGCTTTGTTCCCGCTCCATCTCTGGCTGCCACCCGCCCACGCCAATGCTCCCGCCGCCGCCAGCGCCGTGCTTTCGGGCCTCGTCGTCAAAGGCTCGTTCTTCCTGACATTGCGGCTGTGGTTCTATGTCCTTCCGGCGCTGTCGGCGGCGGGAGCCGCCAATATTCTCGGCGCGCTCGCCTTGGCGGCGATCATCACGGGCAGCGTATTGGCCCTTCGACAGGCGCGGCTCAAGCTGCTGATCGCCTATTCGACCGTGGCGCAGATCGGCTATCTGTTCCTCGTCTTCCCTCTCGCGACCGGGGCCCATGTCTGGAGCGGGATAGGCTGGAGCGCGGGCGTGATGCAGATCCTCGCCCATGCTTTCGCCAAGGCGGCCATGTTCCTTTCGGCAGGCCTGCTTGCCGAGGCGCTCGGCCATGACCAGATCGCCCGGTTCGCCGGCGCCGCGCGGGCCTTGCCGATGACCTTCCTGACGCTGGGCCTCGGCGGGTTGTCGCTGATGGGGCTGCCGCCGAGCGGCGGCTTCAGCGCCAAATGGCTGATGCTTCAGGCCTCCGTCGCGTCCGGCCAATGGGTCTGGACGCTGCCCGTGCTGGCGGGAGGGTTACTCGCGGCAGGCTATGTCTATCGCATCCTCACGCCGGCCTTGTCGGAGGGCGACATCATGCTCAAGGCGCCGCCGAAGCGCAGCCGCGAGGCGATCGCTCTTGGCCTCGCCCTGATCGCGCTTGCGCTGGGCTTCGCGCCGCAAGGCTTCTTTGACTTGCTTGAAATCGGCCGTCCGCTGGCGGCGGGGACGCTGCAATGAGCCATCTTTCCTCGACGCTCCTTGTCGCCAGTTTGGCCGCGCCGCTGGCCCTGCTCGCCGCCTGTTTCGTCAAGAATTGGCGTCCGCGCGCGCTTGCCCTGCAATGGCTCGCGCCCGCGCCCGGCCTCGCCGCCGGCCTGCTTGGCCTGACCGCCGCGCCGGCCTCCTTCGACCTCCCCGGCTTGGGCTTCACCCTGCGTCTCGATCCGCCCGGCGCGCTTCTACTCGCCGCCGCATCCCTGCTGTGGATCGTCGTCACCGCCGCCGTCTGGCGCGAGCGGGCGCCGGATGAGCGTTTCGGACTCAGCTGGCTGCTGACCATGGCGGGAAGTCTCGGCGTGTTCATCGCCGGCGACCTCGTCTCCTTCTATCTTGTCTATGCTCTGGTCAGCATCCCGGCCTATGGGCTGTTCGCCTTCTCGGACGACGCCGAAAAGAAACGCGCCGGGGCGATCTATATGGCCTTCGCCATTCTGGGCGAGGCGCTGCTGTTGCTGGCTTTTGCGGCGCTCGCGGCGGGCGAGCCGCATGGGAGTTCGCGCATCGCCGACATGATGGCCGCCCTGCCGGCCTCGCCCTGGCGCGACGCGATTCTGGCCCTGATCGTCGCCGGTTTCGGCATGAAAATGGGGCTGATCCCCTTCAACGGCTGGATGCCGCTAAATTACGCCGCCGCGCCGATCCCCGCCGCCGCCGTGCTCAGCGGCGCAGGCGTCAAGGCCGGCGTGATCGGGCTGATCCGCTTCCTGCCGCTCGGCGTCCCCTTGCAAGGCTGGGGCGAGGCCCTGGCGGCGCTGGGGTTCCTGACCGCCATTTACGGCGTGCTCCTCGGCCTGACCCAGCAAAACCCCAAAACGATCCTCGCCTATTCCAGCATCAGCCAGATGGGCGTCATCGCCGCCGCGCTGGGCATGGCGCTCGGCGCCGGAGACATTTCTGCTTCCGGCGACGTCGCCTTTTACGCGGCCAATCATCTTCTGGTGAAGGCCGCGCTGTTCCTGACCATCGGCGCACTCGCCATGCGCGGTGCTCCTCTCGGCGGCTGGACGCTCGCTTTGGCGGCAACGCTCGCGCTGAGCCTCGCCGGCCTGCCCTTCACCGGCGGCGCCTTGGCCAAGCTGGCGTCGAAGGCGCAATTCGTCAGCGGATGGGCGGCGAGTCTCGCCACCCTGTCCTCGATCGGCACGGCCCTGCTGATGACCCATTTCGTGGCGCGCCTCGACGCGCCGCCGCCCGACGCCGCGCGGGAATGCCCGTCGGCTCTGGTCCGGTTTTGGCCGGCCGTCGCGCTCGGCGCGATCCTGCTGCCCTGGCTGTTCTTTCCGGCATTCGGATACGTCTCCAAAGCTTTGGAGATCGCGAAAATCTGGGAAGGGCTCTGGCCTGTCTTGCTCGGCGTCGGCCTCGCGTTGGGGCTGCGGCGCCTCGGCTGGACCGCGCCCCGCGTGCCGGCGGGCGACAGCATTGTCCTGTTCGAAGGGGCCTTTACCCGCTTGCTTGCCCTCGGGCCTGGTTTTGAAACGCTCGACGCCCGCCTGCGGCAATGGCCGGCGGCGGGCGTCTCCTTGCTCTTGATCGTTCTCGCCCTGCTGGCGGCAGGCGTTTTAGGCTAACGCCTTTTCCGGCTCCTTGACCCGCAGGAAGATCACGTAAAGCGCGGGCAGAACGATCAGCGTCAGCATGGTCGCCACGAACAACCCGCCCATGATGGCGAAGGCCATCGGCCCCCAGAACACCGTCGGCGCGATCGGGATGAAGCCGAGCACGGTCGAGATCGCGGTGAGCATGATCGGCCGAAAGCGCGAGACCGCGCCCTCGACAATCGCATCCCAAAGTTCGCGGCCCTGCGCGCGCTCGGCCTCGATCTGCTCGATGAGAATGACGGCGTTGCGCGCGATCATGCCCATCAAGGCCAGAATGCCGAGAATGGCGACGAAGCCAAGCGGACGGCCCGACAGCAGCAAGGCGCCGACAATGCCGATCAATCCCATCGGCACAAGGCTGAGCACCATGGCGAGACGGCTAAAGCTGTGCAGCTGCGCCATCAGGAACAGCAGCATCAGGAACAGCATCAGCGGCACCATCGCATAGACCGAGGCCTGAGAATGCGCGCTTTCCTCGACCGTGCCGCCGACGGCGATGCGATAGCCCTTCGGCAGACTGGCCTGGAGCTTTTCCAGAGCGGGCGCCAGAGCGGCGACGGCGCCCTCGGGCGTCGCGCCGGGAGCGACATCGGCCTGCACCGTCAGGGTCGGCACGCGGTCGCGCCGCCAGACCAGCGGAAATTCCTGGTCATAGTCGAACCGCGCGATCTGGCTCAGCGGCACGGTGCGGCCGCTCGGCAGCGGAACCTGCAAGCTCTGCAAGGTGTCAAGCGAAACACGCTGCTCGTCCTGCGCGCGGGTGACGATATCGACCAGATAGATGTCGTCGCGCACCTGCGTGATCGGCGCGCCGGTCATCACCGTGTTGAGATAGGCCGAAAGCGCCTGCGAGCTGAGGCCCAGCAGGCGGGCCTGATCCTGGTCGATCTCGACCCGAACCTTGCGCGCGGGCTCCATCCAGTCGAAATTCACGCGGCGCAAATGGTTGTCGGAACCAAGCAGCGAACCAAGTCGCAGGGCGATTTCCCGCACCTGGCGGATTTCGGGACCGCTAACGCGATATTGCACCGGCCAGCCGACCGGCGGGCCAAGCTCCAGCGGCGAGACGCGGGAGACGACGCCCGGGAAATCCTCGGCCAGCTTCTTTTCCAGCGTCGCGTGCAACCGGTCGCGCGCGGAAACATCCTTGGCGATGACCACCGCCTGGGCGAAGAAGTCATTGGCCAGCTGGACGTTGAGCGGCAGGTAGAAGCGGATCGCGCCGCGCCCGACATAGGTGCTCCAGCTGGCGACGTCCGGATTGTCCTTGAGCACGGCGTCGAGCTTGGCCGCGACCTTGTCGCTGGCGAAGATCGAGGCGTTCTGCGGCAAGGTGAGATCGACCACCAGTTCGGGCCGGTCCGAGGCGGGGAAGAACTGGCGCGGCACCAGAGGCAAGGCGAGCAGCGAGGCTGTGAAAAAGGCGAGCGTGATCGCAATGGTGATCCAGCGATGGCGCATGGCCGTCAGCAGGATCGAGCGGAACCCCTCCATGATCCGGCTGGGCTTTTCCTCTGTCTTCTTTTCCGGAACCTTGAGCAGCCAGACGCCGAGCAAGGGCGCGAACAGCACCGCGACGAACCAGGACACGATCAGCGCGATGGAGACGACCGCGAAGATCGAAAAGGTGTATTCGCCGGCCGAAGACCTGGCGAAGCCGATCGGCACGAAGCCCGCCGCCGTGATGAAGGAGCCGGTGAGCATGGGAAAGGCGAGCGAATCATAAGCGACGGTCGCCGCCTTTTCCTTGCTGTCGCCCGCCGCCATGCGCGAGATCATCACGTCGACAGTTGTCATGGCGTCGTCGACCAGCAGGCCGAGCGCGATGATCAAGGCGCCGAGCGAAATGCGCTGCAGGTCGATCCCGATAAATTCCATGATCGGGAAGATGATCGCCACCGTTAGCGGGATCGACAGGGCGACCACGGCGCCGGGACGAAAGCCGAGGCTGACGATGGAGCAGGCCATGATGATGGCGATGGCCTGCCACAGCGATTCCATGAATTCGCCGATGGCGTTCTTGACCACCACGGGCTGATCGGACACCAGCGCGACATCAATGCCGACCGGCAGATCGGCCATGTCGGCGTCGATTGCCTTTTTCACATTCTGGCCTAGCGCCAGAATATCGCCGCCGTCGCGCATGGCGATGGCGAGGCCAAGCGCCGGCCTGCCATTGACGCGGAACAGGGGCTGCGGCGGATCGACCAGAATGCGGCGCACTTCGGCGATGTCGCGCAGACGGATCAGGCGTCCGTTAGACAGGAAATTGACGTCGAGCAGGTCGTTCTCGGAGCGGAAGGCGCCGGTGACGCGGAGCGACAGCTTCTCGTCGCCGGTCTGGATTTCGCCGGCGGGGAGCACGGCGTTCTGCGCCTGCAGCGCGGCGACCAAAGCGGCGCGGTCGATCCCCATGCCCGCCAGCTTGCTGGTCGAGAATTCGACATAGATCTGCTCGTCCTGCGCGCCGAGAATCTCGATCTTGGAGACGTCGGGAACCTGCAGCAGCTTGGAGCGCATCGCCTCGACATGGTCGCGCAATTCGCGGTGGCTGAAGCCGTTGTCGGCGGTGAAAGCGTAGATCAGGCCGTAAGTGTCGCCGAAATCGTCGTTGAAGCCGGGGCCGACCACGCCCTGCGGCAGGGTCCGCCGCATGTCGCCGACCTTCTTGCGGACCTGATACCAGATGTCCGGCACTTCCTTGGCGGAGGTCGAGCCCTTGAGATTGACGAAAATCGTGGTGAGGCCGGGGCTCGTGTAGGAGCGCAGGTAGTCGAGGCCCTTGGTCTCCTGCAATTTGCGCTCGATCCGCTCCGTCACCTGAGTCAGCGTGTCGTCCAGCGTCGCGCCCGGCCAGGACGCCTGCACAATCATGGTGCGGAAGGTAAAGGCCGGGTCTTCGCTGCGCCCGAGGCGGAAATAGGACGACAGGCCCGCGACCACGATCGCGATCATCGCGAAAATGATGAAGGATCGATGCTTGAGGGCCCAGTCGGAAAGATTGGGACCAATCATGATTGCGCTCCGACCAACCGGACCTTCTGGCCGGGATGCAGCGCCTGCACGCCCGCCGTGACGACGATCTCGCCGCCGTCGAGCCCGCCCGAAATCACCACCGTTCCGGGATCGAAGCGCAGCACCTCGACCGGCTTCAGCGCGACGGTCAGGCCTTCGGGATCGACCACCCAGACGGCGGGGCCGCCCTGCGTCGCGGTTAGGGCGCTGGCGGGAAGCGTCAGGCCGTGGCCGTGATCAACCTCCAGCCGCCCGGACACGGTCGCGCCGAGACGCATCGCGGCCGGGGGATCATTGACGGCGACGCGGACCTTGAAGGTGCGGGTGACGGGATCGGCTTGCGGATCGATCTGCCGCACCCGGCCTTTGGCGACGACGGTGGGGTCGTCGGTCAGGGCGAGGACGACGTCGGAATCCGGCGGCGCGGTGCGCAGCACTTGCGCGGGAACGTCGAACACGGCGTCCCAGCCGGTATCGCGCGCGACCGTATAGACCATCTGCCCGGCCTGCACGACTTCGCCCGATTCCGCCGCGCGGCGGGTTATCGTGCCGGTTACGCCGGCCTTGAGCTCGGTATAGCTGACGCGGTCCTCGGCGATCTCGACCTGGGCCTTGGCGTCGTCCACGGCCGCCTGCGCGGTCCGCAAGGCCTGCTGCGCCTGCTCAAAATTGGCGCGCGTCGTCCAGCCCTGCCGCAACAGGGTCTGCTGACGGTCGAAATGATTGGAATCCTGCTCAAGCCGCCCCTTGGCCGAGGAAAGCCCCGCCCGCGCCGAGCGCAGGGTATTCAGCTCGTTCTGCGGATCCAGCCTGGCGACGACCTGGTCCGGCGTGACGCGCGCGCCGACATCGACGGAACGCTCGATGATTCGACCGGAAATACGGAAAGCGAGCGCGACTTCCTTCTCAGCCAGAATTTGCCCGGTGAGGACGATGGTCTGGCCGAGGCCGCCCTTCTCGACCACGACGGTGCGGACGGGACGCGGCGGCGGCGCTTCCTCCGCCGTCTCGCGCTTGCAGCCTGAAACGAGAAGGACGAGAGCCGGCGCGGCCGCCATCAGGAGACGAGAAACGCGCCGGGACAAAGAGGAAGAGCGGGAAGAAGACAAGATTCGAACCCCGTTTTAGCGGATTCAGGATAAGGCTGCGGGCGCCTTCAGAACGAACCGACAAGCGAGCCAAGCACGATCACCACCACCAGCGCAATGATGGCGCCGAGAATGCCGACCATGAAAATGTCCTTGTAGCTCGCGCCATGGCTTGAGCCGCAGACGGACAGCAGCGTGACCACCGCGCCATTATGCGGCAGGCTGTCGAGCGTGCCGGAGCCAATCACGGCGACGCGATGCAGCAACGCCGGATCCATGCCGATCTGGGCCGCGCGCTGGAGATAGGTCGCGCCGAGGGCGTCGAGCGCGATGGTGAGCCCGCCCGAGGCCGATCCCGTGAGCGCGGCTAGCGTGTTGGTCGCCACCGCCAGCGACACCAGCGGGCCGCCGCCAATGCCGAGCACGGCGTCGCGCACCACGCTGAAGGCCGGCAAAGCGGCGACGACGGCGCCGAAGCCCACCAGGCTGGCGACGCTGATCGCCGGCAGAGCCGAGGCGTTGACGCCCGCGTCCATGGTGGCGCGCAGATTTGGAATGCGCCGCCAGTTGAGGGCGAGAACGGTCAGGATCGCCAGGGTCAAAGCGGTCAGCACCGACCACACGCCGGTGACGGCGGCGGGCGAAACTCCGCCCCATTCCGGCTTCGCGAGGAAGCTCAGGTCGAGGCGCGGCAGCACGATCAGCGACAGGACGACATTGACGAGAATGACGACCACGATCGGCGCGGCGGCGACCGCGAAGGACGGGCGCGTCTTGGCGATCTCGCCATGGGCGATTTCGGCCGGATCGAACTCGTGCGAGGCGGTGGCCCGCTCGCGCAGGGTCTCGTCACTGGCGAGGTCGCCGGCGGTCCTGGTCGCGCCATCGCCGAAGCCTTCGCCACGGGCGTGCGCCGCCGCCTCCTCGCGCGCCAGCCACCACAGGCCGAAGCCCAGCATGATGGCAGAGGCGATCACGCCGAGGCCCGGCGCCGCGAAGGGCGTCGTGCCGAAGAAGGGCATGGGAATGGTGTTCTGGATCGAGGGCGTGCCCGGCATGGCCGACATGGTGAAGGTCGACGTGCCGAGCATGATCGCCGCCGGCATCAGCCGGCGCGGAATGCTCGCGACCCGGAACAGGTCCTGCGCCATCGGTGCGATCACGAAAAAGGCGACGAACAGGCTGACGCCGCCATAAGTGACCACCGCGCCGCCGAGCACCACCGCCAGAATGGCGCGCTTGGTCCCGAGCTTTTCGGTCATATAATCTGCGATCGCCGAGACCGAGCCCGTGTCCTCCATCAGCTTGCCGAACAGGGCGCCAAGGAGAAAGAGCGGGAAGAACTGCGCCAGAAAACCCGAAGCGCTGCGCATAAAAGTCTGGGTCCAGTGCGCCAGCAGCGGTTCGCTCGAAAAGAAGGCCGCGACGATCGCCGCGATCGGCGCAAGCAACAACACGCTCCAGCCCCGGAAGGCGAGCCAGATCAGAAGGCCGAGGCCGGCGAGGATGCCAAGAAGGCCGATGACGACAGGCAGGCTCACGATCAGCACTCCGCGAGAAGAACGTCGAGATCGGCGGTGGCCCGTTTTCCAAGGTCGTCACCATGCTCGGCGAGGAATCCCTCCGCCGTCTTGCGGCCCTCCTCTTTGAGCAATTGCAGGAAGGCGCCCTCGGCGTTGAGCTTGGAGGTGGCGCCAAATTCCTGGAGCTTGTCCGTCACGATGCGGTGGGTGCGCATTTCCGCCCAGCGGCGGCCTTCGCCGCTGCCGGGATCGGCCGCCTGCCGCAGCAGCGCGATCATGCGCAACTCCTTCAGCAGCGGGGCATTGAAGGAGATTTCGTTGAGACGGTCGAGGATTTCGCTGGCCGTGCGCGGCGTCTCGCGGCGTTCGCGCGGATTGATCTGCACCAGAATCACATCGCTGGCTTCGCTCTCGCGGACCAGAGGCGAAATGGTCGGGTTGCCGGCATAGCCGCCATCCCAATAGGGCTCGCCGTCGATCTCGATCGCCTGGAACATGGTCGGCAGGCAGGCGGAGGCGAGCAGGACATCCGGCGTAATTTCCTTGTTGCGGAAAATCCGCCCGCGCCCGGTGTGGACATTGGTCGCGGTGATGAACAGCTTGATCGGCGCCTCGTTGAGATGGGCGAAATCGATACTTTCCTCAAGCAATCCCCGGATGGGGTTATGGCCCATCGGATTGAGATTATAGGGCGAAACCAGCCGGCTCATGAGGTCCAGCATGATATAGCCGGGAGAGGTGTCGAGCGACCAGCGGTTCAGCAGGCGATCGAGCGGCGAGCGCTGGATCGGGCTGAAGCGAGCGGCGTCCGCGACGCGGCCCCAATAGGCGTCCAGCGCCTTGCGGGCGCCCGCCGCCCCGTCCTGCATGAACCCGCTAACCAGCACGGCGGCGTTCATCGCGCCCGCCGAGGTGCCGGAAATGGCTTCGATTTTCAACCAGGGCTCTTCGAGCAGCCGGTCCAGCACGCCCCAGGTGAAGGCCCCGTGCGAGCCGCCGCCCTGCAAGGCGAGATCGACAAGAACATTTTCGCGCGCAGCTTCGACCTGACGTCCGGTTTTAACTGCCATGCAAGCCCCAATGCTAAAATAGGAAAAATGATCTGGTTACAGGACCCATCCGGGACCGGTCCGATGACTTTCGCAGAGGCGGCCGCATGTGTGCAACGCACCAATCTACCTCAACTTTTCGCAGTCGCCGCCGTTTCCGTCAACCGGAAACGCCATTTGGCCTAGATCCAGCGGCTTTTAAGGCCCAATGTGGCGAGCAAACGCCCGACAATCGCCTTTCGCCATAACAATCCATCAATAGTTGAATGCTAAGAGCTGAAGCCGAAATCCGGAAACGCGCCGGACGGCGTCGTCAACGGCTCTGCCGGCCTTCCGGCGAAATCGCACCAAGAAATGACCGCTGTGAGCCGAGATCTTGCCTTGTTCGATTTCGATGGCGCGCTGACCCGCCGCGATAGCCTGCTGCCCTTTCTCCGGGAAGCGATCGGCCCGCTGGCCCTGGCCCGCGCGCTGGCGGCAAGCTCGCCCTGGCTCGCCGGCCACGCCTTCGGCCTGACCGGCAATGACGACGCCCGGGAGCGCCTGCTCGCCGCCGCTCTTGGCGGACGCGACATCGAAGATCTCCGCGCCGTGGGCGCCGCGTTCGCCCGGGATGGCGTTCCGCGCCTGTTGCGCGAATCCATGATGGCGGAGGTCCGGCGGCGGCGCGACGAGGGCCGGCTCTGCATTCTGGTCGGCGCCTCGCTCGATCTCTATCTCGAGCCCTGGGCCAGCAGCGAAGGCTTCGACCATGTGATCTGCTCGCGGCTCGCGCTCGACGCCGAGAGCCGGGCGACCGGCGCGCTCGCCGGCGGCAGTTGCCGAGGGCGGGAGAAGGTCAGGCGAATCTACGCATGGCTTTCCGCCCAGGGCGCGATCGGGCAAGGCGGAATCGGACATTGCGCCGCCTACGCCCGGTTCGCCTCCGACGCGCCGATGCTGGACATGGCAGACGAAGCCTTTTGGGTGGACGCCGCGGGAGCCCCGAAGCCCGCGCCAAAGCCCGCGCCAAGATCGCCAGCTTCCGCCGCTTGAACAATGGGAAGGCTGGCCCGCCTTTTATCGCGCGACCGGCGTCAATCTTTCATTTTGGATACGGCCCGTTAACCCGGTCGCGCGCTTTCGATTAAACTCGCTCGCATGTTTTCGCACTAAAAGAGTCTCCCATAGCCAGCGCGCGACACAGAGTGCGTACCGGCAGGAATTTCAGGGAGAACTGATTATGCGCAGACTGATTTCGAGCTTCCTCGGCAATGAATCCGGAGCGACCGCCGTGGAATATGGACTGATCGTCTCCTTCATCGCTTTGGCCGTCATCGCGGGGTTGAGGACAGTCGGAACCAATCTCAACCTCAAATTCACCTCGGTCTCAAACGGCTTGAACTAGGCTTCGCCTTCTGGAAGCTTGGCGGCTCCAGCGCCATGCGCAGGAAAGCGCGAGCGCGCTTTTCAAAAATGATCGCGGTCGATTCGGTCGGCGCGGGACGCAAGTTTTTCTCCGCGCTCGCTGCGGAGCTGCCCCGCGTCGAAGGTCGCGCCGTGCGGGCCCGTGACGCTTCTGACGATGTGCCCATTGATGGTGAGCGCCCGCGCATGCACGAGGGCGCCATCGAAGGTGAGGCAGGAAGCCGAACGGGACTCGGCTCGCCGCGTGACGCTGTAGTAGTTTACATGCCAACCAGCCATGTCGATCACCTGTTTTTTCGCAGCACGACCAGCAGCGTAGCGGCGCCTCGTGGCGGGCCTGCGGCGGGAGGATGGCAATTTGGGCAATTTGGGCGATTTGGACGACGCGCCAGTCCGGGGGGCGACATTTTGAAATGAGGCCTCCCGCCGCCGCAAGTTTGACACAAGTGCGGGCGATCATGATCTCAATTCCAAGGCGAGCTCGGATGTACAGCCGCCAAGGAGGCAGCCCCGCACGGTGAAAACCGATTGCGGGGTTTATCGTTTCTCGCCCATGCCGTCGAATTTTCAGGCCGTCGGATTGGCTGCCGCAGCCCTGGCTCCTATGGTTCGGATTCAGTTCCAACCTTGCTGGCGTGGCCTTGGACCATCGAGGAACAAGCACAGGGCGGCGAAAGGCGTGTCCCTATGTCCATATGCTATATTCATGGCGCCTTTTTCCGCCCCTTCGCCAGACCAGGCGACGGCATCATGCCCTCGCTGGCGAATATGCTCTTTTCGCTCGGTCTCGCGGCGTCAATCACCCTCGCCTCTGCTCATGGCGCCGCCGCCCAGTCAAGCCCGTCGCCGGGAGCCGAAGACATGCTGTTCGAGCAGAATTGCGCCGGCTGCCACGGCAATCCTGCGACCCGCGCTCCCGCCCGCGCGTCGCTTCAAGCGATGTCGCCCAATTTCATCGTCGAGGCGCTCGCCAATGGGCTCATGAAAGCGCAAGGCGAGAGCCTTTCGTCGGACCAGCGCATCGCGTTGGCGGAATTCCTGACCGGCAAGAAAATCGGGGCCGAGGCTCCGATGGCGGGGCGCTGCAAGGACCCGACGCCGTCATTTTCGCCCGACGGACCGTCTTTCAATGGTTGGGGCGCGAATGTCGAAAATTGGCGGCTCCAGCCGCAACCGGGCGTCGCCGCGGCGCAACTCGGGCGCCTTGAGCCGAAATGGGCGTTTGGCGTTCCGGGCGTCGTGGCGATGTTCGGCCAACCTTCTGCCGTGGGAGGCCGCGTTTTCTTCGGAGCCCAGAACGGCCACGTCTATTCGCTCGACATGCAGTCGGGTTGTTATTTCTGGGATTACACGGCTGGCGCCGGCGTGAGGACAGCCGTCACCCTGGGCCAAATCGCCGGCCGGGACGCGGCATTTTTCGGCGACCGCCGGGGACGCGCCTATGCGATCGACGCGGCGACCGGCGAGACCATCTGGAAAGTCACGGCGGATGACGACACGGCCGTCCAGATCACCGGCTCGCCAGTGCTGTTCGAAGGACGGCTCTATGTGCCGATATCGGTGGGCGACGACAGCGCCGCCATCAATCCCAAGTTCGAATGTTGCCGCGGCAGGGGCGCGATCGTCGCGCTCGACGCGGCGACCGGAGCGCTGGTCTGGAAGACCTATACGCTCCCGCAGGCGCAGCCGCAGGGCAGGAACGCGATCGGAACCCAGCTGTTCGGTCCGTCGGGCGCTTCGATCTGGGCGTCGCCAACGATCGACGCCAAGCTCCGGCTCTTATATGTCGGAACCGGAGACAATCACTCGGCCCCCGCAACCACGACCAGCGACGCCGTCCTCGCCATCTCGCTCGATACTGGCGACATCGTCTGGTCGCGCCAATTACTGGCTGGCGACATGGGAAATGGCGCGTGTCTTTCAGCCGATAAAACCAATTGCCCTGAACCACATGGACCCGATTACGATCTTGGCTCCTCCGCCAATCTGATCGCGCTTGGCGACGGCAAGCGCCTGCTGACGATCGGGCAGAAGTCTGGAATTGTCTGGGCGCTCGATCCAGACGAGCGCGGGCGGATCGTCTGGCAAAGGCGCGTTGGAGCGGGGGGCCCGCTGGGCGGCGTCCAATGGGGCGTCGCGACCAACGGGAAGGCCGTATATGCGGCGGTGTCCGACCTCGCGATCATTGATTTGGCGCTCGGACAGCCGCTTGTGCTTGACCCGAGCAAGGGCGGCGGGTTGCACGCGCTTGAGGTTGCGACCGGCGACGTGCTGTGGAGCGCGCCCCCAGCAAAAGCCTGCGGAGAGCGAAAAAATTGCAGTCCGGCGCAGTCGGCCGCCGTCACCGCGACGCCGGATTTTGTCCTGTCCGGCTCCGTCGACGGTCACATCAGGGCCCATGCGCCCGCCGATGGGCGTCTATTGTGGGATTATGACATGGTCAAACCGTTCGAGACCGTCAATCGCGTGGATGCACGCGGCGGATCGCTGGATTCTGGCGGTCCAACGATTTGTGGCGGAATGATTTTCGTGAATTCGGGATACGGACTTTATGGCGGCGAGCCCGGCAATGTGCTGGTCGCTTTCGCGCCTCGCCCCTGAAAGCCCGCACTCAATCTGCCGGAATTGCGGTTTTCGACCTGCGCAGCATTGCCGCCGGGGCTTAAGAGCGCGGCAGGAGTGAAAACGTCATCGGACAAATCCGAGACCGATAATTCCGGACAGGATAAGGAAGATGGCCACGATATAATTCAGGAACCGGGGCGCGATGAGGATCAGAACGCCTGCCGCCAAGGAAACGATTGGCTGGAGATGAGTAATTCCTAAAGTGACGTGCATATTCAGGCGCTCCAAACCGGTCAGAACCGACTCAGCCTTCTATATGGCAATTCCGGCTTGTCGAAATCAATCCAAGGCCATTCCTGACCAATAACGAGGAGTTCGCCACCTGGCTGCGGGCGCTTGCGCTTTAACGGCAGCTACGGAATGGCGGCTTGTTGATCGTAGCCAGGGGCGATAGACAGAACTAAGCACAACACGATCGAGGACCACGCCAATGATCGGTTTCCTCTTGCGCGCGACGATCGTCGGCGTCGGCCTTTGGCTTGCTTCACGGCTTGTGCCGGGCGTTGAAATTCGCACGACAGCAGCCCTGATCTGGGCGGCGCTGCTGCTGGGGCTCGTCAACGCCGTCATCAGGCCGATCCTTGTCATCCTGACGCTGCCGATCACCCTTCTCACGCTCGGGTTGTTCCTGCTGGTCGTCAATGGCCTGATGGTCGAACTGGTCACCGCGCTATTGCCGGATTTCGTCGTCCACGGTTTTGGCTCGGCGGTCCTGTGCGCGCTCGTCGTCAGTCTGACCAGTTGGTTTGTTTCCTGGTGCATTGGCCCGCGAGGCAAGTTCGAGGTGGTGATCGTCCGGCGTTGAACGCCAGAGACAGCGCGATGGTCCGCTTCGCGCCGTCAGGCCCGTCGCTCGACGGGCGCAATCCAGACCCGGCGCTTTTCGCTTCGACGCAAAAAGTCGATCGAGCAGACACGCTGAAGTTTTTCCGCGTCGAGATGGCGCACCAGATCGCTCGCGCCCAATATTGTCGCGCCATCGATGGCCAGGATCATATCTCCGGTCATCAGGCCAGATTGGTCGGCCGGCCCCTGCGATTCTACCTGGGTCAGAACGGCGCCGGTGTTTTGCGTGAGTTCATGTCGCAAGATGAGGCGCCTCGGCAGAATATGCGTCGCCGCGCCAACGCCGATATAGGCGCGACGGACGCGTCCATGACGAATGATTTCGCCAAGAACGAATTCGGCAGTACTCGAAGCGACGGCAAAGCAGATGCCTTGCGCCCCGCTGATGACGGCCGTGTTGACGCCGATCACCTCGCCAAGCGAAGAGACCAGCGGGCCGCCGGAATTGCCCGGATTCAATGCGGCGTCGGTCTGGATGACATCCTCGATCATGCGGCCGTTCTTTGAGCTGAGCGAGCGGCCCAGCGCCGAAACGATTCCCGCCGTCACGCTGGCGTCAAAGCCCAGCGGATTGCCGATGGCGACCACCAACTGCCCGCGCCGCAAGACTTTGGAATCGCCAAGGCGCGCCGCCGGAAAAGTCGCGTTTTCTTCAATGCGCGCGAGCGCCAGATCCGTATCGAGATCGCGGCCGAGAATGCGAGCCGAAAACTTGCCGCCGTCAAGCGTCGAGACCTCTGCCGTTTTGGCGGCGTCGACGACATGCGCATTGGTGACGACGAGCCCATCGGGAGAAACCAAAAACCCGGAACCGGAGCCAATTCGTCGGCCGTCCGCCCGCCGCGTATCGAGCCGAACGACGCTCGGCCCAACCGCATCGACAATAGAGGTCACGGCGTCGGAATAGGCGTCGAGCATGACGCGTTCTCGCGCAGCCGCGTTGCCCGGCGTCGTTTCGTCTTCCGGGCGCGACGCCGCCTCTTCGCCGAGGCTATGGCTCTCGTCGAGGCAGAATTTCAGGGAATGATCGAACATGAACTGCATATGGGCGGAGTTGGCCCCGCCTTCAAGGCGCGCTCTTTTGGGCAGCCCATAGCAACGAAGCTAAGGGTTCCTTCGAGCCGAATGCTGCGGTGCAATTATGCAGGCATTTGAGGCGATTTCGGTCAACGACTCTTTTCGAGTCCCTGCGGCTCAAGCGTGGTGCGCAGAACCGTCAGCGTCCGTTCGATATGGTCCATGGTGAGTTGGCACGCAAGCTCGGCATTGCGGGCGAGCGTGGCGTCGAAAATGGCGCGGTGCTCGGCATGGACGTCGCGCGGAATCGTGCGCTTGGATAGGGCAATGCGGCGGTAACGCTCGGACTGTTGAAAGAGCAGGCCGATCATATGATGCAGCCAGCGCGATGGGCACGCGGCGATCAGCGCGTGATGAAATTCGCGATTGCGCGCCTCGAATTCGCTCAGCGACCCTGCGGGGTCTTCTGCGAGGCGCTCCTCGACCTTGGACAGCCGGTAAAAGGTGGCGACGATCTGGCTTTCCCAGGCCTCGTCGCCAACCGCGATCGCCTGCCGCAACGCCTCGGTTTCGAGCAGCTTGCGCACCTCGGTCAGATCGCGAAAATCCTCGAGCGACGCGGGCGCGACGCGAAAGCCGCGCTGCCCCTCGGAGGTCACCAGCGCCTCGCCGAGCAGGCGCGTCAGCGCCTCGCGCATCGTGCTGCCGCTGATGTTGTAGCGCGCCCGCAATTCCTCCGTCCGAAGCTTTGCGCCCGGCTCATAGGCGCCGTCGAGAATCTCGCGCCGCAAGGTCGCATAGGCGCCCTCGACGAGCGTCCTGCCGGCCTTCGGAACGATTTCCCGATCATCCTCGGTCCTGTCGATGGTCATGCCCTGTCGCCCTTGCAAATGAATCTCGGCTAGCACCCATTATAACGGTGAAAACCACGTTTGTGGACTGTTTCTAGGAATTAGAGATATATGTGAAATATCGACATAAAAGGACATATCCTAAAAATATCGATATTTATGTTGACTGTCGTTTTATGGCGGTCTAAAAAACTGAAAATCAAGAGCGAGGCGCCAGTCAAGAGCGCTCCTGTTGATTTCCGTTTGGAACTGACCCGGGATTTTCACTGAGAAGTGACCCGCCTTTTTATGTTCCTGCGGTCAGGTTTTGGTCAAGGCATTGGCTTTCTCCTTTCGTCCTTTTGCGGTTGCGGCGCTGGCCTTGAAGCG
>NZ_JAGRPM010000021.1 GCF_019449565.1 Rhodoblastus sp. | reverse complement strand
GAAAGTCGTGACGCGCCATTGCGGCATAGGCGGTCGAGGCGAAGCCGGCCTCGGGCCAGATCGCGCAACAGAAGAGGCCGTTCCGGAGCGGTCGACGGACAGGAAAGACGGGAGAGGGCGGCGACCTCTCGGCGATTCCAAAGGAACAAGAGCGATCACTATACGGGGATCAACTCATTTCCTGTTGCGGCTAACGGCAGTACAACCCCGTTCGTTCGCAATCACGTGAAAACGCATCAAAACCCAGTCCATATTCGCCTGCGAGGAGTTAGGGACCGTTCGGCCCAACCCGACGAAGGCGCCTTTTCTCGGCCATTCCCGTCAGTTGATCTGAACTCCTTCGCCGTCGTCAACTTCCGGGGCTGGACGGCGCGACGCGCGCTTCGAACATTCTGGCTCGTCGAGCTGCGGGCTGCGGAGCTTTTTGGAGCGAGCAAGCTCCATAAAACAGAGCCAAGTTCGGAGCCCTCAATCGACGCCGCAGCTGCGGCTTCTATTCCGAAACACCCGCCAGAGTCAGATTTCGCAACATGCTACTCCGCGCGCAGAGGTAAAACCGCTGGGACCGCAATCCCTCATGAGATCACTTCTTTTCCATGAGGCCATCGTCGAGGCGAAAAGGCAGCAGCCGTCCCCGAACGAACCCCCGCGAAACAGCGGCTTAAGAATCTGCGGCAAGCGTAGCTAAATCATGCAAAAGCGCGCGAATTGCAGCTCGGGGATTACCATCGAATTCCGCAATGATCGCGTCAATTTCCTCATCATTCGCTGCGAGATCGACGGATCCTTCGATGGGTTTCCGCATCGCTATGCTCCGTAAACACAAGAACATTACATGAACATTTTGCCGCGTCGGAGTCAACTCCGCCGCGTGCAAAAGTCCGTGCGACTCTCGTCCTCATCTGGCGAAAGGACAATCTCGACCAAGATCTGAGAGTCGTCGCCGTCGAACTCATTCGTGGGAACGAGGGACAGGCTACCATCACCAGCACGGAAGATAACGATGGCGACCATTAAAGTGGCGGCAAGGCTGAAAGCAAAAGCTTGAGCGTCTTTGAGAGACATTGATCCGGCTCCTCTTTGAGCGCAGGACCTTCCACCGCTGACAGACGCCCGATGTGTCCAGGCGAGAGCCGCAATCACCGCCGAAGCCAAAGCTGAGAGCGGCTCCACGCATCGCGTAGTTCGACCCTTTATGTGTTGATGGCGTCAGGCGCTCGGCTGGACCAAGGATTGGCGCCTATGAGGGCAGGGGGGCAACGCGCTAAATTGGGGCGGATCAACCTCGACCAAAGCATTTTAGAAACAGTGATAAAGCCCTAGTTTCACAGTCGCTCGTACATCGGCGTTCTGGTGGTTAAGCTCGGTCGCTTGTTGGCTCTTGGCGACATGTCCAACGACGGATCTCTGGTTTCGAAAGGAGCCTTTCGGCGACGGCTGCGAAAGACGGCTCGGCGCCCCAGCAACAGACATCGCGGGCGCTATGACGATCTTTCGGACTCGGCTCGTTGCTGACCTCCCTGATCGGGTTGACGGCCGTCTCATAACGACCCCATTGCAGACATACATCTTGGTCGTGTAGTTCTTGAGCATGCTGATCAGGAATGCCGAAGCAGGCGATACCAAAGCCATCGCCTCGATAATACTTCCAACCATTCGCGAGGGCTCAACTTACACGCTTGAGCCCGACATGAGCGAAGCCGATGCCCTCGCCTATTGGTTGGGATCGAACAAGGAGACGTTCGTCGCCGAGGACAACGGCGTCATCCTCGGCACTTACTATATCCGGCCCAACCAAGCAGGTGGCGGGAGGCATGTTTGCAATTGCGGCTTCATGACGAGTTCTTCGGCCACTGGTCGAGGGGTGGCCCGCCGTATGTGCGAGAACGCTCTGGAGCTTGCTCGGTCGCGAGGCTATCGTGCGATGCAGTTTAACTTCGTTGTTAGTACGAACGAGCGCGCCGTGCGGCTGTGGAAGTCGCTCGGATTCGAGGTTGTCGGCCGTTTACCTTTGGCGTTCTGCCATCCGGTCTTTGGCTACGTCGACGCTTTCGTCATGTACCAAGCGTTGTGACCCGGCGACCGTTTCCCGCTCGTACTTGCCCTTGCGGCCGAGTTTGTCGGCCTTCCGCTATAGAAATGCCCCTTGTAGGCGGTCACGCTTCACGATATGGTCATGTTAGTCATAATGACCAATATTGGAGGATTCTATGGCGCATGCCAACCATCACTGGACGGTCGCCGACGCGAAAGCTCGACTTTCCGAGATCATTGAGACGGCTCGGCGGGAGGGCCCGCAAACAATCACCAAGAACGGCCGATCGACAGTCGTCCTCGTCTCCGTGGAGGAATGGGAGCGCAAAACCACCCGGTCCGGCTCGCTTGCGGAATTCTTGCTCAATTCTCCATTGCGAGGCGCCGATCTCGACATTGAGCGTTCGCAGGACGACGCGCGCGAGATCGAACTGTGAGCTTCCTCCTCGACACGAATGTGATTTCGGAACTCACCAGACCAAACCCCGACCCGCGCGTCGTTTCATTTCTGCACGAGACCGACGAGGATCGACTCTTCGTCAGCGTCATCACATTGGGTGAACTGCGCCAAGGCGTGGCGCTTAAGGCGGACGGACGCGCGAAATCTACGCTCGACGCTTGGCTTCGTCTGGACTTGCGCGAAAGATTCGCCGGCCGGATCGTCGATGTCACCGCGCCGGTCGCCGACATGTGGGGGGAATTGATGGCGACGGCCAAGCGACAGGGGACGATGCTGCATGCGATGGACGGATTCCTCGCCGCAACGTCGCTTGTCCACGACAAGACACTCGTGACGCGCAATATCAAGGATTTTGCGCCGTTCGAAGTATCCCTTCTCAATCCCTGGACGCCAATCGCCAAGACCGATTGAAGGCGGCCAACATCAACCATCGGATCGGACTCCTTAATGGAGCGGACCACAAAAAGGTGACGAAGCTTCCGTCACCCCCCACGGGCCTTCTGGCCGCCTTCTGGGCTACGCCCGCGTCTCGACCGAGGATCAGGCGACCGACGCCCAGACCGACGAGCTGCGCGCCGCCGGCTGCGCGCAGATTTTTCAGGAGCACGGCTCCGGCTCCTCGCGCGCACGGCCAGAACTTGCCCGGCTGATGCGCGAGATCCGCGCTGGCGATGTCCTCGTCGTCGTGCGCCTGGATCGTCTGGCGCGATCCGTCAGCCATCTGCTCGAGGTCATCGAGCGTCTGGAAGCGAAGGGCGCGCATTTCCGCTCTTTGTGCGACCCGATCGACACATCGACGCCGCAGGGCTTGTTCACGCTCCAGGTTCTCGGCGCAGTCGCCCAGCTCGAGCGCGCCCTGATCTCCGAACGAACGAAAGCCGGAATCAAAGCCGCGCGCGCCCGTGGCAAACTGCCGGGCAATCCCGGGTTGCGTGCCAAGGATCCGACACGAATCGCTTCTCGGGCATCCCCTTTGAACTCCGCGATAATCGCGTCAATTTCCCAGTCCGTCGTTTGGAGAAAAGCGGATTGTTCAGCAAATCCAACATAGTTCCGCTCCATAAGACAGGAACATAACGCGTACATTTATGCGCGCCGGAGTCAATCCCGACGCGCGTGATGCATCTATCGGCTTTTGAACTCACAACGCGAACGGGTCGATCTCCAGCAGAACTTGCGCATCGTCGCCGTCGAATTCATTGGCGGGGATGACGGAGAGGCTGCCATCACCGGCGCGGAAGATAATAATGGCGACCATCAAAGTGCTGGCGAGGCTGAAAGCGAAAGCTTGAGCGTTTTTGAGCGACATTGATCCGGCTCCTGTTTGAGCGGAGGACCATCCCCCGCTGACAGGCGCCCGATGTGTCCGGCCAAGGGCCGCAATCACCGCATGAGGCCCAGCCGAAGCGGCGGCACGCGCACGCGTAGTCGACCCTTTACGGGTTGATGGCGTCAGGCTCTTGGCTGGACCAAGGATTGGCGCATTGGATGACGGGGGAGGTGGTCCCGCCAACGGAGACAGGATCGTTCATGCTCACAAATTGAACGCGTGGAATTCGACGTTGCTGCCCACGGCACTGATCGTGTTGCCAAAATTTTCGAGAGTTCACGCCGTTTGCGCGTGGAGGCTTCGGTCGCTCTTAGGGTCCACGCCTTGGAATTCGCCGATTTAGTGTCGGGCCTGCGGGCCGCTCGGATGATGTCGTCTGAGGATAGCTTTTCGCCGTGAGCAGTCTGCAGGCGCGCTCCTTCTCACCTCAGCGGGTCCGCCAAGGTATCGGAGACCTCGAACCAAGTTCCATCATTGCCCGCGCCATGATGCCGCCCCATGCAGGACCACTGACATTCATGCCCCGCCGCGTTTTGACATGCCGCCGAGCATTTCTCCTGCTCGCGATAGAGGATGAATGATGTAAACTTTTCCATAGCGGCGAAATGATTGGTCGACGAAGTGGTTAACGCATACAACCACTACATGTAGAGGGACCGCGAGCCAGTTTGAGACCACCTGATCGACCGAGTCCGGCTCGAAGGCGTCATCCGCACGATGTTCGCCGACCGTCTCAAGTCGACATATAAGCGGTCTTTGCGGATCGCGGGCGTTAAGGCATCGCAGTTTGGAAAGCATTCGCGCGCCCCAAATCCGGATCGGCTGCGTTCGCGAAGTCAAAGGAGTGACGCTGCGAGATATTGCACATTGAGGCGCCTAAACGGCCCCACGGAGTCGGCTCGCTTGAGAAGGCCTAATTGAACCGTTCAGGGTTGACGCGAAGCCAACCGGTCGAACGAGCGATGCCTCATATTATCGCGTTCCGACGTTCGCAGCAGCTTTTTTAGTTCCGGTCACAAAAGCATAACGGAAAGTACGGCAAAGTTCGTACCCGACCGCTTAAGCCGTATATGTCTGTTGCAGACCGGTCATCGCCGGATCGCAAAATCGGAGACGTTTCGATGCCCCGTTCCTTTCTCGCATCTGCGGTTATAGCGTCGGCCCTCGCCGGCCTCATGCTTAGCTCGATCAGCTTGCCCGCAATGGCGTGTACGGCGCTCGTCTTTAAGGCGCAGGACGGGACCGCCATCTATGGCCGGACAATGGAATGGGGCGCCTCGGACCTTAAGTCTGAATTGGCGCTTGTCCCACACGACACGCCGTTCAAGTCGTCGCTCGGCGCAGGCAAGACCGGTATGGAATGGAAGAACCGCCACGGCTTCGTTGGCGTGAACGCCGCCGGCCTTCCCTACGCAACAGACGGAATGAACGAAGCTGGACTGACAGTTGGCGTTCTGTTCTTCCCCGGGTTTGCTGAATTCCAGGAGCTTAACGCTGACCAGCAGTCGTCAACGGTCAGCAGCGTCGACCTCGCCAACTATCTTCTAGGTAATTTTGCGACAGTGGACGAAGTGCGACGGGCAATGACTAAGATTCGCGTCGTGCGCAATCCCGAAATCGAAAGGGCGTTCGGCACGCCGATCCCAATCCACCACATCGTCACTGACGCAACTGGCGCGTCGATCATCGTTGAATTCACGAAGGGTGAGCTCTCGATTTATGACAACAAGGTCGGCGCAATGACCAACTCGCCTAATTACGGTTGGCATCTTCTCAATCTGCGCAACTATGCTAACTTGCAGCCGCTCGGTGCTCCGGCTTCGCGCAACATCGACGGCGTTTCCCTCGCGCCATTCGGCGCCGGAAGCGGAATGCTAGGTTTGCCCGGAGACTTCACGCCACCCTCCCGATTCATCCGCGCCGTCGCGTTCGTCAATACGATGACTCCCGTCAAAGACGCTGCCGAGGGCGTCGCCGCCGCGTCGACGATGTTGAATAACTTTGACATCCCGCAAGGGCTCGTTCGCGAAGGCGCGAGCCCCGAAGATTTTCATCTCGGCTACACGCAATGGTCCGTGATCGCCGATACCCGCCACAAGGTCTATTACTATTGGACCATGTATGACCGGCGAATGCGTAGCGTCGATTTCAGCAAGCTCGATTTTAACGCCAAGAAGGCCTCAACCTTCCCGCTGGACCGCGTGCGGGCAGAGGACATCGAGGATCGTTCGGCTGATTTCTCACACTGAGCGACTGGGCGGCCAGGGCCGGTCTTCCCTCCAATTGGCGGGATCTCCGAGACGCCGCTTTTTTCCTCCTCGCGCGAAGCGAGGAGCGCGCCGGTCAGGGATGCGCCGAAAATCTGGAAGGACGATGAGCGGCTACGGCCGCGACGCGCACTGCCCGACGCCTAAGGTGATGGTCAAGGAAACCCCTCGCCGACAAGCCTGCGATGTCGCTAGGCGTCGATCCGTGCTGTCGCCGCGCAGCGGGCAATGACCGCTAATTGCGCCGAGCTGACATTGCCGCCGACGTCATAGGACTTCCGCTTCCCGCCGATCTCTGCTTTTGCCCAAGCGCGCGGCCCCTCTACATGTAGTGGGTGTATACGTAAACCGTTCCCGCGGAACAGTCGCACGACCGAAGCGATCCGGAAGCTCGATTTCGAGTCGTTCAATCCCAAATATCCGATGGATCAGGTATTCCAGCTTCGTTCGATTGATGTTGTAAAGCGACCTCGACAACATCCCCAATGGAGCGGCTCTCGCGAAACGGCGCATCACGCGCCGCCATGATCGAAACGATAGACCGGAATGCCCAACTTCCGGGCCTTGTCGGCAAGATTGTCCTGAATCCCCGTGCCGGGGAAGATGATGACGCCGATCGGCATCACATTCAGCATCTGATCGTTGCGCTTGAAGGGCGCGGCCTTGGCGTGTTTGGCCCAATCGGGCTTGAAGGCGATCTGTTGTATTTTGCGATGGTCTGCCCAGCGTGCGGCGATTTTCTCGGCGCCTTTCGTCGAGCCGCCATGCAGCAACACCATGTCGGGATGTTTGGCGTGGACCTGGTCGAGCTTGGCCCAGATCCGTTTGTGATCGCCGGCCTCGCCGCCGGAGAAGGCGATCTTCGGACCGGCTGGGATGAGCACTTCCGTCTCGGCGCGTCTTTTCGCCGCGAGAAATTCACGGCTGTCGATCATTGCAGAGGTCAGATTGCGATGATTGACCATGGAGCCGGCGCGCGGTCTCCAGCTTGAGCCCGTCTGCCGCTCGAAATGCTCCGAGGCCTGGTCGCGCATCAGTTCGAAAGCATCGCGGCGCTCGATCAGGGTCTGACCCTCCGCCGTCAGGCGCTCCAGTTCGACCGATTTGACCTCGCTGCCATCCTGTTCCCTTTGTAACCGGCGCTGCGCCTGCTCATTATCGTCGAGTTCGCGTTCGATCCGGATCGCGGCCCGGTGGAACAGATTGACCGTCGACCAGAGCAAATCTTCGAGATCGGGTTCGAGGCGTGTGTCGGATAGCGTGGCGATCAAGGCGTCGAAAATATCGGCTATGGCGCCGGCGACGCGATTGCCCTCGGGGAGGGGGCGCGGATCAGGTTCATCGGAGAAGGGACGAAATCCGTAAAGCTGAAGCTCTTGAAGGACATGGTCAGTTGGAGAGGAATGATGCCGGGTTTCGAAAGCGCCGCGCTCGTTCATGGGATGCTCCGTCGGTTTGGACCGCGCCCGTCGCGGCCTTCCTGGGCGCCGGAGCCGGCGGGCGGGCCGGACCTGCACCCGGAGCGAAGCGCAGGGCCGTAGCGCCAGCGGAGGATGGCGAAGGCCGGCGATTTTGCCTCGCGATGCAAAGGCGCGCAGCGCCGGCGGAAAATCGTCGGCCGCAGCCATTGCCGGTCCGGACTGTTTGCCGGCCGATCGCCCCTCTGGAAGGCCCCGGGCGCGGCTCTTTGCGGCGGCTGGACGCAGCCTGGAGCGCCGACGCCTCGATCCCGGTCTTCTTCCCATTCCCGGTTATGCCGCAAGGTTGATGAAGCGCGTGACGTCCTCCGGCGCGAGCTGCACCCTCAGATACGCCCGAAGCGCGACAATGCCAAAGGCGACCAGATCGTCATTGAAGTCGCCGAACATCGGCGTCAGCGCGACCGCTTCGATTCCAGCTTCGTACGCGCGTCGCATCAATTGGTTGCGCGCCCCGTCGCCAGCCGGATCATTATCGCAGGCGATATAGAGCCGACGTAAGGAGGATGGAAAAAGGATCGCGCCGAGATGCGATGCGGAGAGCGCCGCCGCCATCGGCATATGGGGCAGGGCGGATTTCAGGGAAAGCATGGTTTCGATGCCTTCGCCGACCGCCAGGGTTTCGGACGGGCGACCGAAACGCACCGCGTGGCCGAGCAGGTCGCCCATCGCTTTGCGCTGCGTGTTGATCGGCGCCTTGTCCGAACCGTCAAGAGCAAGCCACGTGCGCTGAGCGCCGGTGATCGCGCCGGCAAGATCGGTGACGGCGGCGATCATCGCCGGCCAGGTTTGGGTCGGGCCATGATCATCTGGCCGATAATAGCAGCATGGATGGAAGCGCAGGCTCGCCAGATCGTGGAAAACAGCAATGCGGCGTTGGCGCAGATAAGTTTCGGCGATTGTGCCGGCGATCGGTTGGGATATAGCCAATAGCCGCCGCGCGGCGTCGGTTGATCCCGATCGTCCGCTGTCGCGTCTTGGCGCAAGCCGAATTGGCTCCACATGCGACATACCAAGGAAGCGCCGGGCTTCCTCGGCGATATCGTCGAACCCGGTCAGGCCCCGAATTTCACGAATGACATCGAGCAGATCGCCATTTTCTCCCGTCGCGGCGTCGAGCCATTTTCCGGCGCGGCCTTTTCGCGTTTCCCTCAGCCGCACGAACATCGAGCGGCCAGGAGTGTTGCGAACATCGCCGACCAGCCAATAATTGCCCTGGCGACGGCCGTTGCTGAGATAATGCCGGCATACCGCCTCGGCGTTCTGACCGAGGCGACATGCAAGATCGGAGGCGTCGCGGCGCGACATTACGCCGCCTCACGTTCGCAGACCCGTTCGATCGGATAAGTCTCGAACAGCTTGCCGAGCACCGCGACGCCATTGGCGTCTGCCGGCACGAAAAACCGCAGCTTCCACGAGATGATCTCGCTGAACAGGCCATAGGCCCTCAGCCGCTCGCGCATGGCTTCGCCAAAGCCGGCCAATTCGATGCGGTTCGCGCCCATCACCCGCGAGCGACGAAGCTGAAGCCCTTCGGCAAGATCGAGGACCGCCGCGCCTTCCAGCAGAGCGGCATGCGCGTCCTCGGAGCTCAGCGTCGCCATGCCGGTCGCGGCGGCATTGGCGGCCCAGGCTGCGGAGACGCGGCGACCGATGATCCTTTCGCCGTTGTCTGTCTGGAGCCGATAGACGCGGGTGGATTCATCTGGAAGTCGCTTCCACACCGGCAACAAAAGGCCCGCGACGATGTGCAGGGTGTTTTCGGAAAATTCCGGCAATTGCGCCAATTCGGGGTTCCAGGCGGCGACGAAAACATCGCGTTCGGCTTCTCGCCAATGGCTGTCGTCCATCATTTTCAGCGAGGCGTGATGCTGCTCCATCGGTCGGATCAGCCGCACGCGGCGTTCGATCTCGCCATCGTCGAGCATGATCGACGGCGCTTGAACCTGCACGGCGGCGCGTCCCGAGCGCTCGTTGACCAGCAATGTCCCATGGCTGTCGCGCAGCAAGGCCAGAGCGTCATCAAGCGCGAGCGGGCGGTTGCGCCGCTTTTCCGCAATCGTCAGCAGGCGGGTTTCGGCGCCGGTCGACGGATGGGTGTAAATGCTGCGCCGGTCCGTGACGACAAAACTCTCGGCCGTCAGGGTTTCCAATCCAAGGTCATAGACGCCGGAAGCGACGGCGCCGGCAATCTTGGCGTCGAGCAATTGTTCGAAGGCGGTGAACAGCACACCTTGAAGAGCGATGGTCAGCGCCAACAGGCGGTTGAGGAAGGTGGTGATCGGCGGCAGGTCGTCCTTCACGCCATTTGCATCAACCAGCTTCAGGCCGGTCGCCTCCTCGAACCGCTCCAGCGAACAGCCTTCGATCTTGCCGCGCGCCAGCAACAGATAGAGCTGCCGCAGCGCGTCGCGGGCATAGACGCTTTCGAGATTGTCTTCGGGCCGAAACAGGCCCTGGCCGCCGGTCTGGCGCTGGCCGCGGGTGATCGCCCCCAATGTGTCGAGCCGGCGGGCGATGGTGCTGAGAAAGCGCTTTTCCGCCTTCACATCGGTCGCGATCGGGCGGAACAGCGGCGGCTGCTTTTGATTGGTGCGGTTGGTGCGGCCAAGCCCCTGGATCGCTGCATCCGCCTTCCAGCCGGGCTCCAACAGATAATGGACGCGCAGCCGTTGATTCCTGGCTGACAGTTCCGCGTGATAACTGCGCCCGGTCCCGCCCGCGTCGGAAAACACCAGAATGTGCTTCTTGTCGTCCATAAATGCGGCGGTCTCCCCGAGATTGGCGGAAGACGCGCGATTTTCGACCACCAGCCGGTCGCCGCCCTCCGTCAACTTGCGGATGATGCGGCGCGAACGGCCGGTCACTTCGGCGACCATATCGACGCCAAAGCGCTGCACGATCTGGTCGAGCGCGCCGGGAACCGGCGGCAACCCGGCCAGATGTTCGATTAGATTGTCGCGGCGGCGAACCGCCTCACGGCTTTCGACCGGCTGGCCGTCGCGATAGACCGGGCGCGAGGACAGATTGCCCTCGCTGTCGGTGAAAGGCTCGTAGAGCTGAACCGGGAAGGAATGCGCGAGATAGTCGAGGACATATTCTCTCGGCGTAATATCGACGCAGATGTCGTTCCATTCCTCCGTGGGGATTTCGGCGAGGCGGCGCTCCATCAGCGCCTCGCCGGTCGAGACGATTTGCACCACGGCGGCATGGCCCTGTTGGAGATCCTGCTCGATGGACGATACAAGCGTCGGCGTCTTCATGCTGGTGAGCAAATGGCCGAAAAAGCGTTGTTTGGCGCTTTCAAAGGCCGAGCGCGCCGCGGATTTGGCTTGCCGGTTCAATGTGCCCTCGGAGCCGGTGATGTTGGCGGCCTTCATCGCGGCGTCGAGGTTGTTGTGAATGATGGCGAAGGCCCCGGCATAGGCGTCGTAGATGCGGCGCTGCTCGTCGGTGAGCTTGTGTTCGAGGAGTTCATATTCGACGCCGTCATACGACAGCGAGCGCGCGGTATAGAGGCCGAGCGCCCTCAAATCGCGAGCCAGCACTTCCATGGCCGCGACGCCGCCGTCCTCGATCGCGGTGACGAATTCCGCGCGGGTGGCGAAAGGAAAATCCTCGCCGTCCCAAAGCCCAAGCCTCTGGGCATAGGCGAGATTGTGAACCGTGGTCGCGCCGGTCGCCGAAACATAGACGATGCGGGCGTTGGGCAGGGCGTGCTGGAGGCGCAGCCCGGCGCGTCCCTGCTGCGAGGCGGAGACCTCGCCACGCTCGCTTCTGCCGCCGCCGGCATTCTGCATGGCGTGGCTTTCGTCGAAAATGATCACGCCGTCGAAATCGACTCCGAGCCATTCAACGATCTGTTTGACCCGCGAAACCTTCTCGCCACGATCGTCCGAGCGCAGGGTCGCATAGGTCGTGAACACTATGCCTTCCGCCAGCGCGATTTTCCTGCCTTGCGGGAAGCGCGACAGCGGCGTGATCAGCAGGCGCTCCATGCCAAGCGCCGACCAGTCGCGCTGGGCGTCTTCGATAAGCTTGTCGGATTTGCTGATCCACAAAGCCTTGCGGCGGCCGCGCATCCAATTATCGAGAATGATCCCGGCGGACTGGCGGCCCTTGCCGGCGCCCGTGCCGTCGCCAAGCATGAAACCACGCCGAAAGCGCACCGCGCCCTCAGCGTCTTCGGCGGCTGCTTTGACCACATCGAAGGTCTCGTCCACCGTCCATGAGCCCGCAAGAAATTCGCCATGGGCCTCACCGGCATAGATCACGGTTTCGAGCTGGGCGTCGGACAACAGACCGTCACCGACGATTTGTCTCAGAAGTCTTGGCTTGTAGCTTGGTTTGGGCGGCGCGACGCTGGCCATGGCAGCCGATTGCACCAGCCGGGTCGGATGGGGCAGGGCGCCGGAAATGCGGATCGACTGCAATCCATAATCTTCGTAGATGGCCTCGGTCAGACGCCCGCCTTCCGGAGGCGTCCAGTCCAAGGCTTCGTAGGCGAGGTCGACGGCTTCCGGCTCGGCGAGCGGCGGGCGGCGCGGCAGGGCGCTTTTCCCGCCTTGGTGTCCAGACCTGGCGGTCGTGGCGCGGGGCAGCGGGCAAATCGCCGCTGAAGCTGGAGGCGGACAAACTGGCAGGCGCGGAGGAACATGCCGCTCGATCCAGCCGAGCAAGGTGGCGACATCGGGCGCCATTTCCATCGAGGCAGGGAAAAGTTTCCGGTCAACGGCTGGGCGCTTGTCAAAGACCGTGAGCCGCGTCGCGAAATTCGTACCGTGCCGGGAATAGACCGCGCCATCGATGGCGGCGGTGAATACCATTGCGGCGCGTTCCTGCATGCCGACAAAGGCCTCACGCCAGACCGGCGCCTCTGGAGAGAGATTGGCGCCGGTGATCGTTACCAGACGGCCACCGGGGGCCAAACGGCTCAACGCCGAGGCGATATGGCGAAGGGCGGCGTCGGCCACGCGTCCCTCCACATTCGCCATCGCCGAGAAGGGTGGATTCATCAGCACGACGGACGGCGCGGCGCAGCCGGCGAGATGATCGTCGATCTGCGCGGCGTCAAAGCGACTGACGGGCGCTGCCGGGAAAAGAGCAGCAAGCAAATTGGCGCGCGTTTCCGCCCATTCGTTGAGAATGAGCCTGCCGCCGGCGATTTCGGCGAGGACCGCGAGCAGGCCCGTGCCGGCCGAGGGCTCTAGCACGACATCCGCCGGCGTGACGGCGGCGGCGGTAAGCGCCGCAAGGCCCAGCGGGGCCGGTGTTGAAAATTGCTGAAGCGACTGGCTCTGTTCGGAGCGGCGCGTATGGCTCGGCAAGAGCCCGGCGATTTTGGTCAGTGCAGCAAGACGCGCCGCTGGCGAAGCATTCTTACGAAAAAGAGCGCGGCCATATTTGCGGAGAAACAGCACGGTTGCCGCCTCGCAGGCCTCATAAGCGTCTTTCCAGGTCCAGGCGCCCGACGAATCCGATGCGGCGAAAGCCTGTTCCATGGCTTCGCGTAAAATCGCGGCGTCGACGCGTTGGCCACGTTCGAGATTGGAAAAAAGAGCCTGCCCGACGGAGAAAATCGCGGCGGCGTTGGAACCGGGCGTGACCGGCGCGGCGATCACGGGCGACAAAATGTTCATGGGAAGCGACCTCGGAGAGCGGCAAGGGGAAAGCCCGGATGGCGCTCTCTCGAACCGCCGGACTTAACCCCTTCCGGCGGCCCTCTGCCTCTCCTCGCAGTTCAACAACTCGGCCTTGAATGCGGAGGCGATAGAGCTTATCTTACGTTTGTCTTACTATTGGAGCGTCAACCGATGGCACAACCCGACCATCTCATCACCACCGTCTCGACCAAGGGGCAGGTCATTTTGCCGAAGGCGATCCGTCAGCAACGGAACTGGGATGCCGGCACCCGGCTGATCGTCGAAGAAACCCCGGAAGGCGTTTTGCTGAAGCGGGCGCCTGCATTCTCCTCGACGGAGCCGAGCGCCGTGTTCGGGATGCTTCCCTTCAGCGGAGAGCCGAAATCGCTGGAAGACATGGAGGCCGGCGTGCTGGCAGAAGCGCGTCGTCATCATGATTGCAATTGATACCAATCTGGTCGTTCGCTACGTGACCGGCGATCATCCCGAACAATCCGGCAGAGCCCGCAAGCTCATCGACGGGAACCCTGTCTTTGTGGCCCTCACAGTCATGCTCGAAGTGGAATGGGTGCTGCGCAGCGTTTATGTCTATCGCCCCGCGGATGTCGCAAGGGCGTTGCGGGCTTTCGGCGGCCTACCCACTGTGACGGTAGCGGATGAAGGAGTCGTCGCTGCAGCGCTCGATCTCGCGGAAAATGGGATGGACTTTGCCGATGCCTTGCATCTCGGTCTATCCGCGCATTGCGAATATTTTGCCACCTTCGATCGGAAATTCGTGAAAGCGGCCAAGGCTGCCGGTTACACGAAAGTCGAAGAAGCCTGATAAAGATCCGTTGAATTTTGTTCCCACTGCTGTGAACGTTTGCCATTGGTCAGCGTCACCTCATCCACTGCGGAATCGGAGGTCAAATACGAAGGAATTGAAGGACGAATGATGAAAACGACCGCCTTTGATCCAGCCGACTATCTGGACACGCCCGAGGCGCAGGAAGAATTGCTGGTTGACGCAGCGACCAGCAGCGACGCGCGCTATATCGCCGTTGCTCTCGGAACGATCGCCCGGGCGCGCGGCATGACGAAAGTCGCCAAGGGTGCCGGCGTGACGAGGGAAGCTCTCTATCGCGCGCTTAGCGAAGATGGCGACCCGCGCCTTTCGACGTTGCTTGGCGGCGCCAAGGCCCTCGGATTGAGAATTACCTTCAGCGACGCCGCTTGATCGCCGCGCCATTTCCAAATCCTCATGGTGAGGCATTGGCCGGCGGAACGTAGGCCTCGTAAGGGTTTCCATCCGCGAGATGGCCGAAGGGCGTGAAGAGGTAATCGGCGCCATCGCGCCCCACGGCGCAAATGACGTAACGCGTCTCGCCGGTCAGCGCGTCGGCGCATTCCATCAATGCGAGATCGCCATTTTCCGCAGCGCGCAGCAGCGTCTGGAAATTGGCGTGTGCGTGATCGGGGATGCTCATGATTTGCCTCCCGCGTCCACGATCGTCTGAGCAATCCAGTTTTCGGTGTCGATCCAGGCGATTGCTTTGCCCGTGGCAAGGTCGAGCACATGCGCTCCGCCGCCAAAGCCATCGAGTCTCGGCTGCGAGCACATGTTTGAATATTGAAAACCCCAATGGCCGGACAGGCTGAATTCCGCGGCGCAGATTTTGACGAAGCGGATCACCGATTCCGGATCGCCGGCGCCCTCGTCGCGAATCCAGAGTTGGCTGCCGGCGTCGTCTGACGGAACTGAGACGAAAAACCCATTGTTGAACTGAGCCTCTGCTGCGCTATCAGCGCAATCCGCCTCAAAGATCTCGAGAGCGCGCGACACGTTTTCTGGCGCGGCGACATCGAGCAGGCATGAGAATTGGGTGAAATAATCGGCCATGTCAGGCTCCTTCGAAAAGAAAGCCCGACGCGAAGCCGGGCTGGGAATTGGTATGAAAGCGGTGAAGGCCTAAAGCCCAAATACCCAAGACGGCCAAGCCTGACCGTCATCGGCAGCGGCGACTGCTTCCGTGAGATAGGCCGCGTCGCCCGCGACGGCGGTCGGGTTGCGAACCGGTGTGTCGTCGATGACCGTCACCCGCGCGACAAGCCCGTCCTCGACCTCGACATGCACCGGCACAAAATATTGAAACACCACACGCCGAACAGGCCGAGAATCAGGTGAAGAGTTTTGCTGCGACATGAGACTTCTCCTTGAAAAAAGGCGGAGAGCTTCTTCGCTCTCCGCCCGCGCCATTCATTCAGCTGCGAGTACGCCACTTTGGTCGTCTTCGGCTTCGGAGGCCTCATCGTCATCGCCGCCATCGGCGAGGAATGCGGGCAGCGCATCTTCGCCCTGATCTGCGGCGGCAGGGCTCTCGGTGAGCAGATCCGCATCGGGATTATCGAGCCGCAGCGGCTCGGGCAGCCAGTTGCAATCCGCCAGCAGCCGCTCCGCCTCCTTGGCCATGTCGCCCTTTTTGAGATGCTCGAGCATTTGCGCCGCCCTATCGCCGGCTCCTTCGCGCACCGCTTCAAGAATCCGCGCCTTGGTGACGCGTCCCAGGTAATTGCCGACTGTCGGCCGCCAGCCGGCTTCCACCATGTCGAGGCCTGTCGCCCGCGCCAGGCGATCGGCTTGGCGCATGCGGTTTTTCAGGCCGTGCTCGGTGACGCCAGAAGCTCCATAGGGATTGGGCCTTTCGAAAAGCGCATTGACGCCATAGCTCACACAATGGGCGAGCAGCGCCATGCGGCTCCCCTCGTCCAGCGCCGCCAGCCAGTCCCACAGCGTTTCATCATCGGCGGGAATATGGTCGCCCCAGCTTTCGCGCCGCTCGTCGATGGATTTTGCCGAAGGACAGTCCTTCAGTTCCTCCGTCTGCGCCGGAAAAAAGACGTGGCGAACATTTGCCTCCAGGCATCCGTTCCCCGCCGTATGCAGGAAGTTGTCCGACACCAGTTTGTGCAGCAGGGCCGTCATGGCGATATGCGGGTTGTTGGCGACGGCGTCGCGAAGCGCCAAAGTGCGGTGCGCGGTCAATTCGGTGAGGAGACGGTCGGGGAGGGGCTTTATGCCCTCGTCCTCCTCTTCTTCAGGTTGCGCAGGCGCGCCGCCGAGGGTGATGACCGCGCGTTGAACCGCCGGGGTCTCCTCCGGCCCAGCGGTCGCCGCCTCGCAATCGGAAGCGTCCTCGCCTTCGGGCGTGACGGGCAGTTCATCCACTGGGCGCACATAACCGCGATCGACGGAGAGCGCGCCATCCGCGGCGATGCTGACGAAGGCGCCGGCGCGCGCGACTTCAGTGGGGTCGTAATGAAGCGGGCGTTTTTCAAAATTCTCGAGCGCCGTCTCGATTTCGCCGAGACGCCGGTCAATCTCTTCCGGCAATTCCTCGGCCGTCTCATATTCGTTTTCGAGCTTGTCACGTTCAGCCTGGAGCGCTTCCATCGCTGTCCGTTCGTCCTCGGTCAGCTCGGGCGCCGCGCCCAAAAGCTCCCGCAAGCCATAGGCCACGCCATAGGGCAGGCTGACCGCGACCTCGATCCATTTCCAGCCCTCGGCAGCGATCTCCTCGGCGGCGGACTTGAGCTTGTCCGCCGCCAGGCGATCGAGCAAAGCAACGTCCTGCAGCCAGCCGCCATCGTCGGACTGGAACAGGTCGCGCAAGACAACGCCGCCAGCCGCCTCATAGGCTTCGATGCCGACGAACAGGGCGCGTTTGTCCGAGGCGCGAACCGAAGTTTCCGTCAGCATGCGGCGGATCTGATAGGGCTCCTTCTGCCAGCCGTTCCGGATCGCCTCCCAGACCTGCTGCTGGCGGGCGTGATCCTGCGAGACGGTGAAGGCCATCAGCTGCTCGAGCGTCATGCCGTCATCGGCGTAAATGTCGAGCAGCGCGGGCGAGACCGAAGCGAGCCGCAGGCGCTGTTTCACGATATTAACGCCAACGAAGAAGGCGGCCGCGATGGCCTCCTCGCTCATGCCTTTCTCGCGCATCGCCTGAAAGGCGCGATACTGGTCGAGCGGATGCAAAGGCGCGCGCTCGATGTTTTCTGCGAGCGACACTTCCTCGATCAGAATGTCGTCATTCGCTTCCGACAGGACGCAGGGCACCGGCGCGGTCTTGTTGAGCCGCTTCTGTTTCACCAGCAGCTCCAGCGCGCGGTAACGCCTTCCGCCCGCCGGCACTTCGAACATTCCGCTTTCCTTGCCCTCGGCGTCGAGCACCGCCCGAACATGCAGGCTCTGGATCAGACCGCGCCGAGCGATGGATTCGGCCAGTTCCTCGATCGAGAGGCCAGCCTTCAACCGCCTGACGTTCGCCTGGCTCAACACCAGCTTGTTGAAGGGAATGTCGCGCGCGGACGCGAGGGTGATTTTCTGGACCGCATTCGCCATTGTCTTTTCTCCGCGACGGGCGCCGAGAGCCTCTCTCTCGGACCAAAAACCGTCACGACGCGAAGCGCCGCCCTCTTCCTCTGAAGGGCGGCGCCACGGTCTCAGGTAAGGGCAGGGCGGACCGGAAACGCGCGCATCCGCGTTTCCGGTCCCGTGAATTCAAGCCGCGCGGTCGAGCAGCTTTTTCGCCTTCGCCTCCATATCCAGGCGGGCGTCCTGATGCGGCTTGTCCCTGGCGACCGCGGTGATGCCCTGCACGAAATCGAAAATGCTTTCAGGCGGGCGGCCTTCTTCCGCCAGCACGGCGTCGATGACCTTGCCGGTTTCGGCTTTCGAGAACCCGCGCCGCCGCAGGAATTCGCTGCGATCCTCGTCGTTGCGCGCGACGATTTTTCCGCGCGCCGCCTTGACGCCGTTGACAAAGGGCATGGGCGAAGAATTCGCGAAATTCAGTAGGGCAGGGGCCGCCTCATGGGCGAAGCGCGAGGCGGCATATTTGGAGTGGCGAATGGTGATTTCCTCGAAATCCTCGACGCCCCAGAGGTTCCGGTTCTGGCAGACCGCACGCAGGTAAAAGCTCGCGATGCCCAGCGTCTTGGCGCCGACTTCGGAATTCCAGCAATAAAAGCCCCGGAAGAAAATATCGGGCGAACCGTCGGGCAAGCGGCCCGCCTCGATCGGATTCAAATCGTCGACAAGGAACAGGAAGACGTCGCGGTCGCTCGCGTAAAGCGTCGTCGTATCCTTGGTGATGTCGACCCGCGGATTATAGACCCCCGTGGACCAATCGAGCACGCCCGGCACCTTCCAGCGCGTGTCGCCGGTCCCATCCCCGGCGATGCGCTGCACCGCCTCGACCAGCTCGTGGTCGTAGATCCGGCCATAATCCGGCCCGGTGACCGCGCGCAGTTCGACCCGACCGTCGTCGGTTTCGAGGGTCTTGACCTGTTCGGCGCGGTGCTGGCTCAGGCCATATTGCAGATTGATGCCCGCCAGCGCCGCTGGAAGCTGGCGAAGATAGGCGGCCGGGGCGCCCACCAGGCTCGCAAGCTGCCCGAAACTCCAATGGGTTGGCGCAACAGGGCTTTTCGCGCCCGGCAAGGACAGCGACAGCCTTTCCGGATTGTCGCGACTGGCTTCGACCTGAATCAGCGCGCTCTCGACGACGCGGGAGCGGCTGCGCTCGGAGCGGCCGCCGACGGCGCGCGCCAACTCGGAAAGCGACAGATAGCGCTCGTCGGCAGGGCGCGAAAACCACTCCGACGAGACGCGGCCAACCCTCTCGCCGCGGCTCACATCCACCCTATAGCCGCCGCTCGCATCGCGCCGGGCGTCCAGAACCTCAACCTGGGTCATGATGAAAATCTCCGTGACGGGCGCGAAAGACCTCTCTCTCGCTCTTCAAACCGTCGCGGAACCCATTCCGCCCTCTTCCTCTCCAAATTTCGCGGGCAAGCGCAGGCAGAACCCGGACAAGCCAGAAACAACCCGTCCCCTCCGGGCTGCTTCTTTGGGCAAGCCGAAATTTTTCGCGAAGACCTTATTCGCCGACCGCCGCACGCCACGTCGACAAGAGGCATGATCTTCATGACCAGGTGGGTCAGAGCTGATCATCCGGAGTGACCAGTTCGACGTGGTTGACATCAAGTGCTGGCGCGAGTTCATAGAGCGTAACGACCGTCGGGTTTCGAAGGCCGCGCTCAAGATCGCTGATATTGCTGGCTGAAGCCGGATCGTTCTTCCACCGCTTCTTGCGTCAGACCCTTCGCCCGACGCAGGCGGGCGAAGTTGCGGCCGACCAATTTGCGCATATCCATGCGCCGCATGCTGACATACTTCTCTATTCGTCAAGCTCGAAATCTGAATTTTGTTGAAGGGCCGATGACCGGCGCAGCAATTCCGCGGCCTCCACACCGAGCACATTGGCCAGCCGATCCACCACATCGATGCTGGCGTTATAAACGCAGCGCTCCAGAGCACTCACATAGGTCCGATCGATGCCCGCCAGGTGCGCAAGCTCCTCCTGCGAAATGCCCTTGGCTTGTCGCAGGGCCCGCAGATTGCGCGCAAACACCTCTCGAATCTCCATGATTGAGAGAGCAGCGCCTTGATGAGTATTTCACCACGGAGTATTCTCTACATTTCATGATTTGGGACAAAGGAAGTTGCGGTCAGAGAATAGAGGCGCGCTCGGGATCAAACTTCTCTGCGTCGTCGGCGCGGGTGCCCTCATGAGACGGGGTCGGAAGGGCCGGGCCTCAAACTACGCCGCATTCTTCGAAATTACTTTCCCACCTCAAGCTAAAGGGTTTAACAACGCGAACATGAGTGAGCCTTGATCAAATTGCCAGTTGGTCAAATCGCCAAAATAATATAAATAATTTCAAGGGAACAAAACGCTTGGAACAATTATGATAAGCAAGCGAAGAATTACCCAACCCACTGAAGGCGAGGTGTTCGGGCGGGATATCGAAGTCCATAGCATCCGCCAAAGAAAAACGCTTGTTTCCATCGAACAGCGTCTTCAGTCGCGACTGTTGCAGAATCTCGTCGACCACTTGATAGTTGAACTCAACAATAGCGGCCTGACAAAACCGGCATTTGCCGAAACATTAGGAATATCGGGTTCCCAGTTCCGATATCTCCGCTCCGGCGTCGCCAATCCTTCCATCGGAATGCTTGCAACTTTTGCCGAACGATTGCATCGACCTCTTTATGAGCTTCTGGAAAGCCGCGCATTGGGGCATCGCCTCAACCTGAGCGGCGAAGAGATGAACGCGGTGTTTTCAGCAACCGTCAAGGCAAGATATTCCGAATCGGGCATGTCCTATGCCGAATTCGCAGAATATCTCGGTGTGTCAGTCCCCCAATTTTATTTAATCCTGCGCGGGGTTTCCAACCCTGCGCTTCTAATGGTCGAGCAGATTGCTCGACGGCTGGTCATCGACTTGTGGGTGCTCCTCGGCGTCGAGACGAAGCCCGATCCTTCGCGCCGAAAAGGTCGAGGCAAAGGAACTTTAACTCTGACGTGACAACGCGGTCGAAGCTGCCTCTCGATCATGTTGCACAATGTCCGCATCAATGCCGTCAATAAACGTCTCGCGAACTAATCGAAACCGTGCTCATGACCCTTTCCGGAAATTCCCAGTCGAAACTTTCGTCGAACGGCCATGGGAGGATAACGCGCAAAGTCGCGATCGACGGTCGAGGACCGCGGCTGCGCGGCGATGGACCGCATTCAGGGATATTCGGCGAAGACCTGCGTCGTTCCGTCTCTCTTGAGGAGCAGAACCTGATACGGTTCATGTGTTCCGAGACCTGTGCGCGGTTTGGTGTTTTGCTTGATTTGGAGTTTTAGTCGTTTTTTTCGGGAGTTTTTTCGGGATTACAAAACTGGATTGTGATGCGTGCAGCCGTTGTTGGAGGGATCTGCCTCCAGAGTGCAGGATGATCCCCGCACGGGCTGCGCTTTTGCGCGCTCAGCTTACTTGGAGGCGCCAGTAGCGCTTGTAGTTATAAGCGATCGTTGCGAGATGGATTTGCAAAGAAGCCTTGGCAAGACCGATCCATCGCATATGGCGTAACCGATAGCTTCGCTTCCATGTGCCGAAGATTTTCTCGACGCGGGCGCGAATAGGGCGAAGCAGGCGGTTGGTTTCCTCAAATTGCCGTGGAGGCTTGCCGCGCTGCCCCTTGCGCAAAAGCCTTGGCGTTCCGCCAGCCCGCAAAATAGCCTTTTCGACCGACCATGCGTCATAGGCTTTGTCGCCATAGACCTCGCCCGGTTCGTCCGGAATAATTTCCGGCCCTACGCTGACGTCCGCCTCATTGGCTGGCGTAACCACGACTTCTCGGATCAGGCCGGTATCGCGATCTGCGGCGACGTGGGCCTTGTAGCCATGAACCGGAGGCCGCTTCTTATGCTTGACCCACCTTGCTTCGCCATCGCACTTGCTGGCCGACGCGATGATAGTGGCGTCGATCAGCGTGCCCTTGCGAACGACTGCGCCTTTGGACTCCAGTTGCAGCGTGATGCTCTCAAACAGTGAGCGATCCAGACCACGCTCAATCAATATACGCCGAAAACGAACAAAACTCGTCCGCTCCGGCGTCGTGTCATCGCGCGAAAATCCGCAGAACCGGCGGAAACTCGCGCGATCAGCCAAAGCTTCTGCGAGAGCGACATCCGATAAGTCGTACCATGTCGCCAGTGATAAGGCTTTGAACAGAGCAAGAGGCGGCCAGGCCGGCTCCCCTTTCGGCGCGGCATAAACCGGCGAAAGAAGCTGCGCTGGAACCGAAAAATCCAGCGCCGACAGGAGATCATCGAGGCCTATCAAGCGATCCGAGGTGCGTTCAAAACCGAACTGCTCTTGACCAATCGAGCGCCGCGCCATGGATCCCTCCGAATCAATTTCTCCATTGAATCATCGCGCTCACGCCCGAGCAACCACCCGCGCACAGGTCTCGTTCCACCATCCATGCCCGGAGAGCCGAGCGGCATGCCCGGCGCGCTGAGGCCGACCGCGTCGGGGCGCTCCGCGAGAAGGCGCTTGATCTCGCGCGCGGGAACGTGCCCTTCGATCGTATAACCCTCGACCGTCGCGGTGTGGCAGGAAGCTGCCGTTTCCGGCACGCCACGCACTTTCTTGACCGCAGCCATGTCATCTGCATCGATCATCTTCACGTGCATACCCGCCGCTTCCAGGGTCTGCGCCCAACGATGGCAACAGCCGCACTCCGGCGAGCGCCAGGCCGTGACGTTCTGCGCGACCGCGCCCGGCGCCGCTAACGTTGCGACAAGGGCCGCGAAAAGAATTCTTGCGTTCGACATCTTCGATCTCCCTTAGCCAGCCTGGAAAGCCGGCCTTCAGCCATGAAATCCGTCTACCGCGGCGGCGGTCCCGATCAGAATGCGCCGCCCGACATGCCATCACGGCCGCAATCAATCCGCCTGTTTGATGCTGTCGATCTCATACATGCCGCCCGCGCCGCGCGTCAGTGTGAAGTCGATCTTCGATCCGGGTTTGAGCGCGGCCAGATCGACGGCGGGCGCCACGCCGAAATCCATGGTCATGCCGGGCCATTTGAGGGCCGCGACCGGACCATGCGTGATGTTGAGCTTGTGGCCGGCGGCGTCGATCGCATTGATCGTTCCCTGGCCCGTGGGCTTCTCCGACTGCGCCACGACCAATGCGTCGACGGCGCGCGCGGGCGTGAAAACCGCAAGCGGCGCGGCGGCGACCAGCGCGGTGGCGATCGCCTTCGCCAGCAGGGTGCGCGTACGGAAACAAACACTGTTCATTCTACATTCTCCTCGCTTTGAAAGCCTATTCGGCGGCCACTTGGCCGCTTTCCTGAGTCAAGGCAGGCGCTTTGCCCGCGAGTCCGGGCGCCCCGCTTTCGCGCGGGAGGCCGAATCCCTTGACCAGATCGTAAATCGCGGGAATGACGATGAGGGTCAGCAGCGTCGACGACACCATGCCGCCAATCATGGGCACGGCGATGCGCTGCATCACTTCGGAGCCCGCGCCGGTGCTCCACAGGATTGGCAAAAGGCCTGCCATGATGGCGACGACCGTCATCATCTTCGGGCGCACGCGCTCGACGGCGCCGAGCATGATCGACTTGTGCAGATCGCCTCTGGTGAAAAGCCTGCCTTCGCTGGTCCGCTCGGCCATCACCTCCTTGCGGGCATGGTCGAGGTAGATCAGCATCACCACGCCGGTTTCTGCGGCGACACCAGCGAGCGCGATGAAGCCGACCGCCACCGCCACCGACATGTTAAACCCGAGATACCACATCAGCCAGACGCCGCCGATTAGCGCGAAGGGCAGCGAGGCCATCACGATCAGGGTTTCGGTCAGGCTGCGGAAGTTGAGATAGAGCAACAGCAGAATGACCAGCAGCGTGACGGGCACAACCAAACGCATTTTCGCTGCGGCGCGCTCCATATATTCGAACTGCCCGCTCCAGGTGACATAATAACCTGACGGAAACTTGACCGAACTCGCAACCGCCTGGCGCGCGTCGGCGACATAAGAGCCGATGTCGCGATCGCGCACGTCGACATAGACGTAGGCCGCGAGTTGACCATTCTCGGTGCGGATTGAGGTCGGCCCTCGCACGAGTTCCACCTTGGCGACCTCTCCAAGCGGCGCCGTCCCTCCGCCTGGCAGCGGAATGAAAACGTCGTTGGCGATCGCCTGGGGCGATGAGCGGTAATCGCGGGGATAGCGGATATTGACGCCATAGCGTTCACGCCCTTCGACCGTCGTGGTCACGGTCTCGCCGCCGAGCGCCATTGCGATGACTTCCTGCACGTCACCGATCATCAGGCCGTAGCGCGCCAGTGCGGAGCGATCGGGGACGACGTCGAGGTAATAGCCGCCGATGATGCGTTCGGCATAAGCGCTCGACGTGCCAGGAACGTTTTTCAGGACGGTTTCGACCTGTCGCGCCAGACCTTCGATCTGGGTCAGATCGCGGCCGAAAATCTTGACGCCGATCGGCGTGCGGATTCCGGTCGCGAGCATGTCCAGGCGGCCCTTGATCGGCATAGTCCAGGCGTTGGAGACGCCGGGGAACTGAAGCGTCGCGTCCATTTCGGCGATCAGCTTGTCGATGGTCAGGCCTGGCCGCCATTCCTCCTTGGATTTGAGCTGGATCACCGTTTCGAACATTTCGGTCGGGGCCGGATCGGTGGCGCTGGAGACGCGGCCCGCCTTGCCATAGGCCGTTTCCACTTCCGGGAAACTCTTGATGATCCGGTCCTGCGTTTGCAGAAGCTCGGCCGCCTTGGTGACGGAAAGCCCCGGCAGGGTCGTGGGCATATAGAGCAGCGTGCCTTCATTGAGCGTCGGCATGAATTCGCTGCCGATCTGGCGCGCCGGCCAAAGGGTTGCGACGAGGATTGCGAGCGCAAGAAGAATCGTCAGCACTTTTCCGCGCAACACCAGTGCTATCACTGGCCGGTAAATCCAAATGAGGAACCTGTTGATCGGATTCCTGCTCTCGGGAATGATCTTTCCGCGGACGAAAATGACCATCAATGCCGGGACCAGCGTCACGGACAGGAACGCCGCCGCCGCCATGGAAAAAGTCTTGGTAAAGGCGAGAGGGCTGAACAGCCGGCCCTCCTGCGCTTCCAAAGTGAAGATCGGCAGGAAGGAGACGGTGATGACCAGCAGGCTGAAGAACAGCGCCGGGCCGACTTCCACCGCCGCTTCGATCAGGATGTCGATGCGCGGCTTGTCGGGAGGCGCCCGCTCCAGATGTTTGTGGGCGTTTTCAATCATCACGATCGCCGCGTCGACCATGGCGCCAACGGCGATGGCGATGCCACCCAGGCTCATGATGTTGGAGCCGAGGCCCAGCGCCTTCATCGCCGCGAACGCCATCAGCACGCCAACCGGCAGCATGACGATGGCGACGAGAGCGCTGCGTACATGCAGGAGGAAGATGATACATACGAGCGCGACGATGACGCTTTCCTCGGTCAGCGTGTGCTTCAGCGTCTCGATCGCGGCATGAATAAGCTGCGAGCGGTCATAGACGGGAATGATCTCGACGCCCTTGGGAAGGCTCGACGCCATTGTGGCCAGCGTCGCCTTGACATTGTCGATGACGGTGAGCGCATTGGCGCCGTAGCGCTGGAGAGCGATGCCGCTGGCGACTTCACCTTCGCCGTTCAGTTCGGTGATGCCGCGCCGTTCGTCGGGGCCAATCTCGACGCGCGCCACATCCTTCAACAGCAGCGGCGTACCATTGTCCGACCGCAGCACAACCTGTTCGAGATCGGGGATGCCGCGCAGATAGCCGCGCCCGCGCACGATGAACTCGAATTCGGACAGTTCGACCGTGCGGCCGCCAACGTCGGCATTGTTGGCGCGAATGGCGTCACGGATTTTTTGCAAGGGGATGCCGAGCGCCTTGAGGCGGTTCGGGTCGACGACAACGTTATATTGCTTGACGAAGCCGCCGACGCTGGCGACCTCGGCAACGCCTTCCGCCTTGGCAAGACCGTAGCGGAGTGTCCAGTCCTGGAGCGAGCGCAGTTCGGCAAGCGTCATTTCCTTGGCGACGACCGCATATTGATAGACCCAGCCGACTCCGGTGGCGTCCGGTCCAAGTACGGGAGTTACGCCGGTCGGCAATTTGCTGCCGGCGGCGCTGAGATATTCGAGAACGCGCGAACGCGCCCAATATAGATCGGTCCCGTCCTCGAAGATGATGTAAACGAAGGAGACGCCGAAGAAGGAGAAGCCGCGCACCACTTTCGACTTCGGCACGGTCAGCATGGAGCTGGCCAGCGGATAGGTGACCTGGTCCTCGACGACCTGCGGCGCCTGACCCGGATATTCGGTGTAGACGATAACCTGGACGTCCGAGAGGTCGGGAAGCGCGTCGAGCGGCAGTGTTTTGACCGCATAGAGGCCGGCGGCGACCATGAAGGCCGTTCCGATGAAGATGAGGACGAGGTTGCGCGCCGACCAGGCGATGAGTCTGCCGATCATTTCGCCTCTCCCGGGTTCAGCCCCTTCAGCGCCGCCTTGAGATTGCTCTCAGCGTCGATCAGGAAATTCGCGGAGGTCACGACCCTATCGCCCTCCGCGACGCCCTCTCGGATTTCGACGAAACCTTCGCCGCGCCGCCCGGTCTTGACCTCGCGCGGCTCGAAGCGACCTTCGCCCCGGTCGAGCAGGACGAGTTGCTTTGCGCCGGTATCGATGACGGCGCTGTCCGGCACGGTGACCACCTTGCCGCCGTCGCCGACGGCGATATCGGCGTCGACATACATGTCCGGCTTGAGCAGCAGGTCCGGATTCTGTAATTCGACGCGAATGCGCGCGGTGCGGGTTTCCTTGTTGATCTGCGGATATACGAGGCTGACCACGCCGGAGAAGCTGCGGTCAGCCATGCCCCGCGGCTGGACGGAGACCTTTTGCCCCGGCTTGATCCGCGCAGAGTCGCGCTCGGCGACGTCGACCAGCGCCCAGATGGAGGTCATATCGACGATTTTAAACAATTGCTGGCCGGGCTCGGCCTTCATGCCCTCGTAAGCGTTGCGCTCGAATACGACGCCGTCACGCGGCGCCCGCCATTCGATGCTCAACGGAATTTTCCGCGCGCGGTCGATTTCGGCGATGAATTCGGCGGGAACGTCCAACACGTCCAGGCGCTTGCGGGCGCCTTCAAATCCCGGATTTGAGTAGTACTGCGCGGCGGCGGAGGCGATTTCGGGCGAGTAGAAGCGGAAGAGAACCTGGCCTTTCCTGACCCGTTCGCCGGTCGTCACCTCGGCGACCTTTTCGATAAAGGCGGTCGATCGGGTGGAGACGAGCGTGATCCGGCGCTCGTCGAGCTGGATCGAGCCGGGGACGTGAATTTTCGAAACGATGGACTGGGTCGTCGCGGTCTCCGTGCGCACGCCGGTGCGCTGCACCTTGCCCGCCGCGATATGAACAGAGGAGGACCCTTCGTCCTCGCCCTCGTAGACAGGGCGGTAATCCATGCCCATCGCGTCCTTCTTCGGGACGGGGGAAACGTCGGCGAGCCCCATGGGATTGCGATAGTAGAGGATGCGCTTCTTCGCCGACTCAAGGGAAGGCGCTGGCTGCGCGGCGCCGCCGAGCGGCGGCAGCACGGCGGCGAGGTCCGGCGCGCGGACGGGCAGGAAATCCATGCCCATCGAATCCTTTTTCGGCGCCAGGGAGATTTCGGGGCCGCCCATGGCGTCGCGCCAGAACAGCGGCGCCTCGGCGGACGAAGACTGCGCCGGCAGTTTCGGTAGCAAAGGCAGGATCGCGGAGCGGCGGACCGGAACGAATTCCATGCCCATCCCGTCCTTTTTCGGCGCTTTGGAAAGTTCCGGACCGCCCATCGCATCGCGATAGAACAGCACCGTGTCTTCCTGCGCGTAGGCGGCGAAAAGCCAGGAGGAAGAACCTGAGGGACGCGGAATTGCCAGCGTCGCCGCAAATGCGATGCCTCCCGCGAGCGCGAGCGCGCCCATGAGGCGAAAAAACGAGGTCATTATGTTGGGACTCCCGACCGGCGGACCGGCTCAAAGCATGAAGACGCTCACCATCGCCCGTCTTGGGACGAGCGTAGGCCATTGTTCACGGCTTCAGACGATGGGAGGTCGTAGGTCGGGGAAGGAAGAACGGCCAGGAAGGGCGGCGTCGTCCAACGCGGGCGACACGGACCGCGCGAACGCGCTCGGTTCGGCTACAGACGCCACCGGCGAGGGCATCGGCGTCACGAAGGCGCAGGCGCCCATCACGCAGCAATCCGGCAGTACGCCGTGGTTGCCGCCGGCCCCTCTCACTGAATGATCATCGATCGACATGGTCGAGGACATTTGCGGGCAGCAATGGTGATGGCTTGTCGACGCAAACGCTCCGCCACTTCCCGCGGCCAGCAGACCTACGAGTGCCAAGACAGAGCAAATGAGACGGATCCAGTTCGCCATAGACGGTTCCATAAAACGCGGAGCAACCATATTCGAAAACGAGGCCGTTGTCATGGCTTGATATTATTGCTTGATATTTTTGCCACGATTGGGGTGAGGACGCTTGCTCACTCGATCAGCCCTGCGCGCCGGATCCGCTGCCGCTGCTTCTTCTTGCCGCCGCTATAATCGAAGTCGCCGGCGGCGCTTTGATCGCCTTAGGACTTTTTACTCGTGTCGCGGCTTTCATCTGCTCGGGCGAAATGGCCGCTGTCTATTTCATGGTTGACGCCCCGAAAAGCTTCTGGCCGGCGCTCAACCAAGTCGACGCCGCGATCCTGTTCACCTTCGTCTTCTTGTACCTGGCCTTTGCTGGTCCGGGCGCCTGGAGCCTCGACGCCATATTCCGCAGATCGGCCGCCGCGGCGCCACAGCCGGACGCGGAACTGTCAGAGTACTCCGCGGACGACGAAATAACCGTTTTTTTGGTTCAAAGGGCCTCGCGGATTCCCTCGCTGGTTGGATCGAACCCTCGTTCAACAAGGACCATGCGCAAGCGTCATCCGCTCCGACCTTAACCTGCGCCGGGTGCTCACCACGATATCGCCGATGCAGCCGCGGTCGAGGCGAGATGGTTCGGCTTTCCGCCAACGAACAAGGTCATGGGCTTTCCGGCCTCGAGCGTTGCAATGAGACGCCGTTCAGTCTGATCGATGCAGATTTTGACGCGCCGACTGCGCCACTGAAAGCTGAAGGCGACACTGTCCCACCCGGCCGGAAGGTGCGGATCGATGGATATGCCGTCGCTGCGAAACGAGAGTCCAGCGAGACCAAGCACCGACAGCATCCAGACTCCGCCGAGGGCTGCGATGTGAATACCGCCGGCGGAGCCCACGCGTGTCGTGGAAAGATCAATGCCCGCCGTCTGGCGGAAGAAGCGCAACGCCGTCGCGGCGTCGCCCAATCGGGCAGCGACGAGCCCGTGCATGGCAGGGCTCAACGAACTCCCATGGCCGCAGCGAGAGGAATAGTAGCGGAAGTTTTTCGCGGCCGTTTCGCCCTCGAATTCTTCCGGCAGCAAGGCCAGCAACGCAACGACATCGGCCTGTTTCACGACCTGTGAGCTTTGCGTCCGCTCTCGCCCGAGCACCACGTCCATGGGCACGGACCGGCCTTCGTATTTTTTCAAATCGATGTCTTCCAGGTCGAAATAGCCGCTGAACTGCTCGAACAGTCCGGTTTCAGGATCGAACCCGGTCTTCATGGTTTCCGCGACGTTCCACCATTGCCCCAGTTCGGTATCCGCCAAACCGAGCCGGCTGGCGAGACTGTTCCAGCGCGCGGGCCAACGCTCCCGCAACAACGCAGCGGTCTCCAACGCGCGGCGGATGTTCCAACGCGCCATGACGTTTGTATAAGCGTTATCATCGATGTCTTGGTGGTACTCGTCGGGACCGATTACGCCGCGGATGTGACAGTATCCGTCTGCTTCCAGCCCAGCGCGGCTGGCCCAGAAGCGGCCGGTTTCCAGCAGTATTTCGGCGCCGGCCTGGAGCAGGAAATCGTCGTCGCCTGTTGCCTGCCAGTATTGCCAGACGGCGTAGGCGACGTCGGCGCTGATGTGCTGCTCCTGCCTGCCGCACAATACGGCGATGACCATACGGTCGGGGCCGATCACTTGCTCCGGTGTCATTTCCGCGCCAGTCGCGGCGCTTTCCCAGGCATAGAGAGCGCCACGCCACCCCATTCCCGCCGCTTTCGCTCTCGCCCCATCAAGCGTGTGAAAGCGATACATCAACAGGGACCGGGCCGCTTCGGGCCAGGTCAGAATGTAGAATGGCAGCAGGAATATCTCGGTGTCCCAGAATACGTGGCCATAATAGTCTTCGCCGGTCAGGGCCCTGGCGCCGATCGAGACCCGCTCATCGGCGGGGTTTGCTGCGCCGTTGAGGTGGTAAACAGCGAACCGCAGGGCATGCTGCGCATCCATGTCGCCCCCGATTGTTACATCACTGCATAGCCAGCGACTTGTCCATGCGGCCTCGTGCGCTGTGACGACGCCGCGCCATCCGGCGCGTTGCGCCAGACGAAGATGGTCCCGAGCTTTTGGTCCGGGGTCCAGTTCCAGCGAATCCGTCCGCTCGAAGGCGACGAAACGTTCGAAAGTCGCGAGTTGTCCGGGGCGGCTCTTCCAACTCCATGACCATTTCAGGGGACCGAGCGAGATGGGCTGAACAATCTGACCGTCTATCTGGAACGATGACATGGTGGCCAGTGCGAGGCGCTTTCCTGAATCCCGGGTGTGCCAAAGGCCGAAATCCTGATCGAGCCGATCGGTCGCGAGCCCGAGACCTGTTCCCTCGGCCGAGGCCTCGAAGGCGACATCGACCTCCCCGTGTTCGACTTCCAACTGGATCAATTGCAGTCCGACGGCGCGCTCGCTCATCGAAACGAGGCGCAACGTTCGGACACGGAGGCCTATGTCGGGGGCAGACAAATGATGGCTTTCACTGAGCAATGCGCCCCGCCTCATGTCGAGTGTCATCCGATGCGCCGGCAAATCTCCGGGGTGACACGGGCAACCCTGCAGCACGATGCGTATAAACAGCCAGTCGGCGGCAGGGACAAGTTCTTGCGCAGACTTTTTGATGCCGGGACTATCGAATAACCCCGCCACATAGGTTCGTGTTGGAACGACACACAGCTCGCATCTCGCTGTCGAGCGCGCGCCCCTGACGCCCAAGAAACCATTGCTGATCGTGCAGCGCGACTCGACGCTGCTTTCCATCATCGGATCGAAGCCATCCACAGCAAGAATCCACATGGGATCTTCGGTCCGCGCCAGAACGGCCGCCATCGTCTTAAGGGCGGTCATGCCGGCCGCCTTCGCAGGCGACCCTCGGCCAGTTCTTCGACCGCGATGTCATCGAAACTTGTCACGACGACTTCCGCTCCCGCCGTTCGCAGCCCAGCGGCATCGTTCTTGCGGGCCACGCCGAGCCCCTCCATGCGACCGGCGCAGGCTGCCTTGATACCGGCTGGGGCGTCCTCGGCTACGAAACATTGGAAGGGATCGACGTGTAGTTCCGAAGCCGCCAGCAGAAAAATCGCGGGATCCGGCTTGCCCCTCGGGAGATCGCGCCCGCAGACGTTGGCGCCGAAAATGTCTAGCAGGCTTTGCCCGGAGCCGAGGCGGATTGACCGCATCATTTCATTTGCATTTTTTGAAGACGACGCCACCGCCATCGGCCAACCCAAGTCGGCCACGGCTTGAACGAAACGAAGTGCGTCGGGGAAGGCCTTGACAGCTCCTTCCGCGATCAACTCCTCCAGCCGCTTCTGCTTGCGCGCGGCATAAGCGACCGCCCGGCCCGCAGCGTCGGGTACGCCAAGCGCTTCGAGGGCCGCGCGGGCGCCGCTGAGGCGCGGTTTGCCAGCGACATCGGCCTGGTACATGGCGGTTGTGAAACCCTCAGATTCTCCGAATCCGCGAAGCGCCTCACGCCAGGCGCGTTCATGAGGTGAGGCAAGCAGAACACCATCAACGTCAAAAATCGCCGCTCTTAGAGTCCTGACTTGAATAGATCGTGGCGCCAATAGCTCGCGGGTGACCATTTAGTTTCCCCTGCTCTGCTTTTGACGAATGCACCTCCGGATCGGCAAGTACGGTGTCAGCCAATCTGTTTAGATGCTCCACCAATGCACAGACGTTTGCGAAATTTTTGAACTCACCGCGTTCCAAAGCATCAAGGCCAACCCGCGCCGCGGAACGCCGCCCCGCGATTTTCAATGAGACGAAGACATCCCGCATCACTTCGCTGGCGTTTTAGTAGCGCCCGCTTTGCGCCAGAACGCCCCAGGCCGTCATACAGTTCCGGCTGGATGACTCGGGCGAATTCCCCGCTGAGCGCGATAAAGCTAAGCTTTGTGGTCATGAATCGCAGTAGGCCGATCATGACGGCAATAGCTTCGCATTTGGGCATCGATGCGGTGCGTGAGCGGTATGTATCGAGTTCGGATGCGCGCGAGGCGCGACATTTCCAGACGATTTGGCTTCTCGCCAAAGGCCACAGCGTCGGCGAAGTAGCTGAACTAACTTCGTTTGGGCGGCGCTAGATCGAGCAACTCGCGGCACGTTTTACAATGCGGAAGGCCTAGACTTGCGGGCGACTTGCGGCGGCGCAACGCCATGATATACATCACCATGGGGGGCGAACCGGATTGGCGCGGATCGAGGGCGCATGATCATGGAGCGATGGCAGGTGTCCGAAACGCCTTTGACATCTCTGCACCGCGCTGATGTCAGCGGCTTTCACCTTCTTCCTCGATTTCTCCGGCGCGCGGACAGAGCAAATGGAACTCTAGTTTTGGCTCAAGAGCATTGCTCTGAATCGCAATAAGGCCGCCGTGAGAAAGACGCCGCCAAGCGCGGTCATAATCGCGAGATCGGGCCATACGACATCGACGCCAGCCCCGCGGTACAACACCGACTGGGCGAATCTTACAAAGTGCGTCGACGGTGATACGTACATGATGTCTTGCAAGAACGTAGGCATGCTTTCGAACGGCGTGAACGAGCCCGACAGCAAGAACATCACGACGAAGACGGGAATCGACAGCAATGCGAACTGCGGCATCGAGTTTGCTATAGTCGCCAGCAAAATGCCGAGCGATGTCACGGCGAAGAGATAAACGGCGGTTCCGGCAAGGAAAAATTCGACCGATCCCACGATTGGCACTTGCAGCGCGACATGGACGACAACGTGAAGCGAAAATCCGGCCGCCAGAAGGATGATCAGGCTATTTGCCCAGATCTTCGCCGCAAGAATTTCGCCCGGCCGCACCGGCATCACCAACAAATGCTCGATCGTACCGCGCTCGCGTTCGCGCATCACCGCCGCGCCGACGAGGATGATGGCGAGAATCGTGACATTGTTGATGACGCCCATACTCGCGCTAAAGCGGATCGCTTCAAGATTCTGATTGAATAAGGCGCGAATGACAGGGTCGATGGGAACGGCGGGGTTGGCGCCACGCTGCTTCGAAAAGCTTGCCGTTTCGCGCATGATAATTTCCTGGATATAAGCCGTCCCCACAGCGGCGTGGGTCACGGCGGTCGCATCGACGTTGATTTGTATCGACGGGCCGCGGTTCGCCAACAGATCGGCTTCGAGCCGTGGCGGGATTTCCAGAATGAACGTATATTGTCCCTTATCCAGCAATTGATCGACTTCTGAGCGATCGATTTCGCGGGGCGTCCGAAAATAGGGCGGTTGCAGGGCGTCCTTAATCCGGGATGACAACGTCGAGTGGTCGGCGTCGACAATAGCGACCCCGGCATTCCGTACGTCGGTTCTCATGGCGGTCGCCTCGGAGTAAACCGCGACCGTGAAAACGTAAATGATCAGGACGACCATCACCTTGTCGCGCGAGAGGCTAGCGATCTCCTTGAGACCGAGGTGAAAGACGTTCTCGAACCAGCGCCACATTGCTAGACGCCTTGCTTCCGGACCGACAAACGGGCCAGCAGGAGAAACAAGATGCCAAACCCGAGCAACACCGCGATCTCGCGGATAAGCGCGCTCGCCTCGAGCCCTTTGGCAAAGACACCGAGGCTCACGGTTTGAAACCAAAGCGCGGGAAACGAGAGCCCCATTACGCGGCCCGGACCTTCCAGCGTCGAGGCAGGGAAGAGAAACCCTGAATAATGCGCCGCTGTCATTGCGGTCAGAATCGCGGTGCCGAAAATCGCCGCAACTTGCGTCGAGACAAACGCCGACACCAGAAGACCGAACGCAGTGGCCGCAAACACATAGATGAGCGCCGCGATCGACAAGGCGAGCATGGACCCTTTTGGGACGACGCCGAGTAGAGTCGCGGCCAGCACCACAAGGCTGATAAAACTGACAAAGCCGATCACAATATAGGGCAGCTGCTTGCCGATGAGATATTCGCCGACCGTGGCGGGAGAGGCGTAGACATTCGTAATTGAGCCCATCTCCTTCTCCCTGACAACTCCGAGCGCCGTCAGCATCGCCGGAAACAAGACCAGCAGGAGCATTATCGTGCCCGGAGTGATCGCGAATACGCTGCGAAAGTCTTGATTGTAGCGAAACCGCGGCTCGACATTGATCGGAAGGAGCCGTGAATCTCGCCCGAATAACCGGCGATGGCGATCCGCCGCATAGGTCAGAACGGCGCCCTGGATATAGGCGCGGGCTGTCTCTGCCGGAAATGTGTTGCCGCCGTCGAGCCAGAAGCTGATCTGCGGCTGGCGTCCCTGAAGAAGGTCACGACCGAAACCGGGAGGGATATCGATGGCGAACCGCAACTCACCGGATCGCAAGCGACCATCGATATCAAACTCGTTTGCCAACGGCGACCGTTGGGCAAAATAGCGGGAATCAGAGAATTGCTCGAGGAACAGACGACTTTCGAGAGACTGATCGCGATCGATTACAGCATAGCGAAGACCCTCGATGTCGAACGATATGCCATAACCAAAAGCTACCAAAAGAAGGAGTGGGCCGAGAAGCGCAAAGGCCAGTCTAATTCGGTCCCTGCTTAGTTCGACAGCTTCACGGCGCGCAAAGGCCCAGATCCGCTGGAGAGACGCTGTGAGCGGCCTGTGCTGCCGGGGTCGTTCGGGCGACGGCTCGGACTTGGGGACGCCCGAAGTGCGTCGCGCTGCTTCGTCGGTCGAAGCAGAGGCGGCGCTCGTCGTATGCGCAGCTGGCGGCGCCGCCGCCTCCTCGAGATAACTGATGAACGCGTCTTCGAGGCTGCGGCCGCCGCGGCTCAGGCGCAGCTCATCGGGGGCGCCAATTGCAAGAACACGGCCCGCGTGCATCAATGAAAGCCGGTCGCAGCGTTCGGCTTCATTCATGAAGTGCGTCGATATGAAGATGGTGACGCCGTCTCGACGCGACATTTCCACAAGCAGACGCCAAAATCGGTCGCGCGCCGCCGGGTCAACGCCAGACGTCGGCTCATCAAGGATCAGCACCTCCGGCCGATGCAGACAGGCTGCGGCAAGCTGCAATCTCTGGCGCATCCCGAGTGGCAAAGTGGGAGGCAGGGCGTCCGCAACGCTGGTAAGCTCGAAGCGAGCAAGGGCCGCCTTGACTCGGGCGTCGAGTTCCTCGGCGGGGATGCGAAAGAGCTGTCCGTGCAATTTGAGATTGGCGCGGACCGAAATTTCATCATACAGCGAAAACGACTGCGACATGTATCCGACGCGCATTCTCGTAGCGATGTCACGCGCATCGACCGGCTTGCCCAGCAGTTCGCCTCGGCCCTCGCTCGCCGGGAGCAAGCCCGTCAGCATCTTCATCGTCGTCGTCTTGCCGCAACCATTCGATCCTAAAAACCCAAAAATCTCGCCGCGCTGGATGCGGAAGCTCACATGATCGACGGCCGTGAAGTCACCGAAGCGCATCGTCAGATTATCGGCGACAATCGCTGCGGGGGCGTCGCTATGCGTCAGATGCGGAATCACGAGCGCTGTTTGATCACCACGGCGTTCAGGACGCTGTAGTGCGATATAGGCTTCCTCCAGCGTGTTTGCGTTGGTCCGGGCAAGAATGGCCGCTGTTTCATCGTCGGCGATGATCCGGCCTTCGTCGATGGCGACGATATGTTCGAAACGTTCGGCCTCCTCCATATAGGCGGTCGCCACCAACAGCGTCATGCCGGAACGCTCGGTTCGAATTCGAGCGATGAGCTCCCAGAACTGCCGTCGCGACAACGGGTCAACGCCAGTCGTGGGCTCGTCGAGGATCAACAGATCAGGGTCGTGCACCAGAGCGCAACAGAGCCCGAGCTTTTGCTTCATCCCGCCTGACAATTTGCCCGCTGGCCGGTCCGGAAACGGATCGAGGCCCGTTGCCGTGAGCAGGCGCGCAATGCGGCGGCGGCGTTCGCTCTCGGGCTGCCCATACAAGCGGCCGAAAAAATCGATGTTCTCGACAATAGACAGCATCGGGTAAAGGTTGCGGCCGAGGCCTTGCGGCATGTAGGCGATGCGCGGCGCCACGGCATCGCGGTGGAGGCGGGAGGCCATGTCGCCGCCAAGAACCAGTACGGCTCCAGATTGAATACGCTTGACGCCTGCAATCAGCCCGAGCAGCGTCGACTTGCCAACGCTATCGGGTCCAATGAGGCCGACCGTCGACCCGGGGCGAATTAAGAGGCTCACGCCGTCGAGCGCAACCGTGGCGTCGTAACGATGATGAAGCGCCTCAATCCTGACGACCGACTCGTCATCAGCGGACATCCGGAAGCCTCGGCGTGAGATTGGCCGGCCAGGTCGTCCCGGCGCGAATAATGACGTAAGCGTTGCCGGTCATGCCAGCCTTCACATAGCCGCGATAGGCCTCAAGGATCTGAGGGTCAATGTGCAGCTTGATGCGGTACATTAGTTTCTCCCGCTCGTTTGCCGTCTCTACGTATTTGGGGGTGAATTGCGCTTCAGCCGCGACGAAAGCGATCGTCGCCGGAACCACGTACTCCGGCGCGCTGTCGAGCACGATGCGCGCTTCGGAGCCAAGCTCGACCCGTCCGGCCTGACCCGTCGGGAGGAAGATCGTCATGTGAACGTCGGAAAGGTCGAGCAGCGTCAGCACCCGTCCTCCGGCAGCGACCACTTCGCCGGCCCGAGCCAGCCTATATTCAACACGGCCGGAGACGGGCGCCTTCAAAGTCATGTCGGCGATCGTCGCCTCGATTTGCGCAACCTGGGCTTCGGCGACCTCGGTCGCCGCCTTCGCATCTTCGACCGCGACCGTGGCGCCCTCCAGAGCGGCCCTTGATACGTCCCTCTGCGCCGTGCGCCGGTCCAATTCCGCCCGCGTCGAAGTGTTTGTGCGCATCAGCTCGACGACGCGCCGCAGTTCAGCCTCGGCGAGATTTAGATCGGCCCCGCGCAGAACGACCTCAGAATGGGCTTTTGCGATGCCTTGGTGCGCACGGTGGACAGCCGCCTTCGCTGCCGCGAGTTGAGCAAGAAGCTCCGTCGTGTCGATACGTGCGACAACGCCGTCTTTTTGCACAAATGCTCCTTCTTCAACCCGCACTTCGGCAAGCCGTCCGGCCGACTTCGTCGCGACGTCGACCCGCTCGACCTCGACACGACCGTTCGCACGCGCCAAGCCTGGCGGCACGCGTGATGATTGCTCCTGACTCCAATAGGCGTAGCCGCCAGCCCCTGCAGCGACCAAGACGATGATGGAGAGGATTGGAGCAAGGCGCATGCTTGTCTTTCGCTAGCACATAAGAGCCGGACTTTCGCACAAACCCGGCCGCGATTGCCGCGGCCTCCGATGGCGATTGAAACAACTGTCGGCGATTGCGCTAACCGACCTATTTATAAGCGCGATGCTTCCGCGATCCAACGCGCAATTTCAGGCCAAATGTCTTTGAGACTGCGAGCCCCCACACCGAAACTTGCAACCGGAAGTGATCCGCCGCGAACACTAGGATCCCTCGGCTGGCGCGCGGACCTCCAGGAGCGGAGCAAACCCTCCGCCCGGCGTGCGCATGTTGGTCGTCTGCCCGCGGTAGAGGCGAGCGGCCGATAGCAGGACACGTCCACCGAAGGTATAGATTCGCACATCCACTTTCAATTCTGTGCGTGTTCCATCAAGCTGTACACCACGTAGACTCGGCGCGGCAAATAATTGAGCAGTGTATTCGCCTGCAACTATATCAGCCCATACTCTTCGGGTGATTTTGCTTCCGCGATAGACCGCCTTTCCACCATGTCCGCGCGCGGGTTTGAAAAATAAATTGGCCCGGTCCCGCCAGAGGGCGTCGGCCTTATCGGGTGAAACGATGATGGTGAGTGGAACGGCGGCGAGCAGAACGTCGATATGGTTCTGCGCCAATCCCCAGTATTTCAATCGTTCGCCATTCGACAACAACGTCAGATTCCGCTTGTCGGCGAAAAGAGCGTGCGCGCGCGGACTAGGCGTGACGACAACGCTGCCGCCGACGTAAGCGGCGCGTAGCGCGGCGTGCCGCGGCTCCTCGAGCGCGAAGTCGACCAGACGATTGTATACGAGATCGATTGGTCGACCACCAAATAGCAGCGCATCTCCATCGAAGATAAGATCTTTCGCATCGGCGATCACGGTCTCCAAATCGCGCTTCTGAAGCAGGGCCTTGGCCAAGGTGAATTCCGGAAAAAGGTGCTGCTCGATCGGCGCGTCGTCCACGATCGCGATCATCTTCGGGCGTCCGCTGCCTCGTTGGCTCCGCCATTCGTCGGTGAACATTTCGACGATCCTCGAACCGAAGTCCTGCGATGACGACAACTCAAAGGGCGCATTGGCGCCGGCGCAGCACACGCGTTGAGCGCGAGCCAACGGCGCATTGACGAACGCCCCGCCCGCGTTTGTGTTCACTTCGATCAACCTCGGCCCGCCGACGGTGAGGTGGAAGTCATAGCCCATGAGGGCCCCAATGGGGCCAAAATCCAATCGCGCGATCGGGGGTGCCCATGACAGAACCGCTTCGCGGTATCCCGGCAAGCGCGCCGCAGCCTCGACGGCCTCGACGACCCGAACCATCTCGATCAAGGTTTCGGTCGAGACAAACGCCGCGACGTTCGAGAAGAGCGACGAATGAGAGTCGACCAGCCTCTGCGCAAAATCCGTCGAGCCGACCTCCAGGTTTAAAGCCTCCTCGAGCGCGGGACGGTCGAGGGTGATGCAGAAGCACCCGCGATTCAAGCGCTCCGTCGCGCCGCCCCCAGTCACATCGGCCTCCTGCAAAAGATGTCGAGAGCTGGCCACCGCCGAAAGTCGACAACCTCATTGCTGCGAGCAGGCATCCAACAGTGGTCCCCGAGGCTGCGCGGATTCATTTCGCTAGCGCTCCGTTCTTAATGGCGTCCTTGTGGAAGCCGAAAACAGTTTCGGGATCCGGCAGATCGGCATGACGATCCTTCCGCTTGGACTCCGACCGCGTCAGCAGGTCGCGGATGCGATTGATCTTGGCGGCTGGCTTACCACAAGCGCGTCCGATAAAACGGCGAACAAACCGCCAAACAACAGTGAAGTTAGAGAGTCGATTACTCGGCGCTATGCTCCATGCCTCGCCTCCTGTTCTTGGGCCTTCGGAATATGGCTCTGGCGGGGCGGCCCGCAAAGCGCCGTCCCCAATGGCAATATCGGCTTGGTTAATGGCAATAGATTGTTGCCAATATAGTCGTGCGTCGATGGCTCCGATCGCCATTGTGGTGACCGGCGCCCGCGCGGTCACGACTAGCCCGATCACTATGACGCCAATGCAGGGATCGGCGCGGCAGGCGGCGCGCTTGAACTCTGGCGCCGGATGCCGGTCAACTTGGTCCGTTTTAACATCAGCGCGTTGATCGCCACGAGCGCCGAACTGCCGGACATGGCAATGGCGGCGATGCTCGGCCCAAGCAAGAAAGGATACAGCACGCCTGCGGCCAGCGGAAAAGCAATGACGTTGTAGCCCACCGCCCACCAGAGGTTTTGATGCATTTTTCGGAGCGTCGCGTGGGACAATTCGATGGCGCCGACCACGTCAAAAGGGTCGCTCTTCATCAGCACGATATCGGCGCTCTCCATGGCGACATCCGTGCCGGCCCCGATTGCGAAACCGACATCGGCCTGCGTCAAAGCCGGCGCGTCATTGACTCCGTCCCCGACCATGCCAACCTTTTTGCCTTGCGCCTGAAGCTCCCGGACCTTACTCGCTTTGTCGCCAGGCAAAACATTCGCAAATACTTTGTCGATCCCCAGGCTCTGCGCGATTCGCTCCGCAGTGCCCTGGTTATCTCCGGTCAGCATGGCAACCTCGACGCCGCGCGCGCGCAGCGCCTTGATGGCTTCCACCGCCGTCGGTCTCACCGCGTCGGCAATGGCGATCAACCCCACGAGCTTGCCGTCCATTGCGAGGTGAACCACCGTGCGGCCCGCGCCCTGAAGTTCTTCGGATTTCGCGCCAAGAACGCCGAGGTTGATTTTGTTCTCCGTCATCAGCAGCTTGTTGCCGAGAAACGCTGTCTTACCGTCGATCTCGGCTTGGGCGCCCTTACCCTCGATGTTCTTGAACCCTGTTGCCTTGGGCGCCTTTACATTGGCTGCCCTGCGCAGAATTGCCTGCGCGAGAGGATGGTCAGATCCCGCTTCGACCGCCGCGGCTGCGGATAGCAGCTGATCCTCGGAGGCTCCGGCAGCCATCGCCAGGTCCACCACCTCCGGTTGGCCCATTGTCAGGGTGCCGGTCTTGTCGAAGATGATCACGTTCAGCTTGGTTGCGTCCTCAAGCGCCGAAGCGTTCTTGAACAGGATGCCGTTCATGGCGCCAAGCCCGGTTCCGACCATAATCGCCATCGGTGTTGCGAGCCCAAGCGCATCGGGGCACGCGATCACGAAGACGGTGATCGTGAGGCTGAGCGCAAACAGCAGGGACTGGCCAAGCCACCAGTACCAGACGACGAAGGTTAGTAGACCCACGATGACCGCGGCCAACACCAGCCACTGCGACGCACGATCCGCCAGAAGTTGCGAGGGCGCCTTGGAGTTTTGCGCTTCCTGGACAAGCTTGACGATCTGGGCGAGCGCCGTGTCGGCGCCGACCTTGGTTGCGCGATACTGGAATGCGCCGCTCTTGTTGATGGTCGCGCCAATCACCGCGTCGCCCACTTTCTTGGCCACCGGCATCGATTCGCCCGTGAGCATCGATTCGTCAACCAGGGATGCGCCTTCCAGCACTGTCCCATCGACCGGAATCTTGTTCCCTGGACGGATCACCACCGTATCGCCGGAAAGGACCTCGGCGGTCGGAACTTCCAGCTCCTTGCCATCACGCAGCACAGTCGCTTTGGGCGGAGCCAGATCCATGAGCGCGCGGATGGCCTCCGATGCGCCGGCCCTGGCGCGCATTTCGAGCCAGTGGCCGAGCAGGATGAAAACGAGCAAAATGACCGATGCTTCGTAAAACTGCTGACCGCCATAAAAGAATGTGGATCCGACACTGAACAGGTATCCGGTGCCGACGCTGAGAACGACCAGTACCGCCATATTCGTTACGCCGCTGCGGAGCGCACGGTAGGCTGCAACCACGAAGGGCCAGACCGGGTAGAGGATGGCGGCGCTGGCCAAAACGAAGAGGACGAGGTCCAACCGCAGGCCGAATGGTGGCGGGATTCGAATGAAGTCCAAGCCCATTGGCGAGAACGCGAATATCGGCAAGCTGAAGGCGAGCGCGATCCAAAAACGGTTGCGCATGTCGCGGACCATAGCCTGCATGTCCATTCCGACGCCGTGGCCCATTTCCTGGGCCATTGCGTCGCTCTTCTCCCCGCCATGTCCATTGTGTCCAGCGATAGCTTTGCCGCTGGCATGGGACTGGTCATCGGTAGGCCCCTTTCCCGCTCCTGCAATTCTGGGCGCACCGGCTCCGTTGGGCATGTCGGCCGACTTACCGGCGTGCCCCATACCGGCCATGGAGGGGGCGGGCTTGGCCGGGCTCCTAGGGCCCTCGGCGCGAGCGCCGTCGGACATTGCTGTGTTGGCGCAAACATGCCTCGGCAAGGCTTCACCGACGCAGTGAAAGCCGCATGCCCTGATTGCGGTCTGTATTACGGAAAGGCTGGTCGCGGACGGATCATAGTCGACAGTTGTAGAGCCGGAGACTGGGTTGACTGATACCCGGTTTACGCCTTCGATGCGCTGCAGTTGTTTTTCGATCCCGCGGGCACCCAATACCGAAAGCAGGTCACCGACTTCGAGCGTGGTGGTCGTCATATTTACCCACTCCTGTCAAGATTCAAGGCATAGCTCGGACGCGGCGCGTTTTTTTCGCAAAGCTGATCGAAGCGACGGGGCTGCGTCAAAAATTGCTTCAAACCCCGCTCACTTTCATTTGTCACAACTACCTTCCTGACGAACTTAGCGATTGGGACTGGCGTCCGTTCGGCGACAGATATGCGTTGAACTCATTCAGTTCGAATCGTATCGTTTTTTATTGTCGCCGCTCCTCGATCGAACTCAGCGTTTTGCATCGTAATAATCGAGCTTTATCCGAACGATTGAGAAACGACTTTTAGCATAACAGGCTGCAAACTCGCAGAGTCGGAAACTACTCACGGCCGCCATAGCTTACCAGGAACGGTCGCCTACCTGAATATTTCCGGGCTTTCCCGGCAGCATTTGTTCCACGCGATGATGTAAATCAGATGAATTGTTCCAAAACCTGCGAGAAAGCAAAATAATGAAATGTAGGCATAGGTTAGAAATAGGTAGACCACGACTGTGACGGCAATCAACGTCAGGCCAAACAGACGTATGTGCAGGTAGGTCGAGATCATGGACGGCGTGATGAGCAGAAAAACGTAGATCACGTAGGTCAACCAGCGCGGGATTATATAATCGAGGAACATGGTGTCTTCGTAAGCCAGTGACTGATGGTTTATTCTGACATTTACCCAATCCGGATGAAAAAGATGTGGGACATAGAGGCTCAGGCCGAAAACAAGTCCCGCCAAGGCAAAGCCCAGCAACGGCAGCTTGCGCCCACTGGCTGGAGGTTCGAGGAAGTAAATACTGAACGGCACCCATACCGGCCAAATCAGCCAGGAGAAAAAAATGAAGCCCATTGCGGCCCACCAGACCATGGATGGGTCGGAGTTATTCATGCCCATCCAGACATGGCCTTCCATGAACTGCTGAATCCCGGCCAGCGTCGCCATTTGAGAAACGGGAAAGTACCGTCTGTTGATCTTGAAGGCTTTCCAGCCCGCAAAGGCGCCGCCGGCGATCAGGACTCCGCCTGCAGCAAAACTCACTGGTTCGCAGAAACACATGCATTTTTCTCTATAGTGAGTGTCATTGGGCGCAAACCTGTCGAGTCCAAATAAAATGGATGTAAACAATACACTGCTACAAATAAAATCGCAACCGAAGACGAATCGTACGAGAAGGATTTGCATGAGGTGCAAGTGGAACTTGTCAAGTTCCAGAAACACGTCTTTGCGAACGAACAGAAGATCCTCGTCATTTTGGAAGGCCGCGATGCGGCGGAGGAAGATGGCGCGATCCGCCGAAATAGACCGAATCCCAGAATTCGGGCACGTCGGCGACCACGGCGTTCATCAGGTTCATCATCTGCTCGCTCTCCTTTCAACGGTCGGAATGCTGCGCGGATTAGAGAAAGTTGGAGTAATCGAATCCGCTGATAAACATTGTCCACGAAATGACCCATCCATCGAAACTTGGAAGACGTCCTACGGACGCCCGCGTCCTCGTTGACCTTCCCAACGGCACTGACCACCTCCCGGCCGCGATCAAAAGCAGCTGGACGCCGACGAGGCCCACGTCGAAGAAACCAAAAGGCGGCGGCTACGATCCTTGGTAATTAATGGCCAAAATCTCAGCCACAAAATATATATTAACTTACTCAAAGGGATAAGCCGCTTGTGTGCTTATCAGTCAATACAAAACCAAGACCATCTAGGCGGCGCGGAGAAATTCTCGCCGCGAGAGACGACATCGCGCTGAGCCCCCGGCCGCACCGTTCGACGATTGATTACTGTTGCGGAAGCGACGCTTTTGCGATCCAACATGCGATCTCCGGCCAGGTTTCCTTCAGGTTACGCGCGCCCATGAACAGCCCGATATGGCCTCCCGGAACGAGCTTCTTGACGATCTTGGGCTTCGGCGTCCCGAGATATTTTTCGGCATCGAAAACCTGCTCTTTGGTGGTGATGTCGTCCGTCTCGCCGGCGAGCAGATAAGCCGGGCACGTTATATTCGCGAGGCTCAGTTGGCGGCCCAACCCGATGAACGTCCCCTTCGCCAGCCGGTTTTCCCTGAATAATTGCGTGATCGCCTGAAGATACCAGCGACCGGGCAAATCGATTGGATTCTCGTACCAGCGCTCGAACGTCTCTGTCTTGCTCACGTAGGCCGGGTCATCGATATGCTCATAGAGGTCGATGTGCTCCAGGACGTAATGCTGCTCCGGCTGCATGTTCTTCCAGCCGCGCAACATGAGTTCGCCCCGCATCAAGCCGCCGCCAAGAGACACCAGGTCTTCATAGAACGTCGCCGGATAGCTGTGCACCATTTGTTTGATCGGGCCGTCGCCCGCGTCAGTATCGATTGGCGAACCCGCCAGGACCAAGCTGACCACCTTCTCGGGAAAACGCGCCGCATACATCGCCGACATCCAGCCGCCCTGACACAGGCCGACGAGATTGACGCGTCCGCCGAGTTCATCGATGCAGACATTAATCTCGGCGAGATACTGGTCGATTTCGAGATCCTTCATGTCGTCGGTCGCCGATTTCCAATCGGTGAGAAAGACCCGCTGGAGGCCGTTGGCCAGCAAGGTCTCGATGAGACTTTGACCCTTGTGATAGTCGGCGATCATCGCCGTGTGCCCGGCATAGGGCGCATCGACAATGGTCGGCACGCCAGCGGCGCCGGGCGCCGAATAATCCCGGAAGAGCATCGTGCGAAGATCCAGTAGGACCTGGTTCGGGGTCGCAAGCATCGGCCGCAGCTCGTGATGAATTTTCACTTCCTCGCTCATGAACTTGAAATTCTTCGCATAGAAGTCGAGGCCTTCCTCGGCGAACTGTGTAGCGGCGGCAAGCGGCCAGAAAAAAGCAACGCCGTCTTTGGGCGTCTTCTTGGCATCTGCATGAGTGGGCTTTGTCATGTCTTCATTCCATGTGTTGAGAAAGATTGGTCGCATTTGGACGCGTCCCTTATGTGACCAGGGCCGCGGGCCGATCGTCTCAGGGATATCTGGCGTAGATCGTCGTCGATCCGTCTTTCTTGACGAGTAGGACGTCGAAGGGCCCACTTGATTTGGCGTCCATTCCGGGGGCGCCGGCGGGCATGCCCGGGACGGCAAGACCGATCGCATCGGGGCGCTCAGCCAGGAGCCGCTTGACCTCCCTTGCCGGGACGTGGCCTTCAATCGCATAGCCAGCCACGACGGCGGTATGGCACGAGGCGAGTTCGGACGGCATCCCTCTCTCCGTCTTGATTTTCGCCAGATCGTCCGCGTCGATCATCTTGACGCTCATGCCGGAGGCTTCCAAGCGCTTGGCCCACAGATGACAACATCCGCAGGCGGGCGAGCGCCAGACCGTGATTTCTTGCGCGACGGCCGACAGCGGGATCATCAGGCCAATCGCGAGCGCAACGGCGGCGGCCCTTCTCGATTTCGACATGTTGGATTCTCCAAATAGAGGACAGCCGAGCCGCAGCCTTGACGGCTGGACGGTTTCAATCGCGCAGATATTTGATAAGGGCAGCAAT
>NZ_JAGRPM010000002.1 GCF_019449565.1 Rhodoblastus sp. | reverse complement strand
CGTTCGACGTCGAAATTCTCACAATTGATGGCTAAGTCAACGCATATTATCAAATTAAATGAATATTCTCAAATATCATGGCTAAGCCTAAACAATTGATTTCATTGCATCCGATTTCTCACCCCAAGATGGTGCCTGACATTGGGGTTCTGCAACTGCATCATGGGCGTGATGTAATGACCGCCCTTAGCGCCGACATGGCGGACGACTTCGCGGTGATAGGCGCCGGTGGCGTCGAGCAGCAGCGGGGTATGGCCAGTCGGCGCCGTGTCCATCACCACAAATTTCTTGCCCGCCTCGCGGATGACGCGCGAGAATGCCTGAAAGACCGCGATTTCCTCGGTGCAAGGCGAGCGCAAATCCTCGTCAAGCAGCGCTCGGCCCTCGGCGTCGAGCGCGGCGCCCTTGGTCGCCATCACCTCCCGACGATAGCGCTCGATTTCGGCGTGAGGATCGATGCGGCTGACGGTCAATTGGTCGAGCGTGCCGTGCAGCGTTTCAGCCAGGTGAGCCGCAGGGTCCGAAGTGGTGAGATGAACCGGGAAGCCGCGGCGGGCCAGTTCGACGGCAACAGCGGCGGCCAGAGTGGTTTTGCCGACGCCGCCTTTGCCCATCAGCATGACCAACCCATGACTGTCGACGGCAATGCCGTCGACCAGATCGGAAAGGCCAGGCGCGTTGAGCGCAATCGGTTCGCAGTCATCGGCGGCGACGGGCGCCGTCGTTCCGGCCAGCAACTGGCGCAAGGCCGGGACGCCGACGAGATTGAAGGGAAGCAGCTGGATTTTATCGCGTGGCAGTTTGGCAAGTTCATCGGGAATGGCTGCCAACGCCGCCAGCTCGCGTTGGCAAATGGCGGCGGCCAGCGGGTCCTGCGCCGCCTCGGTGTTCGGCAGCAACCCGTTGACGACGAGATATTGCCGCCCAAGGCCGACCGCCGCCAGCTCCACCTGTGTGCGGGCGACCTCGCGCAAGGTCGATTGCTGGGCGCGGGCGACCAACACTAGGCGGGTGCGATTTTCGTCAGCAAGGGCCTTAACCGCAGCCTTGTACTGGGCGCGCTGCTTTTCGAGGCCGGCCAACGGCGCGGGACAGGTGGCGTCGCCGCCCTTGCCCTCCTCAAGAAACCCGGTCCAGGCGCCGGGCAGTTGCAGCATCCGGATCGTATGGCCAGTCGGCGCCGTGTCGAAAACAATGTGGTCGAAACCTGCGGTCATGCCGGAATCGACCAGGAGGCCCGTGAATTCGTCGAAGGCGGCGATTTCCGTCGTGCAGCCGCCGGAAAGCTGTTCCTCGATGCCTTTGACCACATCGTCGGGAAGGATGCCGCGCACGGGACCGACGATGCGGTCGCGATAGGCCTGCGCCGCCGCCTGCGGGTCGATTTCAAGCGCTGACAGGCGCGGCACGGATGGAATCGTCGTGATGCGATTGCCGATCTCGACGCCGAACACCTGACCGACGTTGGAGGCCGGGTCGGTGCTGGCGAGCAAGACGTCCTTGCCGCCTTCGGCGAGCTGGATCGCCGTCGCGCAGGCGATCGATGTCTTGCCGACTCCGCCCTTGCCTGTGAAGAAAAGGAAGCGCGGGGCGGAGTCGATGAATTGCATGGTGTGTCCCTGAAAATCAGCAACTCTTGGAAAATCAGCAGCTCTTGCCACCGCAGCACCCGGTGGCCTTGGTTTCTGCCGGGGTTTCCGCGAGATCGGCCCATCGGGCCAATTCGGCGCGATTGGGATATCGACCCGCCATGGCGATGTCGCCGTTGACCAGGATTAGCGGCAGGCCCTCCTGGCCGGAGCGCTCCAGAAAACCCTTTGCCGTCGCGTTCTCAACGAAGGCCATGGGCTGCTGGGCGAGATTGAACCGCTCGATCTGCGCGCCGTTCTGCTTCGCCCAGTCCACGTCCGCCGAAAAGGTGACAAGGGCCTGGTCGACGTCGACGCCGCAAACGCCGGTGCTGCAACACAGGGCGGGATCGAAAACCTGAATCGTCTTCACGTGACGCCTCCTTCGGTCAGATGGGTCGCGCCTTCGGTTTCTCCGATCTCGCGCAATTTCTTCGACAAAGCCAGTTTGTCCAGCCGGTCCATCGGCAAGGCGAGCAGTAACGAAATGCGGTTCTTGAGATAGCGAAAGGCCAGATTGAAGGCGCGCTGCTTCTCGATGTCCGCGCCTTCGGCGGCGGCCGGGTCTTCGATGCCCCAATGGGCCGTCATCGGCTGACCCGGCCAGATCGGACAGGCTTCGCCGGCGGCGTTGTCGCAGACCGTGAAGACGAAATCCAATTGCGGCGAGGTGGGCGTCGCGAACTCTTCCCAATTCTTCGACCGAAACCCATCGGTCGGATAGTCATAGCTGGCAAGGGTTTTGAGTGCGTATGGGTTGATTTCGCCCTTGGGATGGCTTCCCGCGGAAAAAGCGTTGAACCGGCCCCTGCCGTCCTTGCGGAGGATGCTTTCCGCCAGGATCGAGCGTGCGCTGTTTCCCGTGCAGAGGAATAAAACATTGTAGATGCGATCGGACATGACATGAGCCCTTTCGGACGGCAGCGGTTGAATTTCTGCAGACATCGGCGCAAGAACCCGCGACGGCGCGCAATCGGATGGATGTCTGGCTGCCGCCGAAGTCGATTCCGGCGTTCAGATCTCAGTACTGTCCATATATCCAGATTATAGGATATATTGTAAGTCGGCAAGGAAAGAGTTCGCAGATCAGCTTCGCTTCGCGACGACGGCCGAATGCAACGACCGTTCAATCGACCGCGGCCATCCAGTGACTTCAGCCAACTGCCAGGAGCGTCCAGCATATCCTTGTCGGCTGCTGCATGTGACCGTTCAGATGGACCGCTGGTTGACCCTCTTCGAAAGTTCCTCGGCGCTTTCCTTGCGCTCGGAATAACGGTCGACGAGATAGTCGGAGCGGTCGCGCGTCAATAGCGTGAACTTGACCAATTCTTCCATAACGTCGACAACGCGGTCGTAATAGGCCGAGGGCTTCATCCGGTCGTGGTCGTCGAATTCCGCGAAAGCCTTGGCGACAGAGGACTGGTTGGGGATGGTGATCATCCGCATCCAGCGCCCAAGAATCCGCATCTGGTTGACGGCGTTGAAGGATTGGGAGCCGCCGCAAACCTGCATCACGGCGAGCGTCTTGCCCTGCGTCGGCCGGACGGCGCCGAGCGTCAAGGGAATCCAGTCTATTTGCGCCTTCATGACCCCGGTCATCGCGCCGTGGCGCTCGGGCGAGCACCAGACCATGCCTTCGCACCAGGCGACGAGTTCGCGCAGTTCCGCGACCTTGGTATTGTCGGCCTCGGAATCGTCGGGCAATGGCAGGCCGCTCGGATTGAAGGTCCGGGTCTCGGCGCCGAAGCGATGCAGGATGCGCGCGGCCTCCTCGCTCACCAGCCGGCTGAAGGAGCGCTTCCGCAACGAGCCATACAACAGCAGGATTTTTGGCCCATGAGTTTGGCGTGGCGCGTCGAACAGTGCTTTCTCGTCGATAGACGAGAAACAGGCTTTATCGAGGTTCGGGGTCGGGTCCAGATGTTCAGCCAACGCGCTTGCCCTCCGCGTCGATCAGCAACTGGCCGTCTTCCTTGGCCATCGGCCCCGGCGGCAGGCCGTCGAGCAAATCCAGCACGGCCTCGCTGGGGCGGCAAAGCCTGACGCCCTTGGCGGTGCAGACGATCGGTCGGTTGACGAGGACCGGGTGCGCAATCATGGCGTCGAGCAGCGCCTCGCCGTCGACCGCCGGGTCGAGCAGACCGAGTTCGGCGGCGGGCGACTTCGACGTCCGCAGCGCCTCGCGCGGCGTCAATCCTGCGGCCGCGAACAGGCCTTCGAGCTGCGGTTTCGTCCAGCCGGTCGTGAGATATTCGATCACGGTCGGGCGATAGCCGGCGGCCTCGATGATGGCGAGGGCGTTGCGCGACGTGCCGCAATCGGGATTGTGATGGATGACCACCTTCATATCCTCAGCCAACAGTCTTCTCCTTGAGATTTTCAGCGGCGACGCGGCGGACGGCGGCGCCGGATTCATACCAGCCACGCGTCCGGTTCACGATATTGACGACCGACAGCATCACCGGCACTTCGATCAGCACGCCCACGACCGTAGCTAAAGCGGCGCCGGAGTGGAAGCCGAACAGGCTGATGGCGGCGGCGACGGCCAGTTCGAAGAAATTGCTGGCGCCGATGAGAGCCGAGGGGCCGGCGACGCAATGGGCTTCGCCGGTCATGCGATTGAGAAGGTACGCGAGCCCAGCGTTGAAATAGACCTGGATCAGGATCGGAACCGCGAGCAGGACGATGATCAGCGGTTGCGCCAGGATTTGCTCGCCCTGGAATCCGAACAGTAGGACCAACGTCGCCAGCAGCGCCACGAGCGACAGGGGCTGAAGGGTGTTCAGCAAATTCGTCAGCGCCGCCTCGCCGCCCCTTGCGATCAGACTTCTCCGAATGGCCTGGGCGATGATGACGGGCACGATGATGTAGAGGACAACCGACAGCAGCAACGTCTCCCATGGCACCGTGATCGAGGACAGCCCCAGCAGCAGCCCAACGATTGGCGCGAAGGCGACGACCATGATGACGTCGTTGAGCGCGACCTGGCTCAGCGTGAAATGCGGCTCGCCCTTGCAGAGATTGCTCCAGACGAAGACCATCGCCGTGCATGGCGCGGCGGCCAGCAGGATCAAGCCAGCGATGTAGCTGTCGATCTGGTCGGCTGGAAGACGCCCCCGGAACAGCCAACCGATGAACAGCCAGCCAAGCAAGGCCATAGAGAAGGGCTTGACCGCCCAGTTGATGAACAAGGTCACGCCGATGCCGCGCCAATGTTGCGCGACCTGCGACAGCGCGGCAAAATCGATCTTGACCAACATCGGGATGATCATCAGCCAGATCAAAACTGCGACCGGCAGGTTGACCTTGGCGATTTCCGCAGCGCCAATAGCCTGAAAGACGCCAGGGAGGAAATGGCCGAGGGTGATGCCCACGATAATGCAAAGCAGAACCCAGAGGGTCAGGTAGCGTTCGAATTTCGACATAACATTACTCCGGCGACACGCCTGCGGTTGAATTTGGACATTGGCGGGTCGGAGCAAACCAGGCGCAATCACCGGTTCTCATCCGGTTGCGGCCAGCGATCGCCGGGCGCACGAATCATTGATGATCGTGGTCGTCCTGATGAGATCCGGACGGACAACAAGGAATGAGATCGGCCAGAACCGGCGCGCAGACGTCCGGGCGGCCACCGCAACAATCCTTCAGCAGGAAAAGGACGACTTCCCGAAACATGGCGAGGTCGGCGCGGTAGATGATCGACCGGCTTTGGCGCTCGCCGCTGATCAGACCGGCGTTGGCCAGGATCGACAGATGCGCCGACATAGTGTTCTGCGGCACGCCAACCAAGCGAGCCAACTCGCCGGCGGGAACGCCTTCGGGTTCACGCGCGACGAGGAGCCGAAAAGTTTGCAGGCGTGTCGCCTGAGACAGGGCCGCAAGGGCGGCGAGAGCTGAAGTTTCTTTCATATATCCAGATTATCGGATAAATATGTCGGACGCAAGACAATGCCGCGGCGTCAAATAACGGCTATTCTGACCTCGATCGGGAATGGCGGCTTTCAGCTACCGTTTGGATGCGCCGGCAAGTTCGGCGAATGACCGCCTGGGGTCAAAATTTCCCGCTCAGGCAACGGCCGCTTTGCGCCGAACGGGCCGTTGGTGGAGGCATCGGCGGCACCGAGCAGCTGAGCATCCGCGTCCGATCACTATATTTAGCTCCCAAGGCTAAGGCGGACTGACGTCATATGTTAGACGCCTTTCAAAATCGTCGGTAAATCGTCAGGCGTGTCCTCAAACATCTCCGTCGAGCTTCTGAGGCTTTGCATTGTCTTCTCAAAGGCGGTGCGACCCGAACCCTCGCGAAGCGTGGCCTCGACCCTTGCCTTTACCTCGCTCGTCCAGGAGTCCGTATCTTCGCCAATGGCGTCGACTAGCTTGGCGACGTCGTTTTGGGCTTCCGTAGAGCCGCCCGCGCTGCTGTTGTCCGTAGGAGTCTGCAAGGCGATAAGCGCGGTCGAATCGACATCCGCTATAGCGCCAATCGCATCAGTTGCGTTGGTCGCTCCCTTCGTCGCAGATTCCGCCGGCGCCCTTTCGGCGCGATCGGCGTTCAACGCATTGCGCGCCGCGATAATCTCTGCGCGCAAGTTTTGCGTCAGCGCTTCGTGACTTGTTGCGCGGCCCAGACTTCGGCGGGATTTCAGCTCAGCGATGGTCTCTGGCTCCGTGCGCAGCCGTTGGCACAATTCGGCGACGGCTGCGCTGCCACGTTCATTCATGGCGGCCACAAAGGCGGCGTGAAAGGGCGTCAAATCCTCGAAGACTTCGACGGCGGCAGCCATCACGCGGTCGAAGGCGGCCTTATGCGAGCTAGCGCGAAGATCGACGCTGGGCGTGACAAGCGCGGCTTCGGCCGTAGGCGTGATGGCTTCGGTGACCGGCGGCACATTCAGGCGCGCGGCAAATCCCGCCGCCGCTTTGACGGCCTTTTTGTATCGCCCGTCGTTGAAAAAATTGATTTTATCGAGCACCGCCGCATATTGGGCGCGCGCCAGCAGCACCGATTTTTTCGAATCCAGGCGGCGGAGAGTTTCAGAGGGCATGATCGCGTCCAGTTCCCAGCGCCCCTGGGTGGTTCGACTGGCGCGCGGAAAGCCGCCGACAAGGCCTCCTCCCCCAACCGAGGCGCCCCAACTCTCCCGCCGCACGAATTGCTTGCCAATCTCCTCGGAACAATATTTGGCGGTGGTCTCGTCGCCGACGCCAATCAAGAGTTTTACGTCCATATTGCCGATCAGCATGTCGCGGGTCGGCTTGCCATAGCGCACGTCCAATTGGGTGAGACCTTGGGCGATGACAACGATCTGAAAGCCATAGCCAGCGACAAGAGGGGCGCGATCTACAATTTCCGGCATGCGACCGAACTGGTAGAACTCGTCGAGCATAAGCAGCAGTTTGTATGGTTCGTCGAGACCGGGCAGGCTTCGTAACAGCACATCGTGAACCTGTTGTATCAGCAGCCGAACGACGGCCTCGACCGAGCCGAAATTTCCGACCGGCGTTCCGATCAGGATTGTGAACGGCTTCCTGCGCAGATCGGCGATGTTGAAATCGCTCCGGCTGGTGGCGGCATCGACGAGCTGATTGTTCCAGGCGTCGAGCGCTGTGACGATGTGAGCCTCGAAGGACATGCGCTGCTTTTCTTCGCGGCCGATGTGCTGCCGGAATTTATCCACGACGAATAAGTTGAGCTCAGGTTCATTGACGATGGCGTCCGCCATCACCGCGGCGAGGCTGCGGCCCTGGCTCATCAGTTTCAGCGCCGCCTTGATGGTCCGGGTTTTCGACGTCGCCTCGCTGTCGAGCACATAGCCCATGAGACCGGCGAACAGGCCGCGCGCGGTTTCCGCCCAATAGGCGTCACCGGTCTCCGGCGTCGGGATCAGGCTGCGGGCGATATTGGTCAGATCGGTCGCCCGCTCCGGCCAGGGGGCGACGAGATCGAGCGGATTCCAGCGATGCGATTCCGGAGAGCCGGGCGAGAACAGGAATATATGCTGGCCAAGGGCGGCGCGCGCCGCGCCTATCTCCGCCCACATCTCCCGCTTGATATCGAGACCGATCAGCGAGCCGCGCCACTCCAGCGCATTGGGCAAAACGAAGCCGACGCCCTTACCGGCGCGCGTCGGCCCATTCACATAAATATGGCTTGGACCCGAATAGCGCACATCCTTGCCGCCAAAACGGCCGAGGAAGATGGAATAGCCGGGCTTGCCGGCAAATAGGTCGGCCTTGCGCAGATCCCGCGCGTTCGCCAGCCGGGCGCCGCCTTTGGGCGAGACGACGCCACGCAAGTTCTGGACGATTTGGGCGACGATTGCGCCGACCAGGAGCGTGCAAATCAACGAACCCAGCGTGGCGCGGGCCACCAGTTTCTTGACTGCGGGATTTCCCCATTCATGGAGCGCCGACTGGATCGGCAGCAACAATTCCTGGCCTTTGGCGAAATGGGCCCAAAGCGCCCAGCTGTGCGAATACCAAGCGACAGTGACGCAATAAGCCGCCTCCCAGACCAGAAACAGCGCCAAGGCGGCGAGAACCGCTCCGATCAGATAAAGCGCGGTCCGCATGTCCCTGCCCTATACGTTGTTGAACCCGCGAAAATAAATCTCGGCGACGCCACGCGTCGGGCGCCGGCGCAATTGCACGACCATGGGCACGACGGAGCGCACATAATCCATGATCTCGGCCTTGGTCAGTTTCAGCTCGGATTGCAGGGTCATCAGCGCCAGACGCTCGAAAGCCCCAAAAGTGCTGTCGGCGTGAAGCGTGGTCAGCGAACCGGGATGACCGGTGTTGACCGCTTGCAAAAAGGTCGCGGCCTCCGCCCCGCGAATTTCCCCTAGAAACAGTCGGTCAGGGCGTAGACGCAGACTGGCCTCGAGCAGGTCCTGAATGGTCACCTGCGCCTTGCCCTGCCCGCCTTTGGAGGCGAGCATGGATAGCCAATTGGGTTGTGGCGGATTGAGCTCCCGCGTGTCCTCGATGGAAATCACCCGCTCGCTTTCGGGGACCTCTTTGAGCAGCGCGTTCAAAAAGGTCGTTTTTCCGGAGGACGTGCCGCCCGAAATCACCAAGGTGACATGGTTTTTAACCGCAAAGCTGAGCGCGTTGCGCACGCCCTCGCGCGAAACATCTTTGAGCAATTCCGCCAGCCCGGTTTCGACCTCGGGAAAATGCTCGAGATCCGGCGTGCGCGGACCGCGCACCTTCACATAATCGAAGGCCCCCATCCCTGAGTAATCGTCGAGATCGAGATTGGCGATGACCTGCTTGCGGATGGAAAAGGCGCCTCCCGCCGGCGCGGCCGGCGAGAGGACGCCCTGGAATCGTTCGCCATGGGGCATGGCGGCCGAAAGGAGGGGGGTGGAGGAATTGACGGATTGGTCGGTCTGGCCGGCGACGTGGACGGCGATACGCTGGACCGCTTCTTGCGAAAGCTCGGGAACGTCGAAGCGCTCCATGGCGGGCTTTCCGAGGCTTTCGACCCAGACTTCGCCCGGCTTGTTGACGCAGATTTCGATCACATCAGGGTTTTGTAACCAGACCCGGATGGGCTCCGCCGCTTGCCGAAAAAACACCGGGAGCGTCTCCCAGAGCGGGATCGCTTTGGCTCCCCGTTCGCTTATGGGGGTGCTTGAGTTCATTGAGGGCCTCTTTGACCGGGTCGGGGTAAAGATCCGAAAAATCGAGATCGCGCTTCACAAAGACGATGATCCGGGTGCCCTGCTCGACATAGATGGTCGGGGGGATGTGAATCTCGTCCTTGAGGGCTTCCTGGGCCATTTGCGAAATGCTCTGGGCCGCCGTCTGCGCTCCGATCTGTCGCGCGGTCGCAAGCGTCTGATTGGCGGTGTTGGAGATGGGAATCAGGTTGCCTGTGTTCGGGTCATAGGCGTAGGTTGCGCCCGTCGTCGCATTGTTGTTTCCGAGATTTCCGACGAATTGCGCCACGCCGCCGGTAATGGTCAGCAGGGCCGCACTGCCAAATCTTTGCAGGAAATGATTGTCCACTTCGCCGGTCAGGCCAGAGCGGCCGAGGCTGTCGGTCCCATAAGATCCCAGCATGAGCGACACGCCATCGGCGCGCAGCATGCGTGTCCAGACGACGAAGACCCGGGTCTGGCCGCGGGTAAGCCCGGAACGATATTCACCCGTCAGCATGGTCCCCTTGGGGATCAGCACGCGCCTGCCGTCGAAGGAATAGACGTCCTCGGAGGTGATAGCGCGGACGTTGCCAGGCAAATCAGACTGCATCGCCGTTTCGAGCACGCCCCGGATCATATAGCCCTGGGGGACCAGAGCATCGGTGCGCTTATATTTGACGGCATGGGCGCGGGTGACATCCTGTTCGGCATTGGCGAGGAAACGGCGATTGGGATCATCGTCCTTTTCAACCGTTCCGACCTTGGCCGGGTCAACGCTGGCCAAGCCCTCCTTGTCATTGACGACCAGCATGGGCGAGCGCAGGCGCGCCTCGCGCTTTGCCTCTTCCTCCTTACGTAGCCGCTCCAGCTCGGCCAGCCGTTTGGCCTCGCTGTCATCGACGGGCGGCGTCGGCGTCGCCGGAATCTCCGCGACCGGCGCCGGCGGCGGCGTCGGCGCCGGCGGCGGGATCACGAACTTATTGTCGTCGGGTTTCGGCAGAGGCTTGTCGAAGGACATGCCCGGCTGCAAACGCGCGGTGGCGAAAGATTCTTCGCCGGCGTTCTGAACACGGGGCGCCTTCCGCGACGATGTGTACCACATCAGCCCGAGCACCAGGATCGTGACGACGGCTGCGAGAAAGCCCAAGGCGGCGTTGGGGTTCGAAGCCGAGCGGGTGACGGTTTCCCTGGCGAGCCTCGCCTCTTCTTCAAAATCGGCCATTTATCGCTCCGTCGAATCTTGATTGGAGGATGAAGTCTCGCCGCTCAGGATGCGCATGAGCCGATTGCCTTCGGGCGCGTGCTGCGCTTGCAAATAGGGCTGGACGTCCTTTTCGGTCGAAGCGGGCGCCGGTTCGCTTTTCGCGCGCATATTGAAGACGCAGGCGGTGTCGTCGCCATTGCGCATGGTCCATTGTCCCGCGGTCTTGTCGACCACGACCATTTCGCCCTCGCGGCGATAGTTCACCAAGGTTTCCGTTCGATCGGCATTGACAACAAAAATGCCGGGCACGTCGCCGGCGAAGCGAAAGTAGGTCTTGGTCCCGTCGTCGAAGACGATCTGGGGTTTGACGGTGACATGGCCCTTGTAGGAATAATCGAAGTTTCGCGTGGTCGAATTTTCCGCCGCGCGCTTATTCGGGAAGGCGGCCATGGCCTCGGCTTTCGCCATTAATTTGGCGTCGGCTTCGTCGTCGGGATAGGTGAATCGCACCTTGAAAACGACGCGCTGGGCGCCGCCGCCGGCGCGAAGCACAAAGCTGTAAATCCGCTTGCGCGTCACGACCGTCATATTGGTCGCGGCATCCTTTTCGAGCGGCTTGATAAACAGATAGCGCTTCGACTGATCTGGAACCGCCTGCCAGGCAAGCGAGTCGCCGAGCGCCACGGTTTCGATTTTTTCGTCTTCGGCGAAAACGACGATGGTCGAAACGCCGCGCGTGCCCCAGACGGTGACGACATTGTCGCGCTGATAGGGAACCGTGCGAATGCGCGCGTCCTGCCGCCCCGGGGCCGGCGCGATTTCCGCGTGGGCCAGGTGACTGGCGGTAGCCATGCCGATCAGGCCAATAATCCAGGCCCGCTTCATTGTCCCGCCCCCGCCGGCGCGACGGCAGGCGCAACCGTTTCCTGATCCCTGCGATATTCGATGACCTGGAAGCCGAGCGGATTGTCGAACCGCCATTGGTTTTTCATCGGCGTTTTCGTGTAGCGGAAACGGACATTGGCCGCCCAATGTTCGATGATGTTTTCGCGTTCGGTCGTGCGCGTGGTCATGAAACGCACGGCAGCAGTTGCTGGCGAACCGGGGTTCTGCATCCAGCCATTGGTGAGGAAATTGACGCTCTCGACATAGACACGCGTACGCCCCGTCGCGCTCCAGAGTTTCATGGGATTGGCGGGATTGCTCGGCGAGAATTCTTCAGCCAAATCCTTGCTCGCCTGTCCGGCGGACAGCAGTGACGCCAGCTCGAAATTGTCGCGAAGCGCCGGCGGGTCATAGGTTTCGCGGGCGCGGATGTAGCGGACGATATTGGCTTGGGTGACCGCCTCACGCTCGGAAATTGGTCCGCCCTCTTCGAGCGGGCGGGCGACCTCGACAAAGCCGGTGGCTTTGTCGACCAGCAAGGTCACGACCTCCATCGATTTCAGCGGCACGAGTTGCCAGAGCAGCGCCAGACCGGCGACAAGCGCCAGGCCGAGCAGAGCGGCAACGATGCGCCAGGCGTTGCGCGACAGTTCGAGGCGCCGATAAATATCCCGCTCCCAGCGCGCGCCGTCGTGAAAATAGGAATCACTCACGAGTGGAGCCTGCCGATCCACGGCCTCCGTTTCATTCGCCATAATGTCTTAGTCCCTAATTTTCTTTTGAAGTATCGCCGCGCGGCGCGCCGCGACTGGCCATCAACGCGGCCGATACTTGCTCCGCTCCGGCGTCGGACGCCCCCTGCTGCATGGTCGCGTATCCCTCACTAACTGAATTTTTCGGACGAAAGCGCTGATAGGCCCAAAAGCCGCCGGCGAGAGCTGCGAGGCCTGCGAATGACCCCGCCGACCCCGTCGCGCGCGCCGATTGCCGGGCCGCTGCCCCGCCCCAACCCATCGGCGCAGTGGCCCAGGGCGCATGGAGAGCATGTCCGCCGGCGATCGAGGCGGCGATCGGCAGGGCCATCGGCAACAAAACCGTGCCGACGCCGCAGAGGATCAGAAAGGGCGCAATCACCGTCATGCCCGAGGACACGTCGGTGACGGTCCCGAGATTGGTGATGGTCTGGTTCATCAAGGTCAGCAAAAAGCCGAGGATGGCGTAAACGATCATCGGTACGATGGCATATTGGGCGCAGGTACGAAGCCAGCCGGAAAACAAGGCCGAGGTGAAATCGAACAAGGCCATGGCGATGAACAAGGGGCCGAGGCCGAGCAGAATGAAGAGCGCGACCTTGCCAATGATGACCAGGGCAATGGCGACGGTCACGAAAATCACGGTGACGACCAGAACGACGATGGAGAGCAGAGACAGGCCTATGGCCGCGCCCCAGCCGCCGGAAGCGGCGATGGTCTTGCCAGCATTCATGGCATTGGTGAACAGGGTCGACAGCGTCGAGGAAATGGAATTTTCCGGCGAGCTGCAATTGGAGCCGCCGACGGCCGCGCAGACGGCCGAGGCGACGCCATCGCCGCCTTGAGTAAAAGTGTTGACGATAAGGGTGGAGAAATCCGACCATCCGAAGGCGAGCGAATAAATGACGGCGATGCGCACGATCCGCCAGATGAAGGAGCCGGCGGTGAGCGGCGCGCCGCCATAGATCATTTCATAGCCCCAATAGGCGACATAGATGGTCAGGGCGACGGTGAAAACCGGGAGTAACCCGCTTGCCAACGATTGATAAATGGTCTGGATCGCTGAAGCCGCGACGGAATCGATCCGGGAAAACAGCTGAGTGATAATGTCCATTATGGACCGGCCTCGCCTAGCGGTTGACCGGGAGGAGCGGCCCGCAATCGGTTGCGGCATATGCGCCGCCAAAGGACGAGAACCAATGGCTGTCGCGCGAACAGGGCGCGGTCAAATCCTTGTGGGCGCAGGCAGACAGGCTCGAAATGCTGAGCGCCAGAGCGACGACGAGGCCTGTTTTCACGAAATTCCGCATGTTCATTCCTCAATTCCCCGTCAGTGTCGCTTTCGAGGAATCGTAGCTCCACATGCTCGAAAGTTTGGATTGCGCCGCGAGATCCTGCTGCGCCTGGGCGTTGAGCGCCGCATTGGTCAAATTGACCGTGCCGATCAGCTCATTGATCGTCTGTCCCGTCTGGGTTTGCAGCTGCGAATTCTGGTCGATCGAGCCCTTGATATCGGCGGCGGAGCCGATCTGGCCGGCAGCCGAAGTGAAAGAACTCGAGCGTGTCGTGCTGGCGGCCTGCGCGCCGGCGACCGCGGCGGTGATCGCGGCCGCCGTGTTGACCGCGCCGGCATAGGCCTGATCGGTCGGTGTGCTGGCCGATGAGCTGCCGGTCAGGGTCTTGGCCAGATTCAAGCCATTGATGATCGATGAGGCCAGCGTCCCATAGGAGCCCAGCCCGCTCATGGAAATGCCGCCGCCGCCAAGCAATGAGGACAGGCCTGGAACCGAGGACATGGAAAAGCCGCTGCCCAGCCCAATGCTCGAGAGGGTTGATGTCGCCCGGCTTCCCGTTACGGCGTTATAGGTTTGCTGGGTGTATTGTAAAATCTGCTGATTGGTTTGCATGATTTGCGCGGTGTTTGACGCCGTCTGTGTCGCTTGGGTCAGCGTCGCATGGTCGATCACGGGCGTCTGGGCGAATGCCGAGGGCGGGAAGCTGAGCAAACCGCCAATCATGAGGTTGAGCCGAAGCCTGGTCCTGGACATCTCATCCCTCCTTGCGTGACTTGCTAATGGGTGGCCGGGCGCTGAACGGTAAGCGCGTTGGTGTCGACACTCGGAGCGAAGCCGGTGAAAGTAACCTTGGTTGAATCGAAGGTCAGCGCATTGGCGGCGGCGCTTGCGCCTCCGGTGGTTTGCAGGGTGCGCTGATTGAACAATTGCGCCGTCATCACGGCGGTCATGATCAACTGGTTCCACATGGCCCCATTGTTGATCCTGGCGCCGGAATTCTGGTTCCAGGCCAGTTGGGAAAGCGCGAGATTGCCCATCATGGCGCTCGCGGCTTGGGTATTGGAATTATTGCTCCGAAGGGCGGTCGTGACGCCTGAGAGCGCGCCGACGGCTTGCGCCACTGTGCTGAGATTGAGCGAAGACGCGGTCTGCGCGCCAGTTGAGGAGACGGTGGGCAATGAGCTGAAATCAATACCGGATACGGTTCCGGACGTGACCGTGCTTCCTGAACCGGTGACGTCGGTCGTTCCAGCCGTGGGGACGGTCGAGGCGCCGGGCGTCGCCACGCTCTGCTGAACACCCTGCGAGGGCTGCGTCGTCTGTTGCTTGTAAACGCGGGCCTTGGTCATGCAATCGGAGATGCTTTTCTCCGCCGCATTGCGCGCGGAATCGTCCACCGGAACCTGGGCGGAGGCGGCGGGCGGGAGCGCCAGGAAAAGGATAGGGGCGAGGATGATCCTAAGCCGCATCGGGCGCCTCCCGCGTCTGCTTGTTCCAACCGCAAAAGAGCGGCAGCCAATCCTTCGGATCGTCGCCAATTCGAGCGCGCAATTCCTCCAGTTCATTGACGCTGTCGACATTGCCGGAGAGGACTTTCACCAGATCCGGCATGTTCGACAGATCGAGCCGGGCGATCACGGAATCATGGTCGTGCTTGATCAGGAATTGGCGGGAATCGGGATGGGTGTTGATGACCCATTCGAACTCGCGCTCGCTGAGCTTGAACCCGCCGATGTAACTGGCTTCATCCGCCTTCGGATTGGGGAAGAAAATATTGGTCGGCGTCTGCTCGAGCAGCGTGTGCCCCATGGACGAGGAGACAATATCCTTGGCCGATTGGGTGCCAAAGCCGACGATCCCGTTCAATTTGCGGATCGTTTTGAGCTTGTCATTGAGAAAGCCGGAAAACTTGTCGTCGGATAGGATCTTCCAGCCTTCATCGATGAACAGCATCATCGGCGCGCCATCCATCATGCCCTCAATGCGATGGAAGATGTAGCCGAGCGCGGCGGTGCGGATGTCGTCGTCGTCCAGCACCTTGGTCATGTCAAAGCCGAACACGCCATTGGCGGCCTGCCAGCTGTCGATCTCATTGTTGAACAGCCAGCCGCGCGCCTTGGTCCAGACATCGAAGCGTGAGGCCAGATCCTCCTGTCCCTGCTTTTCGGCACCACGCAGCAATTGCGCGACATCGGCGAAACGCCGATCGCGAAGCGGCACGGAGAAAATCTGATCGACAGCGCTTTCGATGATCTTGATCTGCTGCGCCCCGAGGTCGCTTCCATCGCGCGGACGCACCATGAATTTCAGCAGGTCTTCGATAAACTTCCGGTCATCCGGCGTTCCTGCCAATTGCAGGGGATTGAAGCCCGTGGGCACGCCCGGCTGTAAAACCTCATACGAGCCGCCCATGGCGCGGATCAGCGGATCGGCGCCGCGATCCTTGTCGAAAAAGGCGACGCGCGGCTGTGGCGACACCCGCATCGCCTGACACAGCAAAAAACCGAGGCCGACGGTCTTGCCGGAGCCGGTCGGACCGGTGACCGTGAAATTACCGACCTGTCGCCGATGGAAATTGAAATAATAGGGCGTCTGGCTGGTGGTCTCGAGGATCGAGATCGCCGGGCCCCAGCGATTGCCGTCGGGCCGGCCCACCGCGAAATTATGCAATGAGGCGAAGCCGACGAAATTGCGCGAGGAGATCAACGCCTTGCGCGCAATATAGCCAAAATTCCCCGGCAATTGCGCCCAGAAACAGGGTTCGGCGTTCATATCCTCGCGGACGACGATCGTCCCGAAATTCTGCAATTCCTGGGTCGCCGCCTGAACGCAATTCTCCATATCGCGCAGCTTTTTCCCAAGCGCGCAGACGGTCAGATGATGATAGCCGAGAACGGTCTGGCCGGTGACAAGCTCGTTGCGGGCGATGTTGATCGCCGCTTCCACCTCCGTGCCGGCTTCGTCCGAGGCCGAAATCTGCCGCTGCACCTTGGCGACATGCGACATCACGGGGGCGCGGTCTTCGAGCGCAAAGCTCTGAGACACAATCAATTCATGGGGAATGCGTAGGAGGCCGTCGAGCATCCCTGCCCCGGTATAGGGCGGATATTCACGGATCGACAGCATGGCGCCGAAGCGCGTCTCTCCTTCAGTTGCGCCACGCAGTTCGAAAGCGCGTTTGCCGAAGGTGATGCGCCTGGTCGGTAGATAATCGTCCAGCGCCATGCGCGGCAGCGCCATAGCGAGGGGCACGCCGCCCGCCAGCAATTGGCCGAGGAATTCGCCGATCTCGGTGCAGACAACCCCGTTGCGCCGAACGCAGGCCAAAACCCGAGCGCCATAGCTCGCCATTTCCTTGCAGAAATTGGCGACGGTGTCGCGCAATTCGCGCTTCGCCTCCGCCTCGATTTCCGAGACCTCGACGCCGAGACTTTTGCGGAAGAGATTCGTGGCCTTTTCCGCCATGCCAACCTTGCCGACGAAGCCGCGGCGCAAAATGGTCACATAGAGATCATTCACAAACATGCGTTTGTGCTGCTGATTGGCCATATAGCGACGGTCAAGTTCCTCGCAGAACCAATTGTCGAAATGCCCGTCGATCTTCGGGCGGACTTCGCGTCTGATGATGTGGGAATAAATGGCGAAACGGCTGTCGTTCATCGCGCGGATGATCGTGTTGCGGCTCGACAGGCGCATGTCGATTTCGGCCTGGTCGGCGGTCTGAAAACAGAAGCCGCCGATTTTCACCACCATGAGGAAATGGCCCTCCTTGGTCTTGAGCATGTCTTCGGCGACATGGCGCAGAAAGGGCACGTGCTTGGCCACCGCCGCTTCACGCGCATCGGCGTGACCGAGAGTCATGGAGCGGAGAATATGCGCGGCCAGTTTCGGCAAGTCTTAGTCTCTCTAATTCAAGTTTAGGGCTTGTAGGAATCGCCGCCCCAAAATCTGTGATTGCGCGTCACCGGGCATTTGCCGAAGCGCACCAGAATGATGTCGACGAAGCGATTGTCCCGGACGGTCAGCGCATACGCGATTCCGTGAACGGGGAGCAGCAGCACAAACATCAGGAGATTCTTGGTGTTGATGAAAATCAGAACGACGACGCAAAATTCGACGACGAACAGCACATAGGGAACGCCGAGCATCATGGGCGGCCGGGTCAGGCCGCCCACAAGAGGATCGAGCCGAGGTTTTGACGGCTCGCCCATCATTAGCCGCCCATGCCGCTGGTGAGCGACTGGACGATTTGCGAAGCGCCGAAAATCAGCGCGACGCCGATGACCACGGCGAAGGCCCAGGACCAGGGAATCCGAGAGGTCAGCGCGAGAAAGCCGACGGCCGCAACGGCGACTGTCGCCGCAGTGGTCGCAAACGTCCCGGTCATGAATTGCAACACGCTCGTCATCGCCGTGTTGAGCGGCTGAAATGTCGAAGCGGTCGCGAAAGCGAGTTCCGTGCTTGAAGCGAGCGCGAGCGCCACGAGCACCCCAAGCATGGCAAAATGATTAAATCTGGCTGCCGCCATTATTTTTCTCCTTGCTCTTCAGAACCGACATAAAGAACGCTGCCGCCAATCCATTCCTGGGCCCTGCCGCCTTCGGGCTTTCCGGCGGGAATATTGGCGACATATTCGACCCCGACCGGGCCGACGCGGGGCGGTTGCGCTTTTCCGCGCCGCGCCGCCAAGGGGGCGAGATCGAAATATTGATTGGCGGCGCTCGCGACATAGCGCACGGTCTCAGGGTTGGCGGGGACGCCATGGGCCTGATGGACGCGCTCGGAGCCGGCGTTATAGGCGGCGGCGATCAGCATCATATTGCCGGAAAATTGCGCCGACAGGTCCTTGAGAAACAGGAGTGCGCCCCGGACATTCTGCGCGGGATCGCAAATGTCTGTGACCCCATATTGGGCGGCGGTCGCCGGCATCAGCTGCATCGGCCCGCGCGCGCCCTTGGGCGAATTGACGTCCGCGCCGTCCTTGGATTCCAGCTTGAGAATGACCAGCGCGAGTTTTTCATCGACGCCAATTTCGCGCGCGTTTTTTTGCACCAGTTCGCGCAGGGCCTTATCGTCGATCACGCTGTCGCAACGCGGCGAAGCGGCAGCCGAAGATTTATAAATAATTGTCTTCTCGGCCTCCGCGGCTACCGTCTGAACGGCGGCTTTCGGGGCGTGGCTGACGCGAGCAGGCGCATCCTGCGCTGAGGCGCTTGCGCATAAGGCGCTGAAGGCGAGAACAATAGACAGGCGCATTTCAAAATTCCCGTTGCCAACGAATCGGTATCAGTATTATAAAAAATTGGCAACATGCTTTCGGCGCAATCATGCGGCAGAAGGAAGCGAATGCAGCTATCGAGGCCGAAAATCCGGGCCATGACGGACATTGGAGGCAACCCCTTGAACCCCTGTCGCCGCCATCCTTTCAATTATGATTCATTGGCATGGGCGAACGCTATCCGGCGTGTCAGCGGCCTCATCGTCATGGCGCTAGTCCTGGTCCCCCTGGTCTGGCTGGACCAGGCTAAAGTGCAGATCGTCGGTTACGTTCTCTTTCCCGTCGAGTATGCGATGAACGCGGCCCTGTTCCCGGGCGTGACGACGCCGCTCAGGGGGAACGGAACGGCGTTGCTGATTCTCGTGCCGACTTTGGCGCTTTTGGCCCTTGCTTATGCGGCCCTTCGTTCGCTCTACGCTTTCGTTCGCGCCGCCTTTCATCACGTCATCGGACGTTACCGATGAGCGCAAGACTTCTTCTCGCTTCGGCGATATTTTTGGCGCCGACGGCCTCGGCCCCTGCACAAACAGGCGTGCCGGGGGATGAGCCGCAGATTTATCACCAGTCTCCAGGTTCGTCCTCGCCGCGCTTCACGCCGGATCCCGAACGCTGGCGGCCTGTCGCCTATTCAGACTTGAAAATTCCGGTGGGCGAAGCCGAGGCCTATGCCTCGATCTGGCAGGATCGCCTCAGTGAGAGCAATGCCAAAAGCCGGAAGTCGCCGCTGGGTTCGCCGGCGCCGAATATGAGTTCTGGGTCCTTCAACCGCGACGCCGCCGAATGGCATTTTTCCGTGAATTTCCCGAGCAAGCTGGTGGCGCTGACGGTGCTCTATACGCCGAGCGTCTGCACCGATGAATATCCCTCGCCCTCGCCAAGCGCGCGGATTTTCGTCTGCCCGCTGCGCGTCGCGACTTTTAGTGACGGCCATTATTCGATCGTCGATGGCGCCGCCTGTTATCTCGTGAAAACCGGCGCGGGACCATCCGAAGATTCGACCGCCACAACGATACAGGCCGCCTATGACATCAATCTTCGCGCCTTCAAAATCCGATACAGCGTCGCCCATACCGATATCGCCCAATGTGACCAAACCATTCGCCTGCATCCGCTCTGACCGCAATGGCCAGCTGGCGCTTTAACCTTCGGAGCCGAAACATGTCCTTCCGCATGACCTTCTTCCCGGACGACCCGAATTTGCGCAAGCGTGCGCGCCGCGCCGCCTCAGGGCGTCAACCACAAAATCCGCTTCCGCGCGCGAAGCCTCGGATTTTCTGTCGGGGCTGCGCGCCTTTGACGCCGGCGTCACCCCCCGCCTCCTCCTTCGCAATGGGTTCGCCCTGGAAGGAGAAAATCATGAGCGTGGTCATTGCTCTCGGCTTCGCGCTGTCGTTTCCAATTGCGACTTTCGCCCAAACCGCTGTTTCTCAGCGTTTGCTGGCCTCTTCCTTCTCTCTTACTCAATCCAATATCCAGTCTCGAATTTGGCGGGATCAGGTTCCTGACCTCCTCAAATTTCAACGCGACTTGCAGGCGCAGGTCAGCCCGTCGATGCCATTGGTCGCCGAGGCCTTTTCGGCGACGTTCACGATCAATGGCCGCCGCATCGTCATTTCGGTTTTGAACGGCAATTGCGGTTCGACGCCGGTGGAAAATATGCGGACTTGCCCGGCGCGCTTGGCCGAGATCGACGGCGATCACGTTCGCATCATCAAGGACTGGCCGATGTTCGCAATATCCTCGGTAAGAGGCGAGCGCGGCTATGACGCCAGCAGCAACGCCCAGACACGTTTCATGACGGTCGCAACCTACGATCCTGCAACGAAGCAACTTTCGTTCGCCGATGTGGTCGATGGCAAAAAGGACGCGAGCGCAAACTCCGTCACAATTCCTTGAGCCGCGAGCACGGAGCGACACCGAATGCGCCTCTCAAATCTTCTCGGTAGCGGCCTTGCGCTTCTCGCACTATCGACGAACGACGCCTGCGCCTACCTTCAATCCGGTTGCGCCAATCAGCAATATTCAGCGTCGCAAGTTTCGCAAGCCATTCAAAATTCGCCAAATGCCAATTCGACCCTCAAATCGAGCTCATGCAATTTCGGCGGCGCGGCGATTGCCGAGTCCGGCGGCAACACCTGCGCGTCCAATGGCAATAATTTCGGCGTGTTGCAGCTGACCAGCTCAAATTTGCCTGCGGGAATGTCGGCAAATCAATATCTGAATCTGCCGTTGCAACAGCAGGTCAACATCTGGGCTCAACAGGTCGGCAATTCCAACACGTCGGGCGGTTATCAGACGCTCGCCAACAACAGCTCGATCGGCGGAACGGCGGTGACGCCGGGGATGATGTCAGCCTGCTTCCAGTTCGGTCCGGGAATTTGCAAAAATGATGTCGCCTACATGCAAGCCAATGGCGGCGCCTGTCCGACCGCAGGCAATGGGGGCTTTCGGGCGACCGGTGCAACGCTCTCGAATGGCACGGCAAACCTCGATGGCAATAACCAAAGCATTTGCTCTTGGGGCCAAGCGATTCAGAGCAAGATCAACCAGGCGGCCGCCACTTGCAGCAACAGCGGCGGCACGAATTGTCCGGATGGAGCGACCACGCCCGGCGGCGCGATTTCGCCATCGCCGAGCAGTGCGCCGCTCTCGCTTCCCGACAACTTCGGATGATCGGCGCCGTCATGCGACCTTTTCGAAACTCGCGCGCTTTTGCACTCGCGATCATCGCTTTCGCCACGATGACGTCGGGCGCCCTACCGCAACAGGCGGCGGGTACAAACGGCAAACTGCCGATATTCGACATTCCGCTGTCCGGCGTCACTTTTGAGACCGGCGACACCTGGCGCCAGGCGGGCGAGACCTTTCGCCTTTACGGGGTGCAGTCCTGCATTCGCGGCACGAGTTTCGCCAATGCGATCGGCGCGAAAGTAGATTGCGGCGAAGCGTCTTTGGCCTATTTCGCCGCGTTGATCCGAGACACGAAGCCGCGCTGCTCGGCCATTGCCCGCTCGGGCGCGCCGCCGCTGATTTATGCAGTCTGCGCCGCCCATATCGGTAAGACGACACTCGACCTCGGTACCATCCTTGTCACTCAAGGCTTTGCCTTCGCGGCGGCGGACGCCAGGGGTCGCCCGGTGAATCTTTCTTATGCGGTCGCCGAAGCCGACGCCAAGGCTCACCGGCGGGGACTTTGGGCGTCGCCTGATCTCCCGCTGCCAAACGCCATACTCGCGCGCGCTGCCGGGAGCGACGCCGCTGCCCCGCCGCGCCCATGAAGGCGACTGCCGCCGAAATCGCGCGGCTACTCGGCGGCAAGCCAGAAGGAAAGGGTTTCCTCTGCCCCTGCCCTGTTCCCACCCATGGCAAGCGACGCGGCGATTTGCGCCCGTCTCTTGGCGTATCGGACGGTCGAGAGGGATTTCTGTTTCATTGTTTCGCGGGGTGCCGGCCGCGCGATATTTTTCGGGCGCTGAACAATCTCGCGCCAGCGTTGGAGACAATCGCGGAGAAACGAGCGTCACTTCCTCGGTCGCCGCAGCCCAGTCGAACAACAAGCGAGCTTGCAAGGAAATTATGGCGTTCGGCTTTGTCCGTCGCCGGAACCCCGGCAGATACGTACCTGCGATCTCGTGGATTTGGCTCGTCGCCTCCCGCGACTATTCGGTATTTGCGGTCCTATCGCTATGATCGCGACCGGCGTTTTCCCTGTCTGATCGCCGCGGTTCAGGCGCCGTCCCGCAGTCTGGTCGCGGTGCAGCTTACCTTTCTCGATCCCTCTGGGCGGTCGAAAGCAAATGTCCCCTCCCCTCGCCGGGTGATCGGCCCGCTGGGCGAAGGCCTGTTACGGACAGCGCCGGCGGCGAGCCATATCGGGCTGGCCGAGGGATTTGAAAGCGCCTGGGGCGCCTCGTTGCTTCATGAGGGACTGCCTGTATGGGCGGTGCTGGGCGCGGAGCGATTTTCCATCGTCACTCTGCCGCCGATCGTATCGCGCGTGACCATATTCGCGGATCACGACGCGGCTGGGCTTGCCGGCGCCTTGGGCTTCTTCGAGAAGCATAACGAACTCGATGTGTCGATTGCTTGGCCGCGCGAGGTTGGCGCGGATTTCGCGCAGTTGTGGGGTGATCTTGGGAGCTGAAAAACCTGGTGCAACGATGAGTTGCATTGAATTCTGGAGCCGAAGTCGGCTTACGCCGCCGTGCGTCGAAATTCACCACTCGTCCCGTATGCTCGGATTTGGCGAAATGCCGCCCGTCATCGATTGGCTGTTATGCGGGGCCAACCTGTCAAAGGCTGAACGGAAAGGATGCGCCCAGCGGAACTCTGTCGCTTAGTCTGGCCGACCTGCGCATTAGGCGGTGAGCAGACCTTCGACCTGTCTGCTTGTCCAGAAAACCATACCTCTTCCCCAATTTCGTCGCTTTTCATGCGCAGAAATCATGTTTACTCCAAGCCTTGGCGAAACGCTCGCTTGGACATGGATCAAGCACCGGCATTGTGGTAAGAAAATTCAGTCAGGAATGAATATGCCGCACCTTCGGTTGGCTCGCTTCACGCTTTGGATCATGGCAGCGCTCGTCGCAGCCATGATGGCGTTCGGCCCGACCGCTGCCGCTGCCCATCCCGGCCATGAGCGTCACGCAGTGAGTTCTGCGTCTCCTATTTCTCCGCCTTTGGTGGAGGACGCGTTCGCAACCGTTTCGGGGACGTCGTTGAAGGCGACGACGAACTCCAGTCTGCTGATTGCTGCGATGTTCGCTTCGCCTGCGGAGCAAGAGCAGAATGAGCATAGCGGCTGCGGCGGCGTTTGCTGTTCCGGTTCTGGTTGCTGCTCTTCTGCTTTCCTGACCCCTCCTGTGCGTATGATTCCGACGCCCGTCGGCTTGGCGGCTCGTCTGCCGATGCCGGAAGGCCGCGAGCCCGACGGCGTCGATCCCATCTCCCTCCTGCGCCCCCCAAGACTTTTCGCCTGAACGCTCGTCGCCGGCGCGCGCCTGCTTTGACAGGTCGCAATGCCGTCCGCTGTTCCGGACAAAGGTCTTATTCCCATGTCTTTCTGCTACGCCGCTCTTACCGCGTCCCTTTTGAGCGCGCTTGCCTTAGCGACGCCGTCGTTCGCCCATGAGGGCCACGATCACGACGCCCTCCCACCCGCCATCGCCCATGTCTCGCCGCGGGCCGAAGCCCAATCGGCGGCTTTCGAACTCGTCGCGATACCAAATGGCGGCGAATTGGAAATCTGGCTCGACCGTTTCGACACGAACGCGCCGGTCGAGGGCGCATCGATTAACATCGAGACGCCGGCCGGCGCGGTAGAGGCGGCGCCAAAGGGCCCCGGCCTTTATAGCGCGCCTGCGCCCTGGGCCGCGAAGCCCGGTCGCATCGACCTGATCTTCACGGTGATGGCCGGAACCGACATGGACGTCCTGTCGACCAGTCTTACCGTTCCCCAGCCCGCGGCTGACGCCAAGGCGATGGCGGGCGGCGCTCCGCCGCCAGTTCTTGGCAAGATTTTCCCCTGGATCGCCGCCGTCGCGCTGCTGATAGGAGGCGCCGCTGTGCCAATTATGCTGCGCAACCGACGTCGGTTCTGGGCGCTGACGTTCGGCCTTGGGCCGATCATCGTGTTTGGCGCCGCCTCGCTTTTTGCCCACGAGGGCCATGATGAGGCCGCCGCCCCAGCGCCTGCCGCCGGCGACCGGCCCGGCGTCACGGCCGACGGCTTGATCTTCGTGCCCAAACCCAGTCAGCGCATTCTGGCGGTCAGGACGCAACTCAGTGAAGCCGGCTCTCATAGCCGATCGATCGAACTGCCGGGCCGGGTGGTTCCCGATCCCAACGCCAGCGGCATCGTCACAGCCGCCACGGCCGGCCGGCTGTCGCCTCCACCAGGGGGATTCCCGCGCCTCGGCCAGAATGTGAAGAAGGGCGAGGTCCTCGCCTATGCCGCCGTGCCCTTCCTCGCCATTGATCAATCCACTCTGCATCAGACGGCGGGCGATCTCGACCAGCAGATCTCCATCATCGAGCGGCGACTTGCGCGTCAGCAAATCTTGATCAAGACGCAGTCTGTCGCTCAGGCGACGTTGGATGATACGCGGCTTGAACTCGAAGGTCTGCGCCAGCGCCGTGCGTCGGTCGACAAGGCGCGGCGGGAGCCGGAACCGCTTGTCACCCCTGTCGACGGGGTGATCGCTTCGGCTAACGCCTCGGCCGGCCAGATCGCAGATCCCAATTCCGTCATCTTCCAGATCGTCGATCCGCGCCGCCTATGGGTAGAGGCCATGGCCTTCGAGGCCAAGGCTTTCAGCGGCGCCGGGTCCGCCCGCACCGCCGAAGGCAAAACCTATGCGCTTGATTATATCGGCTCCGGCCTCGCCGACCGCAGTCAGACGGTACCTGTCGATTTCGCTTTGCATTCCGACGCCGGAGACCTGCGCCTCGGCCAGTTCGTCACCGTCTCGGCCGCGACGACCGAGACGAAAACCGGCATCGCCGTTCCTCGCGCCAGCGTCATACGGCGCAGCAATGGCCAAAGCGTTGTCTTCGAGCATGTGAGGGCCGAACTTTTTGCCGCGCGAGAGGTGCGCGTCGAAGCGCTTGATGCCGACACGATGCTGGTGGTGGCGGGTCTCGATCCGGGCAAGCGGGTGGTCACGCAGGCGGCCTCCCTCATCGATCAGGTGAGGTAAGCGCCAATGTTCACCTTTCTTGTCTCGCACTCCCTGCGCAACCGCCTTTTGGTGCTGGCGCTCGCCGCGGTGCTGCTCGTCTACGGCGCCTTCACCCTGATCCGCCTTCCCGTCGACGTGCTGCCGGATTTGAACCGCCCGACCGTCACCATCATGACCGAGGCCGAGGGACTCGCTCCGCCCGAAGTCGAGCAGCTCGTCACCTTCGTCATCGAAACGCAGATGAATGGCGTGCCCGGCGTCACGCGCGTTCGATCGGTTTCCGGTGTCGGCCTGTCGATTGTCTATGTCGAGTTCGACTGGAAGAGCGAGATTTTTCGCGATCGGCAACAGATCGCCGAGCGCCTCGCTCTCGTTCGCGACCAATTGCCGCCGAACGTGACGCCGCAGATGGGGCCGGTCAATTCGATCATGGGCCAGATCGTCCTCGTCGCCATGACGGCGCCCGAGGGCGTCTCGCCGATGCAGGTGCGCGAAACGGCAGACTTCGTGGTGCGCCCGCGTCTGCTCGCCATTCCTGGCGTCGCCCAGGTCATTCCGATAGGCGGGGAGGTCCGGCAATTCCGCGTCTCCCCCAATTTGGCAGCCATGCGGATGCTCGGGATCACGCTCGACCAGCTCGACAAGGCGCTCGTGCAATTTGGCGTCAACACCGGCGGCGGCTTCTCAGACCAGCATGCGACCGAATATTTGATCCGCAATCTCGCGCGCACGCTTCGGCTCGAAGACCTCTCCGATCTGGTCGTCGCGACGCCGAATGGCAAGCCGGTTCGGCTCAAGCAGGTGGCGGAGGTCTCGTTTTCCGCCAAGCCGAAACGCGGCGACGCCGGCTTTATGGGCAAGCCGGCTGTGATCGTCTCGATCGAGAAGCAGCCGGACATCGACACGATCAAGCTGACGAAGGACATCGAAACCGCGCTCAAAGAGCTTAGCCCTTCGCTGCCGGACGGAATCAGGGCTGACCAAATCCTGTTCCGCCAGGCCAATTTCATTGAAACGTCGGTGAAAAACGTCGAGCACGTGCTGATGGAGGCGGTCGTCGTCGTCGCTATCGTCCTGTTCGCCTTCCTGCTGAATTGGCGTACGACTGCGATCTCTTTGACCGCCATTCCCCTGTCGATCCTGGTCGCCGCCATTGTCTTCCACTGGATGGGGCTGTCGATCAACACCATGACGCTCGGAGGCCTCGCCATCGCCATCGGCGAACTGGTCGATGACGCCGTGGTGGACGTCGAAAATATCTTCCGGCGACTTCGGGAAAACCGGCAAGCCGGCAGTCCGAGGAGCGTCTTCGACGTCATCGTCGCAGCGAGCCAGGAGGTGCGGTCCGGCATCGTCTATGCGACCGCGATCATCGTGCTGGTTTTCGTGCCGCTTTTCGCGCTGTCGGGCATCGAAGGGCGCCTCTTCGCGCCGCTCGGCCAAGCCTACATCATATCAATCCTGGCCAGCCTCATGGTCTCGATCACGGTCACCCCAGTCCTGTCTTTCTATCTTCTGCCCCGCCTGAAGCGGTTCGAAGAGCATGAAGGCTGGCTCGTGCGCAAGCTCAAGGCAGGCTATGCAACCGGGCTCGATCATGCGCTCAATCATGCGCCGATCCTGGTGGCTGTGGCGGCGCTTGGCGTGATCGGGGCGGGCTTGGCGGCATTCAACTTGCCGCGCGCTTTCCTGCCTCCCTTCAATGAAGGCACGCTGACGATCAACGCCACCTTTGCGCCGGGCATATCCCTGGCGGAATCCAATCGCGTTGGCCTGATCGCTGAGCAATTGCTGTTGCAGATTCCCGAGGTCAAATCGGTCGGGCGGCGCACCGGCCGCGCCGAACTCGACGAACATGCCGAGGGCGTCCATTCCTCGGAGATCGAGGTCGATCTGGAGTCGTCGAAGCGGGACAGAGCCTTGGTCCTCGCGGATATACGCGAAAAGCTCGGCGTACTGCCGGTAGCTGTCAACATCGGGCAGCCGATATCGCATCGCCTTGACCACATGTTGTCAGGCGTGCGGGCGCAGATCGCATTAAAAATCTTTGGCGACGATCTCGACTCACTCACGCGCATTGCCGACGATCTCCGCCAAAAACTCGCCCCCATTTCTGGCCTCGTCGATCTCCAGGTCGAGCGGCAGGTGCGCGTGCCGCAGCTTGAGATCGCGGTCGATTACCAGCGGGCGGCGCTTTACGGCGTGCAGCCCGCCGCCATCGTCGATCAGCTGCAACGCCTGTCGAACGGCAAGCTCGTGTCGCGGGTTGTCGATGGGGTGCGCCGTTTCGATATCGTCGAGCGGCTTGACGACCGCCTGCGCACGACTCAGTCGCTCGGCGACCTGTTGATCGAGACGCCCTATGGCTGGGTTCCGGCGCGCCAGATCGCCGATGTGCGCGAGACCGACGGGCCGAACCAGATCCAGCGCGAGAACGGCAAGAGGCGCATCGTCGTCTTCGCCAATGCCGCGCCTGGCGCCGACATGGGCCGCAGCATAGCCGATATCAGAGGTAAGCTGGCGGAAGCGAAACTGCCGCAAGGCTATTTCGCGAGCCTGGAAGGGACCTTCCAAGCTCAGGAAGAGGCGAGCAGAGACATCGGGCTGCTGTCCCTGATTTCGCTCGGCCTCGTCTTCGCGCTGCTCTATTCACGGTACCGCTCGGCGACCTTCGCCGCGATCATCATGGGTGGGGCTCCTCTCGCCCTGATTGGCAGCGTCGCGGCTCTCGCCATCGCCGGCCAGCCACTGTCGGTCGCGTCGATGATCGGCTTCATCACGCTAACTGGCATCGCTTCGCGCAACGGAATCCTAAAGATCAGCCACATGCTGAATCTCGGATTGCATGAGGGCGTCGCATTTGGCCGGGAGTTGGCGATCCGGGGTTCGCTGGAGCGCATGACGCCGGTGCTCATGACCGCTCTATCCGCAGGCGTGGCTCTCGCCCCCCTGATGTTCGACGCACAGGCGCCGGGCAAGGAAATCCTGCATCCGGTCGCCATAACGATATTTGGCGGCCTTGTCAGCGCCACTGCGCTCGACGCCTTCGTGACTCCGGCCCTCGTGCTGCTTTTCGGGCGCAAGTCCTTTGAGCGGCTTGTCAACGACAATCAAAACAAAGCATCCGACCAACCCACTACGGGCATTCTCGAACCCTCAACCTTTTAGCTAAACAGGAGAATTCGCATGAAACTCAGGACTTTCGTTATTTCCGCTGTCCTATTCTCTGCGCCTTCGTTGGCCTTCGCCCATGCGGCCAAGATCGGCGAGCATGGCGGCCAGCAAACCGACGCAAGCGTCTTCCATGTCGAGGTCGTCGCCAAGGACACGAAGCTCGAAGTCTATCTCCACGATCATTCGACCAGGGCGGTCCCCTCTGCCGGCTTGAAGGGTGTCGCCATCTTCAAAGCGGTCGACGGAAAGCCCGTGCGCATTCCGCTGGAATCCGCCGGAGACAACGAACTGACAGGCGTTTCTCCGTCGCCGCTTCCGGCACAGCTGGAAGGCGCTGTGCAGATCACGACCCTGACGGGCAGCGTCGTGCAGGGCAAGTTTGTGGCGCATGACCACGACGATCACGAACACGAAGCCGAACATGTCCACGTGCATTAATCGGGGCTGACGCCCCATCAGCAATGGGAGGTTCCAATGTTACGCCCAGCTTTTGGCGTCTTGATCGTCGTCGTTGGCGCCGTTCTCTCGGCGCCTTCCGCCGGCGCGATAATCTCATGCAAGGGGGGATTCGTCGACTCAGGCGGTCATCGATCGCGGCAGGAGCATGTTATCGATTGTCAAAAGACACGCTACCGATGTCAGCAAGATATTGGCCTCACGCCACGCTCTCCTTCTGCGGCGACGTATTGCCGGATCTCATATGATCAATGCATGAATCGGTGGAAGGGTGTCCCGTTCAGAGTCCGACCCAGCGACCTGCCATTCCCAGAGCGCGTTGACATTGAGCGCGTCCCGATGAGCGCGCTGACGAGGGACAGCACGGACACGAACTCTTGCGGCCTGGCTCATAGCGGGTGGTGACGCGGCTAAGGTGCCTCACTTTCAGAAAGAAGCGTTCCATCAGGTTGCGCTCGCAGTAGAGAGCGTAATCGCACGCGACCCACGGCGACGTTTTTCTCGGAGGAATCATGGCGACGGCGTCTTGCTTGGCGATGGCGTCCCGGAAAAACGCTAAGCCTTTTTGGGCGCGAGTAGAAGGCTCACTTCGGCAAAAGAGGCACCATCCACCTTCGGGCATTTGGAAGAAACACAAGTGTTCAACTCCAAACAGTCAACAGCGAGAATTCGATGACTGGTAATCATTGGGCGAGAAAGTCGACGTTTCGCATCGGCCATTGGCTCCCGGCGGAGCCGGAAGCCCTACAGGCCTGGCTCCACGACTTCAAGATGCGGGCGGACGCGCGGGGAGCGAGTCGCCATCCGGTGATCGAGGAATTCGCCGACCTGATCGACGACGATCCGATCGTGCGCATGTATTTCACCAGCATGATCGGCCAGGTCCCCAGGACCAGCAAATTCCGGGTGCGTCATTTGGACTCCGTCGAGCAAATGCTGAGTCTGATGAATGCTGTCCTCACCTACGTGCCGGAATTCGAGGATTCGGCCTATGTCGGCTGTCCGCTTGATGCGATCCTCGACTGGTGCATGGGAACGCCCGCGGGCTTCGCCGCCTTCCGCCACCCCACAGTCAACGCCATGGTCAGGAAAATCATTTCGGTTTGGTGCGAGTACTTGACCAGTGAGGCCTCCCTCCACGTAATCAATGACTCGCCCCAAGGCTGGAAGTCCGAGGCGGCGCAGGCGCGCATCGGCATGGCGCAATTTGAGCACGATCCGAACGATCCGCACTGGGGCTTCCGGTCGTGGAACGATTTCTTTACTCGCCGCTTCAGGTCCGGCGTGCGCCCGGTGGCTGCGCCGGACGATGGCAAGGTGACCGTCGTTCCCTGCGAGTCCCGGCCCTATCGCATAGCCAGGAACGTGAAACGCCAGGACGATTTCTGGATCAAGGGCCAGCCCTATTCGCTGACTGACATGCTTGCGGGCGATCCCACCGTCGACGACTTCGTGGGCGGCGTGGTCTACCAGGCCTTCCTGAGCGCCTTCAATTATCACCGCTGGCACAGCCCGGTGAGCGGAACAATTTTGAGAACGCGAACGGTTGAAGGCACCTATTTCTCGGAAGCCGAGAGCGAGGGCGAGGATCCGATCGGCCCCAACCGTTCTCAGGCCTATCTCGCGCACGTCGCCGCACGGGCGATCATCCACATCATGGCCGACGATCCATCCATCGGTCATATGGTGGTCATGCCGATCGGCATGGGCGAGATTTCCTCCTGCGTTATCGATCAAAGCGTCAAAGCCGGGGCCCGTGTGGCCAAGGGAGATGAACTCGGCTACTTCCAGTACGGCGGTTCGACCGTATGCTGTCTCTTCCGTCCCGGCGCCATAGACGCCTTCGCCTTGGGTGCGATCCCCGAGCTGGACCAAGCCCATCCACCTCTGCTGCGAGTTAATTCCTTTTTGGCGAGAGCCGCAGATTGATGGGACCTCCGATGAATCCTACGATGCGCATAAAAAGTCCATTCGCATGGTCGATGAAGAGCGTCTACCAGACCTGCGGACTCGTTGCAGGGCTGATCCTTGTCGTAACGTCGCCGGGGTCTGCGAATGATCTCAATCGACAGATCAAGCTCTTGTCGGTCGTGTACCTCGGGCAGCAAACCACGAACATGTGCGCAATCGATCGCCCGAGTTTCCTGGAGGAAACGAGCGGACCGCTCGGGCCGATGAGCGTTTACGCCCAACACATCAAAGAAGAGGTCATGGCTGGCCTTCGGCCAGAGGAAATTACGCCCGTTTTAGTTCAAGCCGCCGATTTCGCGCGGTCCCAAGCACGGGCGAAGCTGAGCGAGTTTTCAATCGTCCCCGGCATGATCGACAAGCAGCGCCTTCGCAATTGGTGCGAAACGGTCGCGAAGCCATACGCACTAAAGATTATGACGATGCACGATCATCAGCATGATCTTTTCCGTTGCGATATTACCGACGGGCAAGAACGGAGCCTCAATTGGAACGCTTGCCCTCTCGATACGAAAGGAAATCAACGATGACATACTACATCAACAAAGTCATTTCCGGTTCCAGTTTCGACCAAATCGTGGCCAAAGCAGTGGAGGCTCTCAAGCTTGAAGGCTTCGGCATCCTTACGGAAATCGACGTCAAAGCGACGATGAAACAGAAGTTAGGGGCGGAGTTCCGCGATTATCGAATCCTGGGTGCGTGCAATCCCTCTTTGGCCCATCAGGCCCTGACCGTAGAGGACAAGATCGGCACGATGCTGCCGTGCAATGTGATTGTGCAGGATCTGGGTGGCGGTGAAATCGAGGTCGCGGCCATAAATCCGCAAGTTGGAATGGAGCGCGTGGGCAATCCGGCGCTTGCTGAAATTGCCCGGAAAGTGACCGATAAATTGCGCAATGTCATCGCTAATATTTGAGGACGGCGCATATGAAAAGCTCCCCTCGCTCGACAACGTCCGGAGGTCCTCCCATGAGTCCAGACACCAAAGGGGTCGTCGACTCCCATAACCACCAGGGGGCCATCACGGCCACGTGCACCGTCATGAACATCCCGCATCTGTCGATCCTTCGCAGGGCGCGCAAACAACGCGGGATCCCGTCTGCGGCATGGAAATGAACCCAGAGACCGCCAAAAACCAGGCCGTTCACGCGGGACAGTCTTATTTTTCTGCTCAGACGGATGCCGCAGCAAGTTCGTCGCCGATCCGGCGTGCTACGCAGCCTGAGGCGGCGCGGGCTCCTGCCGCGCTCGCGGGAACGATTTACACCCGCCCGATCTGCGGCACGACTCTTGATCCCGTACTGGTCACGGCCGAATCTGAACCGAGTAAGGGACTCGTCGATATGATAACACGGTTCTGGATCGGCCTTGTCGTCGCGTTGCCGGTGGTCACGTTCGAAATGCGCGGTCAACTCGCCGGTCTCGACCACCTCATTGGGCAGGGAACCCCAAACTGGGCGCATGTCGGCCCGGGCCGCCGCCCCGCTGGTCGCGCCGAGCATTCGCGCCACCCTGTGGCCATCTGTAGGATATTACGTCTTATCGCCTTCAAATCCGTGTGATATCGGAAGGTAGCAACAGTAGTCCGTCTTGAGGAAATTGATTGGATGGGAATGCTGTAAAGTGAGGAGTGGCAGCTTGCGGCTTGCGATCCATCTTGCGGTAATACTTGTGCTGACGAGCGGCTTAGCTCATGCACAACAAGTTCAGGCTACGCAGACCACGTCAGGGGTGTCCGCGGAGGCATCGACAAGTGGACAACCTTCTGTATCCTCAAGCATTACGGCGCTTGCTGAGTTCAAGAAGGCGCTGTTTGATCTCGGCTACAATTTGCAAGTGAATTACACAGGCGAGGTATTTGGCAACCCTACAGGTGGCGTCAAACGGCGAGGGATTTACGATCAACTCATCGAGACGGCTCTCGATGGCGATCTCAATAAAATTGTCGGGCTTAACGGCGCTTCATTCCATATTAACTCCTATATAATCAATGGCTTGGGTCTCTCTACTTGTTGCATTTTCAACGTTTTGACCGTCAGTTCCATCGAGGCGCGAACAACCACGCGGCTGTATGAAGCGTGGTTTGAACAAAAGTTTTTTAGGGACCTGGCATCGATACGTATCGGTCAATTAGGCGCGGACACTGAATTTTTCATCAGCGATTTCGGCGCTTTATATATCAACGCGACGTTCGGATGGCCGAATATATTGGCGGCGGACTTGCCAAGCACGGGACCCAACTATCCCCTGGCGGCGCCTGCAGTGCGGCTGAAAGTGACCCCGAACGATCAAATCACTTTCCTTGCCGCCATCTTCAATGGCGATACTTCGGGGGCTAGATTCAGGGGATCGCAGGAAATCTTGGACCCGGCCGGGATCAATTTCCGTCTTGGGGATCCACCCTTTATAATTGCGGAAGCGCAGTACAAATATAATCAGACAAAAGATTCGCCAAATCTTGCTGGAACTATCAGATTCGGCGGCTGGCGCCAAGTTGGTAAAATATTCCTCGATCAGCGTTACGACAATAATGGCTTTTCACTCGCCGATCCGTCGAGCAACGGTGTGCCGATGCGACATTTCGGCGATTACGGCATTTACGGCATCGTAGATCAGATGATTTGGCGTCTTCCAGGAGACGATCCAAAAAAGGGTATCGGGGCTTTTGCACGTGTTTCGGCAAGTCCATCGGACAGAAATGTAGCGAATTTCTATGCCGAAGGCGGCGTCAACTTCATCGGTCTTTGGAACAGGAGGCCGGACGATACGTTCGGTCTAGCGGTCGCTTATTCGCCGATTTCGCCTTCGCTGAGAGCGCTCGACGCAGACGCAAGTTTTTTTACCAATACCGCTCTACCAATCCGCGACTATGAAATGGCGCTTGAGTTGACCTATCAGGTAGCGCTCGTTCCCGGCTGGAATCTTCAGCCTGATTTCCAATATATTTTTCATCCCAACTATGGCGCCATCGATCCTACAAACCCGGCCGTAGGTCGTATCCGTGATGCCGCAGTTTTCGGGTTACGCACTGCTGTTAAATTTTAGAGCGCCGATGAAATCGTCGGCAGTGCCCACGGCAGAAGGCGGGGTCTGAGACGGCGGTTGAGCAAGCTCTCATGCGCGGGTTGGTTACCGCATGACCGTGGTTTCGTCATGGGCTGTCTCGGTCGAGAGGCGAGTGTCGGCAGAGCCAGCGCAATCCTCGATTAGGGACATGCAGTGGGGCGGACCGCCATCGCCTTTAGCCGGCGAACATACGGTCTAGGTTGATCTCGCCCGGGAATTGGCGTTGCTCTGCGCCCCACCGGCCAATTCAATAATTTCATTCGTGATTTCTTCCTGCCGCAACCGACGCGAGCGGGAGATCAGGCCGTCCAGCGTTTTTGTGACATTGGCGCGCGCCTCGATCATGGCGCGCATTCGGGCCTCGTTTTCGGCTGCGAACGACAGCACCGCCGCCTCGCACAATTCGGCGAAGACATATTCCTCAACCAGCCTGGCCAGCAAAACTGCCGGCGGCAAAGTGAGCAAGGGTATCGCTTTGTTTAGGTTGGCAGGGACGCGCTCAAAATCGAACGGCAGCAGCTTTTTCTCGACAATCTGGATCGCGTTCGATCCGTCGGGAATCGCGTGGACCACCGTCACGCGCGTGACCTGTCCCGCGTCTAGCCTTGCGTAGAGCGCATCGACAATTTTATTGGCCAGCGTCGCCGCTTGTCCGACATGGGCGACCATTGGCGACGCCCAGTCGATAGTGAAACCTCGCTCCTGCGCGACCATCAGACCGCGGTCGCCGATCAGCATGATTTCCGTCTCCTGGTTCGGGTTTGTCGCCGCGAGGCGACGGACGGTGTCGAGCACGCGTTCGCTGAAAGCTCCGGCGAAGCCTTGTTCGGCGACCATAGCAATGATCGCGCGGGAGCCATCCCCTTTTCGAACCGAGTCCGTACGTCCAAGTTCTGGCGCGAAAGCCAGAATCTGGCCGATCGCCCCGGCGATGGTTTTCGCATAAGCGCGAACGCCATCAAGATGGCCGCGCGCCTCGCGCGAACGGGCTGCGGCGACGCCGCGCATGGCCCCAATCACCGAGGAGAGCTGCCGCACGGTGCCGATGCGCGCCTCGACATCGCTCAAACGTTCCGTCATAAAGCCGCCTCCGGTTGCTCCGTTGCGGCGACATCGGCGCCGAGCGCGCTCACGGCCGCAACCAGCCGCCTCCGGACAGCTTCGTCCAGAACGCCTGTGTTCGCCAGCATAGCGACGGCGTCGGCAGCCTGGGCGTCGAGCCATGTTGGCAGACGCGCCCGCACAATGCCGACGGTCGCGGTGGGGAAATCATCGAAAATACCTTCGGCGAGCGCGGCCAGCAGAGCCGTCTGGTCGGCGAGCCGCAAATTGGCCAGTCGAGGCTGAACCAATAGTGCGCGGATACGTTCGCCGCGGGTAATTTGCGCTTTGACGCGGGTGTCGGAAATGCCGCCGAATCGGGTGAACATTTCGAGTTCGAGGAATTGCGAGTAGTCCAGCCTTATGCGGCCTGAGACTTCGCGCAGCGCCGGTTTCTGCGCCTTGCCGCCGACACGGCTGACGCTGGTCCCGACATCGACCGCCGGACGCTGGTTTGCGGCGAACAGGCGCGAGTCGAGTACGATCTGGCCGTCGGTGATCGAAATCAGATTGGTGGGGATATAGGCCGAGAGATTGCCGGCGTCGGTCTCGGCGACTGGCAAGGCGGTCAGCGAGCCGCCGCCCAGTTCCGCCGATAGTTTGGCCGCCCGCTCCAGCATCCGTGCATGAACGTAGAAAATGTCACCGGGATAGGCCTCGCGGCCCGGCGGCTCGCGCGTGAGCAGCGCCAGTTCCCGGTGCGTCGCCGCATGCTTGGTCATATCGTCGATGACGATCAAGGCGTGCTGCCCCCGATCGCGAAAATATTCGGCGATGGTGAAGCCGGCGAAGGGCGCGATCCATTGCAGCCCAGGTGAAGCGGCGGCCGACGCCACCACGAAGATGCAGCGTTCCGGGGCGCCATGCGCCCTCACGGCTTCGATCACCCGTTCGACAGCAGTCGCTCGCTGTCCGACGGCGACATAGACGCAAATCACGTCCGAATTCTTCTGGTTGCAGATCGCGTCGACGGCGATCGACGTTTTTCCGGTGGCGCGATCGCCGATGATCAGCTCGCGCTGGCCGCGACCGAGTGTGAACAACGAATCCACGACTAGTATGCCCGTCTCCATCGGATCTGAAACCAGATCGCGCTCGATGATGGTCGGCGCGGGGCGCTCGATCGGGCAATGGGCCTCCGCGGCGATGGTCTCATCGCGATCGATCGGCCGGCCAAGCGGGTCGACGACGCGTCCAAGCAGACCGGAGCCGACGGGCACGCGGACCACCGCGCCGGTTCCTGTGACTTTCGAACCCGCCTGGATCGCCGCGCCCTCATCAAGGAGCACAGCAAGGATGGCGTCGGCGTCAAGCGTGAGGGCGTATCCCGCGCAGCCGCCGTCGAAAACGAGGAGCTCGTTCAGACGGACATCGGGCAGTCCCGAAACCTGCGCAATCCCGTCGGCGATCCGCTCGACGCGGCCAACGGATTGCGCCTGGACGGACAGGTCCGTTCGCGCCAGCGCCTCTCTTGCGCGCCCCAGCCAGTCGGCCGAATTATTGTCTTGCATGGTCATGGCGCGTCAACTCTGTGGCGATCCGGTCGAGATCGAATCGAAAACTGTTGCGGACCAGGGCGTGGCGCGTCTCGAATTCCAGTCCGGCGATGAGGCCGGGGTCGATCTCGACAGCGAAAATGACTGGTCGTCCTATCGCCCGGGAGAACGCGGCGCCACAAGCCTTCAATTCCTCGTCGGTTAGAGCGCGTGGCGCCTTGAGCCGAGCTTCTTCGCCACTGGTGGCGAGGTCATGGCGCGTGGATGGGGGAAGCGCCCCGAGTTGGCTCGCCATTCCCTCGATAAAACCAACAACGCGGGCCTCAGGAGGGAGGCGGTCGAGCAGTTTGGAGGCAATGTCGACAGCCAGAAGGCTGGCGCGATCGGCGGTCGCGGCTGTCTCGCTCTGCCGCGCGAGAAAAAACTCCGTCTCGGCGGCGACGCGCTTTTGCTCTGCCTCTATCCTGGCGGCGGCGAGAAGCGCGGTCTTCTCCGTCGCTGCCTCGGCGGCCGCCGAGGTCAAGGCTACCGTGCGAGCCGCCGCCTGGCGCGCGGCCTCCTCGTCGATTTTCGCTTTTTCGACGAGGGCTGCATCTCGCGCCGCGCGGGCGTCGTCGAGCAGCCGGGCGGCAGAGGCTTGACGCTCCGCGATGATTGCGGTGACGGGACGGAACAGAAAGCGGCTCAGGATCCAGACAAGGACCAGGACATTGACGGTCTGAAGCCCAAGCGTCCACCAATCTATTTTCATCGCGGAACGCAGCTCACTTCACGAAGGGGTTGGCGAACAGGACCAGCAGCGCGATCACCAGACAATAGATCGCCATGGTCTCAATCATCGCCAGGCCGACGAACAGAGTCCGCGACAAGGTTCCCGCCGCCTCGGGCTGTCGCGCGATGGCGTCCATCGCCGCCGCGACGGCGCGCCCCTCCGCCAGTGCCGGGCCGATCGCCCCGAAGGACACGGCGATGGCCGCCGCCAATATGCTGACGATCTGGATCTCATTCATGGCTGCTTCCGTTTCTGCTCGGATGGTTCTAGAGCGATTTCATGGCTTTCACCAACGGCGGCGCCGATGAAGACGGTGGCCAGCACGGCAAAAATATAGGCCTGCACCGCCCCCGTCAGCAGGTCGAGCGCCATCAGCGGAATCGGCGTGAGCAGACCCGCCAGCGTCAGCACAATGCCGACGACGAAGACGCCGCTCATGACGTTGCCGAACAAGCGGACGATCAGCGAGAATGTGCGCGTGATCTGTTCGACGACATTGAGCGGGATCATCACCCAGGTCGGTTCGGCGAAAGTTTTCAGATAACCGCCAAGACCGCGCGTTCCAATGCCGAAGACGATGGTCGCTCCAAGCACAATCAACGCCAGGGCGGCGTCGGTTTCAAGATGGGCGGTCGGCGGTTCGACGCCGGGCGCCAGCGACGACCAGTTGGCGATCAGCACATAGAGGAAGATTGTGCCGATCAGCGCGCGGTATCGCGCGGGTTCGGTCTGCATCGTGTCGCGAATTTGATCGTCGACTGCGCCAACTACGGTTTCAAGCACCGTCTGGGCTTTTGACGGAACCAGTTTCAGGCGCCGGGTCACGAGGAAGGCGAAACCGCCGAGGCCGATCATGATCGCCCAGGTGACGAGAACCGGTTCGGTGATCGGCGCGGGACCGATCGAAAAGACTGGATCAAGCGTGAGCGGCGAAGCGATCACTTCGTTCTCCCGAGGCGGCGCAGAAGGAGCCCGCGCGTAAAAAACACGCCGAGTGCGCCGCCAAGCAGGGCGGGCGCTCCAATTTTGGCGAGCGCGGCGAGAACGACGATCAACAGACCGAAACGGCCAAGCTGAACCGCCAAAGCCCGAAGAAAGCCGCCATCAGCATACAGTCGCGTATTCCACCACAGCGAGCCGAAATGCGCCAAGCCAAGCAGCGCCCCAACCGCCAGGCCGAAAAGCGCGTTCAATCCGTTGGCGTAGGAAGCGCCGCCATGCGCCGTTGCGACGAGAGCATCGATCATGACCGATGCATCCATTTCCATGCCGACCACAGGCCGATGATCGCGCCAATCATAATCAGCGGGGCCGAAAACAATACGCCCGTGGCGAGGGTGTGGTCGAGCCAGCGGCCGATGAACACGCCGAGCAGGGTCGGCAGCACGATGGTCCAGCCGAGAATTCCGATCTGTCCCAGACGCGCGCCGAGCGACGGTTCCGGATTCTTCGCTCCCTCGCGCGATCGTTTTTCCGCGCGTCGCGCCGCTCCCGCTAGCCCATCTGGCGGTTCGGGCTCCAAAACCTTAGTCATGGCAAGTCACCGTCGAGCGTGAGCGGCTTAAGGTCGCCGCGCAAATAATGCATCAGCTGGCGCACAGCCCGCGCGTGCAGGCGCATTTGTTCGACGCGCGCCCGGCGGTCGGCGTCGGTCTCGGCGGCGCGCAAGGCTTGCACCTGCGCTTCGAGCGTCGGCAGATCGTCGCCGATCGCGCCTTCCCGGCAGGCGATGGCGACGCGGTGGCCGCCCGTCACTGTCAGCACGCCGCTCTTCAGCGCGCAAAAATGGGCGACGCCATCCCTTTCGCGCCAGCGCACAACCGAAGCGGGGAGAACGGTCAGCAGATCGGCGTGGCCGGGAAGTATGCCGAAGCCGCCGCTTTCGTCCTCGGCGCGGATCGATTGGACTTTGGCGCTATCGACCAGAACGGAAGCCGGCGTGGAGATGGTCAGGTTCAGCGAATCGTTCATGCGGCTGGCGCCTCCCTGATCGGCCGCGCGGCGTCCCCAGTGCGCGCAGCCTCTTCCTTTTCACGTGCTTCACCAAGCGTTCCGACCATGTAGAGTGAACTCTCTCGCCAGCCGTCGCATTCGCCCGCCAGGATCGCGCGGCATCCCGCGATTGTGTCGGCGACCGCGACCGAGCGCCCGGGAACGCCGGTGAAGCCTTCCGTGACGACGAAGGGCTGCGTCAGAAAGCGCTGCAGCTTGCGCGCCCGCTCGACGATCCGTCGATCCTCGGCGCCGAGTTCCTCCATCCCCAAAAGCGAAATCACATCCTGCAGTTCGCGGTAATGTTCAATGGCGCGCCGCACTTCGATGGCGATGTACGCATGGTCTTCGCCGACGACCAACGGATCGAGCAGGATCGAGGACGACGCGATCGGGTCAATCGCCGGATACATGCCTTCGGCCGCCATGGCGCGCGACAGGACAACCATGCTGTCGACATGGGCGGCAATGGTTGTCACGGCCGGGTCGGTAAAATCGTCCGCGGGCACATAGACGGCCTCGATCGCCGTGACGGCGGCGTCGCCCACCGAGGCGATCCGCTCTTGCAAGGCGGCGACTTCGCTCGCCAGCGTTGGCTGATAGCCGACCCGCGACGGCAGCCGGCCGAGCAGGCCCGAAACTTCGGCGCCCGCCTGGACGAAGCGGAAAACGTTGTCCATCAGCAGCAGTACGTTCTGATGACGCTCGTCGCGGAAATATTCGGCTATGGCCATTGCCGTCATCGGCACGCGCCAGCGGGCGCCCGGAGGTTCGTTCATCTGGCCATAGACGAGAACCGTGCGGTCGAGCACGCCAGAATTGGTCATGTCGAGCAGCATTTCATGCCCTTCGCGTGAGCGTTCGCCGACGCCGGCGAAAACGGAAATGCCTTTGTAGCTCGCGACCATGGCGTGGATAAGCTCCATCACCAGCACCGTCTTGCCGACGCCGGCGCCGCCGAACATCGCCGCCTTGCCGCCTTGCGCAAGCGGCGCCAGCAGGTCAATCACCTTGATTCCGGTAGCGAAGAGGTCGGACGCGCCGGTTTGCGAGGCGAAGGGCGGCGGCGCGCGGTGGATTGGCCGCCGTGGGACGTCCGGACGCAGTTCACCCCCATTGTCGCAGATACGGCCGGTGACGTCGATCAGCCGGCCCAAAACGTCGTCCCCGACCGGCACGGCGACCGGGCCGCCAACCCTCACAACGCAATCTCCGCGCCGCAAGCCGGTCGTGGCCTGAAGCGCAATGGCGCGAACCGTCTTCTCGTCGAGGTGCGCCTGAACCTCGGCCATGACCGTCCGGCTCTCGGCGTCTTCAATCAATAACGCGTCTTCGATTGGAGGCAATTCGCCAGCGGCGAATGCGACATCAACCACCGCCCCGCGGATCGCGACAACCTTTCCATCGCTCGTGGGCTGCAACTGCATCTATTGCTTCCGGAGTTTTGTTTTGCCGAGAAGGGTTAACTTACTCGATTTCGCGCATTTTAGCGCGGCCATTCATGTGGGGCCAATAATCCAGGCGGGTTCGAAAAATTCGTGTGAACCGAAGCCAGGGCAACCCCGCCAAAGGCCAAAACTGCCATTGAGCGTCTTGTCCAGCAAGCAGATCTTTAAAAACACCGTCGCAAACGTAATATTATTATCCGCGGAAAGTCTCCGCTCGATCAGAGGCACGCTTCATATTTCAACCCGCTCATATTTCGCACGCGATTACACTGAACTTGCTCCGGGCCAATGCAGTCCAAGCCATGGTTCTTGGAGCCTAAATTTTCACGTAATTCGAAGGAATCCCCGTTGACCAGAATCACTTACGCAATTAACCATTTTGCCTCCGAGATCAAAAAAGTCGAGACGTCAACAACTAACGGGGTGCGCGTGAATGAGACCGCCTGCGGCAAAGCCCAGCAATCGACATTTGGCCATCCCGGAGTTTTATGACGGAGTTGCGTCATATTCGGCGCGCGCGACTTTGGGCTCGTCCGCTTCGACTTTCGGCCCCAGACATCCCTGGCTAAAGATTGCCCGCGGCGGTTTTCGTTCTCGGCTGGAGATGATGCTGCAAGCGATCTGCCTCTATGCCCGGCTGTTATGCGGGCGGGTGAACCGCGTCCGACCCACTATCACACCGGACCTGCCCAGGCGCTGTCGAACGCTCCGTGCTGCAAGGCATTTTGACACATTCGATCTCAGGATCTTTGGCGATATGGCCTACCGGCAGCATGCGGTCATGCTTGCCATGTGGCGCGCTGTTCGTCCGGGCGAAGAACCTGCGAAAGTCGAGTGCGGCCCGGAAGGCCCGGTGCGAACATATTCCGGCCTTGGGCGGCCAATCCGCAAACAAGCGCTAAGGGGCGCCGCGATCGCCAGCCTGAGTATGGCGATGCTTTTGGGGCTGAGCGGCTGCGTTCTCGCGCCGGAGGGCACGATGCAGGAGCAGGCAAAGCTCGATGCGAATTCGCCACGCTTTGAGCCGCCGATTGAGTCTTGTCAATTGCCCACGCTGCCGAAGCCGGCAGGTTGGCGCGACGTTTTACTCCGGGCCTTCGTCGCCAACGGCGAATTGGAGTCGGCCTATTTCGAGTGGAAGGCGGCTTTGGCCCGGATCGACCGGGCCGCGACTTGGCCCAACAGCAACGCCACGATCGGCTTCAGCTACATGTTTTCGCGTGAGAACATCACGACATGGAATCGCACGACAGTCAGCGGCGGCTTCGATCCGTCCGTGCCGCTGTCGTTGCCGATCAAAACGGAAACCGCCGGCAAGGTCGCGCTCGATGCGGCCAGGGAGGCAGGCGAAAAGTTTCGCACGGTCAAGTTCGACCTCCAGCGGCGGGTGCTTTCCGCGTATTTCGACTTGGCGCTGGCCGAAGAAAAAGTCCGCATTCAGCGTGACAATCTGAATCTTCTCAAACTCGTGGCCGAGTCAGCCGCCGCGCGCTCGCAAGCGGGCGGTCCTGTGCAGGATATGGTGAAGGCTCTGACCGACAAGGAGTTGGCGAAGAACGATTTATACAACGTCGAAGCTGACGCGAAATCGATGCGGGCCACGGTTAACGGGATGCTTTCCCGCGATCCCGGCGCTTCGCTCGTGCTTCCGTCGGTGCTGCCGCCGCCGCGTCCAGTCGCCGTCGGTGATGCCCGGCTCATAGCGGCGGCCGTCGACCAGAACCCGGAACTGGCCGCGCTTGCCCGGCAGGTCGAGGGACGGAAGGATGCCGTGGAACTGGCGCGGCTAGGCTTTCTGCCTGATTTTGCGCCTTCCGCGAGTCTCACTGGCAATGTTGCGCAAGTTCTTGGAACGATGGTTATGCTGCCGACGACGGCGCCGGCGATTCGCGCCATGATCAAAGACGCCGAGAGCATGACGCGTTCGTCGGAAGCCGTTCTCCGGCAAACGCAGCACGATCGCGCTTCGAGCTTCGTGGCCAACCTCGTCATCATGCGCAATGCGGAACGGCAAATGCAGCTTTATCGGCGCTCTATCGTGCCCTCCGTGCAGCAGTTGATCAACATTTCCCGGCAGGAATATGCGGCGGGATCGGTCGGCTTCGCGGATTTGATGGACAGCTCGCGAACATATATCGGGATCCGCCTCATGGTTGCCCAAGTCCGGATCGAACGGGAGAAACGGCTCGCGGAGATCGAGGCGCTTGCCGGCGTGGACATAGAGACGCTCGGCCAGCCTATGGCGCCGCAGGATTCTCTCGCCGCGCGATAATGTGCCGACGCCTGATCACAGTGAGGAATCCCATGTCGACGAAGCGATACAGAAGCCTGATCGGACTGGTGTTGACGGTTCCGCTGATCTTGAGCGCCGTTCAGAACAGTCGCGGGCAAGAGAACCCAGCGCCGGTCATGGACATGCCTGGCATGGAAAAGCCAAGGCCCGCTGCCGCCGGCGCAACGGTCAACCCGAAGCCGGAGGGATACGCCGAGGTCAGTATTGCCCCGGAAGTCCAACAACGCATCGGGGTCACACTGGGGAAGGCGACCGAGACGCCGCTGACGATGATCATTAGAACCGTCGGTATTATACGCCCCGATGAAACCAAGCTCGTCCATATTCACGTGAAAACGGAAGGCTGGGTCGAAAAGCTGTTCGTCTCCTTTACCGGTCAAAAGTTGAAGGCGGGCGACCCCCTTCTTTCGATTTACAGCCCGGCGTTCTTCGCCGCGGAGCGGGAGTTTCTGTCTGCGCTGCGTGCAGCCAAGTCCGGTCTCGCCAACGCTGGGGATCAACAGATCGTGTTGGAGACCGCGCGTCGGCGGCTGGAGCTTTGGGATGTGCCATCCGATGCGATCAAGGCGTTGGAGGCAACCGGGAAACCAGGCAAGTCATTAACCTTGCGTAGCCCGATTTCAGGGACGGTCCTGGAGAAAAAGGCGTTCGAAGGTCAATATGTCATGGCCCAAAGCGATCTTTATATGGTCGCCGACCTTTCGACGGTGTGGGTGCAGGGCAAGGTTTTTGAATACGAATTGCCGCATGTCGAGCTCGGAATGCCGGTAACGGTCACATTGCCGTCTCTGCCAATGCAGCAGTTTAAGGGCAAGGTTGTGTTCGTCGATCCGGTTGTCGACGAGATGAGCAGATCGGTGCAAGTGAGAGTGGAATTGCCCAATACCGACGGCCAACTCAAGCCCGGCATGTTCGGTCATATCTTGATTAGCCACGCGATGGGGACCGGCCTGACCGTCCCAGTGTCGGCCGTGATCCGCACGGGCGAGCGAAACATCGCCTTTCGCGCTGTTTCGGATGGTCGCTTCCTGCCAGTGCAAATCAAGATCAGCCCTTTGCCGTTCGAGGACAGGTTTCAGGTTCTCGAGGGGCTTAACGCCGGTGATGAAGTCGTCACGTCGGCCAACTTCCTGATCGACTCCGAAAGCCAGTTGCAGGCCGGTGGCGGTAGCATGGCGGGCATGCCCGGGATGGACGCCGGTGACGCGTCCGGAGGCAAAAAACCCTCCGCGAAGCCGCAGGAGATGAAAGGAATGCCTGAGAAAGGCTCCCCAGCGAAGGAACCCGATCATTCCAAGATGCAGCACTGACGCCTTCTCCGTGCAAGCGCCAATAAACGAAAGCTCACCATGATTGCCCGCATCATCGAGTTCAGCGCCCGCAACACGCTGATCATTCTGCTGTTTATCGTCGCAATTGTTAGCGGCGGATTTTGGGCGGTCTACAACACGCCGCTCGACGCGCTTCCCGACCTTTCGGATGTGCAGGTAATTGTCGCCACCGACTGGGAAGATCGCAGCCCCAATATCATCGAAGACCAAATTACCTATCCGATCGTGACACAGCTCCTCTCCGCCTCCAAGGTAAAGGCGGTGCGGGCCAGCAGTTTCTACGGACAGTCCCTGGTGTATGTCATCTTCGAGGACGGCACCGACTTGTATTGGGCGCGCAGTCGGGTGTTGGAATATCTCAGCGGCATGGCGGGAAAGCTGCCGACGGGCGTTTCACCGCAGCTCGGGCCAGACGCGACCGGCGTCGGTTGGGGCTTGGAATACGCCTTGATTGACAAGACGGGGAAACATTCGCTCGCTGACCTCCGCAGTCTCCAGCAATGGCAAGTGCAATACCAGATTCGCGCTGTTCCCGGCGTGGCGGAAGTAGCCAACGTGGGCGGCTTTGTGAAGCAATACCAGGTCACCATCGACCTCGACAAGCTACTGGCCTATAAGATCCCGATCAACAAAGTGGTCGAGCAAGTCCGCCGCGGCAATCAAGAAGTGGGCGGACGCGTATTGGAGTTCACCGGCACCGAGTACATGGTGCGCGGAAGGGGCTACTTTCAGAAACCCGCCGACATTGAGAAAGTGGCGCTCGGAGCGCAGCCCGATGGGACGCCGATTCTTGTGCGGGACGTAGGTTTCGTCCAAATCGGCCCGGACATCCGCCGCGGCGTGACAGACTATAACGGCATGGGCGACGCCGCCGGGGGCATCGTTATCGTCCGCTTCGGCGAGAGCGTCTACGACGTGTTGGAACACGTCAAACAGACCATCAAGGAAAAGGTCGTTCCGACTTTGCCGCCAGGGGTCGAGCTGGTTGTCACTTACGACCGATCGACGCTGATCAACCATTCGGTGGAGACGCTGCGGCAGAAGCTCATCGAAGAAAGCCTGGTCGTCAGTTTGGTCTGCCTCGTGTTCCTGTTCCATATCCGCAGCGCCTTAGTCGCGATCATCACTCTGCCTCTGGCGGTCCTGATGGCGATGCTGGCGATGCGGTGGATTGGGCTGACCAGCAATATTATGAGCCTGGGGGGTATAGCAATCGCGATCGGGGCGATGGTGGACGCGGCCATCGTAATGATCGAAAACGCTCACAAACACATCGAACGTGAGGAGGCCAAGCCCGCCGAGGAGCGCCGACCGCGCCTGGAAGTCGTAATAGACGCCGGCAAAGAGGTGGGGCCGTCGCTGTTCTTTTCACTCTTGATCATCACGGTTAGCTTCCTGCCGGTATTTGCGCTTCAGGATCAGGAGGGGCGGTTGTTCAGGCCGCTCGCCTATACCAAGTCGTTCAGCATGTTCTTTGCGGCCATGCTGTCGATCACCGTTACCCCATTCCTCATGGTCCTGCTGATCCGGGGCAAGGTTCCGGCCGAGGAGCGAAATCCGATCAATAGTTTCTTGATCTGGATCTACCACCCGATCGCCAAGCTGGCATTGAAATGGCGCTACGCGATGGTCGTCATCTCGGTCCTCGCCATCGCCGCCATCGTGCCGATCTACAACAGCCTTGGCAGCGAATTCATGCCGCCGCTGTGGGAGGAAACGGTGCTTTTTATGCCGGCGACGCTGCCGGCGGCTTCGATCCAGACGATGAAGGACACAATTCAGGAGCAGGACCGGATTTTGATGGGCTTCCCGGAAGTTGCTGGCGTCTTCGCCAAAGCGGGCCGGGCCGAGACGGCGACCGACCCCGCGCCGCTGGAAATGGTCGAGACAATCATTGACCTGAAACCCGCCGATGAGTGGCCGAAGGGCATGACCCCCGATAAGTTGGTCGGGGAGATGAACCAGGCGCTGAACGCGAAGATGACGGGCTTCTCGAATAGTTGGACGATGCCCATCAAAGCCCGCATCGATATGCTCTCCACCGGCATCCGAACGCCCATTGGCGTGAAGGTATTTGGACCGGAGCTTGCGGAAATAGGCCGGATACTATCTCAAGTTGAAACCGCCGTGCGAACGGTCCCGGGGACCAGAAGCGTTTTTGCGGAACGTGTGACCCAGGGTCACTATTTTGACTTCGACATCGACCGCGACGCCATCGCCCGCTATGGGCTATCGGTGATGGACGTGCAGGAAGTCATCCAGGCGGCGGTCGGTGGGACGAATCTCACCCAAACAATCGAAGGCCGCGAGCGCTATCCCGTGAACGTCCGTTACGGGCGTGAACTACGAGATGATGTGAGCAAGTTGAAGCGGGTGCTGGTTGCTGCGCCTACAGGCGTCCAAGTGCCTTTGGGGGAACTGGCCGAGCTGCGATTCGTCGAAGGTCCTGGCCTGATCAAGAGCGAAGCGGCGCAGCTGGTGGGCTACGCCTATGTCGATGTCGCGGACCGGGATACCGGCGGCTACATGAATGACGCTCGAAAAATAGTCAGCGAGATGGTGAAGCTGCCCCCAGGCTACAGGCTGGAATGGAGCGGGTCGTTCGAGGGGATGCAAAGGGCGGGTCAGCGATTGCGGTATGTCATTCCCGTTACGCTGGCCGTCATCTTTTTGTTGCTCTACCTCAACGCCCGGTCGCTCACCAAAGCTCTGATCGTGATGATTGCCGTGCCTTTTTCTCTTGTGGGCGCGTTTCTGCTGTTGTGGCTATTGGGCTATCACCTCAGCGTCGCGGTGTGGGTGGGGATCATCGCCTTGGCTGGTGTCGACGCCGAGACCGGGATGGTTATGCTTCTGTATTTGGATGTGACCTATGAGCGCTGGAAACGGGAAGGGCGGATGAATAGCATCGCGGAACTGGAGGGCGCGGTCATGGAAGGCGCCGTACAGCGCGTGCGGCCCAAAATGATGACGGTCCTCGCGATTCTGCTCGGCCTCTTGCCGATCATGTGGTCCAGCGGGGCCGGCTCCGACGTCATGAAGCGAATCGCCGCCCCGATGGTCGGCGGGATCGTCACGAGTTTCATCTTGACGCTGGTTATCTATCCGGCAATCTATGTTATATGGAAAACTTGGAGCGACGTACGGCCCAATCGGACAAAACTCTGAGGCTTGTATTGTTATGGTGCTCATTCCTGTCGAAGCCGGCCATCATAACGCGACGGCCAACAATTCTACGAAGCGTCGACAAGCGCAAGAGGGCCTGGCGACCAGACAGAACTATCAAATTCATATACTCAATGAGCAATCGCAGTAGATTTGCGACTTGCATACCGGCACTCGATCAATCGGCATGAATGAGATAGAAAAGACTTTCCCATTCGTGGGTTCGACGCACCTTGGCGCCTTGGCACGTTGCGTGGAGGCAATTCTAACGATATTTAGGGTGCTAGGAAGAAAGATGGTACTTCCGCCGTCGACTTCCGCATGAGGTATGGATTGATTTGAGTTTTTGAATCGGCCAAACAACCAGAAAAGCAAGAGTAAATCTGTCATCAATCGGTCGGCGCAAAGACGCCGCCGGTTCCGCGAGATACCGCGGTGTGCGGCCTCGATTAATGGAGACCTACAATGTTGAAATCAAAATCCCGCATCGCACTGGCTCTCGTGCTTGCCTTGACGAGCGCCGCGCCCGCTTTCGCCATGGGTAGAATGGGCGGACCGGAATGGCTGTCTATGATGGAGAAGATCCGCGCCGACAAAGCGGCTCCGGGAACGCCGCTCTGGGTCTTGGTGCGCGTGAAGAACGCCGACGTCCCGGGACACAAGCTGACCATCTCGCACCGAGCGATCCCGCAAATTCACATGCCGGCGATGACGATGACCTTCCCGGTTGTCGATCCCACGCACCTTAAGATGCTGCATAAGGGCGATCCGGTGGACATCGAGGTCGCTAACGAAAACGGCGAAGTGAAAATCATCGATTTTCGTATGGAGCATTGAGCTTCGCATGAGGCGCGCCAGCTGCGAGTCTTGTCGGAGATCGTGAAGCTGGCCGCCTGTCACATCGATGCCGCCCCCCGTGTTCCATCCTGGACGCGGAGGGCGATGGACCTCGGAAATTCCGGTGGGAGCCGAACAGCTTCGCCAGAACATGAGTGGTGAGGATGTCTGACTTCGACCGCAAAGCCGCCGTGCGCCGATACCGTCATCCCTTTCGCCGAGATGATGATTATATCGCGCAGGAAAGACAGGCCTCGGTCGGAAGCTTTGGCGATTCCTACGCCAATGCTCTCGCCGAAACGAACTACGGCCTTTACAAAGCCGAGGTCATCCATCGACGCGGCCCTTGGCGGAGTTTTGAGGCTGTAGAGTTCGCGACGCTGGAATGTCGACTGGTTCAATCAGCGCGGATTGCTGGAGCCGATCGGCAATATCCCGCCAGCCGAGGCTGAAGAACGCTATTACGCTATGCTGGAGCAATCAGCCATGGCGGCGTAATTTTAACAAAAGCGGCCTCCGGCAAACCCGAGGCGGTTCAGTCCGCGAAGTCTTTTGCGGCCTTCTTCCGAACACATATCGCGCGACGGCAGGCCTCCGAAAGCCCGTCTGTCTCCTCGTTCAAGGCGCAATTACGCCGTTTTTCAGCGCGAGTTCGTCAAAAAGAAACACTTGGTTGGGGTCCGGCAATTCGCCATGATGCCTCTTGCCGGGATATTCGCAGCGCGACAAGAGATCGCGAATAATATTCAGACGGGCTGCCTTTTTATCGTCGGCCTTGATGATGATCCATGGCGCGAACACGCTGTGGGTTCTGGCGAACATGTCGTTCCGCGCTTCCGAATAAAGTTTCCAACGCTTGACCGCTTTTTCGTCGACAGGACTGATCTTCCATTGACGCAGCGGGTCGACGCGGCGTCGATCGAGACGCCGTTCCTGCTCCTCGCGGCTTATGTCCAAGTAGTATTTGATGATTGTGACGCCGCAATGGACAAGCAATTGTTCGAATATCGGCGCGGCGTGCATGAACTGCTCGTATTCTGCGTCCGTGCAGAACCCCATGACACGCTCGACTCCGGCGCGATTATACCAGCTGCGGTTGAAGATCGCGATTTCGCCGCTTATCGGCAGATGCGGGACATAGCGCTGGAAATACCAGGATTTCCGATCAATGTCTGATGGCTTGCCGAGCGCGACGATACGAGTTTCGCGCGGACTGAGATGTTCGGTGATGCGCTTGGCCGCGCCGTCCTTTCCGGCGGCGTCCCGCCCTTCCAAAATGACAAGAACCTTTTGCTCGTTCTCAATGACGTGCTTCTGGAATTTGACCAGTTCAACTTGCGCCTCGTGCAAAGCCTTCTTGTACGATTCGTCTTCCGTCGTGTTTTTTTTCGTCATTCACTGCGCCCCACATACGATTATATCAGGATTTGCCAGGATCGTCGCCCATGAATCGTTTCGGTCAGCTCCGCCAAAGATGTGCATCGGCGCTTCGTCAAGCTGGGGCCGAAAAAGTTGGCGCCTTGCGAACGGAAATTTAAATTCCGCCGCTCCATTTCAGGAGCACTGGCTACGCAATTTCCTTGAAACAGACGTTTAGCCTAGGCGTAAATTGTTGAGTGCATCAAAGACGATCCGCGGCAAAACCAATTAATTTGTTCTTTGCAACTCCGGCATTTTCCGTTGGCCTTGCCACAATCGAGGTGGTATAAAGTATGCTGAAACAGGGGTGAGTTTTGAAACGGCTAAACGCCTCTCGCGTGCTTTTAATTTTGGCGGCCCTTTTCGCGGCCCTTTTTGCGCTTGGACCGACGGCTGCATCCGCTCACCCTGGTCATCCACACGATGAATACTCCATAGTCGGCGCGGCGTCTCAAGCGCGCGGCATCGCCTCGAAGCCCGCTTCTTCATTGCACGCGACAAGCGCCGCAGGCGTCAAAGCCGGGGCGAGCATGTTCACGGCGGCGGCTTTTTTCGTATCTTCCTGCGTCGGCGATCAAAAGCATTCTACCTCTAGCTGCACATGCTGCTCCGGCGCAGGATGTTGCACGTCTGCTTGCGTTATCGCGCCTGCGCAGTTGCTTCCCATGCTGGCCGGCGTCGTCGCTCGCCTTGGCGAGCTGAAGCCGTTGGACATCAAGGGCACCGACCCGTCGTCTCCTCTTGATCCGCCCAAATCCTTCCTCTGAACGATTGCCATCGGCGTAGGTCCTTTCGAGGGCGACGCCGCCTGCTATTCGGCCGAGGATTTCCCCCATGTCCATTGTTCTTGCCGCTTGGTTCGCGGCCTCCCTCCGCTTCTTGACGCGGTGCTTCCGCGCGCAGCAGCCGCGTCGGACTCGCTCGCCCTTTCAACCAATCCTCGGCTGAGAAGCCGCCGCGTTGGTTGTGAGAAGACGCGTCGGCTGAGGGCTCTAGCCATCTCCAATGCGATGCGGAAAAGGCTCGTCATTTGCGGAGCAATTCAATGAACCATACCCATGAAGGCCACGATCATGGCGCGCACGACCATCAGGCTCATGGCGCTCCGATGCGCGCCGCGGCGGCGGCCGTCAAGGATCCCGTCTGCGGCATGACGGTTGATCCGGCGAAATCCGCCCATCGCGCTGATTTTGGCGGCGAGGCTTATTATTTCTGTTCGGCGGGATGCCGCACGAAATTCGTCGCCGAGCCCGAACGCTTTGCGTTATCGGCGCCCGAAAAGGCGCCCGCAGCGCCTGTCCTGGAGGGGACGATCTATACCTGCCCGATGCATCCGGAAATCCGTCAGGCCGGGCCAGGCAATTGCCCGATTTGCGGCATGACTTTGGAGCCTGTTCTGGCCACGGCGGAAACAGGTCCAAGCGCCGAACTTGTCGACATGACGCGCCGGTTCTGGATTGGCCTCGCTATCGCGCTTCCGGTCCTGGCTCTCGAAATGGGTGGGCATCTGACGGGGCTTAAGCTTGTCCTTGGCCATTCGGCATCAAACTGGATTCAGTTCGTTCTCGCCACCCCCGTCGTGTTTTGGGCTGGCTGGCCCATTTTCGTGCGCGGCGCTCGGTCGGTTGTGACACGCCAGCTCAACATGTTCACTCTCATCGCGATGGGTACGGGCATCGCCTGGATTTACAGTGTCGTCGCCACAACCGCGCCACAGATCTTCCCTGCGGGGTTTCGTGACGCTGAAGGCTCGGTCGCGGTCTACTTTGAGGCTGCCGCGGTCATTATGGTCTTGGTTCTGCTCGGCCAGGTTCTTGAATTACGGGCGCGTGAAACAACCAGCGGCGCGATCCGCGCCTTGCTCGACCTTGCTCCGAAAACGGCGCGACGCATCAAAGCCGGCGGCGGCGAGGAGGAAGTCGGCCTCGAAGCGGTCGCCGTCGGCGACCGCCTAAGGGTCCGGCCTGGCGAGAAGGTGCCTGTCGACTCCGTGGTGGTCGAAGGCCGCAGCGCGGTCGATGAATCCATGGTGACGGGCGAATCCATGCCGGTGACCAAGGAGATCGGGGCGAAAGTGATCGGCGGGACAATAAACCAGAGCGGCGCGCTGGTGATCACTGCCGAAAAGGTCGGACGAGACACGATGCTGGCGCAGATCGTCCAGCTCGTCGCCGAGGCGCAGCGTTCGCGCGCGCCGATACAGCGCCTTGCCGACCAGGTCGCGGGATGGTTCGTCCCTGCGGTCATCCTCATCGCGGCGCTCGCTTTCGCAGCCTGGTCGATCTTTGGCCCGGAGCCACGTTACTCTTACGGCCTCATCGCCGCCGTGGCCGTCCTCATCATCGCCTGCCCCTGTGCCCTGGGCCTCGCCACGCCGATGTCGATCATGGTCGGCGTCGGGCGAGGCGCGCAGGCCGGCGTGCTGATCAAGAATGCCGAAGCGTTGGAGCGGATGGAGAAGGTCGATACGCTCGTCGTCGACAAGACCGGCACACTGACTGAAGGCAAGCCAGCGGTTACAGCGATCGTCACCGCGGAAGGCTTCGCGGAGGTTGACGTCCTGCGGTTGGCGGCCAGCGTGGAGGTGGCGAGCGAACATCCGCTCGCCCGCGCCATTGTCGCCACCGCCAAATCGCGCGGCCTGGCGCTCGCGCCGGTCGAGAATTTCGACTCGCCGACCGGACGCGGCGCGCTCGGCAGTGTGGAGGGCCGGCGTCTCGTCCTCGGCAATGCGCGCTTCTTGGAAGAACAGTCGATCGACACCGCGCCGCTTGCCGAGGCGGCGGAGCGCCTGCGCCAGGACGGCGCGACGGCGATTTTCGCCGCGATTGACGGCCGCGTCGCAGCCGCGCTGGCGATTGCCGACCCGGTGAAAGCTTCGACGCCGGAAGCGCTCGCCGCATTGAAGGCGGCCGGGGTCAAGGTCGTGATGTTGACTGGCGACAATTGGACGACGGCAAAGGCGGTCGCGCGCCGGCTCGGGATCGACGATGTCGAAGCGGAGGTGCTGCCCGACCAGAAAAGTTCGGTCGTTCAGCGTTATAAGGCTGCGGGGCGGATCGTCGCCATGGCCGGTGACGGAGTGAATGATGCTCCGGCGCTGGCCGCGGCGGATGTCGGCATCGCGATGGGAACCGGAACCGACGTAGCGATCGAGAGCGCTGGGGTGACGCTGCTCAAGGGCGATCTCACAGGCATTGTCAAGGCGCGGCGGCTCTCGCAGGCGACCATGGGCAATATCCGCCAGAACCTGTTCTTCGCCTTTGTTTACAACGCTCTCGGCGTGCCGGTTGCGGCCGGCGTGCTTTATCCGTTCTTCGGGATTCTGCTCTCTCCGATCATCGCCGCCGCGGCGATGGCGCTGTCGTCTGTCAGCGTCATCACCAATGCGGCCCGCTTGCGTCGTGTGAAGTTGTGATGAGCCCGCGTCAAAAATGTCGGCCAAATGGACGGGCGCGAGGCGGTTCGCTCTTTGAACCGCTGCGCGCCTTAATGAAGGCGCCAATGATGTGGAACTCCGGCTTGCGGGTTCTTCCGGCCATTCGGCAATTGCTCCTAAGCTTCGCGATTCTGGGGCTGCTGTTGGCGCCAATGGCTGGATCAGCGCATGGCGCGATGCAGCAAAACCAGGTGATCGGCATGGCCGATCATTCGCCCTGCTGTCCGGAAAGTCCCGTCGACAATTGCCCCAAATGCGCCTTGATGACGTCATGCGCTCTTTTTTGCGTTGACGACCTAGCGATGGAACAAAGCGTGGCGATGGTTGGCTGGCTCGACGCCGCGCCTGTCGCAGCAAGTTCGTCGCAAACTTTGGCCGGCGTCGATCACCCGCCGCCCCGAAAGCCGCCCCGTTGCTGGATTTTTTGCCCGCCAACCGGCGGGCGCGGCGCGGCGCGAAATCAAGCGCGCTCGCCACCCAAATTCATGACAATGTCATTGCAAGTAAATACTGCCTCGTAAGCAGTAAAGATATACGCATGTAAAATAACTTATGATTTTTATTAACATGATATTGATCTAGATCACGTATTAAAGATTGTTTTTGTGTTTTTGTATTGTTAAGTTGCTAACGTCGGCAATGAGCAGAGGAGACTACAATGTTGAAATCAAAATCCCGAATCGCGCTGGCTTTTGCGTTGGCTATAGCGAGCACGGCTCCATCTTTCGCCATGAACATGGGCGGACCGCAATTCCTGCAAATGATGGAGAAGATTCGCGCCGACAAAGCGGCCCCGGGAACGCCGCTCTGGGTGTCTGTGCGTGTGAAGAAAGCTGATGTTCCAGGACACAAGCTGACCGTTACGCACCGAGCGATTCCGAAAATCCAGATGCCGGCGATGACGATGACCTTCCCTGTTGCCGATCCCACGCATCTTACGATGCTGCACAAGGGCGATCCGGTCGACATCGAGATCGCCAATGATCAAGGCGAAGTGAAAATCATCGATTTTCGCATGAACCATTGACCGTCGCATAAGGCGCGCCGGCTGCGATCCCATCGGCGATCGTGAAGCCGGCCGCCGGTCACTCGGTGTTTGATCCCGGACTTTATGGTGCAAACTTTTCTCCTGAATGGAGGAATGCGCTTTGGGGCAAATTCTTCACGGTCGCGCCACAACGACGGAGGCAGTCCGTCGAGCAATACAAAATAGTCAAGAGAGCTTGAGGACGCTGGCCAAGCGCTACGGGATCAAGCCCAAGACGGTCGAGAAGTGTAAAAAGCGCGGCTCGACCGCTGATGTGAAGACCGGTCCGAAAGCCCCGAAATCAACGGTCCTGACGGACGAAGAAGAGGCGCTCGTCGTGACTTTTCGCGAGCATACCCTGCTCGCGGTCGACGGCGCGAAACGCCAAAAAGCTGATCACGCCCCGCAGGCGCAAAGGCGGCTGAGATTCCCCGAAGACCCGCAAAATGCGGACTCATTAGCAGGTGAATCAAATGTTGAAATCAAAATCCCGCATCGCGCTAACTTTCGCGCTGGCCATGGCGAGCGCGGCTCCGTCCTTCGCCATGAACATGGGCGGGCCGCAATTTCTGCAAATGATGGAGAAGATTCGCGCCGACAAAGCGGGTCCTAGCCACTGTTGGTCACGAACGCAACACTGTGGCCATCTCTATCGGCGGGCTCGACGGCACGAAACGCCAAAAAGCTGATCAATACCCGCAGGCGCGAAGGCGGCTGAGATTCACCGAACGCCCACAAAATGCGGACTCAATGGCAGGTGAATCAAATGTTGAAATCAAAACCCCGCATCGCGGTGCTCGCCATGACGGGCGCCGCGCCCGCTTTCGCCCTGCAATTGAACGGATCGCAATGGCCGACAATGATGGAGCAGATCAGCACCGACAAAGCGGATGAGGGAGCGCCGCTCTGGGTCTCGGTATGTGTGATAAACGCCGACGTCCCAGGATGGACGCTGACCTTCTCGCAGCGAGCGATGCCGGGGAGCCCTCCCGTTTGAGTGCTTCGCGATCAGACGGAATCGCGGGAGGCTCGAAACTTCCTGAAAACGCCGCGCTTTAGGTTAAAAGCCGGCATCCATTTTATCGCACACGACTAGCGGAGAAACCCCATGTCCCAACATCACGACCATTTCGAACCACCCGCCGATCAGCGTCCCTTTCTGAAGACGCCCGCCGGATGGGTTCTAATTGGCTTCCTGGCGATCGGCGCCTTCTACCTCGTCACCGAGCACACGGCGCATTTGTTCGGTTTCCTGCCGTTCGCCTTTCTCCTCGCCTGTCCGCTGATGCACTTGTTCATGCATGGCGGACATGGCGGTCACGGCGGCCATCAAGACCACGGCAAAAGCGCCGGACCCGCCAGCGACAGCGCTTCGACGAAGGACGTCCAGCCATGACACACGATGCTCCCGCTTACGGCCTCTGGTCGCTCGTCATCATCAATACCCTCTTCTTCATTATTTTCGCCACGAGTTTCAGCGTCGGCGGCTGGAAGAAGAACTGGCGCGAGCTGGGAATGTTCTCGGCATTCGTCCTTGCACTGTTCACCGAAATGTACGGGTTCCCGCTGACGATCTATTTCCTGTCCGGGTGGCTGGCGGCGCGTTATCCGGGCCTTGACCTGATGTCTCACGATTCCGGCCATTTGTGGTCGACGCTTCTCGGCCTCAAAGGCAATCCGCATTTCAGTGTGCTGCATATATTGAGCAGTTTGCTGATCGGCGCCGGATTCGTCCTGCTCGGCTATTCGTGGCGACCGCTATACGAGGCGCAACGCGCCGGCAAGGTCGCAACGACCGGTCCCTACGCCCGAATCCGCCACCCTCAATATGTCGCCTTTGTCGCGGTAATGGCCGGCTTCCTGTTGCAATGGCCGACAGTCCCAACCCTGCTGATGTTCCCGGTCATGACCTGGGTCTACGCCCGGCTGGCGCGGCATGAGGAGCAAGCCTCGATCGAACAGTTCGGCGAGGCCTATCGCGCCTATATGGCCGCCGTGCCCGCCTTCATCCCCAAACGTTCGGTGTCCGGCCTGCCCGATCGCAAAAACAGGCGGTGATTTGGCTGTTCGCAGCGCTTGGAGAAGCGCGATGATGGCGATGGCAAGAAAAGCATCGAGCGCCAAAGCGATTGAAAAGCCAGCTGCGAAACTCGCATCTGCGGATTCGCTTCGCGCGAACGTCGGCGCCCGGACGATGGCCGCGGCTCAGGACTGCGACGCCGACATTTTCGAAAAGCTTCCGGTGAAGACGCATTCGCCGACGAAGAGGAGAGGAAATAATGAAAACGGCACTCAAAACCCTGCCGCTGGCCTTTGGCCTACTGGCGATCGCCCCTCTCGCTTGGGCCCAGAGTCCGGCGGACCACAACGCGCATCATCCGGCGCAGAGCGAAGCGCCTGCGGCCGCGCCAGCGCCGACCGCTGGTCCGCCCGTCCAGGGCGGGATGGGCGGGGCGCCGATGATGAAAATGATGGGCGGCGGAAAGGGCATGGATATGATGCTCATGATGCGGATGATGATGATAATGGCCGGCTCCGGCATGGACGGGATGGGAATGATCGACCACGTCGAAGGCCATATCGCTTTCCTGCGCGCTGAGCTGAAGATCACCGATGCGCAGTCGAGCGCCTGGAGCGCCTTCGCCGATGCGATGCGGGTCCATGCGCAAAAGCTCGCCGACATGCGCGGCTCGATGACGGGTCCGGGCTCGGCTCAGCAGCCGCCGACCGCGATCGATCGTATCGATCAGCAGGAGCGCTTGCTCACGGCCCGTCTCGACGGCCTAAGGACGATCAAGGCGGCCGTCGTTCCGCTTTATGCGGCTTTGTCGGACAAACAGAAAAAGATCGCCGACGAGTTGCTCGGTCCGCATATGGGAATGGGCATGATGGCGATGACGGGAATGTCGCCCGGCGGGATGATGGGGACGGGCCAGATGAAAACCGAGCCCATGCCCGAAATGGGAAAATAGTGCGGCGCGAAGAGCAAGTCTCGCAGCGACGCTTATCGAGCCTACATGGCGTCGACGACTGCTTTCATCCCGAACTATCCGAACGGATTCGCTCGTTCCAGTGAGCAAGAAGTGAATTGGTCCCGGGCGGCGCTTGAAGGAGCACGAAGATGATGACAACAAAGCAAGCATCGAACGTCAAGCCATCGGAAGAACCGATGCGCCAAGCCGTTACCCCGGTCGAGGCCGGGTCGCTCGTCGCCGCGGCGGGAACGAACAAAAAGCCTTCAGCGCCATCGGAGGGTGGTAATTTCGCCGACTTACCGGCCTATGCCCAAGACTTCGCCGAGCGGACGGTGCTATTCTGGGATGCCTTGCGTCAGCGCGCCGACAATTTCCTCGAACACGAGCGGCTCGGCCTTCCGGCTTTGCTCGACTTCAAATGGGAGTTGCTGCTTGACGCGCGCACCTTCGAGCGGCCGGTCAATTACGCGTTGCTGCGTATTACCGAGGCGTCCGGATGTCGCGCCAGAGATTGTGTCGACGACAACAAACCGCCGGTGCTGATCGTTGATCCGCGGGCCGGCCACGGTCCGGGGATCGGCGGATTCAAACGGGAATCAGAAGTCGGGCTGGCGTTACTGGAAGGTCATCCCGTCTATTTCGTGATCTTCTTTCCCGAGCCCTGCCAAGACCAAACGCTGATGGACGTGCTGCATGCGCTGCGCCGCTTCGTCGAGGAGGTCGCCAGGCGCCATCCAGGCAAACCGCCCGTGCTCTACGGCAATTGTCAAGCTGGATGGGCGATCACGCTGCTATCGGCCGATTGCCGTGGGCTCGTCGGGCCGGCCGTACTTAATGGTTCGCCGCTGTCCTATTGGGCCGGAGACGCCGGCGTCAATCCGGCCCGTCTCGCCGCCGGCTTGCTGGGCGGCGTCTGGCTTACGCATTTTATCGCCGATCTCGGCGACGGCCGCTTCGACGGCGCCTGGCTCGCGCAGAACTTTGAGACGCTGAAGCCGGGCAATGCGCTTTGGGATAAATATGCGCATCTCTTCACGCACATCGACGACGAGCGCGAGCGCTTCCTCGATTTTGAACGCTGGTGGGGCGGCTTCCACAGTCTGACTCGCGAGGAAATTCTCGCCATCGTCGAGAATTTGTTCATCGGCAATGAGCTCGAACAGGGCTTGTTCCGGATCTGCGAGGCTTGCTTCGCCGATCTGCGCAAGATCAAGAACCCTCTCGTTATCTTCGCCTCCTATGGCGACAACATCACGCCGCCGCATCAGGCGCTTGGTTGGATTCCCGCCGTTTATAAAGACACAGCGGACTTGAAGGCCGCTGGACAACGGATCATTTATCTGACCAATCCTCACGTCGGCCATCTCGGCATCTTCGTCTCCGCGAAGATCGCTCGCTTCGAGCATCGCGCTATTCTCGAAGGGCTTGCCGAGATCGAAGCCCTCGCCCCGGGCCTTTACGAGATGAAGATCGACAATCCAGGCGGCGATCCCGATTGCCGCCTGCCGAAATATTCGCTCCGTTTCGAGCCGCGCGAAGTGTCGGATTTGAAGTTTGACCATCCGATCGACGCGTTCGAACGCGTTCAAAGAATCTCGCAAGCGGGAGACGCCTTCTATTCCGCTTGGATTAGCCCTTGGGTCAGGGCTGTTTCGAACCCATGGACCGCAAATTACCTTCGCTGGACGCATCCGATGCGCACAAATCGATACCTCTGGTCGGAGCAATTTTCTCCTTGGATGCACGGAGTCGCCGGCTTGGCCGAAACCGTGCGCCGAGGCCGTCATCCACTTCCCGACGATGACGATTATATCGCGCAGGAACGTCGGGTCATCGATGGCGTGTCACAATTCTTCGAGCTTGGCCGGGTGTGGCGCGACGCAATCGAGGAAGCGGCCTTCTCCGCCCTCTATCGTTGGCCGCCATCGCGGCAGGTCGAAAAATTCGCGAAGAAGTGATGTTGTCAGGAAAGAAGTGCCTGTCATTGGCGTCGCGGATGCCCTGGTGTCCGCGAAGTCTTTCGCGGCCTTATTCATATACATATCCTGCGACCGCAGGCCTCCGAACAGCGCGAGTTCGTCAAAAAGAAACACTTGGTTGGGGTCCGCAATTCGCCATCAACATGTCGGTCGCGGTGGCGGTCCGTTTCATCGACCTCAGGCTGCTCCCTGGCGCTGACGGAACTTATGTCATCGATCAGATTCATCCGGCGAAATAGACATGGGCTTGGCAAGGAGAAGGTAATGATGGGAGACAATGGAATGATGAATGGCGCCGGGATGTGGAGCGCGGGGCTATTCGGGATCTTGATCCTCTTGCTCGTCATCCTCGCGAT
>NZ_JAGRPM010000020.1 GCF_019449565.1 Rhodoblastus sp. | reverse complement strand
CGCAACCGCAAAAGGACGAAAGGAGAAAGCCAATGCCTTGACCAAAACCTGACCGCAGGAACATAAAAAGGCGGGTCACTTCTCAGTGAAAATCCCGGGTCAGTTCCAAACGGAAATCAACACAGACCAGCCAGAAATGATTTCAACCGCCCAAAAATATTCGCTCTTATGCAATTTTATCACGAGCCCGATATATGGCTGTTCGGCGGAATTTATCGCGTATTAGAACGTCATAGCGACCGTTACGAGGTTGAGCTGAGTGATGAAGGCTCCGCTTTCATTGGCCGCCTCAAACTTCGTTCGTCGTATCGGGAACGCGCGACACGGGTAAATTTTGAAAATCACTATCAGAACCTCGAATTACAGGAGATCATTCGCGAGAAATATTCTGGCAGATCGTTCCCGGGTTTCGAAAACATCGACCTTTCTTTCGAGGAGCTTGAATCTCTTGTGCAAAACAACCGGACGGACTGGAAGGCCGCGCTGGCGAGCGTAAAGGGCGTTTATCTCATCTCCGATCAGACTACCGGGAAGCGATACGTCGGCTCAGCTTATGGAGGCCATGGCGTCTGGTCCCGCTGGTCGGAATACGTAAACACCGGGCATGGCGGCAACGTGGAATTGCGCGCCTTAGTGAAGGATCCGACCCTGGAATATTGCCGTAAAGCGTTCCGCTTCGCGCTGCTGGAAACACGCCCAAGCCCAACGCCAGACGATATTATCATCGGACGAGAAACGTTCTGGAAGAACATTCTACTGACTCGAGGCGAACACGGGCTGAATCGAAATTGAAAATGCTCGCCTTGTTCGACGTGGTCATCCCGCGAAATGCGCCGCAGTCATTTTTTGCGCATGTGACCACTCGTCCGCTTGCTGGAGCTTGTTCAAAGCAATAGCTTTCACGGCCATGGTGCCTTTTGGCGATACGGCCCCAGAACGGCCTCAGACCGGCAGCGAGTCATTTATGCCATATGGATTCGTGAGATTCAGAGCATCCCGTCAATTTGTCGTTGCCAGCCTGATCGCCATTGCGGTCCTATGCCTGGGGAGAGCCCCCGCAGAAGCAGTTGAATTGAGCCTCGGCGGCGATCAATTTTGGGTCGTGCTCGTCAGCCGGCAGGACGCGGATCACGCAATCGCAGGCGCCCAACGGTACGCAGCCGCCAAACCGATCGTGGTTCGCTCCGCCAACGGATGGTTTGCCGCCGTCAGCGGGCCGCACACGATCAGGTCGGGCCTAGGCCGGCAATTTCTTGAGGCGCAGATCAAGGAGCAACGGGCCCCGAAGGATGCCTATCTGACCAAAGGCGCGAACTTCGTGGAATCCGTCTGGGCGCAACCAGCTTCCAATATAGAAGACACGCTCCAATACGATGGCGAGCACGACGCGGCCTTCCGCAAGGATGACTTGGAAATCAAATTGACCCGCCATTCCGTCGGCGACGGCGAGGCCGATGCAGTCGCCATAGGCACTTACAAGGGCAAGCCCGCCTTCAACATGGAGTTCACGGAGAACCCCACGGACACGCCGGCATCACAGGTGCAATTGGTGCGTCTCGACCCTAATTCTCCTATGCCACAAGTCGTCTTTACCTACTTTTGGAAGGGTGCACACTGTTGCACAATAACGAAGATCGCCACCTTGACTAAAGAAGGAACCTGGCACGTTGTAGATGGCGACACGATCGACGGCGATGGCGGATATCAATTCGAAGATCTTGAGAATAAAGGCTTCAGCTATCTGATCTCTATTGACCAATCGTTTCTTTATGCCTTTGATTCCTACGCTGGATCATATTCTCCATCTCGCATTCATCAGTTGTCAGGAGACACGTTGGTCGACGTGGCCACGGATGCGAAATTTCAGCATACACTCCTCCAAAGCTTGTATTTGCAAGAGGAATATGCCGGCGACGGAGACGATAGCTGGCACTCGAACGGCTTTTTGGCAGGGTGGGTGGCAAGCTCGATACTGGTCGGACGAGGCGATGCCGCGTGGTCGAAAATGCTCGCCAGCTACGACCACCAATCCGACTTCAGCCAGGAAAAATGCACGACGAACGCGCCAATCGACAAATGTCCTGACGACAAGAAGGTCAAGCTCGCCTTTCCCGCAGCATTAAGGGCGTTCCTAGCAGAACATGGATATATCAGCGACATCTCGCGCTTCAGCGTGCCCTATGAAGTCGAACCGGCATCGCCAACACCGCTTAGCCAACCAGCAGTCATTGCAAAACCAATAAATTCGAACCTCAAGGCCTGCGTCGATCAATCGGACTTGGTTCGAAAGCTGATTTATCAAACGTTTGCAGATCGAAAAACCTACGCGGGGGAGTCCTACGAATCTGTGTCGTTGCATAACGATGCGACCCTCGAAGGGTACGACGCAAATATAGGAAAGGTCACCTGCGCAGTCACCTACGAAATTATCTTGACCAAACTGATTGGACGACTGGCGGAGGATGGCAATTTTCGGCGCGCCGAAGCGCTGAACAGACTTTCTCGTCGATCCGGCGGCGTCGTGTCGACAAGGGTTCGGTTTACGGTCAAGCCCACCGCTACTCCCGGAAATGTTTTCGTCGAATTGATGCAGTGAAAAGGCGCTATCGACGATGACGAAAGTTTCCAGTTGAACGCGTCGGATGCCTTTACCCGCTGCATCGGCATCGATTATTGCGTAGTGGCAGAATTACGCTGTGACCTCGATCGTAGACCGCAATGACGCCAAGCCACAACGGAAACATTTAACGCCCAAAAAAATGACTAAGCGACTGAATTATCATCATAAACATGAACATTGACTCCATTTTTCCGTTGTGGGACCTTTGGCTTATGAAAGCAATCCGCTGATTATGCACCCGGCTTGGCATGCTTGGGTCCACAGTCTTAAGGCGGGTTGCGGCGGCCACACTGCAACTCAAGCGCTCGTCATAACCTACGGGAAATAATCTCAACGGCGCACTGGGTTCCAGAGGGAAAAATTGGCGTCAGTGGGCGAATGCCTCATCCCATGACGTCAGGCGATTCGTGGGTGGCCGTACTGTCCGCATGGTGCGTTGACAGGCGGCAAGGCGCACTGCCCCACGTCTGCTCGTGCGAACGGCCGAACGGCCGTTCAACACCCATCCGATTGGATGGATGTACGGACAGACGTGCACCATGGACATCCCGAAGGGCGAAACGCCCGATTTCGGAGACCCGAAATCTTCTGACCCGGCAAGCAACGGCACTTCGATCATCGCGCCCAAGATGGCGAGGGCGGCTCGCTCCAACAGTCATGCGACGGAATGGCGCATCGAAGTCGACCTGCCTGAGCCGTTGGCCGTGACCGGCGCAGAGCTGGACGCCATCGAGGCCTATTTTGGCGACCTCATTGAAGATTGCTTGACGAAAATCAGCAAACGCCACCCCTGAACAAGTACTCACCGCGCCGCGCATCCTGAACTCGGCGCCTTCCCCAAATTCCATGTCGCCTGAGTCCATAGAGGAAAAAATGAGCCGCAAGAATCTGACGGACCCAACGAGCCGAGTTGAGGAAAAGAAACAGAAGACGGCGGTGGGCTATATCCGCGTCTCGACTCCAGAGCAGGCGGCAAACGAGCTCAGTCTGGCAACGCAGGAAGAACAGCTCCGCGCCCGCTGCGAACGCGACAATCTGAAACTGCTTCACGTCTACCGCGAAGAAGGAGAAAGCGGGAAGACTACGAGACGCACCGCCTTCGAAGCCATGATCGCGCGGGTGATGGACGGCAGCCGTTCCGTCGATTACGTGGTCGTCTATTCGCTATCCCGTGGGTTCCGGAATTCGCTCGACCAGGAATTGTGCGTGCAAACGATACGCAAGCACGGAACAGGACTTCTTTCCGTCGTCGAATCATTTTCTCACGATGCATCTGGCAAAATCATTCGCCAATTCATCGGCATCGTGAACGAGTATCAATCTGCCGAGATTTCTCGCAACACCATCCGTACAATGGATGAAAATGCCAACCGTGGATATTCTAACGGCGGCATAATTCCTTTTGGCTATAAATCAGTTGACGCCGAGCTTATCGGTAAAAAGCAGAAAAAACGCCTGGCGATCGAGCCGGCTGAGGCCGAAATTGTCCGCAAATGCTATGAATTAGCCCGTAAAGGGGACGGCGCTTCGGGTCCGCTGGGCACGAAAAAAATCGCCATGTGGCTCAATGCGAAGGGCTTTCGGTCGCGCGCCGGGAATCAATTCGGAACCGGAACCGTCCATGAAATCCTCACGCGCTCCGCCTACACCGGAACGCGCGAATATAATCCAATCGATCCCGAAACAGGGCAGCGCAAGACCGGCAAGAACCTCATCACCTACGATGTGCCTGAAATCATTGACCAGCAAACTTTTTCCGACGTGCAAGCCCTGATGGTGTCCCGGGCACCGGCAATCCGTGGGCCACGCCTGGATTCCGGCCCTTCACTGCTTGGTGGCCTCATCCGTTGCGACTGTAACCCCTCCCACGCGCTTACAACCGCAACGGGAACATCCCGAACAGGGACTACCTACACTTACTACAAATGCATTCAGTCAACGAAGCAGGGTCGTCATCGCGCCGGTGACGCCGTCTGCTGCAATCGGCGAGTTCCGAGGCCAACGGCGGACAAACTGGTCACCGAGGCGCTTGTCGACAGGCTTCTCACGCCCGAACGGGTGACAGCGATTCTGTCGGGGATTTTACAACGCCAGACTGAACGCCAAGCTTCTGCCAACAACCGCATGATCGAGCTTGCCCGCGACGCCGCTGAAGCTGAGGCGCGGCTGAACAGATTGTATAAGGCGATCGAAGATGGCGTGATCGACACCTCGGAGCCGACGCTTAAAGGGCGAATCGATTCGTTGCGGGAATCGCGCGACCGCACCAAGGAGGCGCTGGATTATGCCCGGCGGTCGGCGGCCGTTCCCGCTACGATCGACCCTGCCGCCATCGAGGAGTTCACCCGCCTTGCCAGAGACCGGCTGCTAAACGGCGAAACCGCAGCGCGGAAAGCCTATCTCGGCGCCGTCGTGGACGCCGTGATCGTCGGCGAAGGTGTGATCCGTATCGTCGGATCGAACGATAACCTCACCGCAGCCGTCGGCGGAAAGCCAAAACCAAAAAAGGTTCGCAATTCTGTTCAGGAATGGTGCCCCTGGCCGGGATCGAACCAGCACTCCTTGCGGAACTCGATTTTGAGTCGAGCGCGTCTACCAATTCCGCCACAGGGGCATCGCGGGCCGAAGCCCCGAAGCGGCGCGGATCATAGCGTGCAACTTCGTCCCGTCAATCGCCGCGAGGGCGCGATTCCGCATTTTTGACCGGGATTTTCGATCCGCGCCGAACGGGCGCGCTGGCCCCGGAAAAGATCAAACACGGACATTGGGGACAAGACGGGCAAGCTCGCCTTGGCCGAGGCTGAGCGAAAGTGCTACAACCCGCGCGTTCGCAACGGATCGGATTCGGATGTTCAAAAGGCTTTATGACTGGACGTTGTCGCTGGCCGAAAGCCGCCATGCGACTCTGGCCCTCGCCGGAATCGCTTTCGCCGAAAGCTCGTTCTTTCCGCTCCCGCCCGATCTCATCCTGCTGCCCATGTCGCTGGCCAAGCCGCAGAAGGCCTGGTTCTATGCGCTGGTCTGCACCATCGCCTCGGTGCTGGGCGGCATCCTCGGCTATGCCATCGGGGCCTTGCTCTACGATACGATCGGCCATCACATCATCGCGCTTTATGGCTATGGGCCGCGCATCGGCGCCCTGCGGGAGTTTTACGCGCAATGGGGCTGGGCCTTCATTCTGGTGAAGGGCCTCACGCCCATTCCCTTCAAGCTCGTCACCATCGTCAGCGGCCTGCTCGGCTATAATCTGCCTCTGTTCATCCTGCTCGCCGCGATCACGCGCGGCGCGCGCTTCTTCCTGGTCGCGGCGGCGATGAATCGCTACGGCGACACGGTCCGGGTCTGGATGGACAAGCATTTCGCCTGGTTCGTCGTGATCCTGCTGGCGATCATCGTGTTCGGCTTCTGGGCCGCCGCCCATCTGGTGTAACCCATGACGAAATTCGCGCAGCTTCGATCTCTTTTGCAGCCCCTGCCCGCCGCCGCTTTGGTATTGCTTGGCGCGGCTGTCACGCTCGCGGGCGCCTGGACGTTCCAGTCGCTCGGCTTCGAGCCTTGCGAATTATGCCTGAAACAGCGCTATCCCTATTACGCGGCGCTGCCGCTGGCCACGGCGGCGATTTTCCTGGCCCGCAATGCGCCGCCCTACGCGGCGCGGCTGCTCCTTGCCCTTCTTGCCGTCATCTTCGTCGCCAGCGCGGTCGTTGGCGGCTATCATGCCGGCGTCGAATGGAAATTCTGGCCCGGGCCGACCGATTGCACCGGCGATTTCGTCAAGCCGGCTTCGATGGAAGATTTCCGCCGGCAGATGGAGACCACGCGCATCATACGCTGCGACGAGGTCTCGCTGCGCATCCTCGGCCTGTCGCTGGCTGATTGGAACGTGCTGGTTTCCGCCGGAATCGCCTTGGTCGCGGCACTGGGCGCAACGGCGCCGAAAAAGAGCTGAGCCCGGCGCCGGACGACCGGCGCCGGGCTTCTGTTCTCAGAACCTGGCGGTGACGCCGCCATAGATGGTGCGGCCCACCGCCGCGACCGGCGTATGGAGCAGGGCGTTCGCCCCCGCGTTCCAGTCGGCGATGTCGATGCCGCCGAGCGGGTTGTAATACATCTGGTTGGCGAGGTTCTCGACGCCCAGATCGAAGCGCAGGTTCCGGTATTCGAAGGACGTCCGCAGATTGACGATCGCATAGGCCGGCGTCGTCGGTTCGAGACGCACGGACTGGACAAGCGTTTTGGCCGCCGCCGCCTGCACTTCCGCCGTGCTGGTCAGGCGCCCGCCGAAAATGACGATGGCGTTTTCGAGAGCGGCTTTCCCGTTCAGCGGCATCATATGATAAAGATTCATGGACGTGTCGGTACGCCTGCCGCGCACATAGCCGCCGACGCCGGAGATCGAGAAGTCGCCATAATCCGCCGTATGGGCGATCAGGGCGCGTCCCGAAATATCGAAGCCGTAGAGTTCGGCATTGTGATTGGCGAAGCGCAGCAGATTGGTCGCGTTGGGGCCGGAGCCGATCGTGCCGATCTTGTCGACGTCGATATAGTCCTGCACATAGCTGTAATAAGGCGTCAGCTTCACGTCCCAGGCCTTTTGCGCCGGATCGCTCCAATGCGCCGTCGCGGCGATCGTATGCGCGACCTCCGGTTTCAGGTCGAGATTGCCGACATAGCCGTTGCCGTCGCCAAACCAGCCGATCATCGAGGCGGCCATCGCATTGGTGGACCAGGCATAGCGTTCGTAAATGCTCGGCGAACGCGTCTTGCGCGTATAACCGAATTCATATTGCGCGGACGGGTCCACAAAATAACGCACGAGCGCCGTGGCGTCGAAATTAATGTCCGTCTTTGCATGATCCTGGGCGTTGAACGCCGCCGCGTTCTTGCCATACATCATTGTGTTGTAGCCCTGGACGTCGCCCGCGTTCATCCACACCGTGTCATTGCGCAGGCCAACGAGCGTCGACCATTGATTGGTCCAGCGGCGTTCCCATTCGGCATAAGTGCTCAGGACGTTACGCTGGCCGTTATTGACGTTCACGAAGGTCGAGCAGCACATCATGCTCATGCCGCTCATACCCATGTCCCCCATGCCCATGCCGGAGGACTGGACGGGCGGCCACCATTCGTTGAGCGTCTGCATGTGCAGCTCATTGCCGACGCGCACCAGATCGATCTGGCTCGCGATGATTTCGGCCTTGAGCTTGTAGCCGTAATCCTGGCCGTTCACATACATCGGCATGCCGGTCTGCGGCGTCGTGACATAGCCGACCCGGTCCTCCAGGAAGTTCATGTAGTGCTGGGTCAGATGATAATAGGCGCTGGCTTCCAGTCGGCCCCAGGCGAAGCCGCCCTTGTAGGACAGGTCGAAGGTGTTGCCGAGATTCCCCAGCATGTCCATGTATTGATTGACGAAGCCCTGATAGGGAATGTTCTGGAACGCATAGTGGAAAGCGAGGAGCTGATCCTCGTTGCGATAGGCCAGGGTGGCGGACTGGTTCTGCGCCTCATAGCCCGTCGAGCGCACGACCGAGCCGTCGCCGGCGTTATAATTGCCGGCTTTGCTCCAGGCGCCGTCATATTGCAGGCTGAAATGATCGGTCGCCACATTGGCGTGGCCCGACACGCTCAGGCCGTCGCCATTCGAGCGGTAGTAGGTCGAAACCGATCCCGAGGCGACGACGCCGGGGCTGAGCGGCCACAGGATGGGCGCCGGTCCCTCGACCGCGGTGAGCGCTGCGCCCTTCACGACGGCGGGCGCCGGGGCGCCGGCGAAGACGGGATCGCGCGGCTTGACGATGATCGAGCCGCCGATCGAATCGCCCCCCTTGCTCACCGGCACATTGACCGTCAGCACTTCGACCGAGCCGATGGCGACCGGGTCGATATAGGACAAAGGCGGGTTCATGTGGTTGGCGCAGGCGGAGCTGATCGGCACGCCGCCAAGCACGACGACATTGCGGTCGTCATTGAGGCCGTGGATCACCGGCAGGCTCGAAACCGGACCGGCCTGATAAAAGCTGACGCCCGGCGCGCCGGACAGCATAAGCGCCGTATCATTGGTGGCCGGGGCGCGGGTTGCGATGGCGTCGCGGGAGATAATCGTAGCGTTGAGCGTGGACTTGCCCTCGCGTGAGGACTGGCCGTCTTCGGAAGAAGATTGGGAAGAATAGCGGTCCGCATAGACATCGATATTAGGCAAAGAAGGGGCTTGCTGGGCGCGCGCGGCAAAAGGCATGAGCGCGACGCCCGCCAGCAGGCAGGACGCGATTTTCGACATGATGAGGTCTTTCGAGGCTTGAAAACGTCAGGCGAGGAGCTAAATCCTCGCGGCGGATCAAGCGACGAAAGGCGGCGCGCGCGCCGACCAGCTGGTTGCCCAGCCGGAAAGGCGCAGCGAAAGGACGGCTGTCGGAAAATCGGGCGCGACGGCGACGCGGTAAGGAGCCGAGAAGCCCGTCGCGGCCATTGGCGACGCAAGCGGCGCCGCAAAGGTCCAGCACAGGGCGCAATGTTCGTGACCATGACCGGCGGGGCGACCGCCATCGTGATCGCGATCGGAAACCGACCCATCCAGGGCGCAGATCGTCCAGGCGCCGGAGCCGTTCAGCCCGGCTTCGAGGCCGCCGCCGGGCTGGAGGCGGGACGAGAGGACCGGCGCGAGCGCAAGAATATAGGCGAGCGCCGCAAACGCGATCGCACGCAAATAACCCCGCTCTTTCCAGACCTTTGCCATGAATTGTGGCTAAGGCATCGCCATGTTTGCGGCAACGGGCAAGTTGTCGCTGTCTTCGGGCGCGGCCCTCTTTCACATCGCGCCGCGGCAAATCCGCCACACCGGGGACGGGAAAGACCGACGGAGAGGAGTCTCGCGAATCCCCTCCGGGCGGGTGACGAGGCTCAGGCCTTGAGGGCTTGCGCCACGGTTTCGGCCAGAGGCGTCGTCGGCCTGCCGATCAGTTTCGACAATTGATGGCCGTCGTCGAAAAGGGCGCCCTGCGAGGCGCCGTAATCCCACCCCGCAATGACTTTGGCGAAATCGGCGGGCAGGCCGAAGCCGGTCAAGGCCGCCGCATAATCGGCGGGTTCGAGATTCCTGTATGGGATGACCTTGCCCGCTTGCCTCGAAATTTCCGCCGCAAGCTCGGTCAGGGTATAGGCGTCATCGCCCGCGAGTTCGTAAATCGCATCGGGCGCCGCCTCTCCCGTCAGGGCGACGACGGCGGCTTCGGCGTAATCGCTCCGCGATGCCGACGAAATTTTGCCGTCTCCCGCGCTGCCGATGAAGGCGCCCCCGGCCAGAGCCGCGCCGATGGAGCCGGTGTAATTCTCGGTATACCAGCCGTTCCTGAGAATGACGAAAGGGACTCCCGATGCGCGAAGGCGGTCTTCCGTGGCCCTGTGCTCTATGGCGAGGTCCAGCGGCGACACATCCGCATGCAGCAGGCTGGTGTAGATGATTTTCCTGACGCCGGCTCTCTGGGCCGCCTCGATGACATTGGCGTGCTGGACCTGCCTTTTTCCGATTTCGCTCGACGAGATCAGGAGGAGCCGGTCGACGCCGCGCAAAGCCGCGTCGAACGTGTCTGGCCGATCATAATCAGCCGCGCGGGCGGACACGGCGAGATCGGCGATCTTGCCGGGATCGCGCGCAAGGGCGACGATTTCGGACGGGCCGACCTTTGATTTTAGTTTTTCAACGACGATGCGGCCCAACTGGCCCGATGCGCCGGTAACCGCGAATGTCATGATGGTCTCCTTGTTCCTTAAAGCGGACAAGGCTATTTTAGGTATGAGGCATACTTTTCGTAAGTACGCACAAAAATGTAAGTATGAGAAAAATGATGTCGGACCTGCCAAATGACGCCCGGACGCTCTCGCAGCAGTTCCAGCGTGGCGACCTGATGATTGCGGCATGCCCCTCGCGGGAAGTGCTCAAGCACCTGACCAGCCGCTGGGGCGTACTCGTCCTCATCGCGCTTCAAGGCGACGCGCATCGCTTCAGCGCATTGCGCAGGAAGATCGGCGGCGTCAGCGAAAGAATGCTCGCGCAGACGCTGCAATGGCTGGAGGCCGACGGGATGGTCGATCGGAAGGCCTTTGATGTCGTGCCTCCCCATGTCGAATACAGCCTCACCCCGCTGGGGCAGGAGGCGGCCGACAAAGTCGCCGCGCTGGCGGACTGGATCGAGACCCGCATTCCGCAGATTTCCGCCGGCTGGAGCGCCGCCGCTCCCGTGGAAGCGAAAGCCCCATCCCGGCCTCGCGCGGCGCGCTAAATGTCGCCGCTCTTGTCGCCGAGCGCCTCGCTGAGCCTGGCCTGAGCCGAGCCGGGCGCCAGCGGCTTCTGCTGGCTTTCATGCGGCGCCCAGCCCGAGGCCCAGATGATCTCGAAGCTCGCGCGGATCTTGCCGTCCGGATCGGCAAATTTCTCCGCATAGATCGCCGCCATGCGCAACAGCACGTCGCGGCGCAGCGGCCGGCGCGCCCCGGCGGCGAGCACATTGGTCGCGCCCATGGAACGTAGGTCGCGCATCAAGCCGAAGACGTCGCGATAGCGGACGGTGAAGGCGTCGCAATCGGTCACCGGCAAGGCGAGGCCGGCGCGCTGCAACAGGCCGCCGAGATCGCGCAGATCGGCGAAAGGCGCGACGCGCGGGCTGGCGCCGCCTTCGATCTCCTCCTGCGCCTGGGCGAGACAGGCGCGCAATTCCGCCAGCGTCTGGCCGCCGACGAGCGCGGCGAGCAACAATCCGTCCGGCGCCAAAGCGCGGCGGGCTTGCGCGAATACGCCGGGCACGTCATTGGCGAAGTGCAGATTGAGCGCGCTGACCACGAGATCGAAGCTTTGTGGCGCAAATGGCAAAGCCTCGTCATCCGCGACCAGCCGCAGCCCCTCTTCGCCCAAAGCCGCCTCGACCGGCGCGGCGCGCACCAGCAGCCGTCCGGGCGCGGCCATGGCCTGGGCTATGGCCGGATGCGGCGACCCGAGATCGAGCGCGCGCGGAAAGGGGCGGCTGACGGTCGAGAGGCGGAAAGCCAGATCCTCCGCCACGCGCGTCACCACGAAATCGCAAGGATTTTCCGCGCGCAGCGCGCGCGTCAGGCGTTTGCGCCACAAGGCGCGATCGAAAATGAGCGGCGGGTTCGACACGCAGTCCTTATGCCCCCTACGCCGCACGCCGTCAAAATTTTGCGCGCGAAAAAGCGAACCGTTAGGATCGAGCCATGTTGCGGTTCGATCCCTCGCTGCTCCAGACGCCGACCTGGCTTCGCCACAGCGCGCGCGCCCTGAAAAGGGCGGGCGGGATCGCGCTCGACCTGCTTTATCCGCCCTCCTGCCTCGCCTGCCGCCGCGCCATTGCCGCGCATGGCGGGTTGTGTCCGGCCTGCTGGAGCGCGATGCGCTTCATCGAGCGTCCCTTTTGCGAGCGGCTCGGAACGCCGTTCGAGATTGATCTCGCCGCCGGGGAAAGCGGCCGCATCCTCTCGCCGGCCGCGCTGGCTGACCCGCCCGTGTTCCAGCGCGTCCGCGCGGTCGCCCGCTTCGAGGACGGGCCAGCCCGCCAGCTCGTCCACCGTCTGAAATATGGCGATCGCGGCGAGTTGGCGGCGCCGATGGGCCTCTGGATGGCCCGAGCCGGCGAAGAACTGCTCCGCGACGCCGATCTGCTCATACCCATTCCGCTGCATTGGACCCGCCTCGCCCGCCGACGTTTCAATCAGGCCGCCGCGCTCGCCGCCGCCGTAAGCAAGGTCTCGGCTGTGCCCGTCGAAACCGAACTGTTGATCCGCATCAAACCCACGCCGCCGCAGGTTGGCCTGACCCGACGCTTGCGCGCCAGGAACATCCAGGGCGCCTTCGACGTTCCCGTCGCGCGGCGGATCGAGGCCGAAGGCCGCGTGATCGTGCTGGTGGATGATGTGATGACCTCGGGGGCGACGCTCAACGCCGCGGCGCGCATATTGCTGCGGGCGGGGGCGAAACGTGTCGACGCGCTGGTTTTCGCGCGAGTCGTAACGGAATCGTGAAGGTTTCCATTGCCCGCGCACGCGGTCCGAATTAGAACAGCCCATGCCCAAGATCGTAATCTATACCACTGCGACCTGTCCCTATTGCATGCGCGCCAAGGCGCTGCTGATGGAGAAGGGCGCGCGCTTCGAGGAAATCCCGGTGGATTTCGACCCGCCCAAACGCGCCGAAATGACCGCGCGCTCCGGCGGCGGCAGGACCGTGCCGCAAATTTTCATCGGCGACCGCCATATCGGCGGCTGCGACGACCTCTACGCGCTGGAGTTCGCCGGCGAACTTGACCCTCTTCTGACGGATCGGGTCGCGCCATGATCCGCTTTTCCCTCGTCTGCGAAAACAGCCATGAATTCGAAAGCTGGTTCGCCAGCAATGATTCCTATGATTTCCAGATCGAGAACGATCTCGTCTCCTGCCCGCATTGCAATGTGACGAAAGTCAGCAAGGCGGTGATGGCTCCGGCCGTCGCCCGCAAGAAGCGCACAGCGGCGGCGCCGGTAAAGCAGAACGTCGCGCTGCTCGGCGAAAGCGACCGCGAATTGCGGACGATGGCGCATGAGCTTCACGCCAAGATCGTCGCCGCCACGGTGGACGTCGGCGCTGAATTCCCACAGGAAGCGCGCCGGATTCACGACGGCGCGGCGCCAGTGCGCCCGATCCGCGGCCAGGCCTCGCTGGAGGAGGCGCGCGACCTGATGGAAGAAGGCGTCTCCATCCTGCCCATGCCGATTTTGCCAGAAGACCGGGGTTGACAACGCAGCGCCGAATTTTTCCGCTTGCTTTTTATGAGAGAACAAAATAGGAACATTTACAGTGAAAATTTGGCTCGGAGGCGCGAATGGCGCAAGGCCTGTCTCTCTCGGTTCCTCTCAGGGTCCATGCTGGCGGCGCACGGCCGCTGCGCGCCGACTGGCGTGACCAGCTCGACCAACTGCCGGAAGACTGGCGCGAGCTTTACGAGGAACGCGCGGCGCTGATCGAATATGACGGCGGCGAGAAGCGCGCCACAGCCGAACGCCGCGCCTTCGAATGCGTGCTGATGCAAGCGGAAGCCGCCGGACTTTCCGCCGCTTTCTGGGGACGGAGGGACGGCGGCGCTGGTGAAACCTACGCCATTGTGAGCTGAATGACAGATGTGATTCGTCCGCGCAGCCTCATTGTTCGTCGTCCCATGTCTCGACAAAACCTGACCTTCCAAAACCTGACCTTCTATGAGTTTTTCGCCGGCGGCGGCATGGCGCGCGCGGGACTCGGCGCGGATTGGACCTGCCTCTTCGCCAATGACATCGATCCGGACAAGGCGGTCTCCTATCGCGCCAACTGGGGCGACGCGGATTTCGTCGGCGGCGACCTCGCCGCGATTTCCCCGCAGGATCTTCCCGATCGGGCCGATCTCGCCTGGGCCTCCTTTCCCTGCCAGGACCTTTCCCTCGCCGGCGGCGGCCGGGGGATGGGCGCCGCCGCGGACGAAGTGAAGACGCGCAGCGGCGCCTTCTGGCTGTTCCATGAAAAGATGCGCGCTTTGCGCGCCGCCGGCCGCGCGCCGCGCGCCATCGTGCTGGAAAATGTCGTCGGCGTGCTGACCTCGCATGGCAAGGGCGATTTCCGCGCCCTGGTCGCCGCGCTGGATGGGATCGGCTATCGCGTCGGCGCGCTGACGCTCGACGCCCGCTGGTTCACGCCGCAATCGCGCCCCCGCGTGTTTTTCGTCGCGCTGGACAAATCGCTCTTCGCCGCACAGGCGCAACTTGCGTCCCTGACCGCCGACGCGCCGGACCCTCTGTGGTCTTCGCCCGCGCTTCTCGCCGCCCAGGCCACCCTTCCTGTCGCATTAGCGGCCGATTGGGTTTGGTGGCGCCTGCCTGCGCCCCTCATCCGAAACACAGAACTCGCCGACCTGCTCGAAGATGCGCCAACCGACGCGCCCTGGCGTCCGGCCGAAGCGACCGCGCGCCTGCTGGCGCTGATGGCCCCGGCCCATCGCCAGAAGATCGCAGACATCCAGGCCAGCGGGCGACGCATGGTCGGCGCCGTCTATCGGCGGACCCGAACGGACGAAAACGGCCAGAAGCGCCAGCGGGCGGAGGTCCGGTTCGACGGAGTCGCGGGTTGCTTGCGCACGCCGGGCGGCGGCAGCTCCCGCCAGACCCTGATCGAGGTTCATGGCGAGACGATTCGGACCCGCCTGCTCTCGTCCCGCGAAACCGCCCGGCTAATGGGCCTGCCGGACTCTTATGTGCTTCCGAAAAGCGCCAGCGCCGCCTATAAATTATGCGGCGACGGCCTCTGCGCCCCTGTCGTGCGCCATCTTGCCGAATATCTGCTGCAGCCTTTGTTGCGCGCGCCGCCAGCCCAAAAGATGGCCGCCGCGGAATAGCCGTTAGCCGGCTGGCTTCTCGCAATTGCAATAGTAGATTGTTGCAATGCGAACTCTCAATGGTTCACGCCAAAACAATAACGTCAAATTTATTTGTTGTTTTCTACACAAATTGGCCGTAAAGCGAGGGCATTAAGCTTCCGTAAACCCTCATACTCAATAAGAGCCCGAGAATGGCCCAAAAAATGCTGCGCCCTGGCGCTAATATAATCTGATCGTCATATTATTTTGCTAAGCCGCGCACGTCGCAAAGAAACTTGCCGACGATGAGGTCGCCATGACCCTGTATCACTTCCAAATGATCGACCCGACCGGCGCCCGCCGCGACCTCAAATCGCTGCGTGTGTCCGACAACGGCGCCCTTTGGCGTGAAATTCTCGCCGTAGCCGCCGACCAATCGCATGGCGGCCATATTCGCGTGACCAATGAGGCCGGCGGCATCGTCGTTCTCGTCGGCGTCTCTACCGCGCGCAGTCTCCAAGCCCGCCAGGCGGCGTGAGAACGGCCGCCTAGCGGCCTAAACGTCTCCGTTCCGCCTAAAAAAAGCGCTGCGCCGAAAAATTAGGCTCGACGCAGCGCCGGTCCCAAGGCAAATTCGCCTCATGTATCGCGCGATCACCCACGAAATCCAAATCACCGCCATCCCCGTCTTCGCGCCCGAGCGCAGCGATGGATCGCTCAACCGTTATTTCTGGACCTATACGATCGAGATCGCCAATCACGGCGACGTGCAGGTTCAACTTCTGGAGCGCACCTGGCGCATCACAGACGCCAACGGGCGGGTCGAGACCGTTCAAGGCCCCGGCGTCGTCGGCGAAACGCCGATTATCGAACCCGGCGCCAGCTTCAGCTATACGTCGGGCTGCGGATTGACCACGTCCTCCGGCCTCATGTCGGGGACCTATCGCATGGTTGACGCGAACGGCCGCGCGTTCGACGCGGAAATCCCGCCCTTCTCGCTCGACAGCCCCATGGAGCGCCGCGTCCTCAATTGAGCGTGGCGGTCATCCGGCTGTCGCCTCGCCACGTTAGGCGCCGAGCGGACTTGCGCCGCCCCGATTGGCGCATAACCTGCTAAGGTGGAAGGCCGCGAGGGCGCCGATGGAATTCGATTCATGACGCATGTTTCCGCAGATTCCACCCTTGACCGGGCCATCGCCCTGCTCGACCGGCTGGTGGCCTTCGATACGGAATCCTCGCGCAGCAATCTGCCGCTGATTGATTTCGTTGAGGATTATCTGCTCGGTCTTGGCGCGCGCTTCACGCGGATTCCCAATGCGGAGGGCGACAAGGCCGCCCTTTTCGTGACATTCGGGCCGGACCAGGACGGCGGCGTGGTGCTGTCGGGCCATACCGATGTCGTGCCGGTGACCGGGCAGAAATGGAGCTCGCCCCCCTTCGTGCTGCGCCGCGAGGGCGAAAGGCTGTTCGGGCGCGGCACTTGCGACATGAAGGGCTTTGACGCCATCTGCCTCGCGATGGCGCCGGAATTCCTCGCCGCGCCGCTCAAAAAACCAATCCACATAATGCTGAGCTATGACGAAGAGACGACCTGCGCCGGCTGCCTCGACACCATCGCGCGTTTCGGCCGCGACCTGCCGCGCCCGGCGCTCGCCGTGATCGGCGAGCCGACCATGATGCAGGTCGCCGACGCCCACAAGAGCATCGCAACCTATCGCACCTCCGTCACCGGCCACGAGGCCCATTCGTCCAAGCCCTGGCTCGGCGTCAGCGCGGTCCATATCGCCTGCGAGCTCGTCGCCGCGCTGGAGCGGATCGGCGTAGGGCTGCAGGCGGAGCGCGATCCGTTGGGGCGGTTCGAGCCGGCTTTTTCCACTGTCCATGTCGGCATCATCCAGGGCGGCACGGCGCGCAACATCATGGCGCGGCATTGCGAATTCTACTGGGAGTTCCGTGGGCTCCCGCATGTCCCGCAAAATCAGGCGCTGGAAAAATTCGAAGCCTTCAGCACCGCCCTCGCCGCCGAGCGTTTTGGCGGCTTCCCGAATGCGAAAATCGAGACCTTCGTCGAGATCGAAGCGCCCGGCCTGCGCGCCGAGCCGGATTCATTGGCCTCCACTCTGGCCATGGCGCTCGCCAAGGCCAATCACACCATCGCCGTGCCCTATGCGACGGAGGCTGGCCAATTCCAGTTCGGCGGTCTGCCGGCGGTGATCTGCGGGCCTGGCAGCATCGATCAGGCCCATCAGCCCGATGAATATGTCGATATCGCGCAGCTCGCCGAAGGCGTCGCCTTCCTGCGGCGCCTGACCGGCCAGATGTCGATCTAGCATTCGCTGACGCTTGGCAACTGCCAGCGATCGCCGCGCCCGAAGGCCCGAGCTTGCGAGTCGAGCCGCATGACGGTAAATCACAGTTCAGCAAAGGTGTTCAGCGGGTTTATGCCCGAGAATTCTCTGGTCGGGCGACAGGACATGGGAAATTCGAAAATCATGACCTTGGACGATGGAATTGCCGATGCCGGCGAAAAGAACGAGGGGTCTCGGCTTGGGCTTCAGTCGGGGCGTCTCGACCGCCGGTCGTTTCTGCTCGGCTCTGCCGCGGGTCTCGGCGCGCTGGCCCTCGGCGGTTGCGAGACGACCGACGGCATGAGCCGCGCCGAGGCGGCGAAGCTTTACGGACCGGTCCCCACCGAGAAATTCCCGATCCCGGCGGTCGATGTCGCCAAGATCGATCCGAAATATTATCGCAGGATCGTGCGCTACGACAGTAAAGAAGCGCCCGGCACGATTATCGTCGATCCCGGCCATTACTATGTTTACCGCATCGAAGGCGACGGAAACGCCACCCGCTATGGCGCCAATGTCGGCCGCGCCGGGTTCCTGTGGAGCGGTGAAGCCTATGTCGGGCGCAAGTCCGAATGGCCCATCTGGACGCCGCCGAAGGAAATGATTCAGCGTCAGCCGGAAGCGCGCAAATATGCCGGCGGCATGCCGCCAGGTTTGGACAATCCGCTCGGCGCCCGCACGCTCCATCTCTATCGAGACGGCGTCTACACGCTTTACACGATCTACAGCACCAGCGACCCCGAGACAATCGGGACCGGCGTTACGAGCGGCTGTACCGGCCTCCTCACTCAGGACATGATCGACCTCTATTCACGGACGCCGGTCAAGACGAAGGTGATCGTCCTGCCGGCATAGCCTGCGACCTCAAGACGAGGCTGGCCCTATTCCGCCCTCAGCCCGTCTTCGCCGATGAAGGCGAGGCGCAGCATATTGGTCGCTCCGGGCGTGCCGAAGGGCACGCCCGCGATGATCAGGATGCGGTCGCCCACGGCGGCGAGGCCTTGGCGCACGGCGAATTTGCAGGCGCGATTGGCCATGTCGTCCATGTCGTTGGCGTCCTTCGTGATGACCGATTCCACGCCCCAGACCGCCGTCAGCCGTCGCGCCGTGTCGCGAATGGGCGTGAGCGCCAGGATCGGCGCGCGCGGACGCTCGCGCGCAACGCGCAAGGCCGTGGCGCCCGACGAGGTCCAGGCGACGATCGCCTTGAGATCGAGCGTTTCCGCCATGTCGCGCGCCGCGACGGCCACCGCGTCGGCGCCCGTGCGCTCGGGCGCGGCGCGCTGGGCGGCGATGATCGAACGATAGATATTGTCCTGCTCGACCTCCTCGGCGATGCGGTTCATCATCGTCACCGCCTCGAAGGGATATTTGCCAGACGCGCTTTCCGCCGAGAGCATGATGGCGTCGCCGCCCTCATAGACGGCGGTCGCCACGTCCGAGACTTCCGCGCGGGTCGGCGCTGGCGAGGAAATCATGCTTTCCAGCATCTGCGTCGCCACCACCACCGGGCGGCCGAGCCGGCGCGCCTCGCGGGTGATTCGTTTCTGCAGGCCCGGCACTTTCTCCAGCGGCATTTCCACACCGAGATCGCCGCGCGCCACCATCAAGGCGTCGGCGACAGCCATGATCTCGTCGAGCCGGGCGATGGCCTGCGGCTTTTCGATCTTGGCGAGGACGAAGGCGCGGTCGCCGGTCAGGCGCTTGACCTCCAAAACGTCGGTGGCGCGCTGCACGAAGGACAAGGCGATCCAGTCGACGCCCGTTTCGACCGCCGCTTCGAGATCGACCCGGTCCTTCGGCGTCATCGCCGCGACGGCGATTTCCGTGTCCGGCAGGCTGACGCCCTTGCGGTTGGAAATCCGGCCGCCGACATCGACCTTCGCCAAGGCGCGATCGCCCGTGGCCTCTATGACATGCAGGCGCAGCTTGCCGTCGTCGATCAGCAATTTATGACCGGGCGCCAAAGCCGAAAGGATTTCGGGATGCGGCAGGCACACGCGCTCGGCGTCGCCGGGCGTCGGATCGGAATCGAAGCAAAAAGTCTGGCCGACCAGAAGGTCCACGCCGCCGCCTGCAAAAGTCCCGACGCGCAGCTTCGGCCCCTGGAGATCGACCAGAATGCCAATCGGCTGGCCGACGCGCTCCTCGACGGCCCGGATCATGGCGACCGTCTCGCGCATGGCCTCGGGATTGGCGTGGCTCATATTGATGCGGAACACATCGGCGCCGGCGCGCCAGAGCTTGTCGATCGAGGCCTCGTCATTGGAGGCCGGGCCGAGCGTGGCCAGGATCTTACATCGGCGGCTGCGCCTGTTCATGGGGTTCCCTCTGATTTTTTCGTTGGTTATCGTTCATCGCTGTGGGCCGGGATCGGTCAGCTGCACCGTCCAGTTCTTGGCGTCCTTGCCCGTATCGACCTCAAAAAAGCCCGACCGGTCGAAGCCGCGCACGAAGCAATCCTCGCGGCCGTCGATGCGGAACTCGCGGTCGCGCGTGCACATGAAGGCTTTGCCCTTCCATTCGCCGCCGCGCTCGTCCATCGCGTAGATGTAATAATATTGGGCGGCGAGAGGCCCGCGCAAAAGGGTCTCGCAATTGCTGGCCTTGACGTTCCACCAGCCCTCGCTCACCCAATTCGCCCCAGTGGTATAGGCGATGGCGACGCTGACGCGCGAACTGGTGTTGTTGCAAAGGCGGAAATCGGCGCGGGCGGGCGCGGTTTGCGCGGCGGCCAGAATGAAGACGGCCGCCGGCCATGAAAACTTAAGCGCCCTGCTCATCGCGCTCCTTCCCCAACTTGTGTGAATCGCCCCGAATTGGTGTGAATCGCCCCGACAAACTGTGAAACGCGGCGCCCAAGGCGTGACGCCGGGGCGTCGAAAAATGTTTTAAACACATTGCTTGACCGCGTCGATGCGCTTTGCATTAGATTTAATTTAGAAGCAAGATTTTGCGGCGCCCCTTGAAAAAACTCACCAACGACTCTCCCGCCCGCGTCGACGACGCCTTCCGGCCCCTCGACCTGATCGCGGGGTCGGCGGAGCAGCGCCTGATCCTGTTCTGCGACCATGCGCGCAACGCGCTGCCGCCGGCCTATGGCGATCTTGGACTGCCGCCCGATTCGCTCCAGCGCCACATCGCCTATGACATCGGCGCAGAGCAGGTGACGCGGCGGCTCGCGGCGCTGACCGGCGCCTCGGCGGCGCTTGCCCTGTTCTCCCGCCTGCTCATCGATCCCAATCGCGGCGAAGATGACCCCACACTGGTCATGCGCATTTCCGACGGCGCGCTCATTCCCGGCAACGCCCGCATCGGCGCCGACGAAATTTCCCGGCGAATCGAACATTACTGGCGGCCCTATCGCCGCGCAGGCGCGGAGCTTGTCGATACGGTCCTGACGCGCGGCCTGACGCCCCTGCTGGTGGGAATCCATTCCTTCACGCCCTGTTTCAAGGGCTGCTCGCGGCCCTGGCAGGTGGGCATTTTGTGGGACCAGGACCCCCGCCTCGCCAGACTGCTGACAGAGGCCTTGCAGGCGGAAAACCTCATCGTCGGCGATAACGAGCCCTATGACGGCGCCCTGATCGGCGACAGCATGTATGAGCATTCGACCCGGCGCGGGTTGCCCGGCGCTCTGATCGAGATCCGGCAGGACCTCGTCGAGACCCCGGAGCAATGCGAGGCCTGGGCCATGCTGCTCGCGCGTATCCTTCCGCCGATCCTTGGCGATGAGGACACCAAGAGGGTGGAATATTTCGGCTCGCGCGTCGATCCGGACCTCCCGATCGGCGCGCCCGCTTGACGACGGCGCCGCTCTGGTCCAATTCAGGGGCCCAATTTCCCAAACAGAACACAGGCGGACAATGAGCACCAGCACGCTCGACGGCGGCCATTTGAAATCTTTCATCGAACGTATCGAACGGCTCGAAGAAGAGAAGAAGGCGCTCGCGGACGATATCAAGGACGTCTATGCCGAAGCCAAGGGCAATGGCTATGACGCGAAAATCATGCGGAAAATCGTCTCGATCCGCAAACAGGACGAAACCAAGCGGCGCGAGGAGGAAGAAATCCTCGACCTCTATCTCTCGGCGCTCGGCGAGGGCTGATTTCGTTTTTGCATAGGCGGTCTTGCCGCGGCGGAGCGTCGCGGGTCATTGCGGCGCCGCGACGCCATGCTTAGCTCCTGACTGAATTTCAGCCAGGAGCGCCTTCATGTCCGTCCATCACGCCGATAAATTGTTCCAGCCTTACCAGCTCGGCGACCTCACCCTCGCCAATCGCATCGTCATGGCGCCACTGACGCGCAATCGCGCCACGCCCGGAACCGACGCGCCCAACGATCTGATGGTCGAATATTACCGCCAGCGCGCCAGCGCGGGCCTGATCGTGACCGAGGCCTCGCAGATTTCGCAGCAGGGTCAGGGCTACATTCACACCCCCGGCATCTATACCGACGAGCAGGCGCGCGGCTGGCGCCGAATCAATGACGCGGTGCATGAGGCTGGGGCTAAGATTTTCATCCAGCTCTGGCATGTCGGACGTATCTCGCATGTCTCGCTTCAGGCGGAAGGCGCCGCCGCTGTGGCGCCTTCCGCCATCCGCGCCAATTCCAAGACCTTCGTCGCCAGCGGCTTCGTCGAGACTTCCGAGCCGCGCGCGCTGGAGCTGAGCGAAATCCCCGGCATTGTCGCGGATTACGCCCGCGCCGCCGAGCGGGCGAAGGAAGCCGGCTTCGACGGCGTCGAAATTCACGCCGCCAACGGCTATCTCCTCGACCAGTTTCAGAAGGACGGCTCCAACCATCGCACGGACGCCTATGGCGGCTCGATCGAGAACCGCAGCCGCCTGACCCTCGAAGTGGTCGACGCCATCGCGAAAATCCTGCCGCCGGGCCGCATCGGCATCCGCCTCTCGCCGGTCAGCCCGGCCAATGACGTCAGCGACAGCGCGCCCCAGGCCGTGTTCGACTATCTCGTCGGCCAGCTCGACGCTCGCAAGCTTGGCTATATCCATATCGTCGAAGGCGCGACCGGCGGCCCGCGCGACATCGCGCCATTCGATTTCGCCGCCTTGCGCAAGGCCTTCCACGGCGCCTATGTCGCCAATAATTCCTACGACCGCGCGCTGGCGACACAGGCGGTGGCGACCGGCGCGGCGGATCTCATCGCCTTCGGCCGGCCCTTCATCTCCAACCCGGATCTTGTCGAGCGCCTGCGCCGCGACGCGCCGCTCAATGCGCTGGACGTGAAGACGCTTTATGGCGGCGGGGCCGAGGGTTACACCGATTACCCCGCGCTCACGGCTTGAGCGTCGCGGCGGCGGGCAAGGTTTGGTTAACCACGAAATGTAAGGCTCCATTAACCATAAGAGCCTAACGCTGGCCTTTAGTTGCGGCGGCCCGTTCCGCCGCCCCGCGAGGCCAGAGCTTGTCCGTCGAACCGCGTCGCGAGACCGTCATCCTTTGCGCGCGATCGCTCCGCGATCCGGGCGAGGCGCGCGCGCGCCCGCCCTCGCTCGCCCTGGCTGGCGTCGCTCTTTCCGGCGTGGTGCTTGCGGCGCTTTCGAGCGCCGCATGGGCGCAGAGCGCGGACTTCCGGCCCACGACCCATGATCCCGCGCTGACGCAGGACGCCGCGCCCTCCGCGCGGCCCGGCTCCGGCGCCCCTTCTCTCCCCGGCGCGACGCCTTCGACGACGACGCCGCTGCCCGACGCTTATTATCCCGATACGGCGATTCCCCGGCCTGCCGCCTCCGCCGCCAATTACGGCAAGCCGCGCCCGTTCAAGCCGGCGACGAAATCGAACAGGAAGACTTTCGCCCATCCGCTGCCGGACCTCGCCGCCTATCCCACGTCGGCCGAGGCCCGTCGCCGGAACGCGCTCGGCCTGCGCACAGAAACCACGGACCCGGCCTTGCTCGCGCCGTCGCCGACCACGGCCCTGCCCGCGCAGATTCCGCATCGCCCGAAACCGAAAATCGACCTCGAGCCCTTCGCGCCAATCGGCTTCGACGCCGGCCCATTGCGCGCCCATGCCTATTCGGAGACCAGTTTCGGCTATAATTCCAATCCCAACCAGGCCTCGACCGGCTCGGGCAACCTGCGCGGCTCGACATTCCTGCGCGAGGAAATTGGGCTTGCGGGCGTCTCGGATTGGTCGAACCACAGTTTCGCCGGCGAAATGCGGCTGGGCTATAATGATTATTTCAACCAATCCAGCGCCAATGCGCCGGATGGAACGGGCAAGTTCCTGACGCGCCTCGACGTCGCGCGCGACACAAAAATCAATATCGACGGCAATTACACGCTTTCGACCCAGTACCAATCGTCGCCCAATCTCTACAACAATGGCGCCTCAACCCAGCTGGCCTCGCGCCCGCTCGTCGCGACCTATGGCGGAGGCCTCGGCGTCAGCCAGGTCTTCAACCGCACGGAAGTGACCCTGCGCGGCTCCTTCGAGCGGAATTATTGGGCCGACGCCCATTTCGCCGACGGCTCGACGCAATATCTGTCGCGCGATTCCTATGACGATTATGGCGCGACCCTTCGCGCCAGCTATGAACTCACGCCGGGAGTAAAGCCCTTCGTCGAGGGCGTCGTGGACGAGCGCATCCACGACACGACCTATGGCACTTCGGGCTATGCGCGCAATTCGGTCGGCGCCGCCGTGAGCGTGGGCTCGACCTTCGAATTGACCCGCCTGCTGGTCGGCTCCGCCTCGGCAGGCTATGCCGACCGCAATTATCAGGACCCGCGCCTGGCCAATCTGCGCGGCCCGGTGTTCGACATTTCGCTGGTGTGGACCGCCACGCCGCTGACCAAGGTGACCCTGCGCACTCTGACCACGATGGACGAGACGACAGTGGCCGGCGCTTCGGGGACGATCACCCGCACCGGGACGCTGGAAGTCGCGCACGCCCTGGGGCGCGACCTCACCATCACCGCCACGGCCGGAATCCAGACCGAAAACTATCCCGGCGCGTCGCTGGTTCAGACCTATTATTCGGCGGGGCTGAAGGCGGAATATAATCTGACCCGCAGCATCGTCCTCAAGGGCGCCTATGCCTTCCAGCGCATGACGTCCAACCAGGCGGGCTCCGACTATACCGCCAATATCATGACGGTTGGCCTGCGCCTCCAGCAGTGAGAGGCGCAGGGCGGTTCGTCACAAGGTCCCAACGATTCGCTTCAACTCGGCGCGGAAGCCCGGCTCGATGTCCGGGCGCGCCAGCGCGAAGGCGACATTGGCGGCGAGGAACCCGATCTTCGAGCCGGTGTCATAGGTTTTGCCGTCGAAATGACGGGCGAAGAATTTTTGAGTCTTGGCCAGTTCGATCATCGAATCGGTGAGCTGGATCTCGCCGCCGGCGCCCTTCTGGCCCTTGGCAAGCAGGTCGAAGATCTCCGGCTCCAGCACATAGCGGCCGGAAATGATGTAATTCGATGGCGAGGTCCCCTTGGCGGGCTTTTCGACCATGCCGGCGATCTCGAAGGAGGAGCCGAAATCCTGGCCCTTGGCGACGACGCCATATTGATGGGTCTCTTCCATCGGGACCTGCTCAACCGCGATGACATTGCCGCCATGCTCGTTATAGGTGTCGAGACATTGCTGCAGGCAGCGCTTGCCGCCCGGGCCCGGCAGGGTGATCATATCGGGCAGCAGCACGGCGAAGGGCTCGTCGCCAATAATGTCGCGGGCGCACCATACGGCGTGGCCGAGGCCGAGCGGCGACTGTTGGCGGGTGAAGCTGGTCGCGCCGGCCGCCGGGAGATCGGCCATCAGGCCTTCCAGCTCCTTGAGCTTGCCGCGGCGCTGCAAGGTTTCTTCCATCTCATAGGCGATGTCGAAATGATCCTCGATCACCGCCTTGTTGCGGCCGGTGACGAAGACGAAATGCTCAATGCCCGCTTCGCGCGCCTCCTCGACGCAATGTTGCAGCACCGGGCGATCGACCACGGTCAGCATTTCCTTCGGAACGGTCTTGGTGGCGGGCAGCACGCGCGTGCCAAGGCCCGCGACAGGGAAGACAGCTTTACGAATTCGCTTTTTCTGCATGGAACATCCGCTTCGCTGAGAAGTGATGGAAGATAACGGCTGGGCCGGCAGGTTCTTATCACCGCCGGGCCGGTTACGCCAAGAAAGTTGGAATTAGCCTTTCCGACCGGGACTGCTTCGCATTAGGCATTTTTTGATTTAAAACTGCCCCGCTCCGCCCGGCACGGGCGGAATTCGAAAAAGGACGTTGGATGACCGTTCTCGTGACTGGCGGCGCCGGCTATATCGGCTCGCATATGGTGCTCGAACTGCTGGACGCCGGCGAAAAGGTCGTCGTGCTCGACAATCTTTCGACGGGACGGCGCGCCTCCGTCCCGCCGCAGGCCGAGCTGATCATCGGCGACTTTGGCGATGAGGCCCTTGTCAGCGATATGCTTTCAAGCCGCGCCATTGAGGCGATCATCCATTTCGCGGCCAAGATCATCGTGCCCGAATCGGTGGCCGATCCGCTCGGCTATTATCTCAACAACACCGCCTCCGCCCGCAGCCTGCTCTCTTGCGCGGTCGAACAGGGCGTCAAGCAGTTCATCTTCTCCTCCACCGCCGCCGTCTATGGCGAGCCGGACCAGAACCCGGTCACCGAGGATGAGAGCCTGAAGCCGGTTTCGCCCTATGGCCGCTCGAAGCTCATGGTCGAGTGGATGCTGGAGGACGTTTCCCGCGCCCATGACCTGCGCTATGTCGCCTTGCGCTATTTCAACGTCGCGGGCGCCGATCCCAAGGGCCGTACCGGCCAATCCAGCCCCAACGCCACCCATCTGATCAAGGTCGCCGTGCAAGCGGCGCTGGGCATGCGCCCGGGCATGGAGGTTTATGGCGTGGATTACCCCACACCCGACGGCTCCTGCCTGCGCGACTATATCCAGGTCACCGATCTCGCCCGCGCCCATATGGCCGCGCTGAACCATTTGCGCGCTGGAGGCGAGAGCCTGACCTGCAATTGCGGCTACAAGCGCGGCTATTCGGTGCTGGAAGTGATCGATACGGTGAAGCGCATCTCCGGCGTCAATTTCGACGTGAAGATTTCGGGACGCCGCGCGGGCGATCCGGCGGCCATTGTCGCGGCCAATGAACGGGCGCGGGAAAAGCTCGGCTGGGCTCCCATCCACGATAATCTCGAAGAAATTGTGCGACAGGCTTTGGCCTGGGAGAAGAAGCTGCTGGCGGAGAAAGAGGCGACATGACCGCTCACGCCTGACGCGTGGCACCCAGATTAGCCGAACCCGGAGATTTCTGAACCCGGATCTGAAGTGGCCATAGCGCCTTGCACGAGTGTGCTCGAAAAGTTCTACACGCTTCGACTTGTTCGTCGTTTTAGGCGTTCGCTGCCCTTTCGGGGATTGACTCCGTTACCGCAAGTTCGATCGTAAAATTGTCGAATTGCCTAGCGAACGCGGACTATCGACTGAGTCTTAAATGCGCGTTCTTATGCTACAGGGCAGTGATATCGACGGCGACGAATACGTATGCACCGGGCCGCAGATTGCGTCAGTGCTCGATGCGCTGGCGAGGACGCCGGAGCTGTCCAGATGCACATGGTATGCCGCCGCAATAGATGCGAATGACCCCGCGCTTGAGACCTACGTGACAGACTACTGGAAAGCAGTCGCCAATATTGGCGATCTAGTTGAGCGGGTACGTGCAACCCGGCAACTTCTTGATGGCGTCTTTATTGCCATAGAAGGCTCCAATTGGCCCGAAAGAACTGCTGAGCCCATCACAGCCTACACCCCGATGGCGAGACTGGCGGCAAATTCAGTGGTTGAACTGCGCGCTTTCGACACAACGTACGTTGAAATTTACAGCGACCATCCGGAACCAATCGATAGACTGCGTCAGCGCTTTGGTGGCGAATTACGAGTCAAACAGATCGAGCCATAGTCTGATCCGACCAAGGCCAATTTTAACGGCGGCTCCCCGCCGATTCCTGCCAAACCTCTGTGATCCGCGCCAAGCAACAATTCCTCTTCCCTAACGTCTCGGTCCGTTTTTGGTCGCTTCGCCGCTTGGGGAAACGTCGGAATGCTGGTCGGGCGCTCGGCCCCAGACAGGCTGGAATCACCCGCCCCGACCTGACACGTCGCGGCGCGTCACGAAATCAACGATCCGGTCCGGCGTCAGCGCGCGGCCGAGCGGGCCGAAACGGGCGAGGAAGCCGACATTATAGCGCGTGCGGGGACGCGCCGCCGTGGCCGCCTTCAGCACGACGCGCGCGACATGCTCGGCGGTCATGACGCCGAAGCCGCGTGGATCGAGGAATTCATGCATGCGCCGGGCGAGATTTTTCCGGAACGCCGCATAGGGGCTGTCCTCGCCGCCGTCGGGGATGGACTTCAGCAGCGTCGCCTCGAAATTGGTGGCGATCGGCCCCGGCAGCACATTCACCACCTTGACGCCGAAGGGTTCGACTTCGGGCCGCAAGGCGTCGGCGAGCGCCTCCAAAGCGAATTTGGAGGCGTGATAGGCGCCGCCCCCTAGCACGGCGACGCGGCCCGCCACCGAACTCACAGTGACGATGCGACCCGCGCCGGCGCGGCGCATCCCCGGCAGGACCAGCTGCGACAGCCGCAGCCCGCCGAATACATTGGTCTCGAACTGCCGCCGCAGGATATCGAGCGAGATTTCCTCGAGGGGGCCATATTGGCCATAGCCGGCGTTGTTCACCAGCACGCCGACCGCGCCGAATTCCCTCTCGACCGCCGAGACGGCGGCGCGGCGCGCCTCTTCGTCTGTGACATCGAGGGCCAGCACATGGCAGCCGAGGGCGCGTAGATCGTCCAGCGCGGCGGGATCTCGCGCCGTGGCGAAGGTTTCAAACCCGGCGGCGCGAAACAACTTCGCGGCGGCGTGGCCGACGCCGCTCGAACAGCCGGTGATGAGAACGGGGCCACTTCTGCTCAAACGCTGCCTCCACCCATTGGGGCCCTTAATCTTAAGCTCGGGCGTTTGCGTTGCAATGCGGAAACAGCCGTTTCCATCGGGCGGCGTTCAGGCGATAATGCCCGCATGGATGACCCCCGCCTCTATGCGCCCGCGACCCGCCGCAACCGCGATCCGATTCTTTCCGTACTGCGCGCAATCCTGCCCGAGGAGGGGCTGGCGCTCGAGATCGCCAGCGGCTCCGGCGAACATATCGTTCATTTCGCCGCGCAATTGCCAAAGCTGACCTTCCTCCCCACAGACCCCGGCGCCAGCGCGCGCGCCAGCATCGCAGCATGGATCGCTGCCTCCGGCGTCGCCAATGTGCGCCCGCCGCTCGATCTCGACGCCGCGTCGCCGCACTGGCCGGTCGAAAGGGCCGATGCGCTGATCTGCCTCAACATGATCCATATTTCGCCCTGGGCCGCGACCGAAGGCCTGTTCGCAGGTGCAAGAACGATCCTGCCGCCGGGCGCGCCGCTCTATCTTTACGGGCCATTCAAGCGCAATGGCGCCCATACCGCGGAGAGCAATGAAGCCTTTGACGCGAGCCTGCGCGCGCAGGATGGCGTGTGGGGCGTGCGCGATCTCGAAGCGGTCGCCGCCTGCGGCGAGATCGCCGGCTTCGGCTGGCCTGAGATCATTGAAATGCCGTCAAACAATCTCAGCGTAATCTTCCGCCGCCGCGACGTTCCCTGAAAAGCCGCAGGCGGCGGTCAGCCGTCCGCGCGCTCCGTCGCCTGCCGCGCCCAGTCGAGATAGGCGGCGTCGCCGGTCAGGATCGGCAAGGCGATGATTTCCGGCGTCTGATAGGAATGCAATTCGCGCAGGACGGCGGCGATCTGATCAAAATCCGCCACGCGCGCCTTGGCCGCGAGCAGGAATTCCTTCTCCTTCACGGGCGCGCCTCGCCAGACATAATGGCTGGTCACCGGCGCGATCTGCACGCAGGCCGCAAGTTTGCGCTCGATCAGGGCCTCGGCGATATCCTCCGCCCGGACCTCGTCGTCGATCGTCGTCTGCACGACGCAGAATGCGCTCATATCCATCCCGAAACCTCCGTCCGCACGACATCGGCGATCACATCGATTCCCTCGATGCTATCGTTCAGACATGGCAATACGGCGAAATGCTCGCCGCCGGCCTCCAGAAAGGCGTGGCGGTTCTCGACGGCCAGTTCCTCAAGCGTTTCAAGACAATCGGCGACAAAGCCCGGCGCGATCACGACGATTTTCTTGACGCCCTGCGTGGGCAGAGCCTTCACCGTTTCGATCGTATAGGGCTTGAGCCACTCCTTCGGCCCCAGCCGCGACTGGAAGGTCATCAGCATTTTTTCGCCAAGCCCCGTCGCTTCGGCGAGCAACCGCGTGGTCTTGGCGCAATGACAGAAATAGGGATCGCCCTTGTCGAAATAGGCCTGCGGAATGCCGTGCCAGGAGACGACGATCCGCTCGGGTTCGAAATCCAGCTTCGCCAGCCCGTCGCGCAAGGATTTCGCCAAAGCGTCGATATAGGAAGAGCGATCATAGAAGGGCGCGGCGATGCGGAGCGTGGGCTGCCAGCGCAGGGCCTTCAGCGCGTCGAAGGCGCAATCGGCGACGGTGGCGTTGGTCGCCGCACAATATTGCGGATAGAGCGGCACGACCAGCAGCCGGTTGCAGCCCTGCGCCTGAAGCGCGGCGATGCGCGAGGCGACCGAGGGCTGGCCATAGCGCATGGCCCAGTCCACCACGATCTTCCCGCCGTCAGTTCCGAAGACGCCGCCAGCGTTGTTAAGGGCGCCGCCCGCGATATGTTGCGCGAGCTTTTCCGCCTGCGCGCGCGTGATCGTCTTGAGCGGCCCTTCGTTGCGCTCCTTGTTCCATATCGTCTCATAATCCTTGCCCTTGCGCGCCGGTCGGGTGGTGAGAATCACCAGATGCAGCAGCGGCAGCCACAACGCGCGCGGAACCTCGATCACGCGGCGGTCGGACAGGAATTCGGCAAGATAGCGGCGCATCGGCCAATAGCTGGTGCCGTCCGGCGTGCCGAGATTGACCAACAGGACCCCGATCTTGCCGAAAGCGACGGGGGGATGGGCGGGGGGCGAGAAAGGCGAAAGCGCTGAAGACATGGAAAATCCCGATTGAGCCCCTGTTCTAGCCTGCCCGGCCCCCGGCGACGAGCGCAATCACGCCACCGGCGTCACGGCCCCCGCGCCCGACGCCCAGGACGTCAGGTTTTCAACCACGAGATCGGCCATCGCCTCGCGCGTCGCGACCGAAGCGGAGCCGATGTGAGGCGCCAGAACGACCTGCGACATCGCGCGCAATTCCGCGGGAACGTCGGGCTCCGTCTCGAATACGTCGAGCGCGGCGGTTTGGATCTTCCCCTCCCGCAAGGCCGCGATGAGGGCCTCTGTATCGACCAGCGATCCACGCGCGATATTGACGAGAATTCCTTGCGGCCCCAGCGCCTCCAGCACCCGCGCCCCGACAATATGGCGCGTCTGCGGCCCACCCGGCGCGGCCACGACGAGAATGTCGCAGGCTTGCGCCAATTCCACCGGCGAAGCGGCGTAGGCATAGGGAACATCGTCGCGGCGGCTGCGATTGTGATAGGCGATCTTCAGGCCGAAGGCCTCGGCTCGCCGCGCGATGGCGAGGCCGATATCGCCCAGTCCGAGCACGCCCAGCACACGGCCCTTGAGCGAGGCGGACAACGGGAACGGACCCCTCATCCAGTCGCCGCGCCGCACGAAGGAATCGGCTTGAGGCAATTGCCGAACCGCGCAGAGCAGCAGCCCCATCGTCGCATCCGCGACCTCATCGACGAGGACGCCCGGCGTGTTGGTCACCATGACCCCCCGCGCTCGCGCCGCCGCGACATCGATGTGGTCATAGCCGACGCCGAGATTGGCGACGATTTCGAGTTTTGGGAAAAGGTCGAGAAAACCGGCGTCGATTTTTTGCGCGCCGGTCGAGGCGACGCCGCGAATATCCGGCGCCGCCGCGCGCAGGGCCGCCGCGCGGTCGGCGGCCTCCCAGAGCTTCAGCGCATCGAAGGTTTTCGTCAGCCGCGCCAGCCCGCCCGCCGGCAAGGGAAAAGGGACGAGCACGCGAAAACCGGGGAAGGATGACGGCATGGGAGCCTCCGGGGCGGCGATCGTGCATGGCCGCGCGCCGCCAACATTCATCCCGTTCATTGATCCGCATCAAGGTCTGTCTCGACCATCGATGAGAAAAAGTTCAGATGAGCGCACTTCCGTCAAATCTGGTCCTCGCCGAGAAGTCGGTCCCTCGCTACACGAGCTATCCTACCGCGCCGCATTTCTCCGATGCGGTGGGGCCGGACCAGTTCGCCGAATGGCTCGGCCGCTTGCGGGCGGACACGCGCCTCTCGCTTTACCTCCACGTGCCTTTTTGTCGCGAGCTGTGCACCTATTGCGGCTGCCACACCCGCGCCACGCGCAAGAACGAGCCGCTCGAAGCCTATGCCGAGACCCTTGCGCGCGAAATCGACATGGTCGCCAAGGCATCACCCGCGCGCGAGGTGGTCCACGCCCATTGGGGCGGCGGCACGCCGGGCCTGCTGGGCGGCGCCCGGCTGCGCGCGCTCACCGACTCGCTGCGCGGCCATTTCAATTTCGTTCCGGACGCCGAGATCTCGATCGAACTCGATCCGCGTCATGTCGACGGCGATCTCGCCCTCGCCCTGGCGCGAGCGGGCTTCAACCGCGTCAGCCTCGGCGTGCAGGATTTTAACCCCCATGTGCAGAAGGCCATTGGCCGCATCCAACCCTTCGAGGTCGTCGAGCGCGCCGTCGGCCTGCTGCGCGTCGCGGGCTTCCGCGCCATCAATCTCGACCTGATGTATGGCCTGCCCTTCCAGACCGAGGAAGACGTGGTCAACACCGCCGAACTTGCGGCGTCGCTCGCCCCGAGCCGGCTCGCCATTTTCGGCTACGCCCATGCGCCCTGGTTCGCCAAGAGGCAGAAACTGATCGACGCCGCCGCCCTGCCCGGCGCGGCGGAGCGGTTGCGCCAGGCCGCGACCGCACGCAGGACCCTGGCCGACCGGGGCTATGTCGCCATCGGCCTCGATCATTTCGCGTTGCCCGACGACCCGATGGCCGTCGCGCTTCGGGCCGGCAATCTGCGGCGCAATTTCCAGGGCTATACGGTGGACCAGGCCGAGGCTCTGCTGCCTTTCGGCGCTTCGTCAATCGGAAAGTTGCCCCAAGGCTATGTCCAGAACGCGGCGGATGTCGGTTCGTGGCGGCGCGCCATTGAGGCCGGGCGCTTCGCCACCGTGAAGGGAATCGCGCTGACGCGCGACGATCGCGCCCGCGCGGCGGTCATCGAGCGGCTGATGTGCGATTTTTCCGTCGATTATGGCGTGATCGCGGAAAACATGCTGGGCGACGTCGCGGGTTTCGACGCGGCTGAGGCGGATTTGGCGCAACTGATCCGGGAGGGCGTTGCGACGCAGGAGGGGCGTCGGGTCTCGATCACGGAGGCCGGGCGCCCCTTCATGCGCCTTGTCGCGGCCGCGTTCGACGCCTATCTGCCGACCCGCGCCGCCCGCCACAGCGTGGCGGTGTAGACTATATCCTGTTGCCCTCGATCTGCTGTTCGAGCTGTTCAGCCTCGCGGCGCAGCGGGTCGTTCTGCGGGTCAATCTCCAGCGCGCGGCGCAGCAGTTCCAGCGCCGGGACATTGCGCCCAAGAGCGCGCATCAGCGACGCCAGCTCGCGCATCGCCATGAAATCGCGCGACTCGACGCCCAAGGCGTGGTCTAGGTCAAGCATAGCGCCTTCGCTGTCGCCCTGAAGCACGGCGGATTGCGCCCGCCGCCGCCAGCCCAGCGTCCAGTCGGGGTAGAGCGCCACGATGCGGTCGAGCAGGGCCGCCGCCTCCGGCCCCTTTGCGCCTTTCATCAGGCTTTCCGCCCGGGCCATCAGCAGGTCGCCGGTAGCCGAGCCGGAATGTCCCCATAGCCGGACGATGAAGCCACGGATCTGCGCGGCGGTCTGGGCGTCCGGCGCCCGCCGCAATTTCGCGAATAATTCGGTGAGCGCCTTCTGCCGCGCCTCGGCCGCGACCGGCCCCGCCACGCTCCTGTCGGGCGGCGCGGCGCGCGAGGGCGCCGCGAGGCCAATAACCACGAGGCCAAGAAGTGCAAGACCGCGAACCGCGAGACCGCGAGCCGAGAAAGCGAAATGGAAAATAAAGCGAAGCGCCTGCATGGAACGATTAAAACTGATTTTCTTCGCCGCGCCAAATGGAAGCGCAAAAATGGCAAACGGACCGGTCATCGGCATATAAAGCATAAAGTGGATCGCGGTCTTGCAGTGGCCACAATTCGACGCTATATGTGCGCCATCGATCTTGCTGCTGAACTTTGTTTTCGCGCCAATGGCGCCGCTGACGATCTTCCTCTCCCAAAATCGACCTGAACCGCCTGCCGCGCGTCAGCGCGGCTGGGCATCTACCGTGACCGATCAAAAGGAAATCGTCATGACTATCGGAACCGTCAAGTTCTTCAATTCGACCAAGGGCTTCGGCTTCATCCAGCCCGACGATGGCGGCGCGGACGTTTTCGTCCACATCTCCGCTGTCGAGCGCGCTGGTCTGCGCACGATCGTGGAAGGCCAGAAGCTCAGCTTCGACGTTGTCAAGGACAACCGTAGCGGCAAGAGCGCGGCTGAGAATCTTCAGGCTGCGTAACGAATAATGCTTCTGGTCCGTGACCACGGATGTACTGGCGTAGGCCATCGAGGCGTTTAGGAGAAGGTCGGGTTCGCCCGGCCTTTTTTATTTTTGCCGCCACTGAATTTATCAGCGGCGGATTCTGTCGCCGGACCCGTTAACGCGCCGTCTGGACGGGCGCGGCCGTGGCTTCGCCACGCCAGGACGCCATGGCCCAGCGCGCGCCGTCGAGAACGCTCGACAGGCCATAGGGTCCGATCACCTTGATCTTCGCCATCAGTGGAAACTGCGTGGGTTCGTCGAAGACGATGCGCGCGACCTGGTTGCGGTCCACGCCGCTCAGATTGGACTGGAATTCAGCCGGCGCCCGGTCGGTGATCGTCTCGATCCGCTCGACCCGGCCGCTTTCGCGATTCACGCCATCCGTCACGATCACTTTCTCACCGTGCGCGATCCCATACATGCGATTGGTCGGCAGATAGGCCAGCACATATTTGGCGCCGTGATAAACGTCCGCCATGACTTCGCCATGGGACATGACGGCGCCGGGCTCCGCGACCTTGGCGCCGAGCGTGCCCTCGACGGGGCTCGCGACGACACCGCCGCGATAGGTCGCTTGCGCGCGGTCCAGCGCGTCGGCGAGATGGGTCAGATTCAATTTCGCCATGCCGCGCTCGCTTTCGAGCGCGCTGCGTTCGGAGCGCAAGGCTTCGACCTCGCGCGCGGCGTCATAGGAGTCGCGGGTCGCCTCGGCCTGACGCACCCGGGTCGAAAAGCCGGAGGCGACCGCTTTCTCGATCTGCGCCTGTGCGGCCTTCGCCGTGCGGCTTCGGCTTTCCGCCGAAGGCAGCGTCGTCTCAATGGCGGCGAGCCGCGTCGCAATTTGCGTCTGCCGCGCCTCGAGCTGCGCCTTGCGTGTGACGAGGCTGGAAATCAGGTCCAGCATCTGGGTCGAAACGACATTGCCGAGTGGCTGGCCCGCCGCCACCTTCTGTCCCGGCTTCGCGGCAAAGGAAAGCACCTGCGCGTCGAAGGGTTGGGTGACGATCTCGCGCTCCTGCACGACCAATCCGCTCGCGTCCAGCAGGACGAGGGAGCCGATAAAAAGGTACACCACCCACAAGGCGCCCGCGCTGAGCCCGAAGACATAAAGCCGGCGGGCGAGGGTCTGGCTGGCGCGCACCTGATTCTGCGCATTGTCGGGCCGGAACTCAGGACGGAGGGAATGGATCGCCATCGTTTTTTACTCTGTCTCCCGCGCGCGGGTTCATCGCCAATCATTCAGATCGCGGACTTTTTTGGGCACGTAATTGTCTGTCAGGGACAAGGAAGCGACCGCCTCGGTGGCGTAAGCGTAAAGCCGATGGAGTTTCATCACATAGATCTGAAACAGGCCGTAGATCGGGACAAACGGCAGAAGATGCAGATACTCCGGACGCCCCGTGACAAGGGTCGCGGCGACGAAACAAGCGAGGTCGAACCCGAAAAGTGCGATGGAGACTGCCACAAGCAAGGTCGTCGCGCCGTTGACGCCGAATGTGGCGAACAGCCATCCCAGATAGAAGGGAAAAGCGAGGGCCGGCAATGCGGTAAACAGCAGGAAGTCCCATTGGTGGGCCGCCTCGCGCCAGCGAAAGGATTGCTCGAAAGGATTGAATAGCCGGCGATATTTGCGAAACCGTATCCAGTAGGCGTCCCGTTCCCAGCGGCTCCGCTGACGCAACAGGGCGAACGGACTTTCAGGCACGTCGGTGTAGCAAATCGCGTGGCGCGCAAATTCGATTTTGTAGCCGGCGAGCCTCAGCCTTATCGTGAAGTCAAAATCCTCGCCGCCAGTGTCCATCCCGCCCTGCGCAATCCATGCACTGCGTCGGAAGGCGCCAAAGGCGCCTGAAATACACGACACCTGATCGAGCGCGCCCGAGTAGGTCTTGCCGAGCGAAATGGAGATGAGATATTCGATCGCCTGAATCGCGGTGGTCACCGAACGACGCCAGTTGCGCACCAGGATATTGCCCGACACCGCCCCGACGGACGCGTTCCCGCCAAGGGGGCGCAGCAATTCCTCGATGGCGTTGGGTTCGAATGAACAATCGCAGTCCGTGACGACAAAAATCTCGCCATGCGCCATGCGCGCCGCGAGATTGAGGGCCGCCGCCTTGCCGCCGCGCAACTGCAGGCGAGCGATCGACTGCACCAGCCCCTCGCTCTGCAAGCTCCGCATGATCGAAAAGGTCCGGTCGCTGGATCCATCATCGACGCAGACGATTTCGAAGCCATGGAAACTCTGTTTTCGCAGCGACCGGACGCATTTCTCGATGGCGTCTTCCTCATTATGGCCGGCCAGCAGGATCGAGACGGGCGGAAGCGGCGGGAGTGGGCCGTAAGGCCGATGGTCGCGCAGGATGAAGGCGGCCGCCGTGGCCTGAATCCCAATAAAAAAACGAGGCGCGTCCGTCAGCAGCACCATGCCGAACATCGCGAAAAACGACCATCCCGACAGGGAGCCGAGCAGACGCCAGACATTGTCGAAGAGTTCCATCGCGCTCACGCAACTCTTCTCGGCCGCACCAAGATTCCCGGAATTTCGTCAGGCGAAAAGACGGCGAGTTCGATCTTGGGCGCCAGAGTGAGATGCCGTTCGAGCCTTTGGCGAATATCTGGCAGGTGCCGCTCGACCTCCGATTTGAGGTCGCATCCGAGCAGGGACAGCCAGACAGGGGCGGCCGCGATGATCTCCGTTTCAGGCGTGAAACATTCCCGCATGATCTGATCGAAAAAAGCGCAGGTCTGCCGCCAGGCGTCGGCGCTGTCCGGCAATTCCGGGGGCCTGTGCAAACGAACGAATAGAATGCTGCAGGGCTGCTCGCGCGCGGCGTGGCGCCGCGCGAAGGCGCGGACCCTTCCGCCGATCGAGAGATCGTCGGCTTGCGGGAGCGGCGCGCCGCTGGTCACGCAGGCGCGTCCGGCGGCAGTGAGGCCGTAGGAATAGATGGTCTTGCTGTCGATGTGTCGCGCGTCAATGCGCGAGTCGCAATCCAGGCAGAGAAAGCCGACCTTATGCTCGGTGGAAAGGTGACTGCAGGATTGGCAGACGCCAATCGACCCCGGGCGATCGTAATCGACGCTGAAATTCTTCAATTGTTGCAGGCATTTCGGGCAGACCAGTTCCCCGCCGCGCCGAAAGTCGCGCTCGGGCCCCTGGCAAGCGCATTTCAAATGATGGACGATCGGCTCCTCGACAATATTGGCGCCGCCGCAGCTCGAACAATATTCGCGCACCGTCATCCGCGCCGAGGCGCAATGCGGGCAGACATTGGTCTTGTCGAAGAATTTGCGCTCCATCAGGCCCTGGCTGGCCAACTCCACCGCGAGCGCGGCCGCGCCCGGTATCGCGACCTCGTCGTCATAAACGAAGGTTTCGCGGGCGCCGACCTCGCTTCGCGGCGTCATAGCGCGGTCGCGCACGAACAGGCGCACCAGCAGCATCAGGCGACGGTCTTCAGTTTCGATCACGTCGCGTGGCAGGGAACGCAGCCGCCGCACGGCGGGGCGCAACATCTCGACAGCCTCGTCGATCTCGCGCTGCCCGGCGCGGTCGATCATGACGTCGGCGCGGCGATGGTCCCGCGTTCCGCGTCCGCCGCAGGTCGCATCTATGATGGGGAGAATCGCGGCGGGGCCGCGGCCGAGGCGCCGCGCCAGCAAGGCCGCGGCGTTGGTCTCCGTCAGCAGGACGATGTCAGGCGATTCGTTCGGATTGGCGAAGCAAGCCCCGTCCGGAAGGACCGTCTCATTGAGCCGGCCGGGAACGCCCGAAAGCCGGATCGGAGCCTGACGGCGCACAGACTCCGGCTCGCTGGCGTCATGCGGTGGGCTGGGCCCTGAGGACTCCGTGCGAGCAGAAATATCGACGACCGCCGTCGTTGGAAAATCCTGCCTCGCAAGATGAATCGCTTTACTCATCTATACACTGACCAACGCTACATCGACGCGGTACCCGGCGAGCCCCCTCCATCATCGGTTCCGGCAAACGCCCGGCCAACAGTGCAAGCCGGGCAGATCTGAGATTTGTCGACGACGTTTCCGTTCTCGCGAACGCCACAGGTTCATTTCACGCCGTAACGTTATCAGCGGATGTGTTGACATATCGTTGCGTCATTTTATGTATTAAACTCATCCTTAACGCCCGAATTCATTGCTGTTTTTAGGCGCGAGAAAAAAAGATCAGCGTTCTATTGAAGGGCAGAAAAGGCGACATGGCGACCGACTCCCGCTTCGCCAAAACGCAATCGCTGCCAGCGCGGCTGGCGCGCGCCAAGGCAGGGTCGGACAAAGAGAGAAGTGGTGCCGCAAGAGGGATTCGAACCCCCGACCCCCTCATTACGAATGAGGTGCTCTACCAGCTGAGCTATTGCGGCGAAAAGCTGCGGTCCTCTTAGCAGATTGCGCGCCTTTGGCAAGGCGCGATCACGCCTCGTCCGCTTTTCTCGCAAGGTCAGGCCTCCGCTCGCGCGTCAGCTTTTCCGCCTGCTCGCGCCGCCAGCGCGCGATACGGGCGTGATCGCCGGAGAGCAGCGTTTCGGGGATCGTCCGTCCCTCCCACTCGCGCGGGCGGGTGTAATGCGGATATTCGAGCAACCCACCCTCAAAGCTCTCCTCGGCGCCGGATTCGTCCTTGCCCATCACCCCGGGCAGCAGCCGCACGCAGGAGTCCAGCAGGGTCAACGCCGCGATCTCGCCGCCTGAAAGAATGTAATCGCCCACCGACACTTCGGTGAGCCCCCTGCCCTCGATCACCCTTTCGTCCACGCCCTCGAATCGCCCGCAGACAATGACCAGCCCGGGGCCGCCTGCGAAGGCGCGCACCATTTTCTGCGTCAGAGGCGTTCCGCGCGGGCTCATCAGCAGGCGCGGGCGCGGATCGTCTGGCGTCAGACCGGCGTCGAGGCTCGCCGCGAGCACGTCCGCGCGCAACACCATGCCCGGGCCGCCGCCCGCCGGCGTGTCATCCACCGCGCGGTGGCGCCCCAATCCATGCTCTCGGATGTTTTTCGCCTCCAGCGCCCACAGGCCTTTTTCAAGCGCGGTCCCGGCCATGGAGTGACCGAGCGGCCCCGGGAACATTTCCGGATAAAGCGTGAAGATGCTGGCCGACCACATCGTCATTCGTCCACGCGCGGTTCGCCGTCGGTCTCGACGGGCGGAACGACGATCACCTTGCCCCCGGCGAGATCCACCTCGGGGACAATGGCGCGCGTGAAAGGAAACAGCACGGTTTCGCCGGCGGGCGGGGCGATCTCCAGAATGTCGCCGGCTCCATAATTGGGAACGGCGACGATGGTGCCAATCAGGACGCCTTCCGGCGTCTCGGCGCGCAACCCGATCAGGTCGCGGCAATAGAATTCGTCTTCCTCCGGCGGCGGCAGATTTGCGCGCGAGAGAAACAGCTTTTCATTGGTCAGTTTTTGCGCGGCGTCGCGGTCAGCCACGCCCTTCACGCGCACGACAAGCACATCGTCCTTGAGCAGGCGGGCGGCGGTGATTTCATATGCGCGGTCGGCGGCGTCGCTAAGCGGGCCGTGATCGGCGATGTCCAGCGGATCCTGCATGTAGGATTTGAGCCGCATTTCGCCGCGCACGCCATGGGGCGCGCCGAATACGCCGACCAGAACTTTTTCGTCCATCGCCTCGCCCCTCAAACGCAAAGAGGCGCCGCCGCGAACATAGCGGCGGCGCCCCGAATTCCCACCGTGGCGAGATTATTCCGAAGCGGCGGCGGCCTTTTCGGCGGCGGCAGCGGCGGCGGCGGCGCGCTCCTGAGCCTTCTTCTTCGGCTGGGCCTTTTCCGGATTGTTGCGCGGCTCGCGCTTGATCGCGCCAACGCCGTCCAGCAGTCGGGCGACGCGGTCGGTCGGCTGCGCGCCCTTGCCGAGCCATTCTTTGGCCTTCTCGACGTCGAGAATGAGGCGGATTTCCGAATCCTTCGGGGCCAGCGGGTCGAAGGTGCCGAGCTTCTCGATGAAGCGGCCGTCACGCGGCGAACGGGCGTCGGCGACGACAACGCGGTAGAACGGACGCTTCTTGGCGCCGCCGCGCGACAGACGAATTTTCAACGACATTTTATCTTCCTTGGATCAGTCCCTTGCGGGAGGTTTTCGCCGAGGAGCGGGCGTAGTTTTCAACGAAAAAACGGCCGGCCCCTCTTCCGGCAGTTCCGAACCCCACGGACGCGCCGTGAGGCAAAATTCATTTCTTCTTCCCGAACGGATTCAGGCCGCCAAGGCCCGGAAGCCCGGGTAGCCCCCGCAATCCCGGCTTGGCCCCCGGCAGTCCCGGCAAGCCGGGCAGGCTCGGCTTGGGCGGGAAGGCGCCGGGCGGCGGGTTTTGCGGTATGCCCGCGCCCATGCCGGCGCCGCCGCCGAACTTGTTCTGCAATTCGGCGATCTGTTCGGGCGAGGGCTGGGGCATGCCGCCGCCGAGGCCGAACATCTGCGCCATTTGCGCCATCGGCCCGCGCTTGGCGCCGCCGAGCGATTTCATCATGTCGGCCATGGTGCGGTGCTGCTTCAGCAGTTTGTTGACGTCCTCGACCTTCGCGCCGGAGCCGGCGGCGATGCGTTTTTTGCGCGAGGCCTTGAGGATGTCCGGGTTGCGGCGTTCCTGCGGCGTCATGGAGAGAATGATGGCGCGCTGGCGGGCGATCATCTTGCCGTCGATCTTGGCGGCGGCCATCTGCTCCTTGATCTTGCCCATGCCGGGCAGCATGCCCATGATGCCGCCGAGGCCGCCGAGCTTGTCCACCTGCGCGAGCTGGTCAGCCAGATCGTCGAGGTCGAACTTGCCCTTGCGCATCTTGTCGGCGATGCGCTGCGCCTTTTCGGCGTCGATCGTCTCCGCCGCCTTCTCGACCAGCGCGACAATGTCGCCCATGCCGAGAATGCGGTTGGCGATGCGCTGGGGATGGAAATCGTCCAGCGCGTCCAACTTTTCGCCGGTGCCGATCAGCTTGATCGGCTTGCCGGTGACCGCGCGCATCGACAGGGCCGCGCCGCCGCGTCCGTCGCCATCGGCGCGGGTCAGCACAATGCCGGTAATGCCGACGCGTTCGTCGAAATTCTTGGCGAGATTGACGGCGTCCTGACCGGTCAGGGCGTCGGCGACCAGCAGGATTTCATGCGGATTGGAGGCGGCCTTGATCTCGGCCATTTCCGCCATCAGCGGCTCGTCAATATGGGTGCGGCCCGCCGTGTCGAGCAGGACGACGTCATAGCCCTGCAGGCGGGCCGCCTCTTCCGCGCGCCGCGCGATCTGCACCGGGGTCTGGCCGGCGACGATGGGCAGGGTCGCGACATCGACCTGACGTCCGAGAATGGCGAGCTGTTCCTGCGCGGCCGGACGCTTCACGTCGAGCGAGGCCATCAGCACCCGCTTCTTGAAACGTTCGGTCAGGCGCTTGGCGATCTTGGCGGTGGTGGTGGTCTTGCCCGCGCCCTGCAGGCCGACCATCATGATCGCAACCGGCGGAGCGGCGTTGAGATCAATCGGTTCGGCGTCAGAGCCCAACGTCTCGATCAGGACGTCATTGACGATCTTGACGACCATCTGGCCGGGCTTGATCGATTTCACCACTTCCGCGCCAACGGCGCGCGCGCGGGCCTTGTCGACGAAAGAGCGCACGACGTCGAGGGCCACGTCCGCCTCAAGCAGGGCGCGCCGCACTTCGCGCATGGCGACGTTGACGTCCTCCTCGGAGAGGGCGCCGCGCCGCGTCAGGCCGTCGAATATGCCGGAGAGCTTTTCGGAAAGGCCCTCGAACATTTGCATTCCTTTCGGTGCGCAGACCACATCAGTGGCCTGCTGATCCCTCGCGTCAGCCGAAGGGCGTCGCAAGACGCCCGTCCCCGATGGGGGCAGGCAGGATTTCCCTGGCGAGCCGATACAAAGCAAAACGCGCCCGGGGGCGCGTCGCGCTGCCGGGCGTTGGCCTCCCGCGTCCGGCGCGGGTCGGCGTCTGCAAAAATCGTCTCACTTAAGAGAAGGCGCCTTTTAACCCCGGCCCGGTTGGAAGTCAATTTTGGCGGGATCCACGCATAGGGCCGTCCGCTTCAATGACTCGTAGCCAAGCGGTAGAGGATCGCGATCGTCGCGCCAAATAGCAATATGGCGGTCGCCGTCGCCTGGATCATGAAGCCGAGGCTGCGCTTTTCCGGCGCTTCCTCATAGCCCGTCTTGTAAAGATAGCGCCCAGTGATCCAGACCACGCCAACCACCGCCGCGATGGGGTCCGAGACGTAAAAGCCGAACAGCCAGAGACTGGGGATATAGATCGGCAGCCATTCCAACGTGTTCATCTGCACGCGATAAATGCGCTCGAAAAGAGGATCGCCGGTCGTGGCCGGCGCCCGGACATTGCAGCGAACACGCGCCTTGGCGACGTCCACGCCCAGATAGACATAGAAAAGGAGCGACGCGAGAGTGATCAGAGCGGTAAAATGCACAGCTTGGCTCCCTGACGCCCGCAGGTAGAAATGATGGACGACCCGGCGGGTTACAATCATGCTAGGCCTTGGCCCGACGCGATCCTATCCGGGCGGGGATCAAATATAAACCGGCTTGCAAGAAGCGGGTGATTTAGTTCATAAGTAAACTAACAAGCCGCGCAAAGCGGCGAGGGGAGGAGACGCATGGAAATTTTCGAGGAGCTCGTGGGCGCCCGCCCCTGGATCGCCCATTATCCGGACGGCGTTCCCGCCGAAATCGCGCCCGATCCCCATACGACCCTGGTGGACCTATGGCGGCGAAGCCGTTCAGCTTATGGCGCGCGCGTCGCGCTGGAAAGTTTCGGCGCGCGCCTGACCTATGAACAGCTGGGAGCGGCGGCCGATCAGGTGACGGCCTGGCTACAGGACGCCGGACTGGGCAAGGGCGACCGCGTCGCGATCATGTCGCCCAATGTGATGGCCTATCCCGCCATCCTGCTCGGCGTGTTGCAGGCGGGAGGAACGGTCGTCAATGTCAATCCGCTCTATACCTCCCGCGAGCTGGAGTTCCAGATTGTCGACGCCTCGCCGCGCTTTCTGTTCGTACTGGAGAATTTCGCCGCGACCGTCGCCGCCGTCGCCGACCGCCTGAATCTGGAGCGCATCGTACTCATTGCGCCGGGCGACCTGCTCGGGCCAAAGGGCGTCCTCGTCAATTTCGTCTCGCGCCATGTCAAAAAGGCGGTCCCGAAATGCAATCTGCCCAAATCGATCGCCTTTTCCGCCGCGCTGCGCGCGACGCGGGGGAAGTCGCCGCGCGCGGTCAATGTGGCGGCGGACGACATCGCGGTTCTTCAATATACCGGCGGCACCACCGGCTCGGCCAAGGGCGCCATGCTGCTCCATCGCAATCTCGTCGCCAATATCGAGCAAAGCGCCGCCTGGTTTGGCGGGCAGCTGTCCAGCTTCGAGAAGACCGTCATGGTCACCGCCCTGCCGCTCTATCACATTTACGCGCTGACGACCTGTTTCTGGTTCCAGATGCGCGTCGGCGGCGCCTGCCTGCTCGTCGCCAATCCGCGCGACATCCCCGGCTTCGTCAAGATCCTGCGCGGGAGCCGCTTCCACATCTTCGCCGGCGTGAACACGCTCTATAATGTGCTCGCGGACCATCCCGATATCGCAAAGGTCGATTTCAGCTCTTTGCTCTTCAGCACCGCCGGGGGCATGGCAATGCAGCAGGCGGTCGCCCGCAAGTGGCTGAAGCTCACCGGAAAGGCGGTCATCGAGGGCTATGGCCTGTCGGAAACCTCGCCCGTTCTCTGCGCCAACCGTCCCGATCTGGAGGAATTTTCCGGCACGGTCGGCTATCCTTTGCCCTCGACCGAAATTTCCATCCGCAATTCCGCCGGCGAACCTGTGCCTATGGGCGAGGCCGGGGAAATCTGCGCGCGCGGCCCGCAGGTGATGGCCGGCTATTGGGACCGGCCCATGGCGACCGAGGCCGCCATGACGAAGGACGGCTTCTTCCGCACCGGCGACGTCGCCGTGATGCTGCCCGACGGCCAGGTCAAGATCGTCGACCGTCTCAAGGACATCATCATCGTCTCGGGCTTCAACGTCTATCCCAATGAGGTCGAGGAAATTCTGGTCGAACATCCCAAGGTGCGCGAGGCGGCGGTGATCGGCCGGCCCCTCGCCGCGACCGGCGAGGAAGTGATCGCCTTTGTCGTACCGCGCGAGGAGGGGCTGACGGAGAACGAGCTGCGCGCTTTTTGCCGCGAGCGGCTTACGGGCTATAAGGTGCCGCGTGAATTTTTCTTCCGCGAAGAACTGCCGAAATCCAATGTCGGCAAGGTTTTACGCCGCAGCCTGAAGGACAGTTTGGGAAATTGACGGAAAGACGCGACCGGCAAATTCTTGACCGAGAGGCCTTCATCCGCGCGCAAACCCGGCTGCTGCCGGTTCCGCACGCGCCGGAAATCTCGCTTTATCTGGCCGACGAGGCCACGGAGCTTTGGCAGAAAACCGAAGAGGAACTGGGTGAGATCGGCCTGCCGCCGCCCTTCTGGGCCTTTGCCTGGGCCGGCGGCCAGGCGCTGGCGCGCTATCTGCTCGATCATCCCGAAACCGTGGCCGGAAAGCGGGTCCTCGACTTCGCCTCGGGCTCGGGCCTTGTCGCCATCGCCGCCGCGCGGGCCGGCGCGACGCTTGCGGAAGGCTGCGACATTGATGAATTCGCCCGCGCGGCCATGAGTCTCAACGCGCAAGCCAATGGGGTGGCGCTCAACGCCCGAATCGAAAATTTGATCGGCCGCGACGAGGGCTGGGACGTCGTCCTTGCAGGCGACGTGTCCTATGAGCGCGACATGGCGCTGAGCGTCACCGATTGGCTGGGCGCCTTGCGGGGACGCGGCGCCGCCGTGCTGATCGGCGACCCGGGCCGCACCTATCTCGCGCGCGACCGGCTGGAGGCCATCGCGGAATATCGCGTGCCGGTGACCCGCGCGCTGGAGGATTGCGAGATCAAGCGCGCCCAGGTCTGGCGTTTTCGCGAAGGCGCCTAGCGCGCCCGCCTTTTAACCAGCGGCGGCTTCCGTCGGGCGCGGCTTGGCTTCGCGCGCGGGAACCATGACGGTCGCCTCGCCGTCGAGCACCACCTTGCCGTCCACGGTCGCCTCGCAATGCAGCTTGCAGCGGCGGCCCTTTTCGACCAGTTCGGTGACCTCGACGCTGATGGTCACGACATCGCCGATCTTGACCGGGCCCTTGAAGTTCAGGGTCTGGTGCAGATAGACCGCGCCGGGGCCGGGCAGATACATGCCAAGCACGGCGGAGATCAGGCTGGCGGTATAGAGGCCATGGGCGATACGCTCGCCGAAGCGGGTCTTTTTGGCGAAATGTTCCGAGAGATGGATCGGGTTATGGTCGCCCGACAATTCGGCGAAACCTACGACATCCTCGTTCATGACAGTCTTCATCAAGGATTCGCGCATGCCGACGCTGAGATCCTCGAAAAAATAGGTCTTGAACGGCTCGGACATCGTTTTGGCTTCCCTTATTGAATCTTGCAGGCGGGCGCGACAGAAACGCCCCCGCGCGCAAATGTCCATTGGCCATTATGGGGTGGTCACCAGACGAGGCGGGCGATCCGATAGACCGGAGTCACGCCGTGGCTTACCACGAACTGCTTGTAGGCCTCGGCGTCGAGCGCGCCGGCTTCGGGGCCGTGCAGTTCGACGCGATGAATGCCTTGCGTGACCAGCAGGCTGTCGAGGCCCATGGTCGTCGCGCCGGCGATATCGGTATGGATGGCGTCGCCAATGGCAAGGATGCGGTCGATGTCCAGCGGCTTGCCGCGCGCCTGCTCCAGCAGGCCGATCGCCATGCGATAGATCGGCGCATAGGGCTTGCCGGCCTGTTCGACCACGCCGCCCAGCGCCTCATAGCGTTCGGCGAGCGCGCCGGCGCAATAGACGAGCTGTTCGCCGCGATAGACCACAAGGTCCGGATTGGCGCAGATCATCGGCAGGTTTTTCGCGCGGCATGCGGCGAGCACGGCCTCGTAATCGGCCGGGGTTTCCACCGTATCCTCGTTCAGGCCCGTGCAGACCGCGAAATCCGCCTCTTCCAGCGCGACCGGAGCGACATCATGCGAGGTCAGCGCGGCGGCTGCGGCGAAAACGGGCTGATCGCGTTCCGGGCCGATATGATAGGGCCGTCCGGGCGCGCGCGCGGCGATCGCGTGGGCGCAGACATCGCCCGAGGTCACGATGGAATCGTAACAATCGGCGCCGACGCCGAGCGAAGCCAGCTGCTCCGCCACTTCGCCCTTGGGGCGCGGGGCGTTGGTGATGAGGGTTATGGTCTTGCCGAGACGGCGCAATTCACGCAAAGCCTCGGAGGCGGCGGGGAAGGAGCGCTCGCCATTGTGCAGCACGCCCCAGATGTCGCACAGGAAGGCGTAGTAGCGGTCCTGCGCCTGGGCGAGACCGGTCAGGGCGATAGCGTCCGCCGACTCGCGATTTTTCGAATTACCGGTCATGCCATGCGGCTAAAGCGCGGGGACCGTCCTGTCAAGGCGCGCGACGAACCGCCGCCGCAAAGGCTTGTCTGCGCCCGCGCCCGCGCATAAGAGAAGCGCAAGGATGGAACAATCATCATGACACAAGACAAAGCCGGGGCGCCCAATGTCAAAGCGCGCCTGCCGCGCGGCCTCGCCGATCGCGGCGCCGACGAAATCGCCGCCGTCGACGCCATGCTCGCGGCGATTCGAGGAATTTATGAACTTTATGGTTTCGAGGCGGTCGAGACGCCCGCCATGGAATATACCGATGCGCTCGGCAAGTTCCTGCCCGACCAGGATCGGCCCAACGAGGGCGTGTTTTCCTTCCAGGACGACGATGAGCAATGGCTTTCGCTGCGCTATGACCTGACGGCGCCGCTCGCCCGCCATTTCGCGGAACATTTCGAGAGCCTGCCCAAGCCCTACCGCTCCTATCGCGGCGGCTATGTCTACCGCAATGAAAAGCCCGGCCCGGGCCGCTTCCGCCAGTTCCTGCAATTCGACGCGGACACGATCGGGTCCGCAAGCCCCGCCGCCGACGCCGAACTCTGCATGATGGCCGCCGACACTTTGGAACAGCTCGGCATTGCGCGTGGCGACTATTGCATCAAGGTCAATAACCGCAAGATTCTCGACGGCGTGATGGAGGCCATCGGCCTCGGCGCGCCGGAAGACGCCGGTCGCCGTCTGGTCGTGCTGCGCGCCATCGACAAGCTGGACCGTCTCGGCCCGGAGGGCGTCCACGCCCTGCTCGGGCACGGCCGCAAGGACGAATCCGGCGATTTCACAAAAGGAGCGGGCCTCGACGCCGCGGCCATCGACAAGGTTCTGGCCTTCACGGCGGCGCGGCGCTCCAACAACGCGCAGACGCTGGAAGCGCTGGAGGAGATTGTCGCGACCTCCCCGCGCGGCATGGAGGGAGTCGCGGAGCTGCGCGCCATCGACGATCTCGCCAAGGCCGGCGGCTATAACGAGAATCGCGTCAGCCTCGATCCCTCGGTCGTGCGCGGACTGGAATATTACACCGGCCCCGTGTTCGAGGCCGATCTCTCCATCGCGGCGACCGACGACAAGGGCCAGCCGATCCGCTTCGGCTCGGTCGGCGGCGGCGGCCGTTACGACGGGCTGGTGGCGCGATTCCGGGGCGAGGACGCGCCCGCGACCGGCTTTTCCATCGGCGTGTCGCGGCTCTATGCCGCGCTCAAGGCGATCAAATCGCCGCTCGTCGCGAGGCCGCCGCATAACGGCCCCGTGGTCGTGCTGGTCATGGACCGCGACCAGATCGCCCATTACCAGGCGCTGGTCGGGCGGCTGCGCGAGTCCGGCGTGCGGGCCGAGCTTTATCTTGGCGCGGCGGGCATGAAGGCGCAGATGAAATATGCCGACCGCCGCAAGAGTCCCTGCGTGGTCATTCAGGGCTCCAACGAGCGCGAGCGCGGCGAAGTGCAGATCAAGGACCTGATCGAAGGCGCGCAGGCGTCTTCGGCCATCGCCTCGAACGAGGAATGGAAGGCGGCGCGTCCCGCGCAGATTTCCGTTTCCGAGGGCAATCTGGTCGCCGCCGTGCGGGAAATCCTCGAACGCCACGGCCTGTAAGCAATTCCCGTTCACCCTTCACGGTGAAATGGGATGCGCGCCTTGCGCGCTTTTGTTAGTGCTTCGTGGCGAATTTTCGAGTTTGGAGCAGTTATGAGCGGCGGTCGGGACCAAAAAGGCGAGGCTTTCCTGCAGAAGCTCGAAGCCGCGGGCTATCAGCGCCGCGACCCCGCCGTGCTGCAGCCGGCCTCGGTCTTTCTTTCGCTGTCGGGCGAAGACATGCGCGGCCGCCTGCTGCAAACCTCGGACGGCGCCGGCGGCGATTATTGCCTGCGGCCGGAATTCACCATTCCGGTTTCGCTGGCCTATCTCGCCTCGGCGCAGGCCGGCGAGGCGGCGGCCTTCTGCTATTATGGGCCGGTGTTCCGCCAGCGTTCAGGCCGCCCGCCGGAATTTCCGCAGGCGGGGCTGGAAAGCTTCGGCCGCGCCGACCGCGAGGCCGCCGACGCCGAAATTCTCGCCCTTGCGCTCGAGGCGGCGGGCGGCGTGTCGGAAGGCTGGCGCATTCGCATCGGCGACGCCGGCCTGCTCGCGGCCTTGCTGGAAAAGCTGAGCCTGCCGCCGGTCTGGCTACGGCGCCTGCGCGGCGGTCTCGCCAAGGGCCAGAAGATCGCCGACATTCTCGCGCCGGTCGCGGCGCGCGACGACCATTCCGGCGTGCTCGCCGCGCTCGACGGCGCCGACAAGGCGGGCGCCCGCGCTCTGGTCGAGGACCTGCTCAAGATCGCCGGCATTTCGGCTCTGGGCGGACGCACCCCGGGCGAGATCGCCGAGCGTTTCCTCGAACAATCGGCCCTGCGCTCCAGCGCCGGTCTCGACGACGGCCGGCGCGGGTTGCTGGAGCAATTCTTCGCCATCGAAGGCCAGCCCGACCAAGCCTCGGCCCAGTTGCGTGCCTTGTTCGCGGCCGCGGACGTCGATCTCGGCGCGGAAATGGAAAGCTTCGACCAGCGTCTGAACTTCATGGCGGCGCGCGGCGTCGATCTGGACTCCGTGGCTTTTTCCGCCTCCTTCGCGCGCAACCTGGATTATTACACCGGCTTTGTGTTCGAGGCGTCGCCCGCCGGAGACGAGCCGGGCGATCCCGCCATCGGCGGCGGGCGCTATGATCGGCTGCTGTCCACGCTCGGCGCCAAGGCGGATATTCCCGCCGTCGGCGCCGCGATCTGGATCGAGCGGCTGAACGGAGCGAAATAAGATGAGCGACAAACTCGTTCTGGCCGTTCCGTCCAAGGGCCGGTTGCAGGAAAACGCCAACGCCTTCTTCGCCCGCGCCGGCTTGACCGTGACGACCGGGCGCGGCGCGCGCGATTATCGCGGGGCCCTGACAGGGGTCGACAATGTCGAGGTCGCCTTTCTGTCGGCCTCGGAAATCGTCAAGAATCTCGCCTCCGGCGCCGCCCATTTCGGCGTCACCGGCGAGGATCTGGTGCGCGAGGCGCAAGCCGAGAGCAAGGTCGCGCTGCTGACGCCGCTGGGCTTCGGCCACGCCAATGTCGTCGTCGCTGTCCCGCAGGCCTGGATCGACGTGCGCACCATGGCCGATCTCGAAGACGTGGCCTCGGCCTTCCGCGCGCGGAGCGGCGAGCGCATGCGCGTTGCGACCAAATATGTGAACACGACCCGCGCTTTCTTCCGCGACAGGGGCGTGACGGACTACCACATTGTCGAAAGCCTCGGCGCGACCGAAGGCGCCCCGGCTGCCGGACAGGCCGAGCTGATCGTGGATATCACTTCGACCGGCGCGACCCTTGTCGCCAACGGGTTGAAAGTGCTCGACGACGGCGTGATCCTGCGCTCCGAGGCCAATCTGGTCGCCTCGCTCGGCGCCGAATGGTCGCCAATGCAACGGGAGTTGGCGCGCAAGATCCTATCGCGCATCGCCGCCGAGGAAGAGGCGCGCAACAGCCGCGAAATCGTCGCTGTTCTCGAACAGGAGCCGCAAGGGCTGGAAGAAGGAATCCTGGCCTTCGGCGCGAAAGTCCGCCGTCGCGGCGGCAATGGCCGCGCCATTTTCACGGCGCCGAAAGCGCAGGCCCCGGCCTTGGCCGACTGGCTGATCGGTCAGGGCGCCGAGGAAGTCGTCGTTCGACCGGTCGATTATGTCTTCACCCGCGTCAATCCGCTCCATGAGCGGCTGACGTCACGGCTCGACGCGAAGCGGTAAGTCCATTGGCCGTCGAAGAGGTCAATGGACTCCGCGCCGACGGGCGCGGCGGCGGCTGATGCCGCCGGGCGCCCTTGCGCCCGACATGTCGGGCGCAAGGGCAATGCTATAAAGCCAGAAGCGCCGGAACCTGGGCACGGATTTCCCTGACCACGACGCCGTCCAGCCTCTCCAGCCATTCTCTCGGCAGCCCCGCGAGGCCATAGGTCGCGCCGGCGAGCATTCCGGCGATCGCTCCCGTCGTGTCGGCGTCGCCGCCCTGATTGACCGTGGCGATCACGCAATCCGCGAAGCTTTCGGCGCCGAAATAGCAATGCAGCGCCGTCTGCATGGTATCCACGATGAAGGCCGAGGTCAGGCCGCGATAGGACGTGAACTGGAAAGCCGGCGCCGCCGCGATCAGTTCATCGGCCAGCACGCGGGCGCCCGGTTTGCCGCCGCCCGCGACCAGCACATGGATCATGCGCGCCAAGGCCAGACAGGCGGAATCCGACAATGGATGATGATGGGTGATGCGGCTCTGGCCGAGCGTCCAATCCTCGGTCAGTTGCGGGCGGGACAGAGTCGCGAGCGCCACCGGCAGCAGCCGCATGGCGGCGCCATTGCCGGCGTCGCCTTCCGAAAACGCGCCGCAAACCGTGCCGTGAACGATATAGCGGCGGATGCCGCGCCGGCAGGTGTTGCCGACATCGGGCGGATGGCTGCGCAGCCAGACGGCGAATTCCTCGCACACGTCGCGGGCGTCGAAGCCGCCGCGCCGGATCAAGGAACGCCCAAGCGCCAGCGACATTTGCGTGTCGTCCGTAACATCGCCGGGTTTCAGCTTCAGCCAGCCGCCGCCAATGATCTTCTTGTGCACGCCATAGGCGGCGGCAATCTCCCCGCGCGTCATGAATTCGACGGTCGCGCCCAGGGCGTCGCCGATGGCGAGCCCCAGGAAGGCGGCGAGCGCGCGGTCGTCGCGGCTGATGGAGTCGCGAGTCACAGGCGGCGCGCCTCCGCGTGGTAATCGCCGCCGATGACAAGAAATTCGCCCTCGCCTTTCAGGACATGCGATGGCAGCAAATCATTGAAGAACAGGATTTTGGCGACCGGCGCGCGCACGGTCAGGATGGTGTCGCCGAAACAGCTCGCCACGTCGCGTTCGCTGGAAAAAGATACGAGATTGTTGAAGCGCAGCGTCACGCGCCCGTCGCCCCGGCGCTCGTAAATGTAATGATCCTCCAGCGCATTGACGCCGCGATGCAGGATCACATGGGTCGCGTTAGGCGCGAAATATTTCGCCAGCGCCCATTGGCAGAATTCATAGAGCAGATCGAGTTGGGTCTGGATTGAATTATTGTGGAATCGGCTCGACATTTTCTCTTCGACATAGGTCGTCCAGACCGGGCTGCAAATGCGGCGGATCGGCTGCTTGTGGAAGGTCGGAAACAGGCCGAAACGGCTCTCCACCCAGCCTTTCAATACCGCGCCCTCGACGCCATTGCAGTCGAAGCCCCAGCCCCGGATCAGCTTCAGGAAGGACGAGCGATAGTGGCGCGGCCGGCCCGGCGCCGGGTTTTCCTTCTGCTCGGGATCGATGCCGAACATCGCGTTCATATAGAGCGTGAAGGCCCGCGCGGCCTCGGAAGCGCTTTCAGCCTCGGCCAGCATTTCAAACAGGTCGCGGTTGAATTCGCGCACGCCGGAAATGCGGAGCGGCAGCGGCGCCTCGTTATAGTCACAACTGGCGAGAAATTCGGTCGGCAGTCCGACGAGATTGGTCGAATGGCCGATCCAGCGCATGGCCGCCGCACGCTCCGATGAAGGGTTCGAGCTTTGCAATAGCATTTTCTCGCGCCGGGCCAAGCCCTTTTGCGCGGGCGCCCTCAGGCGCCTGAGGGGATGAAAGCCAAGGCCGCCACATGGCGGGCGGCTTGGCCGGCAGCCTGGCCCCCCGCCTTCACCTTGACGCGGACGGCCCGGCTCAGGCGCACATATGCGACCTGGCTTTCGACATCGACCTCGATATCCTGAAAGTCGAGGAAGACCCCGTCGAGTGGATGAACGGCCTTGAACACAGCTTCCTTCGCCACGAAAAGAGCCCGGCTGCACAGGAAATTCCGGCCATAGCGGGATCGCTCGGCCGGCGTCGCCACGAGGTCGACCATTTCGGCCGGCAAAACGTCATCCGGTTCAATGTCGATCCCGAGGCCCACGAAATCGCACGCCCGGGCGATCGCGGCGATCGCCACGCACGCGTCATGGGCCAGCGAGCCGACAACGCCCTCGGGCCAGATCGGCGCGCCGGAAGGCGACTTCAGTATCGCGGCGCCGGCATGACCGCGCCCCGACAAAAGCCCGCGCGCGACTGCGCGCGCGGCGCCGCTCTGCCGTTGCGACTCTTGCCGCGCTTTTTGAAAAAGAAGCGCCTCGGACGCGAGCAGCTCCCGTTCATCGCCAGCCGAGATGAGGCGATGGGCGATGGAGATTCCGGGCTCGGCTATTGCAGCCATCACATCCAGGATCAGGTCGCTGTCAGCGCCCATCGGAAACTCGCACTCCCGCCTTTTCAGCCGCGCGCAGGTGACTTTCATCTTCTAATATATGACAACTGTCGAGATCAGAAGCAGAGCCAGCTTTGCGTGGAACAGGCGTTGTCGTTTTCATCGCCTTCGATCAGCCCATTAAGTCTGGCATCGCGGCGCTCGTCCGGCCGCCTTTGCAAATAGAGCGTTCTCCATGCCCCTTTTTCTCGCCACCTTCACCACTTTGCTGGCGATCATCAATCCCTTCGAAGCGTTGCCGGTCTATCTCGGCTTCGCGGCGCGCCTGGATGACAAGGCGCGGCGCTCGCTCGCCTTCCGGTCGTGCCTCTATGCGCTCATGCTGATGTTTTTCTTCCTGATCTTCGGGACCCTGCTGCTGAAGATATTCGGCGTGCCGCTGGCCATGGTCAGGATCGCCGGCGGCATCATTCTGACCCGTCTCGGCTTTGAGCTGTTCTCGTCGCCATCCTCGGTTGGCGGCGGCGCCGCGCCACACTCAGGCGGAAGCGCCGAGCAGAGCGACGCCGCCTTTGTGCCTCTGGCCATGCCGATCATGTTCGGGCCCGGCGCCATGGCGACGATCCTGGGCATGACATCGCAGGTCAAGAATTCGGCCTCGGAATTGACGGGCCTCATCGCGGTCTCTGCGGCCTTGGTGGCGACCATGGCTGTCACCTACCTGATCCTCTCCAGCGCCAAGCGTCTGCAGCAGCAGCTTGGGCCGCGCGGGATCGACGCAGCCACGCGCATCGTCGGCTTTTTCGTCGCCGCGATGGGCATCGGAATGGCCTTCGACGGAGTCATCGAAGCGCTTCAGATGCATGGGATGACCAGTCTTCATTGAGGCCTGCAGGAGAGAGCGGGAAGCCCGAAAGGGGCCGCTTTTTTAGGAGCACGTTTTAAATTCGCCGTTCTATGCGCTTGCTGGCGAAATGGCGCTTGTGGAAGCCGCATTTGTGGAATGACATAGCTGCTCGGCCCTGCAGAATGGAGATTTCGATGCAAAAATATCGGAACTGCTTTGCCACCGTTGCTTTCGGTCTTGCGTCCCTGCTCGGCCTGTTACAGCCTTCCAACGCGCAGCAAATCCCGGTCACCGCCATCGACATCGCGCTGGAGCCGGACGCAACGGCGGTTGATCGCGCGCATGCGGCCAACGCCCGGCTGCTCAAGGCTTTCCCGGAAGGATTTGCGCTCGACGAGACCCACCACGCGCATGTCACCATGCTGCAGCAATTCGTCCGCACTGCCGACCTCGACAAGGTCTATGCCGTCGTGAACGATGTTATGGCCAAGGAAAAGCCGACGACATGGAAATTGACGGCCTATAAGTATTATTATATTCCGTCGCCGCCGATTGGCCTGGCGGGCATCGTCGTCGAGCCGACCAAAGATTTGCACAGATTGCAAAATGAGCTGATTGACGCAGTTGCGCCCTATACGGAAAAGACAGGCACGCCCGCAGCGTTTTACAGTACAGAAGACGGTCACGACATCCAAAATTCGCTGATCGAATATGTCGGCTATTTCACGACGATCGCCGCCGGCGACAAATTCAACCCACATGTCACGATTGGCGTTGGCACGGAAGCCTATCTGAACGAAATGCTCAAGGAGCCGTTCGAGACCTTCACCTTCTCGCCAGCCGGCGCCTCGGTTTATCAACTCGGCAGTTTTGGCACGGCGCGCAAGGAACTCAAGGCGCTGACGCTGCATCCCTAAGGTCGACGCTTGAAGCCCATTTCTCTGCGCTGTGAAAGGCGCGTGTCGAGGGACGACCCATGAAGACTAACTTTCCTTTCGCCGGCATGAGCCGTCGCAGCCTTCTCGCCGCATGGGCGGTTCTGCCCGCCTTCTCCGGGCTGTTGCTTCCGGCTTCGGCGCAAGCGGCGGACGCAACCAGTGCCTTGCCATCCTGGAACGACGGCCCTGCGAAACAGGCGATCCTCGATTTCATTCGCGTCACGACCGACCCGGCGAGCAAGGATTTCGTGCCGCCTGAGGAGCGCATCGCGACCTTCGATCAGGATGGCACGCTGTGGGTCGAGCAGCCGATGTACTCCCAACTGGCGTTCTGCCTCGACCGCGTCCCGGCCGTGGTCAAGGCGAAACCCGAACTGGCGCAGGTCGAGCCCTTCAAGACCGTGCTGACGGGCGACTTCGAGAAGATCGGCAAGCTTTCTCTGCACGACTTCGAAAAGATCGCTGTGGCGACCCTCACCGGCATGGACGTCGAGGCGTTCCAGGCCGATGTGAAGGCCTGGATCGCCGAGGCCAAAGATCATCGCTGGAAACGTCCCTACACCGAACTGACCTACCAGCCGATGCAGGAAGTCCTGACCTTGTTCCGCGCCAATGGTTACAAGACCTTCATCGTCACCGGGGGCGGACAGGATTTCGTGCGGACCTATTCCGAGAAGGTCTATGGAATCCCGCGAGAACAGGTGGTCGGTAGCGCGCTCGGGACGAAATTCGGCTATGACAAGAACGGCAAGCCGATCCTGACCAAGGAGCCAAAGCTGCTGCTGAACGACGACAACGCGGGCAAGCCGGAGGGCATTCATCTGGAGATCGGCCGCCGGCCGCGCGCCGCCTTTGGCAATTCGGCCGGCGACCGGCAAATGCTGGAATACGCCAAGTCCGGCGACGGCGCCCGTCTGGCGATGCTCGTGCTGCACGACGACGCCAAACGCGAATATGCCTATGGCCCGGCGCAGGGGCTGCCCGACAGCAAGATCGGCACATTCCCGCAGGCGCTCTATGATGAGGCGAAGAAAGACGGCTGGTTCGTCATCAGCATGAAGGACGACTGGAAACGAATCTTCGCCTTCGAATAGACGATCCACCCTGAATGCGCCCCCAATCCAGGAAAAGGCGCTACACTCTCCGGGAAGCAGATTTTGGAAGGCGAATGCGATGAGTGAAGCCGAAACCTCCAGGACGCCCGGCTTGCTGCGCGCGGAATTGCCTTACGCGCTTATGCTCGCTGGGGCCTTTATCGGCGTGGCGCTCAATAATTTTTCCGGCGGCCCCACCCTGCTCTACTGGCAATTGCTGGCGCCCGCCTATGCGCTGGTCTGCATTCTGGCCAGCTGGGAGCAGCGCGACGACTCCCGCGACCACATGCGGCTCATCAGGACGCAGGCCATCCACTGGCTGGCCTGTTTCATCGCCATGCGTCTGCTGTTCCTGCCGCAAATTCGGGGCGTCCTGAACGACAACGCCACCGGGTTGGCGCTGCTGATCGTGCTCGCCCTGTCAACCTTCCTGGCCGGATTGCATGCCAACGCCTGGCGGATCGCCGTGGTGGGCGCCTTGCTGGCGCTCTCGGCGCCGGCCGCCGCCTGGGTCGAACAATCCGCGCTGCTTCTCTCCCTGGAAGCGCTCGTGATCCTCGCGATCGGGGCGTTGTTTTTCTGGATCAGGGCGAAAATGCGCGCCTGACCAAATTAGCAATGAAAATGGCGTCCCGGAAGGGATTCGAACCCCTGACCTACGGTTTAGGAAACCGTTGCTCTATCCTGCTGAGCTACCGGGACGCATGATCGCGCCCCTGCCTATCACAAAATTCTGCGCGAAAAAACCGGGCGCCGCGCAAAGATGCTAAGCTCATGCATCGTTACAACCCGCTCTGCCGAATGCGCCGTCCGTCCTCCTTGCTCGCCGCCCTTTTCTGGCTTGCCGCTTTGTCTCCCGCCCCCGCCGCGACGCCGGGCTGCGACCCCTCCGGCGCGCTCGGTCCGGCTCGGCTCGACCGTGTCGGCGAGCGGCTCGATCTTGTATTGGCCGATGGCCGGCTGATCTATTTCCCGACGCTCGAACCGCCCCGCGCGACGCCCGCCGCGCCGAAACGCCCGCAGAATGTGGTCGCCGAGCTGACCGCGCTGCTCGCGGGCAAGACCTTGCTCGTCCTGCCGCTGTCCGGCCCCGACCGTTGGGGCCGTCTCCCGGTAAGACTATTTATCGAGGGCGAGAACGAATCGGCTGACGAGACCCTTGCGGCGGCGGGGCTCGCCATGGCCAGCGCCGAGCCGGGCGCCTGCGGCGGCGGCGTGCTGGCCGCCGAGCAGGAGGCGCGCGCGGCGAAACTGGGGATCTGGGCCGACCCCGCCTTCGCCCCACTCGCGCCCGAGGATGCTGCGGCTTTTTTCACCCGCGCGGGAACATTGGCCCTTGTCGAAGGCCAGATTCGCTCGGTTGGGCGCACAAATCCGCGCCTCTATCTCAATTTCGCCGGGCGGCGGGGCGGCGCGTCGCTGGTTATCGCCCGGCGCAACCTTCCGGCCTTCGAACGGGCGGGCTTTTCCGGCGCGACGCTGCTCAATCGGCGCGTCCGCGCTCGCGGCGTCGTCGAGATCGGAGCTTCGCCACAAATCGAACTGTTTCATCCCGGGCAAATCGAGTTTATTGAAGAGACGTTGCGGAGCGCGGGCGTCAAAAGCGCGGATTCGCCGGAGCGGAATTGATAATATTTGATTGCAGCGCCCGCCAATGCGCGGACGCAAAACCTGAGCGGCGGGCGTAATGGCGGCGGGCGGACGCAAATTGCTGCGGCGGCGAAGGGGCCGTTTGCCTGCTCGTCTTGCCCTGCCGCAGCTCGCGGCCTTGCTGCTGCTTGCGGGCTGCGCCACGCTTGAGCGCCAGGGGGCGACGCCGCAGGCGTCTCCACCGACCGCCGCGCCAAAGGCGCTGGGCGACACGCCGGATGAAATCGAACGCAAGAAGCTGATCGCGCTCTATGGCGGCGATTACCGCTGGCCCAAGGCCGAGAACTATCTGAACGAGGTTCTGGTCCGGCTCGCCAAGGCGAGCGAGACGCCGACCCAGCCCTATCGGGTCACCATCCTCAATTCGGCGGTCGTCAACGCCTTCGCCTTGCCGACGGGCGACCTTTTCATGACCCGCGGCCTGCTCGCCTTGGCCAATGACACGTCCGAGGTCGCGGCGGTCATGGCCCATGAAATTGCCCATGTCGCCGCGCGCCACGCCTTTCTGCGGGCCGAACAGGAGAAGACCGCCGCGGTCATCACCCAGGCCGCCCGGGTCATTCAGAACCGGCAGAAGGGCGAAGAAGTTCAGGCCAGCGCCGCCCAGACCATCGCGGGCTATTCCCGCCAGCAGGAGTTGGACGCCGACCGGATGGGCATCGCGGTCATCGCGCGGGCTGGCTACGATCCCTTCGGCGCCGCGCGCTTCCTCAATTCTCTGGCGCGCTCCAGCGGCATGCGCGCGGCGCTGATTGGACAGAAGGACGGATCGAAGCCCGACATTCTCGCCACGCATCCCTCGACGCCGGAACGCATCGCGGCGGCGCTGCAGGCCGCCCGGCAGATCGGCGCCCCCGGGGTGGGCGAGGCGGCGCGCGCGCCATATCTGGCGGCGATCGACGGCATGACCTATGGCGACGATCCCAAGGATGGTGCGATTCGGGGCCATAAATTCCTCCATCCCCGTCTCGGCTTTTCCTTTCAGGCGCCGGAAGGCTACGCGCTGGAAAACTCGGCCCAGGCCGTGCTGGGCGTAGCCGACGGCGGCGCCGAGGCCTTGCGCTTCGACAGCGTGCGTGCGCCGAAAGACAAGACCCTGACGGAATATCTGACTTCGGGCTGGATCGACGGGCTGCTCACCTCATCGATCCGCTCGGGAACTGTCAACGGCCTTCCCGCAGTTTTCGCGGACGCCCGCGCGGGCGAATGGAATTTCCGCGTCGCGGTCATTTCCTTCCACGACGACATTTATCGAATCATCTTCGCGGTTCGGGATCTGACCGAAGCGACGAATAAAAAATTCGATGAGTCGATCAACAGCTTCCGCGCGATCACGCCGGACGAGGAAAAGCTGTCGCTGCCGCTGCGCCTGCGCATCGCCGTCGCTGGACCAACCGACACCGCAGCCAATCTTGCCGCGAAAATGGTCCTTACGGATCGGCCGCTCGAACAGTTCGAGCTGCTGAACGGACTCGAAGGCGAGCAGCTGAAGGCGGGCGATTCCTACAAGATCGTCGCCAACTGATTTTTCATTCCGGCTTCGGCCCCATAAAAAAGGCGGCGGGCTTTTGGCCCGCCGCCTGTTTGTTTTGCGTTCTGAGGCTTGCTCAGGATGGCTTGCTCAGTAGTTGTAGGCGCGCTCGCCGTGATCGGAGATGTCGAGGCCTTCGCGCTCCTG
>NZ_JAGRPM010000019.1 GCF_019449565.1 Rhodoblastus sp. | reverse complement strand
GTGACGCTGCTGGTGATTTTTCTGCTGCTTTATCTCAACTTCAGGCGGCTGACCGAGACCCTGATCGTCATGGCCTCGCTGCCCTTCGCCTGGGTGGGCGGCGTCTGGCTGATGTGGCATCTGGGCTTCAACATGTCGGTGGCGGTGGCGGTCGGCTTCATCGCTCTTTCCGGCGTCGCCGCCGAGACCGGCGTCGTGATGCTGATCTATCTCGATCACGCGATGAGAGAGGTCGCCGCCAAGCGCGCCGAAGAGGGCAGGCCTTTCACGCGCGCCGACCTGCACGAAGCGATCATGCTCGGCGCCGTCGAGCGCGTGCGGCCGAAAATGATGACGGTCGCGGCCATCATGGCCGGTCTCATCCCGATTCTCTGGAGCACTGGCGCCGGCTCCGAAGTGATGCAGCGCATCGCCGTGCCGATGATTGGCGGCATGGTGTCCTCGACCATCCTGACCCTCGTCGTCATCCCGGCGATCTACGACCTGATCAAGGGGTTCGCCCTGCTGCGCGAAGAGGCGGCTGCTCAAGCTGACAATGACGCAACGGCCCGAACCAGACCGGCTGAAAGCGCGGCTGCCGAATAGGCGCCGTCTTTCAGGAGACTCACCATGCCACGACGCTATTCCGTCATCATAGCAAGTTCGCTTCGGCAATCGGAGGAGCGTCGCTCGCCCGCCTGACTACTGAACGAAGGCGCGCTGCGCCTGAAAATTGGAGGAGAAGATCATGAACAACCTGCTCTGTGGCAAGACGCCCTTTCTGCTCCTGTGCGCCGCCGCGACCGCATTTGTCGTCTATTGGCATTGGCGCCACGCGCTCGACGCCCTTCCCTTTCTGATCGTGCTCGCCTGTCCTCTGGCGCACATCTTCATGCACCACGGTCACGACCACGGCGCGCATGGCGGCAAGGACGCCACGAACGCTATCGAGCCGCGCCCCAACGCAACAGGGGAATGATCCTATGTCCGACCCGCGTCATGCGGCCCATGAGGGCCATCATCACCACAACGCCGCAAGCGTAAAAGACCCGGTCTGCGGCATGGCGGTCGATCCTGCGAAATCGAGCGACCGGGCCGATTTCGGCGGACAGAGCTATTATTTTTGCTCGACCGGCTGCCATCACAAGTTTGTCGCCGAACCGCAGCGATATGTGCAATCCGCGCTGCAAAAAACCTCCGTCGCGCCGGCGCGGGACGGGGCGATCTACACCTGTCCGATGCACCCGCAAATCCGCCAGGTCGGGCCGGGCAACTGCCCGATTTGCGGAATGACTCTGGAGCCGGTGCTGGCCACGGCCGAGACGGGGCCGAGCGCCGAGCTTGCCGACATGACGCGCCGGTTCTGGATCGGCCTCGCCATTTCCTTGCCGGTCGTCGTCCTCGAAATGGGCGGACATCTCGCCGGTCTCGACCATCTCATTGGTCAGGGACTCTCGAACTGGATCCAGTTGGCGCTCGCCACCCCCGTCGTTCTCTGGGCCGGATGGCCGTTCTTCGTGCGCGGCTGGCAGTCTGTTCGGACGCGCAAACTCAACATGTTCACGCTGATCGCGATGGGAACCGGCATCGCCTGGATTTACAGTGTCGTCGGAACGATATGGCCGGGATTGTTCCCATCCGAGTTCCGCGACGCCCACGGCGCCGTCGCCGTTTATTTCGAGGCGGCGGCCGTCATCACGGTGCTGGTTCTGCTCGGCCAGGTGCTCGAATTGCGCGCCAGGGAAACGACGAGCGGCGCGATCCGCGCCCTACTCGACCTCGCCCCAAAAACCGCGCGGCGGATCAAGTCCGATGGCGGCGAGGAGGAAGCGCCGCTCGACGCCGTTCAGGTCGGCGATCGGCTGCGGGTCCGTCCCGGAGAGAAGGTTCCCGTCGATTCGGTGGTCGTCGAAGGCCGAAGCGCGGTCGATGAATCCATGGTGACGGGCGAGTCGATGCCGGTGACCAAGGAGGTCGGCGCCAAAGTGATCGGGGGCACGATCAATCAGAGCGGCGCGCTCGTCATCACCGCTGAAAAGATTGGCAGCGATACGATGTTGTCGCGGATCGTGCAATTGGTCGCCGAAGCGCAGCGCAGCCGCGCGCCGATCCAGCGGTTGGCCGACGAGGTCGCGGCCTGGTTCGTCCCGGCGGTAATCCTCGTCGCTGTTCTGGCCTTCGCCGCCTGGGCGATCTTCGGCCCCGAACCACGCTTCTCCTACGGCCTCATCGCAGCCGTCGCCGTGCTGATCATCGCCTGTCCCTGCGCTTTGGGTCTGGCGACGCCGATGTCGATCATGGTCGGCGTCGGCCGCGGCGCGCAAGCCGGCGTGTTGATCAAGAACGCCGAAGCGCTGGAGCGGATGGAAAAGGTCGATACTATCGTCATCGACAAGACCGGCACGCTCACCGAGGGCAAGCCCGCCGTCACCGCCATCGTGACAGGCGACGGATTTGACGAGACCGAAGTTCTCAGCCTTGCGGCTAGCGTCGAGGCGGCGAGCGAACATCCGCTGGCCGTGGCCATCGTCACCGCAGCGAAAGCGCGAGGATTGAAACTTTCGCCCGTCGAGGACTTCGACTCGCCGACCGGACGCGGGGCGCTGGGATCGGTCGAGGGCCGACGCCTTGTGCTCGGCAACGCCCGCTTTCTGGCCGATCAGGGCGTTGCAACTGGCGGTCTGGCGGAAAAAGCGGACCGGCTGCGCGAAGATGGCGCGACCGCGATCTTTGTTGGAGTCGATGGCAAAGCCGTCGGCGCCATCGCCATCGCCGATCCGGTCAAGCAATCAACCCCTGAAGCGCTCGCCGCCTTGAAAAGCGCTGGCGTAAAAGTCGTGATGCTGACCGGCGACAACTGGACGACGGCGAGAGCCGTCGCTCGCCGGCTGGGAATCGACGAGGTCGAGGCCGAGGTGTTGCCCGAACAGAAAAGCTTGGTGGTCCAACGCTACAAGGAAGCCGGACGGATTGTCGCCATGGCGGGCGACGGCGTCAATGACGCGCCCGCCCTGGCGGCGGCCGACGTCGGCGTCGCCATGGGGTCGGGCTCGGACGTCGCGATCGAAAGCGCCGGCGTGACCCTGCTCAAGGACGACCTCACCGGCATCGTGCGCGCCCGGCGGCTGTCGCAGGCGACGATGGGCAACATCCGCCAGAACCTGTTTTTCGCCTTCATCTACAATGCGCTCGGCCTCCCGGTCGCAGCCGGAGCGCTCTATCCTGCCTTCGGGATCGTGCTGTCGCCGATCATAGCGGCGGCGGCCATGGCGCTGTCATCCGTCAGCGTCATCACCAACGCCGCGCGGCTCCGGCGCGTCAACCTATGATTGCAAGCCAGGGATCGAAGCCATGATGGGATCATTTGAGACGATGGGCGGTGGCATGTGGGGCATGGGCTTCTTCGGTGTCTTGATTTTCGTCGTCCTGATCCTCGGGATCGCCGCCCTCATCAAATATCTGCGCAACTGAAGCCCGCACGCGATCTTACCATTCTGGAAATCGTCTGACCGGTCGAGGAACCGTCGCTTAGGCGCATGCGCGCCAATGACAAGCCGGATGCGGCGCTGCTCCTGACGCAACCCGACCAGAGCGGGTACTCACGCAGTGAGTACCCCCGCGCAATTGTTCGACGAGATCAAAACCGAGGGGATGGCCGCAGGCGCTCGGCCAGCCAGAATGGTCTTGACAGATGGTCCAATCGCATGGTCCAAAAGCATGTCCAGAGTGCTTCGACTCTCCATATTTTCCGGGGGTTTGCGGCCACTGAGGCATGTTGCTGGGAATCCAGGTCTCCCAGCCAATAAAATCGATTACTTAGCAGCCGATTAAGACGGTTTATCGAGATCGGACAAGATTTCGGTAAGGCGGACGCGGTTTTGCGTCTTAGCGAGTAAGATCGATAAAAGCAGCGCCCTACCCTCTTACGCCCCCCGCGCTGTTCCCCAATGTAACGCGGCGGCGAAGGAGCGATCAGCATCCCGCCGGGTATCGTGCGATGGCTTCTATTGAGCCGGGGCGATGGCGAGGGCGATGGTGTCGCTTTCGGCATTGCTGATTTCGACGATCAACGGCCCCGCGATGAGATCAAAACGAACGCTCTTCCGGACGCCTGGACAGGCCTTTTGGCCCGAAAATGCCGTTGATTTCACACGCGCACCCCCCTGGACAACGTCGATCCACGCCTCATTCGACAGGGTGATCTGGTAGGCGCCCGCCTTGTCGACGGAATCGAATCTCAAAACAGCGCCAAAGGTCCCGGGCTTTGGCGCGCGCTCCGGCTCCATGACGAACCCGGCCGCTTCCACCGGCTTGAGCGCCACAGCAAACGCCCGATCTCCCAAGCTCACGCTTGCGCCAGACGCTACGGGCATGGGCGACGCCGCAAACCACGCCAATTCGCGCGCAACGCTCCATTTGAACTTATCGCAATCCGTAGTTTCCTGAGCCTTTGCCGAGACGGAGAATGCCAGCAAGAGAGCCAGGACGGCCGCGTTCAATTGAGGGAAACGCATGGTTGGCCTCATCGATCTCAGGTCCAATTTCACGCCAGTTTCCGAACATATTGGATGAATCCGCTGCGATCCGCGACCTTGTTGTAAAGGTCCTGCGCGGCGAGATTGGTCTCATGTGTGATCCAATAGACGCGTGAGCAGCCGCGCAGACTCGCGGCCGACGAAACCGCCTCGATCAAACCTGTTCCAACGCCGCGTCCGCGAACCGCATCGGCGACGAAGAGATCCTGCAGATAGCAATAATCGCCGGTCGTCCAGCAGGAGCGATGATCAATCCAGTGAACGATTCCCCGCGCCGTAGAAAATTCGTCGCGGGCGATGAAGCCGCCCATCTGCTCGGTCGGGTCGATGAGGCGCGCGAAGGTGAGGCTTGTCGCCGCCGCCGTTAGATCGGCCTTGTAAAAGGTCAGATAGCCCGCCCAGAGCGGCGCCCAGTCCGCGAAATCTTTTTGCTCGAGTTCTTCGATCCGCATCGGCCTTCACTTCAAAGATGACGAACAAAATCGTCCGGCGCCGCACGGGCGGCCCATTGGACTCACGCGCGGGCGTCCCAAGATAGAGGAAGCCGACGATACGGTCATGTTCGCGGAGATCCAGCGTTTTCGCGAGGCGGGCGTCGAACATCGGCCAGCCTGAGCGCCAGACGGAAAAACCCAGCGCCACAGCCGCCATCTGCATCGCCATTACTGCGCAGCCCGCCGTCAATTGCTGTTCGAACAACGTGACGATTTCGCTTGGCCGCGCCTTTGCGACGATGACGATCACAAGGGGCGCGCGTCGGGGCATGTTCGGCGCCCTTTTTCCAGAACCAGAAGATCGAGAACGGGACGACTTTTTGAGGCCCGCCGGGAAGGCGAAGAAGATGAATTTGGGATTTTTGTCGGGCGTCGTGGATTACGGCGTGCTGGGACTGCTCGCCGCTGCAAGCGTGCTGGTCGCGGCTGTCGTCAAGCGTTTTTCCGAACCTGCCGCCGTCGCGATGCCGACGCCTATGATCCCTGCTGCCTGAATCATTCTGGGTGAGCGCGCTGTCATCGGCGCCATCAGGAGCGTTGCCGAATCTGCGCTGATGCCAGGAATCGTCTATCGCGACCACCCACGCCCGTTGCTCCCGTCGAGCGCCAGCGACGATCCCAAGCGCGGCCGACCGCTTTGGGTCAAACTGAGACCATCGCTGGCGCCGGCAATCCAGATGCGAGATCGCGATCCAAGCCCCGGTCGTGACCACATTAGCAAGATTTGCGCATCCACTTTACCGGGCTTTCACATTGCTTTGAAAGCTGCCGTCATTTTCGCGTTGAATGTTAGCCCCTTCTGAGATGCGGCGAACTAGGATATTGAAATGATTTCAAGCCTTTGACCGGATACGCCGACTTCGTCGCCAACAGCTTTGCTCAACAGAAGCCGCGCCACTGGGGATACGAAGGAAATAGAGCCGGACTTAGGGTCCGCTTCGTCCTCGCCCACGATGCGATACTTTTGTACGCGCCCATCCTCGCGTCTAAACGTCACCGTGCTCCCAAAGGCGACGGTTTCGGTTGACGCTGGATCGGTGATGACCTGAGCGGTCCGAACTCTCGCCACAAAATAGCGGATATCGCGCAAGGGAATTGCTGCGTGCCGCCGCCGTTCATTCACGTCCTCGATTTTCTGCGCCGTCTCGTAGGCCTCGCGAGCCTGTTCGAGTTGAAATTCGAGAGCCTTCAATCCCGTTTCCGTAACAAGGTTCGGATGTGGAGATATCGGCCGGTCGGGCAGCAAAATCTCCGACGCTGTTTCCGCACTGTCTTCCTTGGTGAAGGCGACACTCAACTTAGGCTCCTTTAAAGCTGGTTCGCGTCGTCAGCGCCCCGTCGAAATAGAGAAATCCGGTTTTCTTCATGTTGGCAATCTATAGATTGCCGTCGCGATTTGCGATTGGGTGAGATCGCCCCCCTTAATTTGCTGTCGATCGCCAGGTTGCAAGCTCGCGTTTACGCGCCTCGATTTGAGGCCGGGCCCGGATATTCCAGACTTCTTTCGGTTTGAGGGGCGCTTCTGAACGACAAGACGTCCCTTGTTCCAAGGCGTGTGGCCATGCTCTTGTTGCTGGATAGTCTTGGGCATGGACGTAACCTCCTTGTCCGACCATTCCCGCCCCAGCTCCCAGCGGACCGCTGGCCTGAAACACAACGCGTAGGCGGCGCTGAAGCTCCGAACCGCAAATAACGGCCGTTCGAATATGATCTATGGCCGCCGGCTTGGCGCCAGGTCCGGGCCTTGCCGGACAGGATGACGAGCGTACGAAGTCGGCGGATTCTGTTGAAAAACTCTTTTTTGGCCGCTCATCTCAATTTGCAGCCCCGTTGAGCCGGCAGTATAAAAAAGATGTGGGGGACCAGTAGGTTTGACGAAAAATCCGCTGAAAACCACCGCACCCATTTCTAGACGCCATTGAATGCGAAGAGACATTCGCCAACGAAATTGGCGGGAGTTTTGAGGCGCCCAATTTTTCGAGTTTTTCAACAGAATCGGCGGAATGCCGCCGTTGGTTTTCCGCAAGTCAACCGGCGAGAGAACACCTTTGAGAGCTTGCCGGATTACAAGCCCGTTGCCCGCCGTAGCGCATCGTTGATTCGCTCCTGCCAACCCGGCCCATCTTCTTGAAAATGCGCAATCAGATCGCTGTCGAGCTTGATCGACACCAATTCTTTAGAGACCGGAACGCCACCTTTTCTTTGCGCGCGGACGGGCTCAGCCGCTGGTGGCGTCGCTGGTTTGAACACAGCTTCGGCTACGGATAAGGCGTCGGTCGGTCGATACCGGTTCGGTGGTCTCGTCATGCGAATTCTTCCATTGATCTTCTAACCGATACTGCTTGGCCAAGCCCCTAAAATCAATGGGAGTCCGGCGAAGGTACGCGGCCAGTTTTGCCGTCATCGCGGGACGGAGGATCGGCGAGGCTCTTGACCTCCCGTCGGGCCGATGGGGCGACAATGTATTGACGCCGAAATGAAAAGCCCGGACGGTGCAAGTGAACTTCAACATCGACGACGTCGATCTCCCGTGAGAGAAACTTGTGCTTCCGCAGAGCTGCGAGCATGAAGCCGTCTCGAAAATTCCGAACATCGAAAAAAAACAAATTGAGCCGCTTGTTTGTGACGAAATGTCAAGTCGCCGCACTTCGCGATCATTAATCTTCCGTCGATTCAACCAAAGCGAAAGCGCTTAAGGATCAGCCAGGGAGGCTAAAATGGAAGAGGCGCATGGCCATCATGTGGGAGCAGTCACGCACCACGAACTCAATCAAAGTCTGACAACCCTTCAACTTTGGGCGATCGCGGTCGGACTTGTCATTTCGGGCGAGTATTTCGGTTGGAGCTACGGCTGGGCGAGCGCCGGCACACTCGGCTTTACCATCACGGCCCTCTTCGTCGCTGCCATGTATACGACTTTCATTTTCAGCTTTACGGAGCTTACGACTTCGATTCCGCACGCCGGCGGCCCCTTTGCCTACGCGCGTCACGCCTTCGGCCCGACAGGCGGTTATCTGGCCGGCGCCGCAACGCTCGTCGAATTCGTATTCGCGCCGCCGGCGATCGCGCTCGCCATCGGCGCCTATCTCAACGTGCAGTTTCCCGGGCTCGATCCGAAAATAGCCGCCCTCGGCGCCTATCTCGTTTTCATGTCGCTCAATATTGTCGGGGTCGCCATAGCCGCGACGTTCGAGCTTGTCGTCACCATTCTGGCGATCTTCGAATTGCTGGTCTTCATGGGCGTCGTCAGCCCCGGCTTTTCCATTGCCAATTTCGTCAAGGGCGGCTGGTCGGGTGAGGATCACTTCAGCATAGCTTCTTTCGGCGGCATGTTCGCCGCGATCCCTTTCGCGATCTGGTTTTTCCTCGCGATCGAAGGCGTCGCCATGGCGGCGGAAGAAGCGAAGGATCCGAAGCGCTCAATCCCGATCGCTTACATCACCGGCATTCTGACGCTTCTCGTACTGGCTATTGGCGTCATGCTTTTCGCCGGCGCGGCGGGCGACTGGACCAAGCTTTCGAACATCAACGATCCCCTGCCCCAAGCGATGAAATTCATCGTTGGCGAAAAAAGCGGTTGGCTGCACATGCTGGTGGCTCTTGGTCTCTTTGGCCTTGTCGCCTCTTTCCATGGCATCATCCTCGGCTATTCGCGGCAGATCTTCGCGCTCGCCCGAGCCGGCTATCTGCCACGCGTACTTGCGACGATTCATCCGCGCTTCAAGACGCCATGGATCGCAATTCTCGCTGGCGGCGTGATCGGCATTCTCGCCATTTTCAGCGACGATCTTATCGTCATCGGCGGCCAGCCGCTCACCGCCAATATCGTCACGATGTCGGTCTTCGGCGCGATCGTCATGTACATGACCAGCATGGCGAGCCTGTTCAAGCTGCGCCGGAGCGAGCCTAATATGGACAGGCCTTTCCGCGCGCCATTCTATCCGTTCTTTCCGGCTTTCGCTCTCTTCGCGGCGACGATCTGCTTGATCGCGATGATCTATTACAACCTGCTGGTCTTCGGCATCTTCGTGGCGTTGCTCGCGATCGGCTATGGCTATTTCCTAACGACAGCTAAACGGCGCGAAGAATCGCCGCTCGACGATCTCATCGAATCGACCGAGGAACTCGCGGCCGAGAAAATATAAAAACTCCGGGCTGGAGAGCCCCGGCTCTCCAGCCCGGAAAATGCGTTGGGGCGTGAGCACAGCCTGAACGCGCACTCGATGATTTTCGAAATGACCGGCCGCGCGCGCGGCGTCCAGAAATGCTTCAACCCAACCTATGCGTCAGGTCCGCGCGCGTCGCGCCCAGGCTTTGCCAATGAAAGGGCCGCCAGTTGAAGCGGCCGGGAGGCGATTGATGTCCTATAATCACATGATCGGGAATCGAAGTTTCAGCTTTCCAGACCTCAAGACGCTGCTCGCCAAGGCGAGCCCGGCGCGTTCTGGCGATTATCTTGCGGGCGTCGCCGCTGGGGACGACAGTGAGCGCGCCGCGGCGCAATTGGCGCTCGCGGACGTTCCGCTCAAGCATTTCCTGAACGACGCGCTGATCCCTTACGAGGAGGACGAAGTCACGCGGCTGATCATCGACGAGCATGACGCCGCCGCATTCGAGCCGATTGCAAGTCTCACCGTCGGCGAATTTCGCAATTTTCTGCTCGGCCCGCTGGCAGACGCTTCGGCGCTGGAAAAGCTGGCGCCGGGGATAACGCCCGAAATGGCGGCGGCCGTTTCGAAAATCATGCGCGTGCAGGACCTCATTCTCGTGGCGCGCAAATGTCGCGTCGTGACGCGGTTTCGCGACACGATCGGACTTCCAGGGCGTCTCTCGACGCGGTTGCAGCCAAATCATCCGACCGATGATCCGACCGGCGTCGCGGCGAGTATTCTCGACGGATTGCTCTATGGTAGCGGCGACGCCGTGATCGGCATCAATCCCGCGACCGACAGCGTGCCCGCCGTCTGCGCCCTGCTGGATATGCTCGACGGCATCATCCACAAATATGAAATCCCGACGCAGTCCTGCGTTCTGACCCATGTCACAACCTCGATCGAGGCGATCAATCGCGGCCGCCCCGTCGATCTCGTCTTTCAGTCGATCGCCGGCACGCAAGCCGCGAACGACAGCTTCGGCGTCAATCTCGCCATTCTGCGGGAGGGCCGCGAGGCGGCGCTCGCGTTGAAGCGCGGCACGGTCGGAGACAATGTGATGTATTTCGAGACAGGACAGGGCTCGGCGCTTTCGGCCAATGCGCATCATGGGATCGACCAGCAAACCTGCGAGGCGCGCGCATACGCCGTCGCACGCAAATTCAAGCCGCTGCTCGTCAACACGGTCGTTGGCTTCATCGGGCCCGAATATCTTTACAACGGCAAGCAGATCATTCGCGCAGGGCTCGAGGATCATTTCTGCGGCAAGCTGCTTGGCCTGCCGATGGGTTGTGACATTTGCTATACGAACCACGCCGAGGCTGACCAGGACGACATGGATATGCTCCTGACCTTGCTTCCCGCCGCGGGCTGCACCTTCATCATGGGCATTCCTGGTTCCGACGACGTCATGTTGAATTATCAGACGACGTCCTTCCATGACGCGCTTTACGCGCGCGAAACGCTCGGCCTTCGCATGGCGCCCGAATTCGAGGATTGGCTTCTTCGCATGGGCGTCTTCGACCGGCGCATCATCGACGGCGCCGAGCGCCTTCGCCCGCGCGAGGATCTTTCGCCAGCGTTCGGCGCTGCTTTGGCGCGCATCGCCTGAGAGGGGAGCTTGCATCATGAAACTTGTCGATACGAACCCCTGGGCGAAACTTCGCCGGTTCACGCAGGCGCGCATCGCGCTTGGTCGCGCCGGCGTGAGCATTCCGACGAAGGCGTCGCTCGATTTTCAGTTCGCTCATGCGCGTGCGCGCGATGCCGTGCATCTGCCGATGGACAGAGACGGTATCGTTGCGAGGCTCGAAGCTGCCGGCTATCCGGCGATCGAACTTAAGAGCGCGGCGCATGACCGGACGACCTATTTGCAGCGCCCCGACCTTGGCCGGCGCCTCGACGAAGCCTCGCGTGGCAAACTCGCCAATCTTGCGGAAAAGGGCGCGCATGGTTTCGACATTGCTTTCATCATCGCGGACGGTCTTTCCGCCTTTGCTGTCAATCAGCACGCCATCGGCATGCTCGAGGCAGTGCGGCCAAGCCTGGTGGAGATGAATTGGCGCATGGCGCCGGTCTGCGTCGTCGAACAGGGACGGGTGGCGATCGGCGACGAAATCGGCGCCCTGCTGGGCGCCGAAATGGTGGTCATCTTGATCGGTGAACGGCCAGGTCTCAGCGCACCGGACAGCCTTGGCCTTTACCTGACCTATGCGCCGCGCGTCGGTCTCACCGACGTCGCCCGCAATTGCATTTCAAATGTGCGGCCGGAGGGCCAGAGCTTCCCTATCGCTGCGCGCCGGCTGCTCTTCCTGCTGACTGAGGCGCGGCGGCGAAAGCTTTCCGGGGTCGATCTCAAGGACGAGGCCGACGTGGCGGCGTTGCAGGCCGACGTCCCACAGACGCGAAAGAATTTCCTGATCGGCGATCGGGATCCGGATTAGGCCGTTTTTGCTTCGGGGACCTTCGGTTCAAGGAAATTGGATGTCGTTTCTCATGAAAAATTGAACATATGCCGAGCGAATTCGCGTGAAAACCTAAGCTTACGGCTCGGATACGGTTCTGTCGGGTCTGACACGACTCTCTACGCCGAAGCTGAACGCCGCCTCGCCGCGCCGATTCGCGGCCGTGAACTCAGTCGGCCCTGCGCCGTTATTTGTGAGTTGACGCAATAGTGTCACGTGCCTAGCTTTGTCAGGTTAAGTCTTAGCCGTCATTGCGAAATCACTGCTTTCGTGAATTCATGAAGCGCGCTGCGGACCCGAAAAGTGTGGCTATGTCTCGCTCGTCATTCTTCGATCCGTCGCCGCAGGAGGCGGCGCTGGGCCGAAAGATCCTCGCCGGCGCGGCGACTGGCATCGGATCGTTCATCGCGGCGCAGGGCGGCGAGCCCGAGAAAATTTTTGAAATCACGGGTCTCGATTCCTCGGCGATCAATGACACGCGCGCATCACTGGATCTTGCGACCTATGTCACGATGCTCGAAAATGCCGCGCGAGAGACAGGGCAGGATAATTTCGGCCTCCTCTACGGCCGTGGCTACCGTCCGGAGATGCTCGGCCTGATTGGCGAGATCATCCTGGCGGCGCCAACCCTCGGCTCCGCCCTCGAACATTTGGCGCTCTGGTTTCCTTGGCATCAGCAAGCGACCGAGACCCGCTTCGTTCCGTGGGGCGACCGCTGGCTGCTCAGCTATCGAATTCTCGATGGATCGGTGATTGACCGCCGGCAGGACGCCGAGCTTACGATGGGCATGTTCGTCAATATTCTGCGAACCTGCCTCGGGGCGCGCTGGACGCCCGACATCGTCCTGTTCGAGCATCCGCGGCCGGCCTACTGGAAGCAGCACGAAACAATCTTCGACGCCGAGATCCACTGGTCGCAGCAGCAAAATGCGATCATTTTCAAGAATGCGAAATTGGCCGCCTCGATGCCGCAGGCGGATCGAACGGCTCTGGCGTTGCGCACGCAGGAACTTTTGCGGTTGACGGGATCAATTGGCGCGCCAAGGTTTATCAACCGTGTCAAGGGCGAAATCCGGCAATTACTGGCGACCAACCGCATCGGCGTAGAGGATCTTTCCGAAGCGATCGGCATGCATCGCTGGACCCTCCAGCGTCGACTGGCCGAGGAGGGAACCTCATTTTCCGCTCTGCTTGAAGAAACGCGCCGCGGCCTGGCGCGCTCCTATATCGCGCAGCGGCAGCTTCCGTTGACTGAGATCGCCTACATGTTGGGTTATTCGGAGAATTCGGCCTTCACCCGCGCTTTCAACAAATGGTATGGAGCGAGCCCGCGCAGGGTGCGGCTCCACCTTGTCGGTTCGTCAGGCCATGCCCCTCAAATGACCTTCGTAGCCTCGTGAGTCGTTCCGTATTGAGCGGGTGGCGCCGCTGTTTTCATTGATCGAATTTGAATTCAACTGGCTCGCCATGTCTTTACTGAAAAAACACCCTACCCATACGATGTTTCTTAGCGGTTGACTTGGATCAATTCAATCATTGCCTGAAAACCATAGAAGCAAACGGTCTGGAATTGAGATCGTTCAATGCTGAAATGCGGCCATTTTACTTTGAAGGTGGCAGCCGGCCTGCTCTCTTTGGTCGTCGCGGGCGCTTCAGCGCCATCCTGCGCCGCCGCCGAACGCCTGATCGGCGACAATGCGAAGTCCGAGAGCAGCAGCGATCTCGCCAAGCAAATCCAGAACCCGGTCGGCGACCTCATCAGCGTGCCGCTGCAGAACAAGGTGAACTGCGGCTATGGACCGCGCGGCGGGACGCAAAACGTTCTTCAAGCGCAGCCGGTGCTCCCCTTCCACGTGAGCGACGACTGGAACGTCATCACCCGAACGATCCTGCCGGTCGTGTGGAACCCGGACGCCTCGCCAATTCCGACCGTGCCGGTCGGCACAGGCCCGACATCCTTCACCGCCTTCCTCGCGCCTCGTCATGACATCAACGGCTGGCTCTGGGGCGTGGGCCCCGTGGTGCAGTTCCCGACGATCAGCAGCACAACGCTCGGTTCGAGCGTCTGGGGCGGAGGCCCCAGCGCGGCGATCGTCTATTCGACCGGCCCCTGGGTCACTGGCGCGCTGTTCAACAACATCTGGTCGCTCGGCGGGACGCGCGGACCATCCGGCAGCGGCTACAGCACTTTCCTCCTCAATCCCTTCGTCGCCTACAACCTCGACGACGGCTGGTATCTCTCCTCCAGTCCGAATGTCACGGCGAACTGGCAGTTTCAGGGAACCAAATGGACCGTGCCGATCGGCGGCGGGGCGGGCCGCGTCTTCCATATCGGCGATCAGCCGGTCGATCTGTCGGTCAGCGCTTATTACAACGTCGTCAAACCGGATGTCGGCGCGCATTGGCAATTGAGCACCCAACTTACGTTCATCTTCTGATGCGACAAACGGTGAGGGCCGCAGGCCGTCATCGCATCCGCGCCATTCAATGGGAGAATTCCTTGTCCTGGATCTATCTTATGTCCGCCGGGCTCCTCGAGATCGGCTGGCCGGTCGGCCTGAAGATGGCGCAGGTCGAAGGACAGCGCCTGATCGGTGTGATCGTCGCGCTGATGTTCATGTTCGGGAGCGGCTATCTCCTCTGGCTGGCGCAACGAGAAATCCCCATGGGCACGTCCTATGCGGTGTGGACGGGCATCGGCGCGGCGGGGACGTTTCTGTTCGGGATCCTGTTTTACGGCGACGCCGTCAGCCTGGGCCGGTTTTTCGGCGTCGGGCTCATCCTTGCCGGCGTCGTCACCCTGAAACTCTCGCATTGAGCGTCCGGATCGGACGCAAGGAGAAGCGGTCATGTGCATCGGTTGTCACTGGGCGAAATTCCGCCAATACTTCCCCAACGCATCGACATCGGAACCCACCGGACTAACGCGACGCAACGCGCTCAAACGCAGCGTGGTCTTCGCGGCCTCGGCAGCCGCGGCCTCCGCTACGCCGTCGTTCGTTGCGGAGGCGGTCGCCGCAGCGGATCCGAGCGCCGACATTGTTTTCAGGAATGGCCCGGTCTACACGGTCGACGACGACAAGCCGTGGGCGCGCGCCGTCGCGATCAAGGGCAAACGCATCGCGTTTGTCGGCGACGAGTCCGGCGTTCAAAGCTTCATCGGGCCTGAAACGCGCGTCGTGGATCTCGCGGGCAAGATGCTGCTGCCCGGCTTCGTCGAAGGACACATCCATCCGCTCATCGGGGCCACCCTCACCCGCGGCGCAGATCTGCAAATGAATAGCCGCGAGGAAATTCTCGCCTCGCTCAGGGCCTATCGCGATTCGGTCGGCAAGGTTGATGTCGTCCGCGGCTTCGGCTGGCGGTACTTCGCCTTCCCGGCGACCGGCCCGCGCAAGGAGGATCTGGACGCGATCTGGCCCGACGTTCCGGTCATCCTGCTCGCTATCGACGGACATAGCGCCTGGGTCAATTCGCAGGCTTTGGCGCTCGCGGGCGTTACGAAGGACACGAAGGACCCCCTGCCCGGCTTCAGCTACTTCGCGCGCGATCCGACGACACGCGAGCCGACGGGCTATCTCGTTGAAGTTCCGGCCATCATCCAGGTCAACAACGCCATCGAACCGTTCAGCGCGAATTATGTCGCCGAATCCCTTGCGGAATGGCTTCCGCGAGCCTCGGCTGCCGGCATTACCACCGTTTTCGACGCCGGCATGCAGATCTTACCGGAGACGGAAGGCTTCAACATATATGCAAAGGCCGAGCGGGACGGAAAGTTGCCGTTCCGGGTGATCGGATCCTATTACCACAACAACCCGGCGATCGATCCCGTGCCGGTGATTCAGGCTTTGCGCCGGGAGTTCCAGTCCGAGCTGGTAAAGGCTTCTGTGCTGAAGCTGAACATCGACGGCGGCGACGCGCAGTACACGGCCGCCATGCTCGCGCCCTACTCGGACAACCCTGCGACGAGCGGAGACACCCTGCTGCCGCCCGAGCTGTTCGCCGACATTATCAGGCGCGCCGATCGGGAGGGGGTTGATATCCACATCCATTCCTATGGCGACCGAAGCACGCGGCTGTCGCTCGATGCGTTCGAAGCGGCGATCAAGGCGAACCCGCCCCGCAATCGCCGGAATGCGTTGGCGCACCTGATCCTGATCGACCCGCAGGACGTCCCGAGGTTCGGAAAGCTCGGGATCGTCGCGCAGTTCTCGGCTCAGTGGGCGGCGCCTGACCAGCAATGGCGGGACATCACGCGCGCCCGTTGGGGCGCAGCCCGTAGCGACGCGCTGTATAGCGTGAAGTCGATCCTCGACCATAGCGGCATTGTCTCGCTCGGCACGGACTGGCCGGCGGCGGGCTATTACAGCACCTACCGCCCCCTCGACGCGATCGAGATTGCAACTACCCGGCGCGAGCTCGACAAGCCCCAAGGCCCGCAACTTTCGCCAATCAACGAGGCGCTCTCGCTCGAAGCTGCCCTGAAAGCCAATACACTAGCCGCCGCACATCAGGTTCGGATGGAGCGCGAGGTCGGATCGATCAAGGTTGGCAAACTTGCCGATCTCGTCGTGCTTGAAAAAAACCTGTTCGAGGTCGCGCCACAGGACATCCACAAGACGAAGGTTCTGATGACCGTGATGAACGGAAAGTTTGTACACGAGCAGCACGCCTGAGACCGTGCGATGGCCGAAACGCATCCCCTCAAAACTTGCAGGCGCATACGCGCTGAGATGGCCATGGAACCTCCTCAATCGCTATCCGATCGTTGACGCGCCGCTCGGCATTGTCGGGGACCGGATGCCGGCGCGCATGCAGCTGATCGGCCAGAACTTCCCCGATCTCAACACCTTCCAGTCCGCGTCCAACTGGTCACGCCTGCGGCCGCCGCTCTTCATCGGCTTTGCCGCCGAGCGAATGATGGAGATGGAGGTCCAAACCGTCGTCTTGGCTGCGCCGGTGATGCGCCGTGGCTTACCAAAGATGATCGGGACATAACCAAACCAGAAAACCGGATGCGCGAAATGCATGATGGGCGTGTCCGCCGGGCCGAGGATCTTCCTCATTTCAGCGACGCCACTCGCAAGTCCGAGCAATTCGCCAATTTCCTCGCCGCCTTCCTGAATCGGGGCGCCGGCTTCGAGGCGATCCCGGCGGCAAAACGACAAGATAGCACGCTGAAAATCGACCGAGGTCGCGCTGAGCCAGCCGCGACCCGTCAGAATGCGCATCCCCTCTTCTTGATCCAAGTCAAAATCCCTTATGATCGCCATGAAATCTTGCGGTGAAGTCCATTAATTGCCCAAAATTGTGCAACCTGAAAATTTTTTTCAATGTTAGCGTCCCAACCCAGCCGTCTGAAGCTTGGACGGATGAAGGGACAAGATCATAAATGCCGTCCACGACGGACGTTGTTTTTTTCAAGAGGGGAGCAAGGATGCGGAAGGTCGACAACGCAAAACTGGCCGCGATCCTTTTGACGACCGGCATGATTGGCTTGGCCGCCAATGCGGCTGCGGCCGACGCTCTCGACGGGCGCGTCTTTGGCGGCGGCCAGCCGGTCGCCAATTCCACGGTGACGCTCTGGGCGGCGGGCGCCGGCGCGCCGCAGCAGCTGGCGCAGGCGCGCACTGATGGCGACGGACATTTCTCCTTCGCATCGGCCAATGCGCCCGGCCCGGACGCCTCGCTCTATCTCGTCGCCAAGGGCGGGCATTCGGCCGCCGACAAGATCGACGGCGACAATCCGGCGATCGCCCTTCTGACGGTTTTGGGGAACAAGCCGCCGGCCCAGGTGGCGATCAACGAAATGACCACTGTGGCCTCGGTGTGGACCCACGCGCAGTTCATCGAGGGCGCCGAGATCAAAGGCCACGCCCTCGGCTTGCGCATCGCCGCCGGCAATGTGCCCAATTTCGTCGATCTACAAAGCGGCGGATGGGGGGAGGCCATCCAGGACCCGCTCAACAGCGGCCAGACCCCGACCATGGCCAATTTCGCCACATTGGCTGACGTGCTGGCCGGCTGCGCCAGCCGTGCAACGGCCGACGCCTGCACTCAGCTCTTCGCGGCGGCGACGCCGCCCAAAGGCGCGGCTCCCGTCGACATGCTGACCGCCGCGCAATCGATTGCGCGTTATCCTTGGCGCCAACCCGAACGTCTTTTTGCGCTTCTCGATTCATTTTACCCCGTTCCGCAAGGCAAGAACCTACGGCCGGTTCCTTTCATGCCCTATTTGAACTACCCGCCCAGCGCCTGGGTGCTGCCGCTGAAATTCGACGGCGGCGGCTATCGCGCCGGCGGCAAGGCGATGTTCGACAGTGAGGGCAACCTTTGGGTCGGCGACAACTTCTCCGTCGGCTGGCAGGGCCAGGATTCGCTGTGGCAGGGTCACGCCTCCAAATTCGCTCCGAATGGCCGCCCGCTTTCGCCAAAGACCACCGGCTTCACGGGCGGCGGCATGGAGGGAGGCACCTTCGGCGCCGCGGTCGATTCCCACGACAATGCCTGGCTCACAAGTTACGGCAGCAAGTCGATCACAGTGTTCGACAAGAACGGCAAGCCTTTGACGCCCGCCGAGGGCATCACTTTCGACGGGCGTCTCGGACTGATGCAGGGCGTCATCGTCACGACGAGTGGCGATGTCTGGGTGCTGGGGATCGAAAAGCGGCAATTGGTTCACTTTCCCAAAGGCGACTGGACCAAAGGCCGGATCGTTTGCGAAGCCGACTCGGCCGAGCCGTGCAAGTCGTTCATGGCGCCGTTCCACCTCGGGGTTGACCAGCAGGACCGAATCTGGGTGTCCAACAGCGGCGTCGACCACGTCACCCGTTTTCCTGCGTCCGATCCGACCAAGGTCGAGAACTTCAAGGTCGGCTTCAACAGCAGCGGCCTCGCCATCGACAGCAAGGGCAATGTCTGGGTCACGGAACGGTTCGGCAGCGGGCTGCTGGGCATGATGCATCTGGTCGATATGGGCATTCGACTGAAACTCAAAGGCGTGGAGGCGGCTTCCGACTACCTGACCGAAACGATGTCCAAGCAGAAGGGCGGCCGTTTCGGCGGCAGCGTCGCGCTGCTTCGGCCCGACGGTTCGGCTTATGCGGGCTCGCCCTTCACCGGCGGCGGTCTGCCTGGGCCATGGGCCGCCGCCGTCGATGGCGACGACAACGTCTGGGTCTCCAACTTCGCGATGCCGAGCAGTCCGATCGTGCAGCTGTGCGGCGTCCGCACCGAAACCTGCCCTCCCGGCTTCAAAACGGGCGATCAGATTGCACCGCCCGGTGGCTATGTCGGCGGCGGCTTGCAGATGCAGACCGACATTGCTGTTGATCCTGCCGGCAACGTCTGGGCGATGAACAACTGGCAGGATATCGACAGCTGCGTGGCCTTCAAGCCCAACGAGGCTCTGTCCACCCGCTGCGGCGGCCAGGGTGTCGTGATCTTCTATGGCATGGCCAAACCGGTGAAGTCGCCGCAAATCGGACCGGCGCAGCCGTGGTGATTTTCGAAGACCTGCCCTATCGTTCATTTAACGATCGCCCACAAAGGGCCGATCGCAAGCCAAGGCGCACCCCGATGATCTCTCTCAAGACGCCGGCGCTGCTGGCGGGCCTTCCTGACCACCACGGCGCTCGTCGGTCTTGCCCCCGCGCAGGCCCAGCAGGCGTCCGCGGACAGGCCTGCCGATGCGAGCGGCGGCGACAGCGCATCCGACCTCGCCAAGAAACTGCAGAATCCGATCGGCGATCTCTACAGTTTCCCCTTCCAGGGCAACACCAATTTCGGCGTCGGGCCACATAACGGCACGCAGGAAATTCTTAATATCCAGCCGGTGATTCCGTTTCACATCAGCGACAACTGGAACATCATCACCCGCACCATCCTGCCTTTGGTCTGGAATCCCGACATGTCGCCGCTGCCGAGCAAGGACTTCGGCACGAGCGCCACGACCTTCTCGGCCTTCCTGTCGCCGCGCAATCCGACCGACGGCTGGCTCTGGGGCGTCGGCCCTGTCGTCCAGATCCCGACTGCCAGTTCGCCCCTGCTCGGCTCCAGCGTCTGGGGCGGCGGAGCGACCGGCGTCCTCGTCTATATGAAGGGACCGTGGGTCGCGGGCGTGCTGGTCAATAACGTCTGGTCGCTCGGCGGAACCAGCGGGCGCTTCGGCACGAGCTATAACAATTTCCTGACCCAGCCCTTCGTGAACTATAATTTCGGCGCCGGCTGGTATGTCACCAGCTCCCCGATCGTCACGGCCAACTGGGAGACGCAGGGAACCAAATGGACGGTTCCGGTGGGCGGCGGCGTGGGCCGCGTGATCAAGATCGGCAAGCTGCCGGTCAATCTGATGGTTGGCGCCTATTACAATGTTATCCGGCCGGATCTCGGCGCCGACTGGCAATTGCGTACACAAGTGACTTTCATCTTCTAACGGACCGGGAGTAGCCGGAATTTATTGAAAGCGGGGACGGTTTTGCGTGGATTAGGCTTTGCGATCATCGTCGCCTTGGGACTTTCGGGCTGCGCCAGCTCCGAAGGCTTTCTCGTCCCCGTCCCGTCAGCCGCTCATGCGCCGGGGACGAGCCACGTCGAAATGGTCGTCGCGACAACGCGGACCAAGGCGGAGTCGCGCGCCTTTCTGTTCGGCGGCGGTCGGGCGCCGGAGGTTTCCTTCGCCGACATGGTGGTTTCGATCCCGCCCGACGCCAACCGCAAGATCGGCGAAGTCGAGTGGCCGCGTCAGCCGCCCGGCAATCCTGAAACGGACTTCGTGACCCTCAAATCCGAGATCATCACGATGGACCAGGCCAAGGCCTCGTTCTCGCGCCTGGTCGACCAGTCCCGCGAGAAGCAGGCGCTGGTCTTCGTGCACGGCTTCAACAACCGTTACGAAGACGCGGTCTATCGCTTCGCGCAGATTCTGCATGATTCCGGAGCCAGCCCCGACGTGGCGCCGGTTCTGTTCACTTGGCCGTCGAAAGGCAAGATTTCCGCGTATAATTACGATCGCGACAGCGCCAATTATTCGCGCGACGCGCTTGAAGCCTTGTTGCGGGATTTAGACAAGAACCCCGAGGTCAAAAAGATCAGTGTCCTCGCCCATTCGATGGGCAATTGGGTGACGCTCGAAGCGCTGCGGCAGATGGCGATCCGCGACGGCCGCGTCGCCCCCAAGATCAGGCTGGTCATGCTGGCGGACGCCGATGTCGATGTTGATATCGCGTGGCAACAATTCGCCACGCTCGGCCCCCAACGCCCGCACATCGTGCTGTTCGTGTCCGAAAACGACCGCGCGCTGGCGGCGTCGCGGGACCTTTGGGAGGCACCGCGACTGGGGGCCATCGATCCCAATGTCGAGCCGTACAAGAGCAAGATCGAACAAGAGCAATTGTCGGTCGTCAACATGACCCGATTGCCCTCACATGATTTTTTCAATCACGGCAAGTTCGCGGAAGATCCGCGTGTCGTCGAATTGATCGGCCGCAGGATCGCGGCGGGGCAGACGCTGACCGACCAGCGCGTGGGCGTCGGCGCCCGGATGATGCAGGTGACGGCGGGCGCCGCGGGTTCGGTCGGGAACGCCGCCGGACTGGTCCTTTCCGCCCCGGTCGCCATCGTCGACCCGGAAACGCGGAATGGTTTCGGCGACCAGCTTAACCAGTTCAATCAATCGGTGCGGCAGATCGGGTCAAGCGGTCCCCAATGAGGATGCCGATACAGGCGCGCGGCTTGACGGATGTGTGACGGAATTAACCGCCCAGGCAGGAATTCAGGCTTTTTTCGTAATTCGCCGGCCTGGCCTCAAATTTGTCTGGCCAACCCCTGCCAAGCGCACCGTCGGAACGCGCCCTCAAATAGATATAGATTGCGTCGATGTAACACATGACGTTCTTGTTGAGGCCGAAGGAGGGCATCACCAGTTCCTGGGAACTACTGATATTTTTCTTCCCGCCGATAATAATTCCCATCGCGTCCGACGTATTCAACGACTTCAAAGCATCGACCAGCGAAGGCGCATAGCTCGATCCGAGCGCATCGGGACCATGGCATTGCAAGCAATTGGCGCCATACATCGTGTAGCCGATGTAAGTATACCAATCCACCGTGCCGTCTTTCTCGATCTTGTATGTGGGATTTCCCTGCTTATCGAAATATTCGCCATTGGTTGAAGTCGCCGGCGTCGGGCTACCGGCCCCATCCGCATGGGCGGCGCTCGCTCCGAAAATGGCGCCCGCCGTGAGCAGCCAGCGCAATAACGCGGAAGTCCTCATCGAAGCGCTCCCATTTCAATCGAGTCAGGTCGGCATTGGCGAATGCAAGAACGCCGACGTTGCGCCCAATATGTATTGTTTCGCGCCGCTTCGCCGAACTTCAATTTATAGCTGGACGCCAACGCCTTACAAGCTGCAGCGCGAGAAAGCCGCCCAACCGCCACCTTTCCGGGAAACCTGACGACCGGCAGGCCGCCCACCAGGTCCCGATTGACGCGGCGGCACTATCTTTCCACAAACAGCTGGAAAATAAGAAGGATTGAAGCGTGGATGGACGGGCGACGCTTGGCGGAACTATCCTGGCTATCGGATCGCGCAATCAGCGATCAGGGATGCTAATGGCAGGTCGATGAACGGGCAGTTCGTTTTTCTCAAAAGCGGTCACGCGTCTCCCTGCGTCCAATCGCGCACGACTAGCGAATTTTTTGAACCTCATCAGGATTGGCGACTGAACGGCCCGCGATTGGCCAAGGATGGCGCATGACCGCCGCCGGCCCGCGCCGCGCCGTCTCCATGTTGGCCGTGGGCCTTTCCACCGTGGTCGAGTGGTATGATTTTACGCTCTGCCTCTATTTCGCGCCAACCTTGTCGCGCGTGTTCTTTGGCCAGGATGAGATGGCTCTGGGCAAAACGCTGGCCGGTTTCGCCATCGCCTATTTGATGCGGCCGTTCGGCGCCATCCTGTTTGGACTGTTCGGCGACCGGTACGGCCGAAGGCCGACGCTGCTCATGTCGATGGCGGCGATGACTCTGACGATGCTGTGCCTCGCCTTGTTGCCAACCCACGCCCAGGTCGGCTCCATCGCGGGAGCGGGACTGATCCTGATGCGTTGCCTTATGGGTTTCAGCGTCGGAGGCGAATATACCGCCGTGGTCGCCTATCTCTTTGAAAGCGCGCCATCTCATCTAAGAGGTCTTGTCACGTCCCTTGCGGCGGCGGCGAGCGAGATTGGCGGATTGTTGGCTGTCGGCTTCTGCGCGGTCCTGGCGCGCAAGCTCGATGTTGCGCAGCTCGACGCATGGGGATGGAGGCTTCCATTCCTGTTCGGCGGGGTGCTGGCGGGCGCCGTCTTTGTCGCGCGCAACATGATTGTGGAAACGCCGCTTTTTATGGAGCCGCCGGTCGGCGCCGCCAGCACGATCCGGCCTCTCATCCAAGTCCTGCGCAACGAAGGTCGCGGCGTTGCGCTCGGCTTCGCCATTTCCGCTCTGGGATCGGTGACCTATTACATCGGCATTACCTATGTCCCCTCTTTTCTCGCGACGGCCGGACGGGGCAATGAGGCTCAGGCGCTGGAATTTTCCAGTATCGCGGCGGTGGTCGTCATTGCGGTGACGCCCTGGTTTGGATGGCTTTCCGATCTCGTCGGGCGCAAACCGGTCTTGCTGGGCCTTTGTCTCGCCTGCGTCATTCTTCCGGTCGCGATGTTTCGTCTCATCGCTAGCGGCTCCACCGAGGCTGCGATAGCAGGCGTCGCCATTCTGGCCGCGCTTGGCGGCGGCGTCAGCGCGGTCGGCGCGACGGCGACCGCCGAACAATTCTCCGGGGCGGTGCGTCTGACCGGTCTAGCCCTGGGCGCCACCACTGCGACGGCCTTGTTCGGCGGAGCAGCGCCCTATGTCGTCCAAACCTTGCAACGACAGACGGGCGCCGCCGAAATCCCCGGCGTGATCATTGCTGCGGTTGCGGTATGCATTGGCTTGACGCTTGCGGCCTTCCTGCCGCATTCGCCCGGATCGGCGGCGCCGGAACGTCAGGATCCCGCTTGATCGCTCCAAAGCATGGCCGCTTTCCATCGCTTCGATATGGACTTCTATGGAAGGCGTCTCATTGATCTGAACCATTTGGCAATCATCGAAGTTGCCTTAGGTATTAGAGGCGAGGCGAAAGATGGCTCACAAGATCCTCGTTTTTTACGGTTCCTATCGGTCGGACCGGATGGGCATCCGACTGGCGGACTTCATTGTCGCAGGGCTTCGCGCGCGCGGCGACGCTGCCGAACTTATTGACGCAAAGGCTGTCGGCCTTCCCATGCTGGACCGGATGTACAAGGAATATCCGTCAGGTTCGGCTCCGCCCGCCATGGAAGCTCTGGCGTCGAAAATTCGCGGCGCGGACGCCTTCGTCTTCGTCGTCGGCGAATATAACTGGGGTGTGCAGCCGGGTCTGAAGAACCTGACCGATCATTTTCTTGAAGAATGGTTCTGGCGCCCCGCAGCAATCGCCAGCTATTCGGCTGGTCGTCTTTCGGGAGCGCGGTCGAGCTTTGCCTGGCATAATAGTCTGTCCGAAATGGGCATGGTGGTGATTTCGAGCGCCCTGGCGGTCGGTCCGATCGTACAGACCCTGGACGCGGACGGCGCCCCGTCGGGCCCTGCGGGAAAGGCTCTGGAACAGGCGTTCCCAAGGTTCGCGGACGACCTCGCCTGGTGGGCCGACGCAGCCAAAGCGCAGCGGGCGCTGCGCCCGCCCCCCTATTGAGGGGGCGTCTGCCCCTGCCCCTCTCTCCATTGCGAATGGCGGCAATCCTGGAGTCAGGTTAAGAAGGACCGGAAAGCCATCGGAAATGCGACTGGGGAAAGAAATGAGCAAGGACATCGAAAAGGCGCTTCAGCGTCGTCTGGCGGAACTGATGGGCAATGTCGCCGAGATCGACAGCGAATTGCGCAGCGGGCTGCCCGCAAACTGGGAAGAACAGGCGACCAAGCTTGAGGACCAGGACGCGCTTGAAGGCATCGAGAAGTCCAAGCTTGAGGAGATTCGCCAGATCCGCGATGCACTGAATCGGATCGCTGAAGGAAGCTATGGCGTCTGCGCGCAATGCGGCGAACCCATCGACCCGAAACGCCTGAAAGCATTGCCGACGGCAATTAAGTGCATCTCCTGCGCGGCGTGAAATTTGGCTGCCGCCACGGGCGCCGTGGTAGAAGGCGTCATGTCTGGCCTTCCTTTTCAATCCCAACTTCTGCCGGGGGCGGCGTTCGCCTTCGGCTCCGCCTTGCTGTTCGGCCTGACGGCGCCGCTCAGCAAGCTTCTGCTTGACCGGTTCGATCCGCAATTGCTGGCGGGCGTGCTTTATCTCGGCGCGGGCCTCGGCCTTGCGGCGGTCAATTTCGGGCGGCGCGCGATCGGCCTGCCCGGCGCCGAGGCGCCCTTGCGACGGCCCGATCTGCCGTGGCTCGCGGCGGTCGTCATCGCGGGCGGACTGATCGGCCCGCTGCTGCTGATGGCGGGCCTGCAATCGACCAGCGCCGCCAATGGCTCGCTGCTGCTCAATCTCGAAGGGCTGGCGACCATGGCAATCGCCTGGCTGGTCTTTCGCGAGAATGTCGACGCTCGGCTTTTCGCCGGGGCCATGGCGATCCTGGCCGGGGCGGCCGTGCTGTCATGGAACGGCGCGGGCGTGTCGCTGGACAAAGGCGCGGTGCTGATCGCCGGCGCCTGCCTCGCCTGGGGCGTCGACAATAATCTCACGCGCAAATTATCTTCGGCCGACCCGGTGGCGATTGCCGCGATCAAGGGGCTTGCGGCGGGTTCGGTCAATTGCGTCATTGCGCTCGCGCGCGGCGCCGACCTCCCCGGCCCCGTCCCGGTGGCCGCCGCCGCTACCCTCGGCTTTTTCGGCGTGGGCGTCAGCCTCGTGCTGTTCATTCTGGCGCTGCGCCATCTGGGGACCGCGCGCGCCGGCGCCTATTTCTCCCTCGCCCCCTTCATCGGCGCCGTCGCCGCCATCGCGCTGCTGCGCGAACCGGCGACGCCGAGCCTGCTCGTCGCCGGCGCCTTGATGGGCCTCGGCGTGTGGCTGCATCTCGCCGAACGGCATGAACACCAGCACGCCCACGAACCGCTGGATCACGAGCACAGCCATGTGCATGACGAGCACCACCAGCACAGCCATGACGGCGAAGACGTGGTCGAACCGCATTCCCATCGTCATCGGCACAGACGGCTGGCGCATTCCCATCCGCATTATCCGGACCTGCATCACCGCCACGACCATTCGTGACGTGTGCTTGAGGCTAATCGAGCCGGCTCTTGTCCTTCAGCCTCGCCGCATCGCGCCGCTCGCGCAGGACGAGGCCCCAGGCCAGGATGAGAGCCAGCAGCACGCCGAGCGTGATCATCGCCTTCACGAAGGTTTCGGGATCGAGAACCCGGAGCCAGAGCTGAATCAGCGCCACGATCGCGCCGATCAGGAAAAGGCCAAAACCGGCGGGAACCGTCCAGTTCATGTCTGCTCCTCTTCGACGACCACGGCCGTCCCGTAACAGATGACTTCAGTGACGCCGCTCAGGATTTCATTGGCGTCATAGCGCATCATCAGAATCGCGTTGGCGCCGACCGCATCGGCGTGTTCGCACATCATTTCATAGGCTTCCGTGCGGGTGCGCTCGCAGAGATTGGTGTAGACCGAGATACTTCCGCCAAAGAATATCTGGAACGCGCCGGCGATATTTCCAACGACGGAGCGCGAGCGGACCGTGATTCCGCGCACAATCCCGATATTTCGGACCACGCGGTAACCCGGCAGCTCCAGCGCGGTCGTCACACTATTCGGCAGCATCATAGCTCTCCCGACGGCAATGGCGCCGTAAGAGGTCTTGTTAGGGCAATAGGGTTGATTTTCGGTTCCACCGCGCCCGGACGTAGGCCTGCAATCCCTTTGAAGAAATATTGGAACGCCCCACGCCTGTCAGCGAGTTCCCGCCCCCGCCTCCGCCAGGGCTTCGCGCCGGGCGGATTCCAGCTTGACCGCCTTCAGGGTCGCGGCGGCGATCATCCGCCCGCGCTCGTCGGCGCCCCTGCAGCCCTCGGCGCGGCCGCGCGGATCGATTTCGAGCAGTTTCACGCCCTCGGGCGCGAAAGCCGAATCCCGCGCCACGCCGCGCACATGGCCGTCGAGCGGCGCAAGGACGGGAGCCCCCTCGTGGCGCCCGATCAGAAAGCCCTTGGGAACCCACATGCCGATATCGACCGGCGTACGCCAGACGCCCGTGCGGCCGGAATAGACGAAGCGTTCGCGGCCCACGCCGCCAAGCTGGCGCGCCTCGCCGTCCGGCTCTTCCGTCGCTCCGGTCTCGACAAGCGCGCCCGTGCGCGCCGGCCGGGTCTCGACCGCTATGTCGCAATTGGCGCCGACGACGAATTTCGGCCCCAGCCCGACCGTGATCCGCGCCAGGCCACGAAAATCCGGCGTGACGCGGTGCTTCTGCATCCGCGCGTCGATCAGGACGTCGGCCACGCGCAGGGCCAGCAAATCGGTAAGCGAGAGCGGCGACACCGCCACGCTTTTCTTGCGCGCGAGGACCGAAGCGATTTCGAGCAGGCTTTCCGCGCGCCGCCCGACAATGCCGCCGAGTTCGATGTAATCGTCAAAGAGCGCATCGTGGAAGGCCATGCCGCGCCGGATGACGGGCGGATACGGATCATGGCTCATGACCGTCGGATAGCCGGCCCGGATCAGCGCGACCGCGACAGCCGAAGCGATTTCATTCGTCCCCATCACGACAGCGAGACGGCGGCTTTGAAACGAAAAAAGGTTCTGACCGGCTTTCGACATGGGCGACCTCATGCTCTCAACATGTGAATGCAATACATAGGCCAGCCTTTGTGCGGCTTGGAATGAAGGTATAAATCGTTATGTAATTATTTTATCTGTTGCGCGCGTCGCACACGCGACGCGTCATGAACGGTTGGGGCCAAAAGCTGACAAAGCATTCGGGGCTTCGATTCTTTGCGCTGGACCTGAGCGCCGAGCCCCGCGATGGGTCTCAAACTGCCGCCACCATCGGAAATCGCAGCAAAACCGCAACATTTGCTGCGACAAAAAATAAGTTTTTGCCAAGAAAATCCGGATGACAGATGCGCTGCCCCTGCTAAGTTTGCCCCCTGGGTCGTGCGGGCAAATTCTTTTCCCGTACCCAGATCCCGGGAGTTCAAAGAACAATTTTGAGGGAAGACGCCATGATAGCGTTCCGACAGATGGTCGCGGAAATTATACCGCCAAGCAAGACCACGACGCTCGCGGGCTTGCGGCTCGGAGGATTCGGATTCGCGCTGGTTCTGGCCATCGGCCTGACGGAAGGCGCCGCCCAGGCGCAGCAGATCACCGGCTCGCCAGGCGCGCCCAATGCGACGACCACGATCGACGGCCATGTGCTACCCCCCTTTCCGCAGAATTTCGGCGGGCAGATCGGCCTCAACGCCGCCCAATCCAAGCCCTATTGGCCTGCCCGCGTCGTGCCGCCGAAAGACGCTCCGAATATTCTGCTGATTCTGATCGATGACGAGGGCTTCGGCGCCAACTCGACCTTCGGCGGCGTCATCCCGACACCGACGCTCGACAAAGTCGCGGCGCAGGGCCTCCGCTACACCAATTTCCACACCACCTCGCTGTGTTCGCCGACCCGCGCGGCGCTAATCACCGGCCGTAACCATCACTCGGTCGGCTTCGGCGTGGTTTCGGAACAATCGACCGGCTTCCCCGGCTATAATTCCATCATCCCGAAGGACAGCGCCACCATCGGTCGCGTCCTGCTGGAGAACGGCTATCGCACCTCCTGGTTCGGCAAGAATCACAACACGCCGACCTATCAGGCCAGCCAGGCCGGCCCGTTCGACCAGTGGCCGAGCGGCATGGGCTTCGAATATTTCTACGGTTTCGTCGGCGGCGACACGAGCCAGTGGCAGCCGAACCTGTTTCGCAACACGACCGCGATCCAGCCCTTTCAGGGCAATCCGAAGTGGAATCTCGTCACCGCCATGGCCGATGACGCCATTCACTGGGTCGACCAGTTGAATGACATCGATCCCTCGATGCCGTTCATGCTCTATTTCGCGCCGGGCGCCACCCATGCGCCGCATCATCCGACCCCGGAATGGACCAAGAAGATCGGCGACATGCACCTGTTCGACCAGGGCTGGAACAAGGTCCGTGAGCAGATCTTCGCCAATCAGAAGAAGCTCGGCGTGATTCCGCAGGACGCGCAGCTGACCGCCTGGCCGCATGACATGTTCAAGAACTGGGACGAGCTGAGCGCCGACGAAAAGAAGCTCTATATCCGGCAGGCGGAGGTCTATGCCGCCTATCTGGCTTATACCGACAATGAAATCGGCCGCGTGATCGGAGAAATCGAAAGGCTCGGCAAGCTCGACAACACGCTGATCATTTTCATCAATGGCGACAATGGCGCTTCGGCCGAAGGCGGGCTGAATGGCACGCCGAGCGAGATCATGACGTTCAACGCCGTCGAAATCCCCGTCGCGGACCAGCTGAAATATTTTTATGACGCCTGGGGCACGGACCAGACCTATCCGCATTTCGCCGTGCCGTGGGCCTGGACCTTCGACACGCCGTATAAGTGGACCAAGCAGATCCCGTCCTTCTTCGGGGGCACCCGCAACGGCATGGTCGTTTCCTGGCCCAACAGGATCAAGGACAAGGGCGGCGTCCGCTGGCAGTTCCACCATGTGATCGACGTCGTGCCGACCATTCTGGAGGCAACCGGCGTCACTGCGCCGAACATGGTGGACGGCATCGCCCAGAAGCCTATCGAGGGCGTCAGCCTGGCTTATACTTTCGACAAGGCCAATGCGGACGCGGCCACGCCGCACAAGACGCAATATTTTGAAATGTTCGGCGTGCAGGGCCTTTATAACGACGGCTGGATGCTTTCGGCCGTGCCAAAACGCCCGCCGTGGGTGCTGGGCTTCGGCAATGTCAATCTCGACCCGGCCAATTCCTTCCAGTTCGAGCTTTATGACGTCGCCCACGACTGGACCCAGAACACCGACGTCGCCGCCCAGAACCCGGCAAAGGTCAAGGAAATGACCGAGCAGATGTTTGGCGAATTCGCCAAATATCAGGTGCTGCCGCTCGACGCTTCCGTCATCACCCGCGTGGTGGCGCCGCGGCCAGGCCTCGCCGCCGGCCGCAAGGTCTTCAACTATTCAGGCAACCCGGTCACCGGCATCGTCGACAATGCCGCGCCCAACCTGCTGAACACCTCATATACGATCACGGCCGAAATCGATGTCCCGCAAGGCGGCGCCGAAGGCAATATCGTGTCGGAAGGCGGCCGCTTCGGCGGCTATGGCCTCTATCTGCTGAAAGGCAAGCCGGTCTTCAACTGGAACCTGCTCGACCTCAAGCGCGTGAAATGGGAAGGCCCGGACGTTCTAGCGCCGGGCAAGCACACGCTCGTCTTCGACTTCAAATTTGACGGGCTGGGCTTCGCCACCCTTGCCTTCAACAATGTCAGCGGCCTTGGACGTCCGGGCACGGGAACGCTCAGCGTCGACGGTAAGGTGGTTGCGACGCAGACGCTTGATAAGACGATCCCGATCATGCTGCCGATCGATGAAACCTTCGACATTGGCGCGAAATCCGGCACGCCGATCGACGACCGCGACTATCAGACGCCCTTCGCCTTCACCGGCAAGATCGACAAGCTGAACATCACGGTCGAGCCGCCGGTCCTCACCGACGCCGACAAGAAAAAGCTGGCGGAAGGCATGGCGTCGGGCCAGGACGCCAAATAAGGCATAGGCCAAAGCGACGCCGTCACGCCCAGCGTCTGACAATGCGAACAAGCGGCGGCGCCCTTGCGCCGCCGCAATGATTCCTGAAAACGGGAGAACGCCTCATGATATCCAAGCGCGACTTACTGAAATCCGCTGGTTTCACAGCTTTGGCCGCGGCCTCCTACGCGCCATTGAGCGCCCGCGCGCAAACCGACGCTTCGCGTCCCGGCGATCTCTCGGCCAGAGATATCGCGGAAGAAGCGTTCATCTTCGGCCTGCCCATCGTCATGAATTACTCCGTGATGTATCAGATCGCGATCGACCGGAGTTCGAGCCAGTTCAAGGCGCCGTTCAACGAGATCGCCAACGCCCACGAGGTTTTCACCTATAAGGATACCGCAGTCGTCACGCCGAACAGCGACACGCCCTATTCGATGCTGTTCATGGATTTGCGCACGGAACCGCTGGTGCTGTCCGTGCCCGCCATCGATCCGAAGCGCTATTATTCCGTGCAGCTGTTCGACGGCAGCACCTATAATTTCGGCTATATCGGCTCGCGGACGACGGGAAGCGAAGCGGGCGACTATCTTGTGGTCGGCCCTGACTGGAAGGGCGAGATTCCGCCCGGGATCAAGAAGGTTTTCCGATCCGGGAGCCAGCTCGGCGGCGCGATCTACCGCACTCAGCTGTTCGACGCCGCCGATATCGACAATGTCATCAAGGTGCAGTCTGGCTACAAGGTTCAGCCGCTCTCCGCCTTTTTGAAGCAGCCGGCGCCGCCCTCCGCGCCGCCGATCGATTTTCCGAAGATCGACAAGGATTCCGTCAGGGGACTGTTTTTCGAATTCCTCGATTTCGCCCTGCAATTCATTCCCCCCGCGCCCAATGAAGAGGAGATTCGCGCCAGAATGGCGCAGATCGGAATCGGTCCCGGCAAGAAATTCAATTTCGATGACATGACGGTCGAACAGAAGCGCGAAATCGCGCTTGGCATGCAGCAGGGCGCCCGCAAGATAGATGGGGCCGTGGCGAAGCGCGGCGTCGATGTGAACGGCTGGCGCGTCGGCGCGGCCGGCGGCGACGCCGCCTTTTTCAATGGCGACTGGCTCTCCCGCGCCGCATTGGCGAAGGCTGGAATCTACGCCAATGACGCCGAAGAGGCGATGTATCCGATGACCCGCCTGGACGGCGACGGCGAACTGCTCGACGGCGCCGCGCACGCCTATACGCTGACTTTTGCCGCCGACGGCTTGCCTCCGGTCAACGCCTTCTGGTCCGTCACCATGTATGACGGCAAGACCCAGCTCCTGATCCAGAATCCAATTGACCGCTACCTGATTAATTCGCCGATGCTGCCCAATATGAAGCGCAACGCGGATGGCTCACTGACGCTCTATATTCAGAATCAATCGCCCGGGCCGGACAAGGAGCCGAACTGGCTTCCGGCGCCAGCCGGACCGATTTATCTGGTGATGCGGCTTTATTGGCCCAAGACCGAAAAACCCTCGATTCTTCCGCCCGGCAAGGGCGAATGGAAGCCGCCGGTGGTGAAGAAAGTCTCATGAAGCGTGCACCAGCGCGAAAAGCCGCTTCCCGCTTGTCGTAAATTTGCCACGTCGGGGGGAAATGGCGCCCGCCTGTCTCGGATGGTCGTTTCATTCGCGCGGTTATTTTGTCATTCTAAGCGCAAGAAAATCGGCTTTGGTTTGGGAGAGACCGCGTGCGGAAAGTCATATCGAGCGGCGCTGCCGTTCTCGCCCTAACTCTGCCGTTCTCGGCGCCAGCGTTCGCGGCGGATCTTCCGTCGGTCAAGGAAGCGCCCGCCCCCGTATTGGCGCCGATTCCCAGCGGTTGGCGTTTCGAGGCGACGGTCAATGGTTGGATGCCGAGCATGATCGCCAATGTCGGCGTCGCCAGCTTCCCGACCTCCTCGGTCGATGTGGGCTTCTTCAAAATTCTTTCCAAACTCAATGGCGTCGTCCCGCTGAGTCTCATCGCCCGGAACGATAGTTTCATTTTAGGCGTGGACCTCTATTGGAGCGCCCTGTCGGCGGGCTCGCACTTGCGTGGAACGGGAACCCTCGCAAATTTCGGCGGCGTGAACGCCAATCTCCACACGGCCCAAACGATTCTGACCGGTTTCGGCGGCGTGCGGCTCCCGTTTCAAGTCACCAATTTGAGCTTCTACGGGATTGCTGGCGCCCGCTATTTCAACGTCAACAACACGCTCACTTTGAACACCGCTATCCCCGGTCTCGGCCTGTCCGCGCAGCAAGGCAAGGATTGGGTCGACCCGATCATCGGCTTCGCCTCGCGCTACGTCATCAATGAAAAATGGTACGTGGACGCCGAAGCCGACGTTGGCGGCTACAACAAGAGCGTGACATGGCAGACTTTTGCCGCAGTCGGATATAACTGGACGCAGCATATTTCTTCGACCTTGGGCTTCCGCGCGCTTTATGTCGACTATGAAAAGGCCAATAATTTCAATGGCAGCTTCCGCTTCCAGCAGACCCTGCTCGGGCCGCAGGTGACGATCACCTACGCGTTCTGAGCACGGGTTTTCCCGCGCTGGCGCGGCGCGTCTCCAGGGCCAGGCAAGTTTCAAATCTTATTGTCGCAACGACGCGCCCGGACCCCGTCCGGGCGCGATTGTTCATGTTTTCTGCCTCGCTCGGAAATGCTAGGCTCAAGGCCTCTTTCAAACGCCCGATTCTTCATTCAAGCGCATGATTTCTGGCGGCGTGTTTTGAGGCGGACCTTTCATTTTCAAGACGGTCGCCGAAAGAAGGGAGCAAAACCCAAATGTCAAAAATACTGACGCTCGGCCTTTGCCTGGCCATGATGGCTTCTCTAGCCGCGCCCCCGGCGCTGGCGCAAAACGCCCCGCCTCCGCCCGCAGCGGCGCCGGCGGCCCCAAAGCTTGAACCCAAGGCGCTGGACCTGCTCAAGGCCGCGAGCGCGGCGCTCGCGGGCGCGCAATCCGTGACCTTCAACGCCACGTCCACTTACGAGCGCGTGGCCCTGAACGGACAGCCGCTATTCTATAGCTCGGTAAGTCAGGTGGCTCTGCAGCGCCCCGACAAGCTGCGCGTCATCACGCTGGGCGACGGCACGCCGGACGAGTTCTATTACGACGGCAAGACTATGTCGGCCTACATTCCCTCGCTCGAACTTGTAGCCATCGCGGATGCTCCGCCAACCATCGACAAGCTGCTCGACGAGGTCTGGGAAAAGGCCGCGATCTATTTCCCCTTCGCCGATGTGCTCGCCTCCAATCCCTATGCCGAACTCTCCAAGAACCTCCATTCGGCCTTCTATATCGGGCGCTCGATCACCGTCGGCGGAACGACGACCGACATGATCGCCATCGCGGGCGACGACGCCGCCGGGCAGATCTGGCTCGGCGCCGAGGACCATCTGCCGCGCAAGATCGCGGTCGTCTATGCGCATGAGCCTGCGCATGCGCTCTACCAGACGGAGTTTTCAAACTGGAAGCTCGGCGAAAAGGTCGAAGCGACAGCCTTCGCCTCCGAAAAGGCGGCCAAGGCCAAACGCATCGCGTTCTCCCCTCCGGACGCTCCCAAGCCGCCGGCAGCCCCAGAGCCGCCTGCGCCCCCGCAGCCGCCCGTGGACAAGAAGTGAAACCCGGCCCCTTAGGCACAGGAGTTCTTGCGATGAAAAAAACGATCATTGCGATTTCGGCCGCCCTGGCTTTGGCAGCCTCGATGCAGCCGGCTAGCGCGTTTTTTCGCGGCGGCGGCGGCTTCCACGGCGGAGACTTCGGCGGCGGCGGTTTTCATGCCGGCGATGCTGGCGGCTTCGATCACGCAACGGTGGCGGGACCTGACGGCGTGGCCCATGTGAGCGACGCGGGCGGCTATTGGCACGGAACCGCCGCCGGTCCCAATGGCGTTGCGCACGCCAGCGATTACGGCGGCTATTATCACGGGACTGCGGTGGATGGCGGCGGCGTCTATCACACCGGAGGCTATGGCGCTTATTATCATCAGCCAGTGGTGGTCAATAGCTATGGCGCTTATTGCGCCGGCTGCGGCGCGGCGGGCTGGGGCGCGGGCGCTGTGGCGGCGGGAGCGGTCGTAGGCGCGGCGGCTGCGACGGCGGCGGCTTACGCCTGGCCCGTCGGGGCGACCTATGGCTATCTGCCGACGGGTTGCGCCTATCAGGATGTCGCGGGACAGGTGTTTTATCGCTGCGATTCCGGCTGGTTGCAGCCGGCCTATGGCGCCAATGGCGTCTATTACCGGGTCGTTCCCGCCCCGTAATGGCTGAATGTCTGGCGCGCGCGCAAAACATCGCGCGCGCCGAGCCTTACCCGGCGGCGCGCCGCGCCATCGCCGGATTGACGCGCTCGCAGGCCTTCACCCAGGGCGCGGATTTTTCGATCAGCAGCTTGCGGCCACGCACGAGTTGCGCCGGATCCGCGACGAAACGTGCGATCTCCTGCGCCGGGCGCGGCTTGCTGAACAGATAGCCCTGCGCTTCGTCGGCGCCATGTGCGCGCAGGATTTCGAACTGCTCCATCGTTTCGACGCCTTCGACCAGCATGTCGATTTCAAGCTCCTGAACAATCGCCTTGACCGCCTTGATAATCGCGAGCGCCGTTCCGTTCTTCGCCATGTCCCGCACGAAACACTGGTCGATTTTCACTTTGTCGGGGCGGAAACGGCTGAGATAGGCGAGCGATGAATAGCCGGCGCCAAAATCGTCCAGCGCGACCCGCATTCCCATGTCGCGCAACTCATTGATGGTGTCGAGCACGGCCTCGAAATCATGCATCAGCACCGATTCCGTGATCTCCATTTCCAGCCGCGACGCCGGGAATTTCGTTTCCTTGAGCACACGGCGCACGGTGTCGGCGACATTGCTTCGCGCGAACTGGATGCCCGAGAAATTCACCGCCAGCCGCACGTCGCGGGGCCATGATTTCGCGTCATTGCAGGCCTGCCGCAATACCCATTCGCCGAGTGGCACGATGAGGCCCGAATCCTCCGCGATTTCCATGAAGTCCGCCGGCGAGATCAGCCCGCGCACGGGATGACGCCAGCGCACAAGAGCCTCGCAGCTGCAAATGCGCCTTTTGACGAGGCTGACGATGGGCTGGTAATGCACCTCCAACTCGTTGCGGCTGATGCCGATGCGCAGATCCTGCTCGATCTCCTGTTTGCGACGCGCCTCCTCGGCCATCTCCGCGTGGAAAAAGCGGAAGGCGCCCCGCCCCGCGTCCTTGGCCGCGTAAAGGGCCATGTCAGCCGCTTTCATCAGATCGCTGGTCTCGGTCGCATCCTCGGGCGCCATGGCGATTCCGATCGAGGCGCCGATCATCAGTTTCGCGCCTTCGACGTGATAGGGCTCGCTCAAAGTCTCGACCGCGCTGGCGGCAAAACGCGCCGCGTCCTCGCGCGCGCTGAAGCGCAGAAAGACGAATTCGTCGCAGCCAAGCCGAGCAACGACATCTTCCGGATCGGCCATTTCCTGCATGCGTTTGGCGACCCTTTGCAGCAATTTGTCGCCCACCGGATGGCCCAGCGAATCGTTGACATGCTTGAAGCGGTCGAGATCGACCATCATCACGGCGAAAGGCGGCGAGGCCTCCCCGATCGCGGCGGTCGCGCGCTCCAACGATTCTCGAAAACTGGTCCGGTTCGACAGGCCGGTAAGATCGTCCACGCGAGCAACGCGCTCGATTCTCAGTTCGGAGACCCGTCGCGCCGTGACGTCCTCGATCAGCAGCGAGAAACCTTCCGGCGTCGTCTGGAAGGTAAATTCCATGAAGCGGGCGTCGGACAGCTCAAGCGCGACGCATTCGCGCGCCTGCCGTTTCAGGACCTCCGCCGCCGCGTCGCACAGGACATCGGCCGCCGAGGGGTTCCTCAGTCGAAGCCCCAGGCTTTTCCGCAGCATATCCTCGACCGGCGCGTTCCCGAAGGCTGGCTCGGCGAAACGGAACATGCGCAGGAACTGCTGGTTTCCGGCGATCAGCCGCCCCGAGCCGTCGAACATTCCGACGCAATGGCTCATACTATTGAGCGCGATGGTAAAGCGACGCTCGGACTCGGCCGTTTGCGCCACGCCGCGCGTGCGCCGCCGCGTCGCCATGAACAAGGCGAAGCCGAGAGTCAAAGTCGAAGCTATTGCGATGGGCGAATATTTGTCCCAGCTCAGCGCGAGGCCAAGAGCGAACAGGCCAAGCGCGCAGGCGGCCTGCAGATTGGCGAAACGCGGGCGCGACGCCTCGCGCTCCGCCGCCAGGACGGCGTAGCCGACCGTGGAAATGACTGCCGCCGTCCGAATGCTCGCCGGAGTTTCCGTAAGAAAGACTGAAAGGCAGACAAACCCGAGCGCCGCCGCCATTGCTGCGCCGGCGAGGCCGTGAGCTGCGTCAGGAAATTTGGTCGCGCCGCCGCCCAGCCGGCTTTCGAGGCTCTGGACACCGATCTTGACGCCGGCGGCGGCGACGAGCGCCCAACCCGCGAAATTGCTGAGCAGGCCAAAATTGCAGCCGAGCACGGCGCCGCCCAGGGTCAAAGCCGGTGCGGCGTCGAGAAAGGCCCTGCCCTCATTGCGCTCTTTCGCGAGCGCGCTCGCCGGCGCCGGAGATCCAGTCCCGACCGAATTGCGCGATTGGACCAGGGCTATCGTCAACGCACCATCCTTGAGCCGCCGAACAGGCGATCCGGCGACCGGATGAAACGCCGCCAACAGGCCGCGGTTCATCCCTTCCCCGCCGCGCCTCCCGATAGGCGACGCCCTGGCGACGTTAAGGGGCGACGGTAAACAACTGCTCAATTTAAGGATGTAAAATGCATTATTACACGTTTAACGTGTATTATTTCGCCAATGGCGCCGAGTGGGCCTTGAAAAACCGCGTTCACGGCTTTGCATCAACGGGGCCTATGGAAACCGTGATATGGATGCGGCAGTCGTCATCCCGTCAAGAGCCGTTTATAAAAGCTTGAGGCCGGGGTTTCCCGGTCGCCACGGACTTGCGATTGGCGCCGGTCCCTTGTTTGGCGCGCGCTTCGTCCTGGGCCTCCGGCCCTGCGGGCGGCGCGCCTCGGCGAAAGAGGCTCTGATGAGTTTGAAAATCCAGAAAATCGGCGTTGTCGGCGCGGGCACAATGGGCTCTGGCATCGCGCAGGCTTTTGCGGTCTCCGGCTTCCATGTCGTTTTGCGCGATCTGGCGCAGGGCGCGCTCGATCACGCCCGATCCGTCGTCCAGACCAGCCTCGGCCGCCTCGTCTCGAAAAACAAGCTCTCCGCAGCCGACGCCGACGCCGCCCTCGCCCGCATCACGACCACGCTGGCCGTCGAGGATTTGCACGGCTGCGACCTCGTCGTCGAAGCCGTCGTTGAAAAATTCGAGGTCAAGAAGGCCATCATCGGCGAACTCGACCGGGTCTGCCGCGCCGACGCCATCCTCGCCTCAAACACTTCCTCCATTTCGCTGACCAAGATCGCGGCGACATCGAAAATTCCGTCGCGCGTCATTGGCATGCATTTCTTCAATCCCGTTCCGATGATGCCGCTGGTCGAGATCATCCGCGCGATGCAGACGAGCGACGAAACCTGCGCGGCGATCACGGCCCTGGTCGGCGCCATCGGCAAGGACGCGCGCGTCTCCAAGGACTCCTATGGCTTTGTGGTCAATCGCGTGCTGATCCCGATGATCAACGAGGCGGTCAATTGCGTCTATGAAGGCGTCGCCACGCCGGAGGACGTGGACGCCATGATGAAGCTCGGCGCCGCCCATCCGATGGGTCCGCTGTCGCTGGGCGATCTCATTGGCCTCGACATCGTTCTCGACGTGATGGAGACGCTTTACGCCGGCTTCAACGATCCCAAATTCCGCCCCAGCCCTCTGCTAAAGCAGATGTGCGACGCTGGCTATCTCGGCCGCAAGTCGGGGCGCGGCTTCTTCTCCTACGCGAACTGAACACCCGCCGCGCTGCCCTGGCCTCGCCGGGTGGCGCTTACATCAGGAGCGAAAAATGCGCGAACAAGCCATCAAGATCGATCCCTTGCCCAAGGTGTGGGATCCCGACCTCAAGATCGGCGAAATGCTCAAGGGCAAGCGCGGCCTCGTCGTCGGCGTCAGCAACGAGCATTCCATCGCCTTTGGCTGCGCCGCCAAATTGCGCGGCTTCGGCGCGGAACTGGCGCTGACCTATCTCAATGAAAAGGCCAAACCCTTCGTCCAGCCGCTGGCCGATCAGATCGAAGCCAGCCTGCTGCTGCCGCTCGACGTCGAAAAGCCCGGCGAGATGGAAAGCGTTTTCGAGCGCATCGCGGCCGAATGGGGCCAGCTCGATTTCGTCATTCATTCCATCGCCTTCGCCCCGCGCAAGGATCTGCATGGCCGGGTGGTGGATTGCTCCCTGGAAGGCTTCCTGCAGGCGATGCACGTTTCCTGCTATTCCTTCATCGAAATGGCGCGGCTGGCCGAGCCGCTGATGAAACAGGGCGGCGCGCTGCTGACCATGAGCTATTACGGCGCCGACAAGGTCGTGAACCATTACAATGTGATGGGTCCGGTCAAATCCGCCCTGCAGGCCACCACCCGCTATCTCGCGGCGGAACTCGGGGACAAGAACATCCGCGTCTACGCCGTCTCGCCCGGCCCGCTCAAGACCCGCGCCGCAAGCGGCATAGCCGAATTCGACGAGCTGATCGACGCGGCTGTGAAGCGCAGCCCCGCCCATCGTCTGGTCGATATCGCCGAAGTCGGGCGCGTCGCCGCCTTCCTCGTCGGCGGCGCCGCCTCGGGCATGACCGGCGACACGATCTATGTCGACGCCGGCCTGCACAACGTGGCCTGAACGCCCGTCACACCTGTTCTCGCCGCCGCAGGTCCTCGACCGGCGGCGGCATTCTTGTCAGGGATCCACCCGGCTGCCGTCTTCGCGGATGACCTCGCCCGGGTCAGGATAGTTCATCGTTGGCTCTTCGTTGCAGGATGTGACGCCCTCGTTCTTCCAGGGCGAGATGGCGCCTTGCCCGGCAAGTTTCAAAAATCCGGTTTTGACTGCGACGAGCTCGCGGGCGTCCTCGGGCGTCGCGGCGCCCGCCCAAACATGGGCTTTCTCCACCGAATATTTCCAGGACGGATCGTCGGGGGCGATGGGCGAGAGGCGATAGACTGTCATTTCATTTCTCCCGGCAATTATGGCTTCCAATTCATTGAAACATCATGGTTTTGCGGACCGCAGTCGCAACTCCTCGCCATCCAGCAGAAAGCGGCCATAGCCGCAATGGTGCAGGGTGCGGGCCTTGGCCTTCTTCGGGTCGATCCAGGCCCGCACCGCCTCTAGAACGAACAGATTGTAAGCCGTCACGAGCGCGCGATCCACGACCTTGCATTCGATATTGACGATGCACTCGTCGATCAGCGGCGCGGCAACTTCTTTTGCTGGTCTGACCGTGAGGCCGAAACGCCCGAATTTATCGACCTCGCGCCCCGAGCAATTGCCGATGGCCACCACCGTCCCAGCAAGTTCGGCGGGTGGAATGGCGAGCACGCATTCGCCGGTCTTCTTCAGCGCCCGATGCGAGTAATCACCCTCACTGACAACGCAGGCGATCAGCGGCGGATTGAACTCGACCAATATGTGACGGACCTTTACAACTAACACCCGCTAACACCCGCTAACCTCTGAATGCCTTGGTTTACAAGGGCTGCGGCCTTGACGACTGATTAGCCGGATCGCATATAAGGGCCAAGAAACGCACCTAACACCATCCGGGTCGCGTCCGCAAAAGGTCCGCAAAAATCATGGCAATCAAATTCACCGACACCTCTGTCAACGGCTTGAAACCTGAGCCTTCCCGCAAGGACTACCTTGTGTTTGACACCGAAACGCCCTCGCTGGGCGTCCGCGTTTCGTCGTCGGGGCGCAAGACCTTCCTATTCCAGAGCCGCACCAAGGACGGGCGCAGCTTCCGCAAGGCGCTCGGCCGGTTCGGCAACCTGACGGTGATGCAGGCTCGCAACTTGGCCAAGCTGGAATCGGCCGCCATGGTCACGACCTTGGACCCGTTCGCCAAACGCGAGGAGGACAAGGCCATTCTCCGTCAGCGCCGGGAGGCCGACGCCTTCACCCTCGCGGTCCTGCTGGGCGATTGGGAGAAGGCCATGGCCCCCAAATGCCGCCCCAACTCGCTCAAGGTTACCCTCTCGTCCTTGACGCGCGGTTTCGCTGGGCTGCTGGCCAAGCCGGTTGCCGCCATTCAGGTCAAAGATGTGTCCAAGGCCCTGGATCTTGTGCGCGCCAACAGCGGCCCCATCGCGATGCACGCGGCGGCCGTAAGAATCAAGGCGGTGTTTCGCTGGGCTTACAGCGAGGGCCATATTGACGTGAACCAACTGGACGACCGGCTGAAACTGCCCCCGGCCGGTGCAGCCCGCGACCGGTCCCTGACGGAGGAGGAGTTGCACCGTGTTTGGGCGGCGGCTGGTACCCTGTCCCCATTGCGCGCGGCCTATGTCCGCTTCCTGATGCTCACACTGGTTCGCCGCACCGAGGCCCTCGGTTTGCGTTGGGCGGAGATCACCGGGGACGTCTGGCACATTCCCGGCGCACGGATGAAGCAGGCCAAGCCGCATCGGGTGGATCTTGCACCCCCGGCCAAGGACGTGCTGGCCACCCTGCCACGGCATGACACGAGCGACATCGTCTTCACCACGGACGGCCTAAGGGTGATGGGCGGGATGCAGAGGATCAAGGTGGCGCTCGATGAGGCGCTGGTACGGGACGGCGGCCCTGTGATGAAGCCGTGGACCTATCATGATTTCCGCAGGTCGGGGGTCACTTGGCTGGCGAAGAAGGGTGTCGGCGTGGACGTGGCTGACAAGCTTTTGGCCCATAAGTCGTCGTCGCTGTCCTCGGTCGCACTCATCTACCAGCAGCACGATTTCGCCGAGAAGCGCGCCGAGGCCTTGAGGATGTGGGGGCAGTTCCTCGCCGAGGGTAAGGTCGACACCGCCAACGTAATCCCGATGAAGAAGCAGGGCTGAGGCATGAACGAGGACTTCACGATATTCACTATCGCGGATGGGCCGCCCAAGCTGTTGGAGAGCATGGTGCCGTTTTACACCAAGCTGATTGCGATGGTGTGTCGCACGCCGGAGCACAAGAGAGCGGCTTTGGCGGCGCTGGAAGCCCGCTCCATCAAGATCGACACCATCATTTATGGCTGGCCCGAGGCGGCGCGGGAAGCCCCCAAATGCTGAGCTTGGCCATGGTGATGCTGGTCCTCGGCTGGCTGGCCTATGTTCTTGTCATGGCCTCGGGCTGGGCGGTGTGTAGGCTGGTCGTGGTGGTTTGCCGTGTGGCCTTGGCTCTTAGACCACGATCAAGGATAGAGCCAGTATTGAGGGATAATGTTGTGTTGTTCCGGCGTCCTGAATAATACACAATAGTTGCTGAGATACCGCCAATAGGGTATTGTTTGCGTCGGATAAGCAACTACTGAGAACTATTCTGATGACCAAAGAATCCCCAAAGGTAGCGAAGAGTAGGGGGCATCCCGAAACCTTGCAGAATGTTGGGATGGGGCGAGCAAAAGGAACCCCCAACAAGCGCACTCAAGAGCTGCTGGACGAGTTCGAAAAGCGTGGATGGAAACGCGGCCCCATTGAAATGATGGAGATGGCCCACGCCGAGGGAGTTGACCCCGAACTGAAGCTTGCATGCTTGCGCGCCGCAACCGCTTACCTTGAATCGAAGCCCAGCCCGAAACCGCCCCTGCGCTTCATTGAACCGAGTGCAGACTTGCCCAAGCTGGTGACGGCGACGGACGCATCACAATTCGTCTCAAAGGTACTGGAAAAGGCGACTGCCGGGGAACTCGACACCGACGCCGCGAAATTCCTAATCGACGGCGCAAAGGCCTTCACCGAACTGCTCGTTGGTGTTCAGCTGGAAGGAAATATCGCCAAGCTGCAAGCTCTGCTAAGCGGCGATCAATGAGCAACCTCGCCACGGCCAGCCGCCTAGTCCAGTCCATGCTCAGCACGGCCTTGGCCACCCGGAGCGCGCCGGCCCTGCGCACCTTCGCCGCCGTGGACTTTCTCACCGGCCAGCGTGCCGACTTTGCTCGCGCGACCGATGCCAAGGGCCGGATCGTCTCTACCACCATCCAGGGTCAGGGCGAACTCTATACGGACTTCACCCAGCGCGCCCACAATGACGCCATGGTCCACGGCGCCCAGAGGCTGGTCGTGGGCGGCCTCCGGCCTGCTGCCGGGGACGCCACCACCACCCACGCCGACGAAGGCCACCCAGCGCAAGCCCTGCAAGCTGTAGGGTTGCCTAATAGTGTGCTGCGCCTGCCAGACGGCCCCTTGCACCAAGGCCAGATTGACGCCTTGGCCACCATCCAATCCGGACGCTTCACGGCGTTGCGCTGTGGTCGCCGGTTTGGCAAGACCGCTCTCATAACGGCCCTCGCCATCGATGATGCTTTGCTTGGTCGGGCCTGTGGAATCTTTGCTCCCACCTACAAACTCAGTGCCCCGACCTTCATGGCCCTTGACATGGTTCTGGGCGGTGTCGCGGACACGTCCAACAAGAGCGCCGGGTACCTCTCCTTGCCCGGAGGCGGGTCTATTGAATGCTGGTCCCTTGAGCATGAACGAGCTGGCCGGTCCCGCAAGTACCATCGCGTTCTAATTGACGAGGCCGCGTTTGGTGGCCCGGACCTGAGCGACATTTACGACGCGAGTATATTGGCAACTACACTCGATTATTCTGATTTCGCCGGTGATGTTGTCGTGGCTTCAACGCCAAACGGCATCGACGAGTCCAATTTTTTTTATAAGATATGCCACCAGACCGAGCTTGGATTTACGCAGTTCCATGCCCCCAGCTCAAAAAATCCCTTTTTGCCGGCCAAGGAATTGGACAGGCTTTCGCGTGTCCATCACCCGCTAATTTTCAGGCAGGAGTTCCTTGCTGAGTTCGTGGACCTCAGTGGCCTCGCCCTGTTCAGCATCACCAAGCTGCTAGTTGACGGTGTTGCCCCGCCGGTCCCAAAGACCTTTGACATCGCCTTTGCCGTGATCGACTCGGCCGTGAAGGGCGGTAGTGAAAACGATGCGGCGGCCTGCGTCTTCTTCGGCCTCAACGTCCACCTTGAGCCCCGTGGCCTTTTCATACTCGATTGGGATGCCGTAGAAGTTGGAGCTGCTGACGTTGAGCAATGGTTGTTGACGTGCGAGGCACGCCTGCAAGAGCTCACCGGGGACAAGGTCCGGTTGAACGAGCAAGGCATCTACATCGAGGGCGTGGCGTTGGGAGAGATGTTGCTGGCGAAGTTCCCGCACATTTGCCAGCCCATCCCGAGCCATCTTGTGGCCCGTGGTAAAGACCTCCGCGCATTGGCAGCGGAACCCTTGGTCAACGAGGGGCAGGTCAAGATTACCGACCACGCATTCAACAAGACTCTCAAGTTGAAGGGCGTCGTCCGCAACCATTTGCTGGCGCAGTTCGGCAGCTTCAGGGTCGGGGACAAGCAAGCCTACCGGCGTGCCGATGATTTGCTGGACGCGGGGGTGTACGGCATCCTCTTGGCCTACGACCAGAATTGACGGAGATCACCATGTCTAACCCTGTCCAAGTACAGAAGACCCGTGACAACCTCAATGCTTGCCGCGCCCGCGCCACCAAGGCGGAGCGGGATCATTACGCCGGTAAATGCAGCTCAAAGGTCTTGTTGCGGCGTAGACAAGAGCTACAGGCAGCGGTCAACAGCTACACGATGGCCTTGTCTGGCGTCCAACTACCCCATGCCGTCGAGTAAGCCTGTTTTCTATACTCACTATTATTGATTGCCTGTAGTTGTAAAGTCCGTTATACAAGCTTGTAAAGGGCTTTGTACACAAATAACACTGGACATTGCCCACGAACACGGTTTACCCTCCAATATCCTTTGGAACTAGTAGGTAAACCACATGAACACTCCAAGCAACAACCGCACCCCCGCCGCCGATCTACTCACCACTGCTGACCTCGCCAAGCGTTGGGGCCGGTCAATCAACCACATCTCCTCCTTGCGGTGCAGCGGGACCGGTCCCAAATTTTTACGTATCGGTCCTCGTTCCTATTTCTACCGCGTGAAGGATGTCGAGGCTTTTGAAGAAGCTTTGACCTTCTCCTCCTATGCCGAGGCCGTCGCAAAGACCGGCACATAATCGACTAGTCTGTATACGTCCGGAAAATAGACCGTGATTCCAACGACATAGAGCATGATGTCGGGGGCACTACCAAAATGCGGACTTGGTGCGGATGCGCCAGCGCCGGATTCAGGTCAAACAGGAGGCAAAAATGAACCATCAACAACGCCGGCATGAGGCCGACACGGTCTATGAAAAACTGCGCGACAAAGGACGTTCAGAGTCTACTGCTACGTGGGGACGGGAACTGAAAATCTACGCCATGCGCCTGCGGTCTAAAATAGAAGTCCACATGCACCGCACAAGCGACTTTGTTGATGTCAACGAGTTCATGGCCGCGCGCTTGAGGGATGACCCGTACAATAAAACCTCAAGGATCATGCGTGAGTATTGGAATGTCGTTGCGACGCTCTTTGGTCTTCTCCCGGGGGATGAAATGCTACCACCGGAGGACATCAAGACCTACCGGCTCTTTAAGGATGTTTTTGGTCTGGCAAACACGGCAGGATCGACGACATGCGCCCAGTAGTCCACCAGACCAACAGTGACGAGTGCTGCTGTTGTGTGAACGACCTTTACCGGCTGCTGGGCTTTGTTGAAGCAAGGCGGCCATTGGTGGAGATCCAGCTCCGCGTGGAAGGTAGCAACATCCTCGGCCTTTACGCACACCGGGACAGCATCTGGGTGATCATTAAGACCGGCAGCAGGGAATGGCTGGTCCCGGCCATTCATGAAGCTTGGGAGCGCATCGACTACACTGGCTCTGAAGTGCGCGCAATTATTGACGAGGCCGGTACGGTCTTCCACGAGTATGGCGAGGGCGTAGCCACCGGCCCCCACATGCTGGAGCTGCGGAAGATGGTGGCAGCAGAACGGCAGCGGGGCCGGGAGATCGCGTTTTGATCCCCAAGTAAAAGGCGCTGTCATGCAAGAGCTGCATAGGTAAAAGGCGCTGTCCGGCAGTAATAGCATAGCTCCCTCGGCGTTTATCCCTTTACAGGACCGCGGGAAGCAGCTTAGCCTGAGGCAGGTTACAATAGTGGCGTGATGTGCAAAGCACAAAAAAACGCCCCCGTTGGTGCGGAGGCGTTCTTTGTTCAGGTTGAACAGGTAGGCGGGTAGCAAAGCAATCTAGGTATAGCCCACCTGTCCGACTTTGTAAAGCTGCTTTGACCTTCCCGCCCCAAAAAATCTTGGGCGGTTGGTGATGAATACACAAACAAAATTACTTCTTAGAGATGCCCCCGTCTGGGCCTACTGGCAGGCCACACAACGCGACGACGGTTCATGGAACAAGGGCGCCCCGCGCGATCCAATCACCCGGCGTTGGGCGTCCTACACAAGAGCCGAGCCGTGGCAACCCTACGCCGTCGCCGCCGCTGCTGTTGGCCAACCCTCCCCTACCCAAGGCCTGGCTCTCATCCTTGGCCAGAAATCCTTCCCCATCTTTGGCGTCGACCTCGATAGCTGCCGCGACACGGACACCGGCGAGCTAACACCATGGGCACAGGACATCGTTGATCGCCTCGACTCCTACACCGAGATCAGCCCCAGTCAAACCGGCCTCAAGATCTACTGCCTAATCAAAAAGCAGGACGTCGAAGACCTTGAACGGGTGTCGGGGGGAGAGTGCCACAACCGCACCTTCACCAAGGTCCAAAGCAAGGGCCGCCATCCACTGGCCATCGAGCTCAAGTTTGAGGGCTGGTTTGCGTTCACTGGCCAATCAATCAAAGGCGACGCTATTGCTCCCCTGCGGCCTGAGGATTTGGAATGGCTGCTCCGGGTAGCGGGACCGAACCTGTCCGGCCAGCCCTACGTCCCTCCGACTCCACCCCAGCCCCAAGGCTCTGCCCCGACCTATGCTGAGGTAGCCAGTGCCGTCATGGCCATCAACAACCGGGGCGAGGGAGTTGACCGTTACACATGGTTGAAGGTCTGCGCCGGTTTGAAGCGCGCCGGCGTCGAGGCTGACAACCTGAAACATGGCAACGTCTGCCCGGATCGTGAGGAGCAGGACTCGGGGGATGTCAGCGCCGACGCTTTTGATTTAGCGGAGGCCTACCGCGACCTCTTTTATCGCTGGTCGGCGCTATGTACCAGAAATGACCCACGCTATACGGTCAAGACCTACAGCGGGTTCAGGCTCAGGACATCCGGTAAAACCTACACACTGGCGACGATATTTCACATCGCTAATGAACATTACGGGTGGAGCTCCAAGAACCTTGATGTGGCCACAGCCCCCCGGCCCGAGGACGCCGCCAAGGTCGATCTGGTGCGGCCCTTGTGGCACAACGCCCAGCCCATCGCCGACACGGACGGGGAACGCTGGCTGCTCCAGCACGCCAAGCTCGACGCCCTGCCCTCGGCGGCCCTGACCCGCCTGCGCTTCACCCCTGACCGGCCCACCGTCTGGGCTGCCCTACATCGCGTGACGGATGGCTTTTGTGGCGTCTGGTCGGTCAGCTTGGACGGCTCCATCACGACCCATGGCCCGGCCCATGGCGGCGGCATCTGGCTGACCGACGCCTGCGAGGGCGACGTCCTCGTGGTCACAGACAAGCTGGTGACCGGGCTGCAACGGGCGGGTCATGGGCCGGTCGTGGTCGCCGTCAACGGTATCGAAACACTCCTCATCGGCACCGGCTTCCACAAGGTGAAGCTCCTTGTCGGTGAGGACAAAAGGCGGGCGGCCTCCGTTGCCTGTCACCAATGGGCGCGCGCAGGCGTCGATGTTGAAGTTTACCTGCGCTAACTGGGAGCAGAGCAATGAATAATCATTCAGACAACTTTTGGGACGAACAGCGGGCGGAAAAACTGATGGAGGACGACGCCTTTAGCAGGCGGCGGAGCACTACCTCTGTCCAAGTGCGGTCGGTGATCGAGGAAGCTGATTACGGCATTACGTGGCTCGGGGACGAGGAGCCGACACCCGAGCCTCAATTGGTTGAAGGCATGCTGCCGCTGGTCGGCGTGGCCACCGTTCTGGGCTTGGCCTATGCGGGAAAGAGCTACGCGGTCAATGACGCGGCCCTCGCTGTAGTCAAAGGCGGCGAGTTTGCCGGGCGTAAGGTGCTGGCTCCGGGTGCGGTTCTTTGGTTGGCCTATGAAGGTGCGCCATCGGTGGCACCACGGGCGGCCGAGACCTTGCGGCGTAAGTACGGGGAAACAGACCTGAGTAAGGTTCCCTTCGGCCGCCCGACCCGCACCCGCATTGCGCTAACGGACGAAAACGCTGAGGAATGGCTGGGAACTCTGATCGTTCGCTATAAGGAACAGGTGGCCGAGCATGGTGGCGGTGACCTGCGCATGGTCGTTGTGGACACCCTGACGCGCGGGGCCATGTTCAGCAATGAGAATGAAGCGGGCGAGGTGGACCGGGTTCTGGCCATGCTGGCCCGGCTGGCGCATGAGCACCAAGTCTTGTTTTTGGTCGTTGACCATCTGGGTAAGGACCAGACGAAGGGGGCGCGTGGATCATCGGCTAAGACGGCGGCCTATGATGCCATTCTGAGCGTGCGGACCGACATTGATATTGCAACGATGGTTCACAGCAACCGGCGTGTCGTGTTTGAAAAGTTCAGGGCTGGCGATCCCCTGCCGCCTGTCAAGTTTGACCTGACCGCCGAGTCGGAGGGCTCTCCCGCCATTGTCGAGTGGAAGGGGGCTTATGTCGGCGAGGAGGCGGAAGACCGCTCGCCCAAGAGCAAGGCCACCAAGACCAAGGAGCCGTCCACCAATTTCAACATGGACATCGTTGTCGAGTGCATGAAGGAGATCGAGGCGGGGGGAGGTGGGCAGCCCCACAAGGTCGGGACTGTGGAAGTGATGGCGCACGATGCCGAGCGGCTGCGTGCAGCGTTCTACGGGAAGCGGCAGGATATCTCGGCTGAGTCACGCAAGGTTGCGTTCAGCCGCAGCCTCGCTGATGCGGAGGAGAAGCGTAAGATTGGTGTGCTGAGGGGCGACAACAGCCGGCCGGTGCTGGTCTGGATGGGCGGGGATGAACTGCTGCCGTTCTGAGGTCAAACGGTATGGGGCCGGTAACAAAGGCCTCATACCAACATTCAAGGCTGTAGGGGCGGCCGGTTACGGAGGATGGGGAGGAACACAACACTGGCACCCCCTAAAGGGGGTGACGGGCGTGTTACGTTCCCCACCTTCCACCGCCCTGTCCCCCCTGCCCGTATTTTATTTACTCACGTGGATCCTTGGAGGAAGTGATCCAGGACCGAGGAAGCTGCAAGGGGCGTGGTTCTATCCCCCCAGCCCGTAGAGGATGTTGCCAGTTCTGCCCCCCAGCCCGTAACCCACCAACTCCACGCCGCCGCGGGGCAGTTGCCGGGGCACCGGCGGGGGCACCGGCCAGCACCGGAGGGTGTGGGCTGGGATGTCCACCCTGTCCGGTACTACCCCGCCCCAACGGCTCCCCAAACCAGCCCACGGCGCTCCCTACACGTCCGACACCCAACACGTCTTTAACAACACGGAAAAGGAATACCTGAATGACCAAGCACATGGACCTCAAAAACTCCACGACTTCTTCGGCCACCAAACCGGCCACCAAGCTGGACACGTCCATGTCCAGCAAATTGGCGGAACCGGTGAAGCCGTCCCCCGATCTCGTGGCGCTCGTCACCGCTTGGAAGAACGCCACCCCGGACACCCGCGCAAAATTCGCCAAAGCCGCCATGGCCGCGCCAACGCCGCCGAGTTCCTCGGGTTGGAAGCCTGTTGTCCTTGACGAGATCACCGGCGACCTTATGGTCGAGTTGCCGCCCGTCCACCGGGGCAAGTTCCCCAACCATTTAAGGTTCAACACCGAAATCATGGACCTTGTCCGGGACACGCTGACCAAAGAACCAACGATCACGGCCCTGCGGTTGGTGTTGGCCATTGTCGAGCAGTTCCCCACGGCCAGCACCAACATCGTTCGCACCGCCCTTTGGAAGGCCCAGTACGACCAGAATCTCACGGCCGATGATCACGCCTTGGCCAAGCTGGCCTATGACCATTTTAACCACGTCACGAACGGATTCAGGTTGGCACGCTATCACGGGGCGTTGGTGTCGGCTGTTCGCGTGTTTGAGGGCAACCAGCAGTCCAGCGAGGCTGCGGAATAACCCCCGCCAACTCATCCGCATCGCATCCGCTGATGGTCATGGTCGAGAAAAAAGCTCGGTATATCAATGATATAACACCTCTGGAACCGTATTAGACTGTTATGGGCCGCATGTGTGGTTGCACCACCACACATGGATAGCGTGGCCAAGGCGTTCATCGGCGCGGCGTTGGGGCTCGACCGCCTTCATCTGATCAAACCGGTTGCCTGCACCAAGATGTTATGAACTCACTTCCAAGATATACTCATAACTAAAACAGAGTTATGGACTTGGTCGAGGACATGGAACAGCCGCGCGGGAAAAGGTGCTGGTCTGGGACTGGTAAAAACCACGATACAAGTAATTACCGAGTGATATGCAATAACAGTACCCAAACCCCAAAAAACGCCGTAAGCTGTTTTTATCCCGGGCAGGGCCTCAATACTACCATCTACCTCACTTATCCACCAACTACACATCCGTCTTGCCCGCAAAGTCTCTTTTTTGCGTGTGCAGAGCTATGGCTGTTGGTCCCTCCCCCCTGCGACTCCGCGTCTCCGCCCTCCCCGGCGGTTTGTACGCCGTCAGTCGCCTGTGTGGTGTGGTCGTCATTACCGACACGCCAAGCCCGATCCGGGACGCCGCGACGGCCTTGCTCATTGAAAACGAAATCCAACCCGAGACTCGGCTCCATTTTCTGATGCCAGACAACGCGGCGGCCGTGTTGCCACAACAGGCTCAGGTGTACGCCAGCAGCCTCCGGGACTTCGACCGGGCGTTACCCATCAACCCCATTCCCACCTTGGACCGCCCCCGTCACCGGGCGGCGGCTGGAGCTTGACTGCCATGAAGACCGTTCGCAGCCGCAGCAGCACGATTCACAGCAAGCCCTCGCCGGGTGCTACCAAACCACGCTCACCCGGTGCGGGGTCGAGTCCCAGCAATGGCCGTGGCGACGACACTCCGGGGAACGTCCCCATGTCCACACCGCCGGGGGCCGGTGCTCCATACCCGAACTCGTCGTCAAATAAAGGAGACCAATGATGTCCACAATGCTAGACCGCGTCATGTCCAAGCTAAACAGCATCGATAAAGCCATGGACAAGATTGAAGCTGAAGACGCCACCGCGCGGGAGAACCTTCGTCGCCGGCAAATTGCTGAGCGGGAGGAAAGCCAAAAACGGGCGGACAGCGCCTGTAGGCAGGCTCAGTCGAGGTGCGACGAAGTGCTCAGTTTATTCAATCGAGCAGCGCCAAGGGCATTGCCGGGTGAAGATGAATTCTCGTACCGCTCGAGGATTGCGAGCGAGTTGCAGCAGCGTCTCCCAAACTCGTCTGAGCTGAAGCGGGTGGATTTCGCCGCCCTGCCGAAGAACGCGGCCTTCACAAACCTAGAGGCTCAATTATTCGATGAAGTCTCGAGGTTTGCTGTATCAAACGATGCCGTGCCAGACGGTGAGATGGTCATGCGGCGCGTGGTCGATCCCGTCTCTGGGCACAAAGAAAATCAGTTCTTCTCGCGCCAAAGTTTCGTCCGCGACTTCACATTGCCAGCGAAGCACGTCCGCATGTTGACCCCGTCTCAGATTGTTGAGCGGTCGCGGTCGCTGTGGGTCTGAACTGAATTCTGGCCACGCTCCTGCTCGGTTACGTGGCCAGAGCCTAGCCCCTTGGCCGGGGGTGAGGACCGGGGCGGCGATGTCCCTTATGCGTTGCCGCCCCAACCATTTGAGTTCCCGCACGTCGATACTCTCTGAGCGGCATCAAGAGTATTCGAGCGGGCACGGGGCCGCCTGACGTCATCGTCTCCGCGTTGGGCGGCTCCACCTTCCACGAGGCCTGCCATGCTCCATCAGCTTGCCCGCCGTCACGTCCCCCTCGCCCGCCGGATCGTGGACATGGCTGCAAGGGCGTTCGGTCACTTAGCTCCAGTTACGCCACCGGCGCCCCGATACAGCTTCGACCAGAGCGCAGGGGACGCCACACAGGCCCCGCCGCCTCCGCCCGGTATGGACCCGCCCACGCCAACGGCCCCGCCCACCACGCCCGCCCGGTGCAATCCTACGGCGGGTGTCGTGGACGCCATGGATGCCCCCGTGGATGCTGGCGAAAGCTCCTTGTCCGCCACCTACGCTCAATGGGTACGGACACCGAAAGGTCTTAGCTGATGAGCTATCCCAACAAACAGAATTTGGAAGCGGGGGCCATTCCGGTTTGCATCGTCCCACGCCCAACGTGGACAGGTCAGCCGCCCAGTTCGCAGACGGACGCTCAATCGGCGAAGCCGGTCTATTTCGTGCCCCAGCCGGGGGGTGGCCCTTGGCCAAATTCGCAAGCGGATGATGGCGGCGCATGTCCGGTCAGAGTCGTGGCGGACTTGGCCACGGCTGCGGGAAGCGACCAGTCACACGATTCCGCCGCGTTGCCGGTCTGGGACGCAGGCACTCCACCAACGCCACCCTTCCACACCGACGCCCGCAGTCCCAACAGCGCCACGCCGGTTTGGCGCGTGCCGTAGACCCTGGACAACCACATCATGCTTGAAAAAACACGCCTTGACCTCCTGCACGCCTTCATCACCAAGGACCGTCTTCGCATCCAGTTGCGCGACGCCCAACGGCAAAGGGCGTTAGCCTATGCCAACGGCGACGGCGTGGCGGCGAACCATTGGGAGGTTGAGTGTGTCATGGTCCTGCGCGCTTACGAGCGGTCTGTCACCGCCCATGCCATCGCCTATGCCAACTTCCAGCGGGAGCAGCACGTCCTTGAAGCCGCCCGCATGGACGCCGAACGTCAGGTCCAGCTTGAAGCCCAACTTGAAGCCGACCGAGTCCGGGCGGAGCAGCAGCTCAGGGAAGAACGTCTGACCCGGCGCATGGACAAGCTGGCGGCAAAGCGCGCGGCCAAGGCGCTGCTACTGGCAGAGGACACCGAGCGCATGAAGCTCGAGCGCGCCGAAAACCGGCGACTGGCCAAGATCGCCTTTGACGAGCGGGTAGCGCGTCGCCTTGAAGCCCTTCGCCAAGAGCGGCGGCTGACCATGGTGACGGCATGACCACCAAGCCCAAGCCCCCAGCCGCCGCCAAGGACCGCACCCGCCCCACCTCTATTAGGCTAATCGATGTTCCGACAGCCATGGCTCGGCGGGACCGCAATGATGTGGATCTTGCCATCTGTCGGGCCGTCCTCGACAGCGCGACGGCGACGTGTCTAATTTGTGCGAAAATCTCGGGCGCTTACGACTACGACTTGCCGGAAATAATTCTGGTCCACGAGAGCATTCCGGAGCGGGGCACGTTGCGTGTAAGACCGCGTCATGTTTGTCAGTCGTGTGGAAGCCGCACCCCATATTCAGAGCTCCGGCAAAAATTCATTACCGTCATGGGCGTTTGAGCTGAACGTCTACCAGCTCACCGCCGGTGTCCTCCAGCCACTGGGCGAAGGCTGTTGCGACCTGCGCGGGCGTCGATTCCTCCGGCAGCCCAAGAAGGACCGTCAGCGCCATCACGGATATGGTGGCCTTGCACAGCAGAAGGGTCTTCATCAGCTTTATCCTTTCGTAGATCGATAGCCGATAGATGACTCAAAAATCACGCCCTTACTATGGTCGGTTTTTTCCCGTGGCGATGGCCACCACGGCCCCGAGCAAGGCAGTGCCAAGAAATATTTTTCATGCCTCGCTTTACCCACGTCCCCCCGTGTTCCGCCACTATCCGGCCACCCCACCATCCTATTGTTATCACAGACTTATCAGCCAATAAATCCGTATTCGACCATCATGTGCCAGGACATCGTCATCACATTGGCGCGGCCATTCTCCGCCGTCGTCAGCAGAACGACAGGCCCGGGTTCGAGCTTCTGATAGACCTTGCCGAGATCGAGTTTGCGCATGGGCTTTATGTTGCCCTGCGACGTCTGCTCCGCAATGCGCGAGAACAATTTGCGCTCAAGATTTTCGCGCTGGCAGCGCGGGCGCCTTTCCGAGATCGGGGCCTTCCCGCTGGTTCTGGCCTTCCGATTGCTTAAGGTGTGCAAGCCCCGCCCCTTGTTTCCGGTCCCCAATGAATATCCTGCACGGAATTTTCGGCCTCTCCTGCCTGCTCGGCCTTGCCTTCGCCCTAAGCGAGAACCGCCGCGCCATTCCCTGGCGCGTTGTCGTTGCGGGCGTTGCTATGCAGGCGGCGCTGGCCCTGCTGCTGCTGAAATTCCCGCCCGCCAGCGCCTTCATGGCGACGCTCGCCAGCGCGGTCGGCGCGCTCGACAAGGCGACTGAGGCCGGCACAAGTTTCGTTTTCGGCTATCTCGGCGGCGCGCCTTTGCCCTTCGAGCCCAATGGCAAGGGCTCGCCGATGGTTTTCGCCTTCCATGTCTTTCCGCTGATTCTGGTAATTTGCGCGATTTCCGCACTGCTGTTCCATTGGGGACTCATGCAGAAGGTTGTCGGCGGCATGGCCTTCGCGCTGCGCCGCACGGTCGGCGTCGGCGGCGCGCTCGGCACGGGCGCTGCGGTGAATTTTTTCGTCGGCATGGTCGAATCGCCGATCCTGATCCGGCCCTATCTCGTGGGGATGCAGCGCGGCGAGATTTTCGCCCTGATGTCCGCCGGCATGGCGGGCATCGCGGGCTCGGTCATGGTGATTTATGGCCATATCCTCGGCGCGGCCATTCCGGAGGCCTTCGGCCATGTGCTGACCGCTGCACTGATCTCGGCGCCCGCGGCCATCGCGGTGGCCGCCATTCTCATTCCCTTTGAACCGAGCGATGAGCGCGACGCGGCCATCGTCATCGCCGACCCGCCGCGCAATGCGCTTGAAGCCCTCGCGCGCGGCACGAGCGATGGCGTGGTCATCCTCGCCCATGTTCTGGCCCATCTGATCGTGCTGCTCGCCCTGGTCGCGCTTCTTAACGCGATGCTCGGCGCCCTGCCCGACCTCTGGGGCGCCCCGCTCAGCCTTCAACGCATTTTCTCCTGGCTGTTCCGGCCGCTGGCCTTCGCCATCGGCGTCGATGCGCCCGACGTCGATACCGCCGCGCGGCTGCTCGGCACGAAGATCGCGCTCAACGAATTCATCGCCTATATCGATCTCGCCGCGCTACCCGATAGCGCGCTGAGCCCACGCTCGCGGCTGATCCTGCTTTACGCCCTGTGCGGCTTCGCCAATTTCGGCTCAGTCGGCATTCTGGTCGGCGGCCTGTGCGCCATGGCGCCTGAGAGGAAGCACGACATCGTCGCGCTCGGCTTTCGCGCGCTCGTCGCCGGCGCGTTGGCGTCGCTGATGGGCGGCGCGGTCATAGGCGCGCTGACCTAAGGACCTACGCCGCCGAACCGACGCGCGATGCGCCATCGACGCCGACCGCCGCCAGCGCCTTATGCAACGTCGGGAAAATTTTCTCCGCGCCGAGCGCCTCGACAAGGGCGTGCTGCTCCAGATCGGCGCGCAGATTGGCGCTGACCCGGCCCAGCACGACTTCGATCTGCTTGTCCCTGAGTTCGCCGAGCAGGTCGCGAAAGGTCCGCGCGGCGGAAAAGTCGATATCGGTCAGGGCGGCTGCGTCGATCACGAAATGGCGCACCGGTGACGGCGCCTTGGCGATCAGGTCGCGCGCCGTGTCGGCGAAACGATCCGCATTGGCGTAGAACAGATCGGCGCCGAAGCGAAAAACGATCAGGCCAGGCGCCGTCTCAATGCCTGGCTGCGCGTCCCTCGGCTCCCAGCGGCCCTCGCCATTCGGCGCCAGCATGGCGATATGCGGCCGGTAGGAATGGCGAACATGGCCAACCAGCGACAGAGCGATAGCGAGCAGAATGCCCGGCTCGACGCCGATGCAGGGAACCGCGGCGGCGGTAAACAGGGCGAGACGGAATTCGCTCGCGCTTTCGCGCCGGATCGCCATCAGCCCTTTGACGTCCACCATTCCCACCGCGATGGTGAAAACCACGCCCGCGAGCACACAATGCGGCAAATATTGCAGCGGCCCCGTCAAAGCGATCAGAACGACCACCACCAGGCCCGCGAAAACAAGCTGCGCGAACTGGCTGCGGGCGCCGGCGTTGTCGGCCATTGCGGTCTGCGTCGGGCTGCCATTGACAACAAAGGCGCCCGTGAGCGCCGCCCCGGCATTGGCCGCCGCGAGGCCGAGAATGTCGGCGTTCTCATCGACGCGCTCATTGTGGCGCAAGGCGTAGACGCGCGAGGTCGCGGCGCTCTGGGCGATGATCATCACGAAGCAGGATGCTGCGACCGGCAATAGCAGGAGCGTCTCCGACCAGCTCACGTCGGGCCAGCGCAGCGACGGCAGACCGCCCGGAACGGGGCCGATAACGGCGATGCCGCGCCCTGCGAAATCGAAGAAGGCGCTTGCCGCGATCATCCCGACCACGAGAACCATAGACATCGGGAAATGCGGGGCGAACCGCCGCCCGAACAGGATGGCGGCGACGACGACCGCCGAAAGCGCCAAATCGAACGCATGAAGATTGGGCAAGCCCCGCAGGACTTCCCAGAGCTGGCCGAGCGTGCGATGCGAATCCGCGCCAACGCCAAGCATGTCGGGCAGCATGGCGACGCCGACCTGCACGCCGACCCCGGTTAAAAACCCGACCAGCGCCGTGCGCGAAAGAAAATCCGCCAGGAAACCCAGCTTGAAGATGCGCGCCAGCAACAGCAGCGCGGCGGTCAGCAGGGTCAACATGCCGACCAGCGCCATGTATTTTTCGCTGGCGACAGGCGCCACGCGCGACAGCGAGCTGGAAAAGATCGCGGCGGTCGCCGAATCTGCCGCCACCACCAGATGCCGCGACGAGCCGAACAAGGCGAAGCCGACCAGCGGCAGCAGGACGGTATAGAGGCCGGTGACGACCGGCGTCCCCGCGATGCGCGTATAACCGAGCACCTGAGGCACGTTCATCGACGCCAAGGTGAGACCGGCGAGCGCGTCTTTCAAAGCCTCGCGCGGCTTCAGCGGCAAAAGTCCCTGTAAAATCCTGAAGCCCATGTTCAGCGATTCGCTCCCCGCCTGCCGACAGCCGGCGCCTTGCGGAGAAAAGCGACTTGCCCCCCGCCGCGCCCATGTTTATCGATCAGATGCATTTTGCAATGGATCTCGGCGCGCCAACCTTGGCCCGCTCAAGGAAAGCCGCCGATTTGTCACGTATGAACTGGGTCGCCGCCTCCGCCCTCGCATTGATCGCCGGGCTTGCCCTGTCGGGCTGCGCGCCAAGTGGCCGCCCGGATGTCGCGCCCCTCAGTGCGAAATCATACGCGACGATTCCCGGCATTCCCAACGCCCGTTATTTCGCCGATCAAACCGCCGAAATGGACCGCGAACTGGAGCGCAGCTTGATCCGCGAAGGCGCAAGTCTCGGATTGAAGCGCGGCTCGGTTCTTCCGCCCGCCCATTTCCTCGCTCTCTCGGGCGGCGGCGACGACGGCGCCTTTGGGGCCGGGCTGCTCGCGGGCTGGACCGCGCATGGCGACCGGCCGCAGTTCAAGATGGTGACAGGCGTCAGCACCGGCGCCCTGATCGCGCCCTTCGCCTTTCTGGGCTCGGATTATGATTCTGCACTCACTGACGTCTATACCAATGTGACGCCGGCTCACATCTACCAGAAGCGTTTCATCCTCTCCGCCGCGATCATCGACGACGCCCTCGCCGACACGGCGCCGCTCTTTCAGACCATCTCCCGCCATATCGACGAAACCCTAATGGCGAAGATCGCGGCCGAATATCACAAGGGACGGCTGCTCTTCATCCAGACTACGGATCTCGACGCCGGCGTGCCCGTGCGCTGGAACATTGGCGCCATCGCCGAGAGCGGCGATCCGCGCGCACTGGACCTGATCCGCCACATCATGCTCGCCTCGGCCGCGATTCCCGCCGCCTTCCCGCCCGTCATGTTCGATGTCGAGGCCAATGGCCGCGCCTATCGCGAATTGCATGTCGATGGCGGCGCCGTCAGCCAGGCGTTTTTACTGCCGCCGGGCGTAGACCTTCGCAAGGCGCGAAAACTGGCCGGCTACCAGCGGAAAAGCGCCTTCGGCTATGTCATACGCAATGCGCGTCTAACGGTGGAATTCAGCGACGTTGACCGCCACACCCTGCCAATCGCGCAAAAGGCTGTGAGCACCCTGATCAATTACAACGGCGTCGGCGATCTCTACCGCATCTATTCGCTGGTGAAACAGGCGAATGTCGCCTTCAACCTCGCCTATATCGATCCGGAATTCCAAGCCCCGCACAAGGAAGATTTCGACCAAAGCTATATGCGGGCGCTCTATTCCTATGGCTATGACAAGGCGGTTCACGGCTATGCCTGGCGCCACGCGCCGCCGGGCATCGACGCGGGCGGCAAATAGGCCGCGTCGCGCGCAAAACCTGCCGCGCGTCATTCTAAAAGAACCTTGGGCCCGAATTATTTTTCGCCTTGTTTCCAAGAACTATCCAGGCGAGGCTCAGCCGCGACTCAGCTCGCGCAGGAGTGTTCATGGCCCAGAATTCAACCCGCCGTTCCGGGCGTGACGCCACGGAAAAGCAGTTCGACTCGGTTGCTCTGGTCCTTCAGGGCGGAGGCGCGCTCGGCTCCTACCAGGCGGGCGTTTATCAGGCCCTGGCGGAGGCGGATATTCATCCCGATTGGGTTTCCGGCATTTCCATCGGGGCCGTCAATTCAGCCTTGATCGCGGGCAATGCGCCGGAAAAGAGGGTCGAAAAGCTGCGCGAGTTCTGGGAGACGGTGACCAAGCCACCGCTCGGGCCGCTCGGCGCGCCTTATAATCCAAGCATCAAACATCTGAACGAGACCGTTCACCGCGCGCTCAACCAGTTCCGCGCCATGGGCGTGGCGGCTCTGGGAGCGCCTGGCTTCTTCCGCCCGCGCGTTCCGTCCCCCTTCGTCTGGCCCGCGCCGAGTCCGGCTCAACTCAGCCATTACGACGTGGCGCCGCTGCAAGCGACGCTGGAGCGGCTGGTCGATTTCGACCGGCTCAATTCCGGCGAATCCCGCCTCAGCGTCGGCGCGGTCAATGTCCGCAACGGGAATTTCACCTATTTCGACACCAAGACCCATCGAATCGACTTCCGCCATATCATGGCGAGCGGCTCGCTGCCGCCGGGCTTTCCGGCCACCGAGATCGACGGCGAGTTTTACTGGGACGGCGGCATCGTCTCCAACACGCCGCTGCAATGGGTGCTCGACTCCCGCCCGCGCAAGGACACGCTCACCTTCCAGGTCGATCTCTGGAGCGCCACCGGCGAGCTGCCTCGCGATCTCTCGGAGGCCGAGGTGCGGCAGAAGGACATCATGTTTTCCAGCCGGACCCGCGAGGCGACCCACCAGGTCCTCAACGCCCAGAGGCTCAGGCGGATTTTCCGTCAAGCTTACGAGCATTTACCGGAAGAAGTTCGCGCGTTGCCAGAGGTTGCGTATCTCGCCAAGGAAGCCGATGAGTCGGTCTATAACATCGTCCATCTGATCTATCACGCCAAGAACTACGAAGGGGCGGCGAAGGATTATGAATTCTCCCGCCGCACGATGGAGGAGCATTGGAGCGCCGGCTATGCCGCCGGCCGCAAGGCGCTCTCCCATCCCGAGGTTCTGCAACGCCCGCATAATCGCGAAGGCTTCCGCGTGTTCGATTTCTCCCACGAAGCCTGACGCCCAACCGACGCCGCCATCTAACGGAGCAAGACATGAAGGAAAAGGACGTACTCGGCCGGGCATTCGCCATGCCCCTGACCAGCCCCGCCTATCCCATCGGGCCCTATCGTTTCGTCAATCGCGAATATCTCATCATCACCTATCGGACCGATCCGGCGAAGCTGCGCGAGCTTGTCCCCGAGCCGCTCCAGGTCGACGAACCGCTGGTCAAATATGAGTTCATCCGCATGCCGGATTCAACCGGCTTCGGCGATTACACCGAGACCGGGCAGGTCATTCCGGTGAGTTTCAAGGGCCGCAAGGGCGGCTACACCCATTGCATGTTCCTCGACGACCATCCGCCAATCGCGGGCGGGCGCGAATTATGGGGCTTCCCGAAAAAGCTGGCCAGCCCGACCCTGAAAGCCGAGATCGACACGTTCGTCGGCGAGCTGCATTACGGCCCCGTGCGCGTGGCCGTCGGCACCATGGGCTACAAGCACAAGCAGGCCGATCTCGCGGCGGTGAAGGCCTCGATGGAGGCGCCGAACTTCCTGCTCAAGATCATCCCGCATGTCGACGGGACGCCGCGCATCTGCGAACTGGTCGAATATTACCTCACCGACATCGACCTCAAAGGCGCCTGGACCGGCCCGGCGGCGCTGGAGCTGTTCCATCACGCGCTTGCGCCGGTGGCGGAACTGCCCGTGCTGGAGGTGGTTTCCGCCACCCATATCCTGGCGGACCTGACGCTCGATCTCGGCAAGGTCGTCCACGACTACCTCGCCTGACCTGCGATACGGATCGTAGCGCAACGCGCTATCACGCGGCTTTCTGGTCGCGTGATGCTAAATCTATGGCGGACCGGGAAAAAATGCCTGTTGCGCTAATGACACGCGTGACAGGAATTGCGCGCAAAGCCTCAGGTCCGCTTGATCGTCCGATCAGTGGCGCCTAGCATTTCACGAGATTCGTTTTTCATTAAAAAGCTAACTAGTTGACGCTCGGTTAAGAGCCCCGGGGACGGAGTTTTATGAAGCAAGATCGCGGCATGTCCCGGCGCTGGCGCCGATCCGCCGGCGCGCCGCGCGGCCGTATGGCAATTCTGTCGGCCCTCGCCCTGGCGACGTCCCTCTCCGCCTGTTCGGTCGGCCCGAATGTCGTGATCCCCGACGCGCCGATTGGCGGGAAATGGCGCGAAGCCAGCAATCCCGCGGTCAAGACCAGCCGTCAGGACTACCGCAACTGGTGGACCGCCTTCCGCGACCCGACGCTCAATCGGCTCGTCGAGATCGCCTATGACCAGAACCTGACCCTGATGGAGGCCGGCGCGCGCGTGCTCAAGGCGCGGGCGGTGCTGGGACAGGCCGCCGGCGAAGTCTATCCGCAGACCCAGCAGCTTAATGGCACGGCGGATTATCTCCGGCCAAGCCGCACGGACGCGACCTCCAACCCCAGCAATACGCTGTCGACGCAATTCTGGCGGGTCGATCTCGGCGCTCAGGCCACCTGGGAACTGGACCTCTGGGGCAAGTTCCGCCACGGCGTCGAATCCGCCGACGCCGCCTATCTCGCCTCCATCGCCAGCTATGACGACGTGCTGGTCACCTTGATCGGCGATGTCGCCAGCGATTACATCGCCATCCGCACCCTGCAGGCGCAGATCGCCATCGCGCAATCGAATGTCGTCAAGCAGCGGGAGGCGCTGGACATCGCCCGCGCCCGCTTCAAGGGCGGCGCGACCTCCGAGCTCGACGTCTATCAGGCCCAAAACGTGCTCGCCCAGACGCAAGCGGCGGTGCCGCAATATGCCGCCCAATTGCAAAAGCAGCAAAACGCCCTGCGCGTGCTGCTCGGCGAGCCGCCCGAGACGGTCGACGGCCTGCTAAAAGGCTCGCGCGGCATTCCGGCGCCCCCCTCCAGCGTCGCCGTCGGCATTCCAGCCGATCTGCTGCGCCGCCGGCCCGATATCCGCGTGGCGGAGTTGAAGGCGATCGCGCAAGGCGCGCAGGTCGGCATCGCCCAGGCGGACCTCTATCCAGCCTTTTCGCTCGGCGGCGCGCTCGGCACTTTGGTCAGCACCACCAATGGCAACAAGATCAACCAGCTGTTCACCTCGCCGAGCCTCACTTTCGCCTTCGGTCCCTCGTTCAGCTGGCCGATCCTGAATTACGGGCAGATCACCAATAATGTCCGCGCGCAGGACGCCGAATTGCAGGCGCTGCTCACCAATTACAAGAACAGCGTGCTCAAGGCGCAGCGCGAAGTCGAGGACGGCCTCAGCGGCTTCATTCAGGGTCGCCAGCAGGTCGCTTTCCTCAGGAAGAGCGTTTCGGCGGCCAGCAACGCCCTGACCATCGCCCTCGCCCAGTACCAGCTTGGCACGCGTGATTTCACCACGGTCCTGACCGCCGAGCAGAACCTCTATCAGGCGCAGAACAATCTCGCCGCCGCAGAGGGCAATGTCTCCGTCAGCCTCACCACCGCCTATCGCGCGATGGGCGGCGGCTGGCAGATCCGCTGGGGCAAGGATTTCGTCAACGATTCCGTCCGCGACGAAATGCGCGCGCGCACCAATTGGGGCGAATTGCTCCCGCCCGCCGGCCAGCAGCCGGTGGCGACGCCCGGGCTGCCTGGCCCGTCTGACCTCGGACCGACTGTGAGGCCGCCGCAATGGTGATCGCCATGAAAAAGCTTTTCCGTTCTTCGCCGCAACGCGCGGCGCGCGCCGCCGCCCTCGCCCTCCTCGCTACGCTGGCCAATCCGCTCCCGGCTGCAGTACATGCCCAGAGCGGCGCGCCATCTGCGCCGCCGGTCATCCCGGTCATGCTGCCCAAGACGCAGACCGTGAGCGACACGCTCGAAATCATCGGCAATGCCGAAGCGGTCAACCAGGTCAAGCTGGTCGCGCGCGTGCCGGGCTATCTGGAGCAGATCCTTTTCGAAGACGGCGCGATCGTCAAAAAGGGCGACCTGCTGTTCATCATCCAGCAGGATCAATATAAGGCGCAATTGCAACAGGCCCAGGCCCAGCTTCAAGCCGCCACGGTCGCGCGCGACCACGCCAAGCTGGAGGTCGGACGCTACACGGCGCTGCTGAAACAACGCGCCACCTCACAGGTCGAGGTCGATCACTGGGTCTATGAGCAGAAGACCGCCGAAGCGAATATCCTGGCGGCGGAGGCGCAGGTGGCGCTCGCCCAGCTCAATCTCGGCTATACTGAAGTGCGCGCGCCTTATGACGGCCAGATGGGCAAGCACCTCATCGATGTCGGCAATATGGTCGGCGCCAGCGCCCAGACCGCCATTCTCGCGCAGATCACCCAGCTCGATCCAATCTATGCCGTCGCCAATATCAGCTCGCAGCAGGCCTTGCAGATCCGCGCCAATCTCGACCAGCGCCGTTTGACGCTGGAAGAGCTGCACAAGATTCCGGTCGAGGCGGCGCTCAGCGACGAAACAGGCTTCCCGCACAAGGGAACGCTGGAATATGTCGCGCCCGCCATCGACGCCGCCACCGGCACGCTCTATCTGCGCGGGATCTTCCCTAACGCCGACCGGACCCTGCTGCCGGGGGTTTTCGTCAAGCTGCGCCTGCCGATGGGCAAGGTCGTCCAGAACGCCCTGCTGGCGCCCCAACGCGCGCTACAGGAGGACCAAGGCGGGCGCTACCTGCTTGTCGTCAACGCCGCCAATGTCATCGAGAAGCGCTATGTGCAGCTCGGCCAGACCGTGGGATCGTTGCAGGAAATCACCAGCGGGATCGACCGCAACGACCGCATCATCATCGGCGAACTCTGGCGCTCGTCGCCGGGCCTGACGGTTACGCCCAAACTGACCAGCGCCGAATAGCCAGGAACGGGAACCCCAGCCGATGATGTCCAAATTCTTCATCGAGCGTCCGGTGCTGGCCAATGTGCTGGCAATCGTGCTCGTCCTCATCGGCGCGGTGTCGCTGTTCCGCCTGCCCGTTTCCGAATATCCCAATGTCGTGCCGCCCACCGTGGCGGTCACGGCGAGCTATCCCGGCGCCAGCGCCCAGACCGTGCTCAACACGGTCGCCCTGCCGATTGAGACGCAGGTCAATGGCGTCGACCGCATGCTCTACATGCAGTCGACCAGCGCGCCGGACGGCACCTATAGCCTGACCGTCACCTTCGAGATCGGCACGGATCCGAATATCGACCAGGTGCTGGTGCAGAACCGCGTCCAGCTGGCGCTGGCCTCGCTGCCGCAGCCGGTGCAGTCGCAGGGCGTCAGCGTCCAGAAGAAGAACACTGCGATCTTGCAGATCGTGACGCTGCAATCGCCCGACGACAAATATGACGCGCTCTACATGAGCAATTACGCGACCATCAATCTGGTCGACGCGCTCGCGCGCCTGCCCGGCGTCGGCGCCGTCAAGGTCTTCGGCGCCGGCAATTATTCCATGCGCATCTGGATGGACCCCGGCAAGCTGCAAAGCTTCGGGATGGAGCCGAAGGACGTCATCCGCGCAATCCGCGAGCAGAACCAGAACATCGCCGCCGGCCAGACCGGCACGCCGCCCGCGCCGGGCGACGTCGCCTTCCAATATACGATCGATGTGAAATCGCGGCTGAACGAGCCGGAGGAATTCGCCAGCATCGTCATCAAGGACCAGACCGCACAGGGCGGCCGGCTGATCCATTTGAGAGATGTCGCGCGGATCGAACTCGGCTCGCAGACCTATTCACAGGATTTCCGCGTCAACGGCAAGGCGGCGGCCGGCATTGGCATCTATCAGACGCCGGATTCGAACTCCCTTCAGGTCGGGCAGGAAGTCAAGAAGCTGATGGCCGAGATGGCCACGCGCTTCCCCGACGGCCTGCAATATGCCGTCCCTTACGACACCACGGTTTTCGTCCAGGATTCGATTTCCGAGGTCTATCGCACGCTTTATGAAGCCGGCCTCCTCGTCCTGGTCGTCATTCTCGTCTTCCTGCAGAATTTCCGCGCGACGCTGGTGCCCGCGACCACGGTCCCGGTGACGATCATCGGCGCCTTCGCGGGCATGGCCGCGCTGGGATTCAGCATCAATCTCTCAACCCTGTTCGGCATCGTGCTGGCGATTGGCATCGTGGTCGACGACGCCATCGTCATCGTCGAAGGCGTGACGAAATATATCGAACGGGGCCTGTCCGGACACGACGCCGCGATCAAGGCGATGGACGAATTATTCGGGCCGATCATCGGTATCACGCTGGTGCTGATGGCCGTGTTTCTTCCGGCCGCCTTCGTTCCCGGCCTCACCGGCAACATGTTCGCACAATTCGCGCTGGTGATCGCCGTGACCGCGCTGATCAGCGCGCTCAACGCCGCGACCCTGAAACCCACCCAATGCGCGCTCTGGCTGCGCCCGCCGACGCCGCCGGAACAGCGCAACTTCTTCTTCCGCGCCTTCAACAAGATCTATGATCCGATGGAGCGCGGCTACGCCAATTTCATCAGCCGCATGGTTCACCGCTGCGGGCTGATGGTCGTGATTGCGCTGATCGTGTCCGGTCTCGGGATCTGGGGCATCGCCCGTCTTCCGACCGCCTTCATTCCGATCGACGACCAGGGCTATCTCATGGTCGCGCTCCAGCTTCCCGAAGGCGCCGCGATGGGCCGCACCACGGAATCGCTGAAGAAGACCGCGGCGGCGGCGCTGGAAATCCCCGGCGTCGATCGCGTCATCAGCATTTCCGGCATGTCTCTGCTCGACAATAGCGCCGATCTGTTCAACGCGGGCGCGGCCTGGGTCATGCTCAAGCCCTTCGACGAACGCCTGAAGGCCAAGGACCAGGACCTGCTCTCGATCTACAAGGCCCTGTCGAACGCGCTCGCGAGCCTGCCAGACGGAATGGCCCATGTCCTGCCCCCGCCCGCGATCCAGGGCATCGGCAACGCCGGCGGTTTCCAGATGCAGCTCGAACTGCTCGGCGGCAGCACGGATTACCAGAAGCTCGGCGACCTGACGAATCAGATCGTTTCGGAGGCGAAGAAAGAGCCCTCCGTGCAGAATGTCCTCACCACCTTCCGCAACGACGCGCCGCGCGTGACGCTCACCGTGGACCGCGACCGCGCGCAGGCCTTGCGCGTCTCCGTCGGCGACGTCTTTGCGACCCTCACCGATTATGTCGGCTCGACCTATGTCAACCAGTTCAATAAATACGGCCTCTCGCTGCAGATTTATGTCCAAGCGGATTCGCAATTCCGCCTGCGTCCGGACGATCTGATGAATCTGTACGTGCGCAGTCAGGATGGCAATATGGTTCCGCTCGGCGCGGTCGCCCATCTCGGCGAAGCGGTCGCGCCGGCGCTCGACACCCTCTATAATCTCTATCCGTCCTCGACCATCGTCGGCGGATCGGCGCGCGGTTACAGCTCGGGACAGTCGCTCGACGCCATGGAGGCCATCGCCAAGCGCGTGCTGCCCAAGGATGTCACATTCGAATGGACAGCGATGTCCTATCAGGAAAAAATCACCGGCAACCAGCTCTACTATGTTTTCGGCCTGTCGATCCTGCTGGTCTATCTCGTGCTCGCGGGCCAATATGAAAGCTGGATCCTGCCACTGGCGGTTCTTTCCGCCGTGCCGCTGGCCCTACTCGGCCCGGTCGTCGCGCTAACGAGTCTGGGCGCCGCCAATAATCTCTACACCCAGATCGGCCTGATGCTGCTGATCGCGCTTTCGGCGAAGAACGGCATCCTGATCGTCGAAGTCGCGCGCGAAAACCGCGTCTTCAAAGGCATGGCCATTGCCGACGCGGCGACCGAGGCCTCGCGGGTTCGCTTTCGCCCAATTCTGATGACGTCCTTCGCCTTTATCCTCGGCGTGCTGCCTCTGGTGCTCGCCACTGGCGCGGGCGCCAACGCCCGACGCTCGCTCGGCATCAGCGTGTTCAGCGGCATGATCGCCTCGACCTGTCTGGCCGTATTGTTTGTGCCGTCCTTCTTCGCCGTGCTGCAGCGTTTCGAGGAATTGCGCAAGGCGAAGAAGAAGGGCGCGCAGCCCGCCTCCCCCGAGCCGGCGCCGAAAGAAGCCTAATCGGCCTCGTCTTCCCATCGCAACGAACGGAACGCCCGCGCGATTGCCATAGCGCGGGCTTCCTGTACGGCCTCGGACGCGCCGGGAGCGATATCCGCGCAGGCGCCGAGCGCCAACTCCAACAACTCCGCCTTGGGATAAGGCAAGCCCGAGCGCCCTGGAAAGGCGCGGAAATCACAGGCGCAGACCGCCAACAGATGCGCGAATATCTCCGGCGTGTCGAAGGCGCCCAGCCGTTCCAGCATGAGGGCGACCGGCCCGGCGCGCATCTTCGAGACGCGATGGACCCTCTCGCATTCGGCCAGAGCCTGTAGCGCAAGATCGCGACATTCGGGCGCGACGTCGAAGCGCGCCGCGATGGCTTCGATGCGCGGGCGGGCCCGCTCGATATGCTTGTAATGAATAGGCAGATGTTCGCGCGGCGAATCCGATTTGCCGACATGCATGGTCAGCAGCGCGAAGCGCACGCTCAGTCCAGCGCCGGCGCTCGCCGCCTCGTCGAGCGATTTCAGCACGTGATCGCCAAGGTCTACTTCGGCCGGCTCGTCCGAGAGCAGCGGGACGCCGAACAAATCCTCGACCTCGGGCAGGATTTGCTCCAGCGCCCGGCATTCCCGCAGATTGGCCAGCATTTTCGATGGCGCACGCCCCATCAGGCCACGCGCGAGTTCGGGCCAGATGTCTGCCGGCTCCGTATCAAGGAGAAAGCCGGCGTCGGCCTGCTGGTAGAGCAGGTCCAACTCTTCGTCATCCGGCGCGGCGTCGGCTTCTGCGAGCAGCGCGGCGTGACGCAATATGCCAAGCGCCGGGTGGATTTGCGCGAAACCCGTCAGGAAGGGCGAAGATTTTTCAACCATGGCGAACAGCCTCTGGAGCCTGTTCCAATCCGACAGCATCGGATCGGAGCGCAAACCGCGAGGTTTGCGCATTTGAACGACGCAAGCAATTGTCCTGCCAAAGACCTCGATCCCGACAGGCCTTTCTCCAGCCTCCCCTCGCGGAACGTAAAGCGCGCCCGCGCCAGACCGGTGTGAAGATCGCCTGCGGCGGGGCTCGCCCGAACCTCCTGCAGGGGCGAAGCGCGCCGAGCAGCCGATCGCCCCGAAATTTTTGCATATCCGGCGCCACGCAACGATAATCGCTTGCATATAAATATATTATCTTGATAGGATTTATATGTTTTAATTCAGGCTACCAAAGACACCGGCGCGCTCTTCGATGGTCGCTCCCAAGACCGCCGCCGATCCGCCCGACCCGGCGGGCCGGCGTCAGCAAAAAACAATGTCCGCCTCCGCGAGAGAGTTCAATTCAGGAACACAAACCATGCGCAAATTCACGCTTTTCCTTCTGGCCTTCTCCGCGCTGACGGGCGCCGCCGCCGCGGCTGATCTGCCTGCGCAGAAAGCCCCTCCCGCCTTCGCGCCGGAGTCCGTCAACTGGACCGGCCCCTATGGCGGCGCACAGGCGGGCGGCGCATTTGGCTCGACCGATTTCAACCTGCCCTCGGCCGCCTATAGCTCGAGCTGGCGCAATGACGGCTTCATTGGCGGCGCCCATTTTGGCTATAATTACCAGGTTAATTCGCTCGTTTTCGGCGTACAGGGATCGTTCGATTTCCTGAGCGTCGAGGGAAATCTGAGCAGCTCCGTACCTTACGCTCCGAAAGCCTTTACCGTTAGATCCTATCATGACTGGCTTGCCTCCGCCGACGGACGGCTGGGCTACGCCGTCAAGAATTATCTGGTCTATGCCATCGGCGGCTATGCCTTCCTCGCCAACAACACCGCCTTGAACGTCGCCGGCACTCAGGTCGCCGGGGTTTCCAACGCGATCAATGGTTATGACGTCGGCGCCGGCGTTGAATATGCGATCAACAATAAATGGTCCGCGCGACTTGAATATCGCTATTACAACTTCGCCAGCAACACGAACAACCTGCTGAACTCCCCCAAGGTTTTTTCGGAAAGCTACAGCACCAGCGTCGTCCGGGCCGGCATTACCTATAAATTTGGAGCTGCGGAAACCACTGTCGCCGCCGCGAAATATTGACGTGACCAATTTCGTCAAACCTCCGCAACTCCCGAGAAACGAAAAATGAAAAAGCTTAGCCCTTCCCTTCTGTTCTTTTTGGCTTCCGCCGGCGCCGCGCTTGCGCAGGGCGCGCCCGCCCCGGTCGGGGCGCCGCAAAACCCGCCACCGCCGCCCGCGCGCGGACCGGCGCTCGATCTCGCCATTGAAGCCGCTCAAACGGCGCTGGAGGCCGCCAAGGCGGCGGACCAGAAGATCGCCGTCAGCGTGATCGATTCCGCCGGAGTCCTCAAGGCGGTGCTGGTGTCCGACGGCACTGGGCCTCGCGCCGTACAGAATAGTAATTTCAAAGCGCAGGCCGCGCTCGCCTTCAAGGAGCCGTCGGGCCAGCTGGCGGAAGAGGTGAAAACCAATAAGGATCTCGCCGACAAAATCGCCGCCAACCCGAACTATCTGGCGCGCGCGGGAGCCGTGCTCATCAAGGTCAATGACGAGGTGATCGGCGTCATCGGCGTCGGCGGCGCGCGAGGCTCGGACAAGGACGAGGCCTACGCCAAGGCAGGCGTGGAGAAGATTCAGGCGCGCTTGAAATAGGAAAAAGCCGCCCCCTGGCAGCCCGGCGTCGCGCCTTTCAAACGGGGGCGCAGCGCCGGATTGCGCATTTTTCCCATCGCCATTGAAGCGCCCCAACATCCCGCCCATCTGCTGTTATCTGAATGTCAACGGAGCGAGCCATGAAACCCCTTTTCGCTGGCGCCTTGTTTTGCGCCCTGCTTTCCACCGCCGCCCTCGCGGCGCTCAAGGATGGCGACCCCGCTCCGGACTTCACCTTGCAGGCGGCGTTAGCCGGCAAGAGCTTCACCTTCAGGCTGTCGGAGGCGCTGAAAAAGGGCCCCGTGGTCCTTTATTTCTACCCGAAGTCCTTCACCAAGGGCTGCACCATCGAGGCGCATGATTTCGCCGAGAACGCCGAGAACTTCGCCGCGGCGGGCGCATCGCTGATCGGCCTGTCGTCCGACACCATCGAAACCCAGATCGACTTTTCCTCGAAAGAGTGCCGCGACAAATTCCCGGTCGCCGCCGATCCCGACGCCGCCGTCATTCGCTCCTATGACGCCCTGCGCACCAAGCCCAGCGCCTCCGGCGCCATGGTCGCCGACCGGATCTCCTATGTGATCGCGCCCGATGGCAAGATCATCTACGCCTATCAGGATTCCGCGCCCGAAAAGCATATCGAAAACACCCTGGCGGCCGTGCGCCAGTGGCGCGAACAGCACAAGCCCTGACTTTGCGGGCATGTCGCGATTTTCGCGCCGTGCGGGGTTGCGCGCAGGCAAAAGTCCCGACATAATACTATTTAGTCGATAGGCTTTATGTAAATCTTACCTAATCCAGGAACCCTCATGCGCAAGATTTTGCCGCTTCTTCTCCTCTCCGCAACCTTCGCCGCTCCCGCCCTGGCCCAGACGCCGGCGGCGGCGCCTGCGCGGGCCGCGTTTGTCTATAATTACAAGACGCCCGAGCTGCATCGCGCCGCCATCGACGGCCTGCTCGCCGATCCCAGCCACGTCCTGTTCATCGATCTGCGCCGTCCCGACGAGATCTCCAAGATCGGCACCTTCCCCGTCTATCTGAATGTCCAGATCGACGAGCTGGAAAAGAACCTTGCCTTCATCCCGAAGGATCGCCCCATCGTCACGGTCTCCAACCATGCGGGCCGCGCTGGAAAAGCGGGCGACCTGCTGAGCGAGAAGGGCTTCAAGGTCGTCGGCGCCGTCGGCTCCCAGGTTTACGAGCAGGAAGGCGGGACCATCGTGAAGATCGTCGCGCCGCCGCCGCGCGAAGCCGCTGTCCAGACCGCTCCCGCCGCGCCCAAACCCTGATCGCGGCGAAAGCGCCGGAGACGCCAAAATGAACGACAAGAAGAAACTGACGCAGGCCACCGATTTCCATCCCGAGGTGCTGCGGCTTTTCGACAAATATGTGCATGGGCTGACGTCCCGGCGCGGCTTTCTGAAGGGCGCGTCGACCTATGCGGCGCTCAGCGGGGCCACCGCCATCGAATTGCTCGACGCGCTGAACCCGCGCTTCGCCGCCGCGCAGAAAATCGCGCCGACGGATCCCCGCATCAAGACCGAATTCGTCGAGATCGAATCGCCCCTGGTTTCGGCAAGGTGCGTGGGCTTCTGGCGCGCCCCGCCAAGGCGGAAGGCAAGCTCCCGGTCGTCCTCGTCATCCACGAGAATCGCGGCCTCAATCCGCATATCGAGGATATCGCGCGGCGGCTCGCGGTCGATAATTTCATCGCCTTCGCGCCCGACGCCCTCTTCCCGCTGGGCGGATATCCCGGCAATGAGGACGCCGCGCGCGAGCTTTTCACCAAGCTCGACCAAACCAAGACCCGCGAGGACTTCATCGCCGCCGCCAATTTCGCGCGCGCCCTGCCCGACGGCAATGGCAAGCTGGGCGCGGTCGGCTTCTGCTACGGCGGCGGGATCGTCAATTTCCTGGCGGTCAGCCTGCCGACGCTCGCCGCTGGCGTTCCCTTCTATGGAGCGGCGCCGCAGCTCGACAAGGTCGCCGACATCAAGGCCGAGTTGGCTCTGCAATTCGCGGGCAAGGATGAGCGCATCAACGCTGGCTGGCCCGCCTATGAGGCCGCGCTGGAAAAGGCCGGCGTCAAATATCAGGCCTACATCTATCCCGGCGTCGAGCACGGCTTCAACAACGACACCACCCCGCGTTTCGACGAGGCGGCCGCCAAATTGGCCTGGGAGCGAACCCTTGCTCTCTTCAACCGCGTTTTGCGCGGCTGAAATCGAAACAGATCAAACCACAATCGAAGGAGTTTTCTAAAGATGATCTCGCATGTGTCGAAGCGGCGCCGCGCCGCCATTTTAGGCTTGGCGCTCGCTACGAGCGCCTGCGGCGCGCTGGTCGCGGAGGCCCAGAACGCGCCCGCACCGGCCCCCGCCCCTGCGGCGGCGCCTGCCCCTGCCGCCGGCGGCGCTAACGCCGCCCGCCAGGCCGCCGATGTCCGCAAATCCATTTTCAAGCTGATCGGCGCGAATTTCCGTCCGCTCGGCGCGATCCTGAAGGACGGCGGCCCCTATGACGCCGCCGAAGTCAACAAGCGCATCACCCGCGTCCTGTTCCTGTCCGGCCTGCTGAACGAGGCTTTCCCTGAAAACTCGAACATCGGCGAGCCGGACACCAAGGCCAAGCCGGAAGTCTGGACCAAGCACGCTGAATTCCAGAAGAGCCTGAAGGATTTTCAGGACCATCTGGTCGCGCTGTCCGACATCAACGAAAAGGACAAGGGCCTGACGGATTCGTTCAAGACCGCGCTCGGCGCGGTCGCACAGGACTGCAAGTCCTGCCACGACGAGTTCAAGCTGAAATAAGGCGGCCTCCCCGCGCCCGGCGTCCTCCCGCGCTGGGCCCGGCCTCGGACGGGCGCAACTGTATCGCCCCACGGGCGCGCCCGTCCGGATCTCTCAAACCCAAGACCTTCCAACCCAAGCGCAAGCGCGACGTCCATGACCTCCTATGAAGAATCCCTGAACTCCGTCTCGACCGCGCAGGAGCCCGCCGTGGCGGAGCGGCAGGTTTGGGATCTGCCGGTGCGGATTTTTCACTGGTCGCTCGTCGCCGCCATCGTGACGGCTTTCGTGACCAACAGGCTGGGCGTCGCTTATTTCAAATATCATGTCTGGTCCGGCTACGCCGTCATCGTGCTGGTCGCGTTTCGCATCGTCTGGGGCCTCGTCGGCACGCGCCACGCGCTGTTCCGGAATTTTTTACGCGGCCCCTCGGAAACCCTGGCCTATGTGCGCGATCTGGCGGCGGGCAAGGACGCCCATTATCCCGGCCATAATCCGCTGGGCGCGCTGATGGTGCTCACGCTGCTTGGCGCGCTGGCGGCGCAGGCCGTGCTGGGTCTGTTCGGCAATGACGAGATTTTCAACGTCGGGCCGCTCGTGGGGTATGTCACGAAGGATTTCAGCCTTGAGGCGACCTCGATCCACCGCAAGCTGTTCTACTGGCTGGCGGGCGCCGTGGCGCTGCATGTTCTGGCGGTGATCGGCCACAAGATTTTCAAGAATGAAAATCTGGCGCGCGCCATGATCACGGGGCGCAAGCCGCAACACGTCGTGCCCTCCGGGGAAGCGATCCGGGGGTCGCGGACCTGGCTTGCGGTTTTGCTGGTTGTGGGTTTGGCCGCCATTCTCGTGGTCATCGTCACCCACGCCCCCTCGGCGGCGGCGGACGCGGCGGAATTCTGAGAGCGCGCCGGTTCAATTTCAACGCGCCAATGATTTTTCGCGCCCGCTCTCTAAGCAGCGGCGCCAGTTCGTCGAGCCCGGCGATGGCGTTGACAGTCGCGGCGAGCGGATGCCCCTTGCGGCGTCGGTTCAGCCACACGCCATCCAGCCCCGCGCGACGGGCCGCGACGGCGTCCAGATCACAGCGATCGCCGACATAGATAGCCTCGGCGGGCGCGACACCCAAGGCCTCGCAGGCGCGCAGGAAAATCGCCGCGTCCGGCTTGGCGGCGCCCGCCTCTTCCGAGGTCAGGACGATTTCAAAACACGACAGCAGGCCCAGCGACGCCAGCTTGCGCCTTTGCTCCCGGGCGGCGCCGTTCGACAGCAGCCCCAGGCGAAAGCCTGACAAGGATTGGAGACAGGGCAAGACGTCGTCGAACAAAATCCAGCGGCGCTCATATTCCGCAATGAATTGCCCAAGAATTTCATCGACCGCACCAACGCTCAGCCCCTGCCCGACGGCGTCGCGCACCCGGGCGCGCCTTTGCTCCGCGAAACTGATTTCCCCGGCGAGGTAGCGGCTGTAGTGACGCTCTGACGCGTCGGACCAATTCCGGTGGAACTCGTCGAGCGAGGCGGCGAGCCGAAAGGCCGCGTGGACATGATCGACCGCCTGACGCATCGCCTTCCCATGGTCGAGCAGGGTGTCGTCAAGGTCGAACAAAACGACGGTCGGGCGCCCCGGGCGCGCATCAGGCCCAAGCGGCATGGCGCTAGAACCGCGCCTTGTCGGGCTTATAGGTGTCGTGGCAGCTCCGGCACGCTTTCGAGACGTCGCGGGCGGTTTCGGCGGCGGAATCGAAATTCTGCGCGTCCAGATCCTTCACCACGGCTTCGAGCAATTGCAACCCCTGCCGCGAGATCTCGACCGCGTCGGGCGTGTTGCCCTTCTTCGTGAAATAATCTTCGGTATAGGTGAAGCCACGGCGCAATTCCGCGACATCGTCGCGCGCCGCCTCGGCGTTCTGCCCGGAGATATCCGGCTCAAAATTTTTGAGCGCGCGGTCGATATCGTGCATCAGATCGTCGTCGTAATCCTTGAGATCGATCGTGACGCGTTGGGCCAGAACCGGCGCTGCGCCGATCATCGCGGCCAGCGTCGAAAGCATCAGCATTTTCCGCATTTGAGCCTTGATTTCCCGTCTGTGAATTGCGTTCGCTCCCGGCAGGACGCCAGGCGAAGAAACGCCTGGAAGGATGACCTTCCAGGCGGCCTTGGTTTCGGCGCTAATTTTCTCAGGCGATCAGCTCACGCACGACGTCGCCATAGACGACGGTCGGGCGCTCGCGGCGGCCGCCACGGAGATAGGTCACCTTGAGGTGGTCGAGGCCCAACAGGTTGAGAACCGTGGCGTGGAGGTCATAGGTGTCGACACCGGTCCCGATCGAACGCAGGCCGATCTCGTCGGTCGCGCCATGGGTATAGCCGGCCTTCGAACCGCCGCCCGCGAGCCACTGCGTGTAGCCCCAGGGATTATGGTCGCGCCCGTCTCCGGACTGGCCGTAAGAAGTGCGGCCGAATTCCGAGGTCCAGACCACCAGCGTGGTGTCGAGCAGGCCGCGGTCCTTCAGGTCCTGCAGCAGGCCGGCGATGGGCTTGTCCACCTTTCGCGTATGCGCGCCATGGTTCTTTTCGAGCGCCGAATGGGCGTCCCAGTTGCGATCCACGCCGCCAGTATCGGCTACAGGGCCCGACACCACCTGGATGAAGCGGACGCCGCGTTCGACAAGGCGGCGGGCGCGCAGCAGGTTCGTTCCATAACCCTTCGTGGCATTGTCGTTGAGGCCGTAAAGCTCCTTGGTCGCGTCGTTCTCCTTGGCCAGGTCAATCGCTTCCGGCGCCGATTTCTCCATGCGATAGGCGAGTTCATAGGAGCGCGCGCGGGCCTGAAGTTCGGTGTCCTCGGGACGCAGGGCCGAGCGATGATCGTTCAGCGCCTTCAGCAGGTTCAGCTCCTCGCGCTGCTGCGGGTCCGAGACCAGTTCAGGATGTTCGAGATCGATGATGGGCGAATCGCCGGGACGGAACGCGGTGCCCTGATAGACCGCCGGCAGGAAGCCGGAGCTCCAGTTGACGGAGCCGCCGGTCGGCTCGCGATTGCCGTCATAGAGCACGACATAGCCGGGCAGATCGGGATTGGCCGCGCCGAGCGCATAGGCGACCCAGGCGCCGAGCGAGGGGCGGCCCGGCTGCACATCGCCGGTGTTGAGTTTCAGGATCGAAATGTCATGCGTCGCGCCGACCGTCTTGCTGTTCTTGATGAAGGCAATCTTGTCGGCGTGCTGGGCGATGTTCGGCAACAGGTCGGAGAACCAGGCGCCGCTCTGGCCATATTGTTTCCAGCTGCGGTTCGAGGCGTAGAGCTTGCCGACGCCGCCCTGGGTCGAGGTCTTGATGCCCTGCAGGAAGGAAGCCGGCACTTCCTGACCGGCGAGGCGGATCAATTCCGGCTTGTAGTCGAACAGGTCGAGCGTGCTCGGCGCGCCATCCATGTGCAGCCAGATCACCGATTTCGCCTTGGCGGCGAAATGGGGGTCCTTCGGGGCGAGCGGATCGACCAGCGAGGCGGCGCTGGCGGCGAAAATGCCGCCGCCCGGCATCATCGAGCTGAGGGTGAGGCCCCCGAGTCCGAAGCCGGTCCGAAACAGCATCTGGCGTCTTGATTGATTGGTCATCTGGGCAGTCCTTGTTCTCGAATTTGCGGAAAATCAGAAGCGGTAGACGAAGTCGTTGGAATTCACGACGGTGTGGACGAGATCCACGAAAGCCGCCGCGCGGATGGGATTGGGGTTCTCGTCTTCCTTCAGCGCGATCGGCTGGGCGAGCGAGAACTTGCCGTCGAAGATTCTTCTGGTGATGACCTTCTGATGATCGTCAAGGAAGCGGGTCAGAGCCGCCTTCTCGTAATCGTCGGCATCGCGGCTGAACAGAATCTGGAAGAGGCGGTTGAACTGCGCCGTCTCGTCCGGTCCCGCTTCCTGGATCACGCGGCCGGCGATCGCCTGCGTCAGCTGGAACACCGCGTCGTCATTGATCAGCGCCAGCGCCTGCAACGGGGTCGTCGTCACTTCGCGGGTGCTGTGGACCTGCTGTGTGTTTGGCGCGTTGAAGGCTTCGAGCAGCGGATAGGGAACGCTGCGGCGCGTGAAGATGTAGACGCTGCGGCGATACCAATCCTTGGGATCCTTAGACACCTGCCAGGCCTGACCGGCGCCAAGATTTGCCGGGACGGGAGGGAACACGCTCGGGCCGCCGACGCGATCCTCCAGCTTGCCGGACGCAACGAGCAGCGCGTCGCGGATTTCCTCGGCCTCAAGGCGCTGGCGCGGGAACACCGCCAGAAGCTTGTTGTCGGGATCGGCCTTCGCCACTTCCTCGCGGGGCTCGGAAGACTGGCGATAGGTGTTGGACAGCAGGATCTGGCGATGCAACGCCTTCACGCTCCAGCCATTTCCGGCGAAGGAATCCGCCAGATAATCGAGCAGTTCCGGATTGGTCGGACGATCGCCCGCCTTGCCGAAATCACTCACCGTGCGGACGATGCCATAGGAGAAATACTGGCTCCAGACGCGGTTGGCGTAGACGCGGGAGGTCAGCGGATTTTCCCTGCTGGCGACCCAGTTCGCCAAAGCCGAACGGCGTCCGGACGAAGTGGCGGTCGGCGTGATGAACGGCGCCTTGTCAGTCAGCGCGGCCGGAAAGGCCGGCTGAACTTCGTCGGTCGGCTTTTCATGGCTGCCGCCCGCGAAGATGAAGGTCGGCGGCGAGTCGGCGTGGCCAAGCTCTTCGACGGCGGTGAAGGTCACCGAGCCCTTGGCGGGCTTCTGGTTGTCGGCCTTCCTGAACTCCGTCGTGAGCCGCTGATATTCTTCCCAGCGCGCCTTGGCTTCGGGGCCGTAGCCGGGCGCTTCCTTGTCCTCGGACGCATAGCGCAGATACGCCGCGCCGATGATGTCGTCATTGGTGACATTGTGATTCACGAGGCGGTGGTTCACCCAGCGGTCGAGCGGGTTCCAATCCTTCTCGGGCTTGAAGACAGCTTCGCGGCTGTCCGTCAGATAGCGCTCCTTGTGATATTTGAGCGCCACTTCCTTGACCGGGGCCAGCAGGGCCGCGCGCCGGTCCTGAAGCTCCTTCACGCTATCCAGATATTTCTGCAGGTTCTTCAGATAGGCTTCTTCCGCCCTGCCCTTCTGGACTGGAAAATCCTCGGTCGTGCTGGTGTTCGCGAAGAAGGCCTGGAGCGAATAATAGTCCTTCATCGTGAATTTGTCGGTCTTGTGATTATGGCAGCGCGCGCAGCCAATCGTCGAACCGAGAATCGAAGAGCCCACCGTATCGACCATGTCGGTGGTGATCTGGTATTTCCTCTGCACCAGATCGCGCGAATTGGGATTGTCCGGATAGCCCGTCAGGAAGCCGGTGGCGATATGGGCGTTCTGATCGCCGGGGAATAATTCGTCGCCCGCCAACTGCTCCTTGATGAACAGGTCATAGGGCTTGTCCGAATTGAAGGCGTTGATCACGTAATCGCGGTAGCGATAGTAGTTTTCGCGCGTCGCATCGCCCTGGAAGCCGGCGCTGTCGGCATAGCGCGCGAGGTCGAGCCAGCGCCGCGCCTGACGCTCGCCGTAATGCGGCGAGGCGAGCAGGCGATCCGCCAGCTTCTCATAGGCGTCCGGCGACTTGTCGTTCACAAAGGCCGCGACATCTTCGGGCGAAGGAATCAAGCCCCAGACGTCGAGGGTCGCGCGACGGATAAAGGCTGCCCGGTCCGATTCGCGCGAAGGCTTGAGGCCTTTCGCTTCGATCTTGGCGAGAACGAAAGCGTCGATCGGATTGCGAACCCAATCCTTTTGCGCGACCTGCGGCGCCGCGGGCGCCACCACTGGCACTGTGGACCAGTGCGGCGCGGCGGGAGCCGGAGCGGCCGCTACGACGGCTGGCGCAGAAGCGGAGGCGGTTGGCGCAGCAGAAGCGGAGGCGGCTGGCGCAGCAGGAGCGGAGGCGACGCTCGCGGGAGCGGCGGCGGGAGAAGAACCAGGCGGGGTGGCGGACGGCGCGCCCCTTGAGGCGGCGAGCAGCGCGGCGGCGCCGGAAGCCGGGGCTGATGCCGCAGCGGAAGGCTTCGGCGCCGTCGCAACGGCGGATGAATCGGCCTGCGCGACCGGCGCCGGCAAGGCGGTCAAGGCTCGGGCCAAAGCGTTCAGCGCCTCTGCGGAAGCGGCGAGCGCCTTGATGGAGGCCGCGCGCGCCTCGGCGGCGACCTGCTCTGGCGTTAGCGCGGCGGCTGGCGGAGGAGCGGCTTGCGCGAAGGCCGACTTCTCAACCGCCCACAATGGCGTGAGCGATGTGAAGCTGAGCAGGACGATCCCCAAGGCTTTCACTCTGTTCGTTTTCATAGGCTGTATCTCACCTCATCAAAAATCGCGTTCGGCAGGCGCGCGCCGGAACTATCTCCGCCGTCGCCGCTTGCTCGGATACCGGCTCAGAATCCTATTATCACGATAGGAATACTTTCATTTTTCGTTTTTGACAATCGGGCTTCGCGCCAGGAAATGAGATTCGTCGATGCCTCCGGCGGTTGCGGCCGGACGCGACGGCCATGGCAAGGCCCAAATTGGATGTCCTGCGCGTGCACGCCCCCCGCTTAACCCCTATGAAAAGACGCGTGAAATCCCGACCTTTCGTTAAAAATATGAGCATTCCTACCGCTGAATCACGCCTTCCGGCGAGCGGGCGCGCTGTTGCCTTCCCGCAACGCAAAATGGCGACGCAAAATATTTGCGCCATTTTTTAGTCATCATTGGTTGACTCAGAGTCTGAACCAAAATCATACTATGTTGATAGGAAAAATATCCAATGCCCAACCGGCGCTCCGACGCGCCCTCAGGGGCCATTGGCTGGCGTATTGAAATCTGGGGGTCAGAATGCGTAATTGCTTAGCTCGGCGGCGACAGGCTCTGTTGTCTGGCGTCCGGGCGTTTCCCATCGCCTTTCTTGGCGGAGTCGCCGCGCTTCCGGCTTTAGGATTGGCGTTCGCGGCCCATGCGCAAACGGCGCAACCCGAGCCGGCCGCCGCCGCGGCGGCCGCGCCAGCGGCGCCCGGCGCGACGATCAATCCAACCTCGGCGGTCATCGAAGAGGTGACGATCACCGCGCGCGATCGCGCCGAAAAGGCGCAGGACGTGCCGCTGCCCATTTCCGCGATCGGCGAAAAGACCATCGACACTCAGCATATCGAGAAATGGTCGGATATCGTCCAGCGCGTTCCGAGTTTCACGCCAAGCGTGACAAACCCCCGCACCAGCGCCAACGGCTTGCGCGGCATCACCGGCATTTCAGGCGGCGCGGACGGCTCAGAGGGCGACGTCGGCCTGATCGTCGACAATGTGTTCTATACCTATATCGGCTTTTCCTGGCTGACGCTCTACGACATCAATTCGGTGCAGGTCGCGCGCGGACCGCAAGGCACCCTGCTGGGCAAAAACACGACCACGGGCGCCGTGATCATCAACACCAACACGCCGAGCTTCACGCCGCAGACGACGACCGAAACCACCTTCGGCAGCCGTCGCCTGGCCGAGGAAACCTTCACGACCACCGGCCCGCTCATTCCCGACAAGATCGCCTATCGCGTCTCGGTTTTTGGCGCGAAACAGGACGGCTGGCTGCCTAACCTATATGGCAACACCAACCTCAAGGGCCAGGACACCAACCGCTGGGGCGTCCGCGCGCAATTGCTCGGGACTTTCGACAATTTCACCGATCGTCTGATCTACGAGCATTTCGCCACCAACGAAACCAATAACAGCAACGGAACCTGGAACGACGGCTGGACCAAAAATTTCAATGGGCAGTCCCGCTCCATCACCGCCACCAACCCTAGCGGCGTGGCCAAGACGTTCAACAATCCCAACCAGGCGCTTGCCTGGCTCTATCCACAATATGCGTCGCGCATCGCCGCCCAGCCTTTCGCGACGGTCTATACCAATATTGGCAGCATCATCACGCACACAGATGGCTTCTCGAACCAGCTCGATGCGCAGATCGGCGACCTGACCTTTACGTCCGTTTCCGCCTTCCGCCACTTCGACTTCCACCCGAACAACAGCGACGGCAATTACGGCCTCTATAACTACATCAACAACATCAGCGGCTATGACGTCGGCGCGAACCAATATTCGCAGGAATTACGGCTGTCGTCGCCGACGGGCGGCACTTTCGAATGGACGGGCGGGTTTTATTTCCTGAAAGAGTCGATCACCTCGAATAATCGCCAGCAATATGGGTCTGACGCGGTCGGCCTGCTGCAGAGGAACACCACCAACAAGGGCCTCAATTCCTCCTCCATCCTGAACGGCGTCGAAGCCAATCTCTACGGCACGGCGGGAATCACCACGCTCGCAGGCTTCCTTCAGGGAAATTATCACTTCGATGAGCACGCCAATCTGACACTTGGCGTCCGCAACTCCTACGAAGAGCGCACAGCCTCCGATCGCGGCTATTATTTCGGCGGCGCTACGCTTCCGGCCAACCTGACAAACGTCCGAACCAATTACGTCATCTCGTCAATTGGCGGCACGAATTTCTATCAAGAAGACAAGCAGGATACGGATTCGATCTCGTTCCTGATCAACCCGTCCTACAAATTCAATGACAACATCACCGCTTATGTGAATGTCGCGCGCGGCGTGAAATCCGGCGCGGCCAATACGGCGGCTGTGCCGATCTACTATCAGAGCGCGAGCCTTTCCGCCGCCAACAAGGTCTTTCCCGTGGTCGGCGGCATGCCAATCATCACAAAGCCCGAGGTCGCTCTCGACTACGAGCTCGGCTTCAAATCGAACTGGTTTGATAACAGGCTGCAGGTCAACGCCAACATCTACCTGAACGACATCACCAACTTCCAGGCCACGCTGGCGCGCTGGTATACTTATACCGACACCTCCGGCAATCTGAACACCATCAACAAATCCTACCTCGGCAATATCCCGTATGTGCGTCTGGCAGGCTTCGAACTCGATGGACGCTATTCGCCCTTCGAGAATTTCTGGATCAACTTTGCCGGCGCCTATAATGGCGCGTGGTACATGGACTTCCCCAACGCCGCACCGCCAGCCGACTACGCCGCCGCCTACCCGACTGCGCAGCTCAACCTTTCGGGCGGCACGCGCATTCCCAACGTGACGCCAATCTCGTTCACGTTGGGCTTCAGTTACGAGCACCATCTGGGGAGCTATTTCGGCACGGAGTTGAAAGGCTATATCTACGCCAACGAGTTCTTCAAAAGCGCGACGCAGTTCTCGCTTAGCTCGGCCTATACCAATTACGTGCTGTCGCAGAGCGCCTATGGGATCACCAGCCTTGGCTTCGGACTGAAGACGCCAAATGACGCATATGACCTGGCTATCTGGGCGAAAAACCTGTTCAACAAGCAGGCGCTTAGCACCCAAAGCCTGTCGACCAGCGTGAGCCTGGGCGGCGTCTCCTATATCGAGCCGCTGACGATTGGCGTCACTCTGCGCACCAAGCTCTGAAACCACGCCTAACCTGCTGATCCGGCGCCCGGTCTCCCCGGGCGCCGTTTCTTTCCGACGTCAGGGCGAAGAAGACCAACCGTGCGGCGCGAAACATTTCATCTTCCCACCCTGCTGCTCGCGGCGGCCGTCCTTGCCTCTTCCGCTCGCGGGGAGACGATTGCCGGCGATGCGGCGCGCGGCAATATTCGCTCGAAGGCCGAGCAGTGCCAAGAATGTCACGGCGAGGCAGGGATCAGCACTTCCGAGCATTATCCGAAACTGGCCGGGCAACTCAGCGCCTATCTGCGCAAGCAGCTGAACGATTTCCAATCCGGTGCACGCAAGAGCGAGATCATGACCGCCATGGCCAGCGGCTTGTCGCAGCAGGATATCGCCGATATAGCCGCGTTTTTCTCCGCCGCCCCGCGCTGGGACGCCGAAGAGGCCGAATTCAGCGCCTCGGGCCGGACGCTTTATGAAAGCGGCGATTACGCGCGCGGCCTGCCCGCCTGCCAAGGCTGCCATGGCGAGAACGGAACCGGCGAAAATGGGTCCGGCGAGATCGGCGCCGACAACAAGGCCCCCGCCCCTATCATTGGCGGTCAGCGCCAACTCTACCTGACCAGCCAGCTCCATCTGTGGAAAGTCGGCGAGCGCGAAAACAGCCCCGGCGGAGTGATGAATGAGGTCGCTAGAAAGCTTTCCGACGCCGAGATCGAACAGCTCGCCAGATTCCTGGCTGGCCAGCGGACAAATCGTTGAAACTATGAGCACAACCGCGCTTGACCTTTATATTACATTGTTTCTATAGTTTTTATAAATTAATCTGTGGAGTCTCCCGCGATGAACGCGAAACATGCCGAAGGTCCGCCCGTCACCGAGCAGGATCTCACCCTGGTGATCGCAGCCCGCCTGCGCGCGAAAACCAGACTGGACGGCGTCAACCTTGCAAAGCTGGCCGATCTTACCGGTGTTGAACGCCACCATCTGGACGCCGTCGCCAATGGCCAGCGCGCGCCGAGCATCGATGTGCTCTGGAAGATCGCCAACGCGCTCGATGTCCCCTTCGGCAGCCTGATCGCCACGCCGCGACGCGGCGGCGCCGCGATCATCCGCCGGTCCGACGACAATGTGTTGGTGTCGAGCGGCGGCGCGTTCCAGTCGCGCGCCCTGACGGCGTTCGGCCTTCAACCGCGCGTCGAGATTTACGAGCTCGTGATCGCGCCCGGCCATCTGGAACAGTCTCAGGCGCATGCGCCGGGAACGTCCGAGAATCTTCTGGTGGTGAGCGGCACGCTGGAAATCGTGACGGGCCGGGAGCCGGCCTATCGCCTCGGGGCCGGCGACGCCATTCATTTCGACGCCGACGTGCCGCATTCCTATCAGAATATCGGCGACGCGCCCGTTCGCGCGCATCTCGTCCTCGCCTATGAGGACCCGCGCGGCCTCTGACGCCCGCCGCGAAGAACGCATAAAAAAGCCGGAGGTTCGGGCCTCCGGCTTTTTTCATTTGCAACGCAAGTTCATTTCGCCGGGGCGGCTACCGCCGAAGCCGCGGCCGGAGCCGATTGTCCCGGCGCCTCCGACACCAGCGCCACCTTGGTGAAGCCGGCGCTGTTGATCAGGCCCATGACTTCCATGACCTTGCCGTAATTGATGTTGCGATCGCCGCGCACATGGATGCGGCGCTCCTTGTCGTTCTCGGAATTGGACGTCAGCGTCGGCAGCAGTTTGTCGCTGTCGATCGCCGTCTGGTCGATGAAGAAGGAGCCGGTCGCATCGATGCTGACGACGATCGGCGGCTTCTGGTCATTGAGCTGCTTGGCCTGCGCCTTCGGCAGGTCGACCGGCACGCCCACCGCCATCAAGGGCGCCGCGACCATGAAAACAATCAACAGGACCAGCATGACGTCGACCAGCGGCGTCACATTCATGTCGGCCATCGGCGCGACATCGCCCCCGCCGTCCTGATTACGCAACGCGAAGGCCATTGCGCTCCCCTTTCTTCGACAGCTGACGGGACAATTCGATTTCGAACACGCCGATGAAGCTCGAAACCTTCTTGGCGTAATTGGAAATGTCGGTGCCGATACGGTTGTAGAAAACCACCGCTGGAATGGCCGCCACCAGGCCGAGCGCCGTCGCGAAAAGGGCTTCCGCGATGCCGGGCGCCACAACCGCCAGACTTGTATTGTTAGACGCCGCGATGCCCTGGAACGAGGTCATGATGCCCCAGACCGTGCCGAACAGGCCGACGAAGGGCGAAACGGCGCCAATGGTCGCCAGACTGCCGAGCCGCGATTGCAAATGGCCGAGCGCCGAGGCGCTGGCGAGGTTGGCGGCGCGATGCACACGCTCCTGCACCGCGTCGCGCTGCGCTTCCGTGGCGATCAGATCGGCGGAGCGGGTATATTCGTCAGCGGCTGCCTTGTAGACCTGCACCAGCGGATCGCTGGGCGAAGTCTGTGCGAAATCCACCGCCAGATGCGACAAGGGCAATTCCTTCTGGATGCTGTTGATGAGGCGGCTGGCGCGCGAATTCAGCACCTTCAGGCGAATCTCCTTGTCCAGGATCACCGCCCAGCCCCAGGCGGAAGCCAGGACCAGCAGCACCATCACCGTTTTGACCACAGTGTCAGCCTGAAGAAACAGATCGACGGGGGAAAGGCTATGCGCCACGCCCGCCGCGGCGTTTGAAACTGGATCGCTCATATCGGGTCCTTGCATTGCGTGTTGGATGGAGCCGGGTCCTCGCCCGGCCTGATGTCGAATTAGCGATAGGCGAAATTGATGACGCCCGAGAGGGCCGCCGGCCGGCCGGGCGGATCCACCGTGCCGATGCGCCCACCGAGCCGCGAGGCGACCCCGTCAAAGGCCGGGTTGCCGGAGGGCGTTATGCTGAAGGAGGTGATATGGCCGGAAGCGTCCACCATCACCCGATAGGAAATGCGGGCCGAACGCGGCTTCTGCGATTCCGGATAGGCGTTGGCCGCCGCGCGCGCCAGGCGCATATGGATCTGGTTGGCGATGGCCGACGGCGTCGCGCCAGCGGGAACAGGCGCGGCGCGGACAGGCGCGGCGGCGACGGGACGCGGCGTTGCCGGAGCCTTGTGCTCCACCGGCTTGGCCACGGGCTTCGGCTTGGGCTTCGGCGGCTCGATCGCCTTCGGCGGTTCGACCGGCGCGACCGCCGGCTCGATGGCTGCCGGGGGCGGCGGCGGCGGCTCCTCGACCTCGGGCTCCGGAGGCTTGATCGCCTCCGGCTCCGGCGGCTTCGGCTCTTCCACCGCGGGCGGCGGCGCCTCCATCACCAGTTCCATCGGCTCTTCCGCCGGCGCCTGCTGGGGCGTTGTTGAATAGGTCAGCGCCGCGGCCAGAATCAAGGCATAAACCCCGACGGCGACGGCCTCGGCGATATAATTCTGGCGGGCGCTCTTGAGCGTCAGCAGGTTCTGCGCTCCGGAGGGCGCCGAAAAGCTTTCTGTCTGTGGAATGGCCGACCGGGCCGAAAGTGTTGGCGCAAAGGCTGCTGTCATCGCGGGACCTGTGATGTAGGCGCGGGCGTTTAATAACCTATATAATCCATCGGATTTAATGGCAAGAATTTTCGACGCCGTTTTGAGGCGCCGCAAAAACCCGCGAGCAGGGCCTGCGAACAATGGGCAAAAAGCCAAAGCGCATTTGCGTCGCCGCTTCATCAAACCGCGTGATTCCGGGGAATTTTTCTCTCTATTGCGGGGAGCAATGGAAAATTTGACGCCGCGCGGCTATTTATGCGGTAATCGTCCGGTCAAGAATCGCGACTGCCCAGGCGCGGATTTGATCGCAGAAACCCTTGTCGCCGATCTGGAACGCCATGTTATCGAACAAAGCGAAATATGGGTTGAAGGCCCTGATACACCTCGCGGGCCATGACGGCGTCAGCCTGGCCGCGACAATTGCCGAACAAAACAACATTCCGCGCAAGTTTCTGGACGCGATTCTGCTTGAACTGACAAAGGCGGGCATACTCTCCAGCAAGAAGGGCAAGGGCGGCGGCTATCAGCTGGCGCGTCCCGCGGACGCCATCACTGCCGGCCAGATCATCCGAATCCTCGACGGGCCGCTCGCGCCGATCGCCTGCGCGAGTCGCACCGCCTATCGCCCCTGCCACGATTGCCCCGATGAAAACGCCTGCGCGGTGCGCGACGTCATGCTCGACGTCCGCGATTCGATGGCGCTGATTCTCGACCGGACCTCCATCGCCGCCATGCGGGCGCGCGGCCAACGCGGCGCCGCGCCCTTGCGGTGAATATTTCTATAATTCCTATCTTTATAATATTATTATAGCCTCTATAATGCGTGCGGATTTTCCCCAAGAGGCCCGCACTCAAAAGAGGATCGCACTCAAATGCAAGCAGGATTCCGCCTCATCGCCGCCGCCGCGCTGGCGACCGCTTTCGCACTCCCCGCCCAGGCCGAATTGCCGGCCAAAAAATACCTGCCGGCGGCGCTGGCGGCGACGATCGCGCAAACCGCCTATGAGACCTGTCTGCAACAGGGCTACCACGTCTCGATCCATGTGGTGGGCGACGAAGGCCAGTCGATCGCCGCCCTGCGGGGCGATGGAACCTCGCCGCACACTTTCGAGAACAGCCTGCGCAAGGCCTATACGGCGCGGACCTTCCGCTCGCCTTCAGGCGATTTCGCACAGAGGGTGAAGGACAATCCAACCACCGGCGCCGTCCATCTCGCTGGCGTAATCGCCGCGCAGGGCGCGCTCCCGATCAAGATCGGCGACGAAGTGATCGGGGCCGTCGGCGTTTCCGGAGCGCCCGGCGGCGAAAAGGACGAGGCCTGCGCCAAGGCGGGGATCGAAAAGGTCGCCGACCAGCTCAAGTAAATTCCCGACTCCCCCGTGCGGGCGGGGCCGCGCTCTGAAGGCCGAGCGCGGCGTCGGCCGCGCCGGGCTGCGCCAAAGGCGCCGGAATCCGAAGCGGCGCGAGCGCTTTGATGATATAAAGCGCCGGAAACGATCGGAACAAAAGCCAGATGGCCCATCGCCTCAAGCACGCCCTGTTGACCTTCGCCGCGGTCGTCTTTCTCATCGAGGCCTGGCTGTGGGACAAGATGATCCTCCTTGGCCGATGGGCCGCCCGCCATATTCCCTGGCGGGAATTCAAGGACACCGTCGCACGTTTGATCGAGCGCCTGCCGCCCTATGGCGCGCTGCTGCTGTTCCTGATTCCCATTGCCGTCATCGAGCCGCTGAAGATCGTCGCGGTGGACCAGATCGCGCATGGTCGCCTGTTGCGAGGCGCCCTCGCCTTCATCGTGTTGAAATTCGTCGGTCTCGGCCTCATTGCCTTCATCTTCGATCTCACGCGCGAAAAACTGCTTACAATCGGCTGGTTCGCGCGCTTTTACGCCTTCGTGATCTATTGGCGCGACAAGGCCCACGACTTCGTCGCGCCATATAAGGCGGCGGTCATCGCCCGCCTCTCGGCGCTCAGGCGCAGCATCGACGCGGCCGCCGGCAAGGGCGGGCTGATGGGGATGCTGGCGCGTCTGCGCGCGCGGGTTCGCAAGGCGCAGAACTGACGCCGCTTGCCTATGCGCTCAGAGCTTCGATGATGGCGCGATAGGCCGGGAAGGTCAGCGGATCATTGTGCCGGTTCGCCGCCAGCGGGAAGCTGGCAAAGCGCGCGATGACGACCTCGGCGACGGGATCGACATAGAGGCTCTGCCCGTGAATGCCCCGCGCCAAAAAGGCGTCATGCGCATCATGCGTCGCCCACCACATGTTGCGGTAGGAAAATCCCGGCAGGGTCGAATAGCCCGCCGCCTTGAAATGGGTGCGGTCGCCGCCCCGACGAATGTCGGCGACAACCGCAGCAGGCACGACCTGCCGCCCGTTTGCGGCGCCGTCGTTGCGCATCATTTCGCCGAAGCGGGCGAGATCGCGCAAACTCGCGGCAAAGCCGCAGCCCGCCGCTTCCGAGCCTGTTCCATCGACGAGAAAAAAAGCGTCGGATTCGGCGCCGATCCGCGACCAGATCCGCGCGGAAACGAGATCGGCGAGAGACTGACCGGTGACGCGCTGCAAGATCCATCCGAGAACCTCGGTGTTGACGGTCTTGTAGTCGAAGGCTCGGCCATGCTCGCCTTGTTTGCGCAGCCCCGTCAGATAGGCGCGGAATCCTTCCGGGCCGTCGTAGCTTTCTGGGCGCGGAAACAGGCCGCCAGCCCGCGCATAATCCCAGATTTCGGCATCGGGATTGGCGTAATCCTCGCGATAGGCGACGCCGATCAGCATATCGAGGATCTGGCGCAGACTCGCGTCACGATAGGCCCCCTGCGAAAGCTCCGGCACATAATATGGCGCGAGCGCATCGGGATCGAGAGCGCCCTCATGGATGAGCGTTGCCGCAATGGTCCCAACCACGGATTTGGTGACCGACATGCAGATATGCGGCCGATGCGCCGCGCCCTGGCCCGCATAGGTCTCGTGAACGAGACGTCCTTTGTGAAGCACGATGAAGCCATCGGCATGGGTTCGCGTGAGGCTTTCCGAGAGCGTCAGCCGTTCGCCGTCTCCTTTGACAAAGGTGAGCGCGCCCAGATGGCGCGGCGCGCTTTCCAAAGAAACAACCGGGCCATCGCCACGCGCGACCTCTTTTGTCGGCCCCAGTTCGCGCGCATGATTGAAGGCCCAGCGCAATTGCGGAAACTGGAAAAGGCCGGCGTCCGCAAAACCGCCCGGACATTGCGCCGCTGCGGGCGAAGGGCTCCGGGCGAAGGCGCCAGCCTTGGCCGCAAGTGGCTTATTCACGAGAATGCTCCTCGGCGGGACGCCACGCCTGCGCTCGTCTCAGCCCGCGACGCGAGCGGAGGCTGGCGCGACATGCCCTCGAGTCGACGCGACGACGAGTTCGGCAGCGTCCTGCGCAGCATCGATGGAAGAAAAATACTGGCCGTCGATCGCATCGAAGATATGACTCGCGCCATAAAACCGGCAGCCCGCGCGCTCGCTTACGATCATGCCGACCGGGTGGTTTTCAATTTCAATAAAACTGGTCTCGATCATCTGGATGCCCTCGCTCAAATGAGGATGCGTGTCACGCCAGTCTGATACATGCGGGTGTAAATCCTGCGCCAAATAGAATGAATGTCAAACAGAATGAAACAGCGAATTAATTCTCGAAATTAATTTGTAATACACGCAACAATGGCCGGATATAGAACTATTTTCTTCCTGAACAATTTTCTACGCTTAAAATGGCGAACGCCGGTCAAATCTTTTTATCTTGTCGCCAGGGCCGGAAAATTCTTTCCGCCCCGGCTCCGGGCGTAACCGAATGAGCGGAATAAGCGCTTGCCGCGCTGCCGAATTTGCGCAAAGCGCCCAAGAAAAAGACATGAGAGAATGTCGGAGAGAAAAGGCCTCGGCGCGCTGTGGCGGTCCTCCGCGTTCCGACTAAGGAGAAACCCTTAAGGGTGATTGCGATCTTACCCAATGTCCGCGCGGCTGCTAGTTGGACTCCATGGCGCGGCGGCCCAGGTCAGTGCGCGTCGACTTGCGGAGGATTCCATGGCCCTGAATGACGATCTCCAATCAGTCTACAAGAACCAATTAGAAATGGCTGCGTCACTTGCACGCAAGCTCGCGGGAAACGCCAGCAAGATCGTCAATGAAGTCCAGGATATTACCGCTACCTCGGTGCAGGCGCAGGCCGCCTTTGAGCTACTCCCCATTGGTTGGACAAATTCCGGGGTGATTTAAGCTACTCGCTGGGCCTGCTGGTCGGTTTCAATGGCGTTCCAATAAACCACGGCAGGCGGCTGCCCGCCATGGGCGGCGTGAGGCCGCTGGCGATTGTACAACCCGATTTGAGAAGACCCACGGGACCGTTAGCCGGAAGGTCTTGTACGCGCTTCACCCCTGGTTCGGGCAGGACGTGTTCGTCCATGCCGTGATTGACAAAGCCAACGCGGCGGTTTTCCGCTGCACCTTG
>NZ_JAGRPM010000018.1 GCF_019449565.1 Rhodoblastus sp. | reverse complement strand
CACCGACATGTTGAAGCCCAGATGCCACATCAGCCAGACGCCGCCCACCCAGGCGAAGGGCAGCGAGGCCATGACGATCAGGGTCTCGGTCAGCCGCCTGAAGTTGAGATAAAGCAGCAGAAAAATCACCAGCAGCGTCACAGGCACGACGATCCGCATCCGGGCTTCCGCCCGCTCCATATATTCAAACTGCCCGCTCCACGTTACGTAATAGCCGGCGGGGAATTTGATTTGATCCGTGACGGCCTGGCGCGCTTCGGCGACATAGCCGCCAATATCGCGGTCACGGACGTCGACGAAGACGTAAGCGGCGAGCTGGCCGTTCTCGGTGCGGATCGATGTCGGCCCGCGGACCAGTTCGACCTTGGCGACCTCGCCAAGCGGCGCAGACCCGCCGCCCGGCAGGGAAACCAGCACACCATCGGAGATCGCTTGGGGATCAGAGCGAAAATCGCGCGGATAACGGATATTGACTCCGTAACGCTCGCGTCCCTCGACCGTTGTGGTGACCGTCTCGCCGCCGAGCGCCGTGGAGATGACCTCCTGGACGTCGCCGATGGTCAGGGCATAACGCGCCAACGCCGCGCGATCCGGGACGACGTCGAGATAATAGCCGCCTATGATGCGCTCGGCATAGGCGCTCGACGTGCCTGGGACCCGCTTCAGCACCGTTTCAACCTGACGCGCGAGAGCTTCGATCTGGGTCAGATCGCGCCCGAAGATCTTGACGCCGACCGGCGTTCGTATGCCGGTCGCCAGCATGTCCAGGCGCGCCTTGATCGGCATGGTCCAGGCGTTGGAGACGCCGGGAAACTGCAACGCCGCGTCCATTTCGGCGACGAGCGCGTCAATCGTGACGCCCGGACGCCATTGTTCCTTCGGCTTGAGGCTGATCACTGTTTCGATCATTTCGGTGGGCGCCGGGTCCGTCGCGCTCGAAGCGCGTCCGGCCTTGCCATAGGCGGATTCAACTTCGGGAAAAGTCTTGATGATCTTGTCCTGCGTTTGCAAAAGCTCGGCGGCTTTTGTGACCGACAGTCCCGGCAAGGTCGTCGGCATATAAAGCAGCGTGCCCTCGTTCAGCGTCGGCATGAACTCGCTGCCGATTTGGCGCGCCGGCCAGACCGTCGCTGCGAGAGCCGCAAGCGCCAGCACGATCGTGACGACCTTGGCCCGCAAGACCAGGCGGATTACCGGCCGGTAGATCCAGATCAGGAACCGATTGATCGGATTCCTGCTCTCGGGGATGATTTTCCCGCGCACGAAGATGACCATCAGCGCGGGAACGAGGGTCACCGATAGCAGCGCCGCCGCCCCCATCGCGAAGGTCTTCGTGTAGGCGAGCGGACTGAACATCCGGCCTTCCTGCGCCTCCAGAGTGAAGATCGGCAGGAAGGAGACGGTGATCACCAGCAGGCTGAAGAAAAGCGCGGGCCCGACTTCAGTCGCCGCCTCGATTAGAATGTCGATGCGCCGCTTGCCCGGCGCGGCGCGTTCGAGGTGCTTGTGGGCGTTTTCGATCATGACGATCGCCGCGTCGACCATCGCGCCGATCGCAATGGCGATGCCGCCGAGGCTCATGATGTTGGAGCCGAGCCCCAACGCCTTCATGGCGCCGAAGGCCATCAGCACGCCGACTGGCAGCATGATGATAGCGACGAGGGCGCTCCTCACATGAAGCAGGAAAATGATGCAGACGAGCGCGACGATGACGCTTTCCTCGAATAGTGTCCCCTTCAACGTTTCGATCGCCGCATGGATGAGTTGCGATCGGTCGTAGACCGGAACGATCTCGACGCCCTTGGGCAGGCTCGGCGCCATTTGCGCCAGGGTCGCCTTGACATTGTCGATGACGGTGAGCGCGTTGGCGCCATAGCGCTGGAGGGCGATGCCACTCGCCACTTCGCCTTCGCCGTTCAATTCGGTGATGCCGCGCCGCTCGTCGGGGCCGATTTCGACGCGCGCCACATCCTTCAACAGCAAAGGCGTGCCGTTGTCGGCGCGAAGAACGATGGATTCGAGATCGTGCGCGCCGCGTAGATAGCCGCGGCCGCGAACGATAAACTCGAACTCCGACAGCTCGACGGTGCGGCCGCCGACATCCGTATTGCTGGCGCGGATCGCGTCCCGTAGTTTCGAGAGCGGAATGCCGAGCGCGCGCAGGCGGTTCGGATCCACGACGACATTATATTGTTTGACGAAGCCGCCGACGCTGGCAACTTCGGCGACGCCTTCCGCCTTGGCGAGGCCGTAGCGGATGGTCCAGTCCTGAATCGAGCGCAGTTCGGCGAGCGTCATTTCCTTGGCGACGACCGCATATTGATAGACCCAGCCGACGCCCGTCGCGTCCGGACCGAGCACCGGCGTCACGCCGGCAGGAAGCCGGCTGCTGGCGGCGCTGAGATATTCGAGGACGCGTGAGCGGGCCCAGTAGATGTCAACGCCGTCCTCGAAAATGATGTAGACGAAGGAGATGCCAAAAAAGGAAAAGCCGCGCACCACTTTCGAGCGCGGCACGGTCAACATGGCGCTGGTCAGCGGATAGGTCACCTGGTCCTCGACGACCTGCGGCGCCTGGCCCGGATACTCAGTATAAACGATCGCCTGGACGTCTGAGAGATCGGGAATGGCGTCGAGCGGCAAAGTGCGCAGCGCAAACCCGCCCGCTGCAATGATGAAGACCGTGCCGATCAGGATCAGAGTGAGATTGCGCGCGGACCACGCGATGAGGCGGGCGATCATTTCGATTCCTCCGGCTGGCCTGGTCGTTGGCCAAGCCCATTGAGAGCCGCCTTCAGATTGCTTTCCGCATCGATCAGGAAATTGGCGGCGGTAACCACCTTGTCGCCATCGGAGACGCCCTCGCGGATTTCGACGCGGCCTTCGCCACGCCGGCCGGTCTTGACTTCGCGCGGTTCAAACCGGCCTTCGCCCCGATCGAGAATCACGACCTGACGCGCGCCAGAATCAATGACGGCGCTTTCAGGAACGGTTGCGACCTTATCCGCGTCGCCGGCTGAAATTTCGGCCTCGACATACATATCGGGCCGCAGAACGAGATCTGGGTTTTGCAGCTCTACGCGGACCCGCGCGGTGCGCGTCTCGCGGTTGATCTGCGGATAAATCAGGCTGACCGTGCCGGTGAAAGACCGCTCGGGCAAGCCGCGCGCATGAATGGAAACGGCCTGTCCGGGTTTGATTCTGGCGTAGTCGCGCTCCGAAACATCGATGAGGGCCCATATGACCGAAATATCGGCGATCTTGAACAAAGGCTGGCCCGCATCGGCCTTCATGCCCTCGATCGCCATCCGTTCGAGCACGATTCCGTCGCGCGGCGCGGGCCAGGCGATGCTGAGCGGAATTTTGCGGGAGCGCTCGATTTCGGCGACGACATCGGCCGGAACGTCGAGCACCTCCAGGCGCGTGCGCGCGCCGTCGTAGCCTGGGTTGGAATGATATTGCGCGGCGGCGGCGGCAATTTCGGGCGAAAACAGGCGCACCAAAGTCTGGCCCTTCTTCACCGAGTCGCCAGTCGTGACATCCGCGACTTTCTCGATAAAGGCGGCTGAGCGCGTCGCCACGACCGCAACACGGCGTTCATCGAGCTGAATCGATCCGGGAACCCGAATTTTCGACACCACGATCTGGCTTTGGACCAGCTCGGAACGTACGCCGGTGCGCTGCACCTTGCCCAGAGCGATCTTGATCGTGGAGGCATCCTCGTCCTCGCCCACGTAGACGGGCCGGTAATCCATGCCCATGGCGTCCTTCTTCGGAACGGGCGAAATATCCGCCAGCCCCATCGGGTTACGGTAGTAGAGGATGCGCTTCCTGGCCGGTTCGGGCGGCGCCTTGGGCGTGGGCGCGGTCTCCGCGGTGGCGCCGATCGGCGGCAGCAATGCGGCGATGTCGGTTGGCCGCACGGGCAGGAAATCCATGCCCATCGAATCCTTCTTTGGCGACGTCGAAATTTCAGGCCCGCCCATTGGGTCGCGCCAGAACAAAGTCTCCTGCGTTGATGCGGATGGACTGGCAGGCAATTTGGACAAAAGCGGCAGGAGCGTCGAGCGGCGGACGGGCGCAAAATCCATCCCCATGCCGTCCTTTTTCGGCCCCCTGGAAAGATCCGGTCGACCCATGGCGTCGCGATAGAACACGACCGGATCCTCTTGCCGATCGGCGGCGGCAGCGCCCGCCAACCAAAGCTTGACAGCGGAAGGAAACAGGGGCTGGGCGAATGTCGCCGCCAAGGCGACGCCTCCCGCAAGGGCGCAAGCGCCCAGCAGACGAAGGAAGGGGGTCATGATTGTCGATCTCCAGCCGGCCAGCCGGCGTTCGCATGAAGTCGTGCGGCGTCGGCCGGCCAATTGGCGGCAGGCAGCCGGTGAAAGTCACGACATCAAGCGATGGGAGGTCGTAAATCCGGAGATAGGGGCAGAGTGGGAATGGTGGCGTCACTCAGTGGCGGCAGGAAAACACGAGTGAAAGTTCGCACGGAAGAAACAGCGTCGCATGGCGACAAAGTGGGCTGCACCGCGAAGCAAGCGCCTGTCGCGCAACACTTCGAGGCGGTTCCTGAATCATCGCCGCCGCCTTGAGGCTGGTGCATCATCATGTTGGCGCAATGATGTTGGGTTTTCGCCGCCACAGCCCCGCTTGTTCCCGAGGCCAGCAGGCCCACGAGAGCAAAAACGGAAAGCAAAACGCGAATCCAGCGAACCATCGACCCAACTTTCGAGCGGTCTGACGAAACTATCGTCCTTCACGCTCCAACCATCAATGATCTACATCACGATCAACTCGACGGTAAGCGTCAATTTTGTCAAAATGCCAATCGCTTTTCACGAGGATTGAAACGGAAGCGAAGCAAGCAAGCATGAGGACCATCGATCGCGGCATGATCGCCGGAGCCCTGGCTCCTCCAGCAATGGCCGGGTTATGCTCGAAGCCGACCGATCCTGATCGGGTCGGCGACTGTCTCTTCACGGAGCGGTCATCTGGAAAATTTTCGTGACCGTGCCATCATGACCATGACCCCCATGTATCGGCCGGCTGCGTTTCGCAACGGGTTTCGCGTGGAAGACGGAAGTCGCTTCTATGTGTCCGGCCTGTTGATCGGCTCGCGGGCCGGCACTTCAATCAGCGCATTAAAGGCGACGTTCCTCAGCGGTACAGGGCAGATTCACGGCTTGGGCGTGACACGGTCGCCGTCCCGACTCACGGAATAGCTAAAGCTGCGGGCTCTCGCGATACCGACGCGTTGCTGTGGCGGTGACAGCAGGCGCAAAGCGTTGATGGTCACCAGCACGGTCGCGCCGGTATCGGCAAGGATCGCGGGCCAAAGGCCGGTCAATCCGACGACGGTGGTGACCAGGAACACCGCCTTTAAGCCGAGCGCGATCGTGATGTTCTGGCGAATGTTACTCATGGTGCGCTTCGACAGATCGATCATTTCGGCGACGTCGCCCACGCGGCCATGCAGCGCCGCCGCACCGGCGGTTTCGAGCGCCACATCGGTTCCGCCGCCCATGGCGATGCCGACATCGGCCAAGGCGAGGGCGGGAGCGTCATTGATCCCGTCGCCGACCTTGGCGACCTTCAACCCCTGTCCCTGCATCTCGCGGATTATGTTCTGCTTGTCCACCGGCAACAGCTCGGCCCGCACTTCAATGCCGAGCTTTTGGCCGATCGCCGACGCCGTGCGTCGGTTGTCGCCGGTGAGCATCAGGATCCTGACGCCGGCGTCGGTCAGCGCGGTCAGGCCCGCGAGCGCGTCAGATCGCGGTTCGTCCCGCATGGCGATGACGCCGGCGAGCGCTCCGTCGATGATCAGAAGCGAGACCGTCTTGCCCGCATCGTGCAGGGCCACGATGCGGGCTTTCCGATCGGCCGAGAGCGGCGCGCGCTCCTCCGCGGCATGCAACGAGCCCAGAAACATAGCCTTGCCATTGACAGTCGCCGCGACGCCCTTGCCGCCAATCGCCATGGCGTCGGCAGCGTGGGGCGGAACGATGGCCTCCGCCGCCGCTTTGGCCAGAATCGCCGACGCCAGCGGATGGCTTGAGCCCACTTCCAGCGCGGCGGCGAACTTCAGCACGTCCGCTTCGGCAAAAGCGAAGCCGATGACATCGGTGACATTGGGCTTGCCGTCGGTCAGGGTTCCGGTCTTGTCGAAGGCCACGGCGGTGATCTTGCCCAGATTTTCCAGCACCGCGCCGCCCTTGAGCAGCAGGCCGCGCCGAGCGCCTGCCGACAGCGACGCGGCAATCGCCGCCGGCGTCGAGATGACCAGTGCGCAGGGGCAGCCGATCAGCAGAATGGCGAGGCCCTTGTAGACCCATGCGCCCCATGCGCCACCGAACAACAGAGGAGGAACAATCGCCACAAGCGCTGCGAACGCCACCACGCCAGGCGTGTAATAGCGCGAGAAATGGTCGATGAACCGCTCGGTCGGAGCCTTGGATTCCTGCGCCTCTTCGACCAGCTTCACCACGCGGGCGATGGTGTTGTCGGCGGCGCTGGCCGTGACGCGGACGCGCAAGGCGGCGCCGCCGTTGATGGTGCCCGCAAACACTTTGGCGTCGAGGCCCTTGCGCACGCTTATGCTTTCGCCGGTCACCGGCGCTTCGTCGATCGCGCTTTCGCCGGAGACAATCACCCCGTCCGCTGGAATCCGGTCGCCGGGGCGCACCAGAATGATCGCGCCGATAACCAGACTTTCGGCCGGAATCTCGCGCGTCCGACCGTCCTGTTCGAGCAGGGCGGTTTTAGGGACGAGTTTGGTCAGCGACCGGATGCTGGCGCGCGCCCTTCCGGCCGCGACGCCTTCCAGCATTTCGCCGACCAGAAACAAGAACACGACCGCAGCCGCTTCTTCGGCGGCGTTGATGAACACCGCTCCGACGGCGGCGATGGTCATCAGCGTCTCGATTGAAAAAGGCGTTCCAGCCCGCGCCGCCGTGAAGGCGCGTTGCGCAATCGGGAACAGGCCGACCAACATGGCCGCGACGAAGGCGCCGGTGGCGACGGGAGGCGCGAACTTGCCGATACAGTAGGCGACGACCAAGGCGCCGCCGCAACCGATCGTCAGCAGTCCCTTTTTGCTTCGCCACCAAGGGACGCTTGAAGAGCTGTGATCATCGTTGTGACGGCTTTCCAGAGCGCCATGGTCGTGCCCGGCATCGACGCGGTCGTGATTGTGATTGTGATCGTCGCCGCAACATGCGGCTTTCTCGGATGCAGTGGTGTTTCTGGCCAGGGGCGCTACGCCGTAGCCAAGGCCGGTTACTTGTTTTTCGATCGCGGCGAGGTCGCTGTTGGCGTCGTGATGGACGACCATCGTGCCTGCCGTCGCCGACACGGACACTTCGATCACGCCCGGCATCCGTCTCACGGCAGTGTCGATTTTGCGGGCGCAACTCGCGCAATCCATGCCTTCCACACGGTAACGGGTCTGCGTCGTGGTCTCCGTCATTGTCTAGTCCTTGATTTGTCGCCAACGAGGCTACATCCTCTAGCCACTAGAGGAGCAAGGGGAATGACAAGAAATATTCCGATAGGCGAAGCCGCCCGCCTTAGCGGCGTGAAAGCGCCGACCATCCGCTATTACGAACAAATCGGCTTGTTGCCTGCCCCGCCGCGCAGCGAGGGCAACCGCCGCCATTATGGCGACACCGACCTGCATCGCCTGGCCTTTATCCGCCACGCGCGCGAACTTGGGTTCGAGATCGACGCTATCCGGGCGCTTCTTACCTTGCATGACGATCCCAACCAGCCATGCGGGACCGCCGACGCCATCGCCAAGGCGAGATTGGCGGAGGTGGAGCAGCGCATTCGCAGCCTGCAAGCCCTCAAGGTCGAACTGGAAGCGATGGTGGAAGGGTGTAGCCATGGGCGCGTCGCCGGATGCCGAGTGATCGAGGTGCTGGCGGACCATGGTCAATGCACCCACCAGCGCCACTAGCCTACGCCGCTAAGCTGTCTATACTTGGGCTACAACCTTTTCGAGTTTGGCGCGCACGACCTCCGCGGCCCGCTTAAGGGCCGGATTGTCGATCGCCTGCATCGATGCGACCGGATCTATCGCAGCGACTTCCGTCTGCCCACCGCCCGCGTCGCGCACGACGACGTTGCATGGCAGCATCGTGCCGACTTTGTTCTCCAGCTGGAGCGCTTCGTGCGCCAAGGCCGGGTTGCAAGCGCCGAGGATGACATATTTGGGAAAATCGACCCCGATCTTCGCCCTCAATGTCTCCTGCACGTTGATTTCGGTCAGGACGCCGAAGCCTTCCGTTTTCAGGGCTTCCTTGGTCCGCGCGATCACCACATCGAACGCGACGGGCAGAACGCGATTGATGTAATAGGCCATGGAACAGTTCTCCGAAGGTCGAGTGTCGGCCCACAGTGCGGGCTCCCGGGCGATGGCAAGACAAAAGACTTGCCTGTTCCGCTATTTCGCGCTCTGCGGCAGCCGCGCCTGAACATAGGCGATGACCGCCCAAATATCGTCTTTCGATAATCCGTCCTTGAACGCTGGCATGGCGGTCCCAAACGGCGTTCCACCTTCGGCGACGGTCCAATACATGAAGGAGTCCCAATGGCCCATTGGCATTTCGGAGAGCCACGCAAGATTGCCAGGCCGCGGCGAGAGGTCGCGCCCCGCCGGTCCATCGCCAAAGCCCGTTGCGCCATGGCAGGTTGCGCAATTTTCCGTATAAACGCGGGCGCCGCGTTCGACGGTTTCGCGAGTTCTGGGGAGCGGATTGCTCATCGCATCGTAGGGCGCGGGGATCCCCGACATCATGGCCGCGTGGTGGCGCGGCATGCTGCCCCGCATTCCTGGCCCCATCATCCCTCCCGGCCCCATCATTCCCCCTGGCCCCATCGGCCAAGGCTGCGTGTCGCAGCAATGGCTCCATGGATTGCCGGGTTGGCCTTGAGGTTGTTGCGCCATGAGGGACGCCCCGCCGCCAATGAGCATCGTAATCGTAGCCGTAGCCGCTACAAGCTTAAGTCTGCGCATCGCTGGTCTCCCAACATTCCAGACAATTTCCGACTACCTGTGTTATGAACCCTATAGTAGCTATAGGGTCAAGGATAAGGCATGAACATCGGTGAGTTGGCCCGAACGGCGGCTACGAAAGTGGTAACGATCCGCTATTACGAGCACATCGGCCTATTGCCCCCGCCGCCCCGTACGGCGGGAAATTACCGTGAATACTCGGCGACCCACTTAACCCGCCTCATTTTCGCCCGCCGCGCCCGCGACCTGGGCTTTTCCACTGAGCAGATTCGGACGCTGCTCGATCTGGCCGACCAGAAAAGCCGTTCCTGCAAAGCAGTGGATGTGATTGCCCGCGAACATTTGGCGGACGTGAAGCGGAAGCTCGCCGACCTGACGGCGATGCAGCATGAGCTGGAGACAATCATCGGACAATGTCGCAATGACACGGTCGCTGACTGTCGCATCCTTGAGGCCCTCGCGCCGAAGGAAGGTCAGGCGTAAACCGAGATCGTCGAGCAGCGCAACGATTTGACTTGCTCCCTAGCCGCAGGAACGACGAACTTCGACCAGCTCGGCCTCGATCCAACTTGCGTCGGATCTGGCGCCGTAGTTTTTTGAGCTTGCAGGAAAGGGCGCGTCGGGCAGATATTGAACGCGCCGTCTATCCCGCTCGACCGGACAATGTCGCTTTGGCGCCATGGAGATTTGCTTGCCGCCGATTTTCCGCCTTCTGCTCGTCGGCTTGACTGTGATCGCGGCGGGCCATGCGGCGGCGCAGGTCTCGCGCGGCGATGCGCCAGTCGATATGGCGCTGATCGTCTCCGTCGATGTGTCAGGCTCGGTCGACCAAAACCGCTTCGCGCTTCAGATGGGCGGCATCGCCAAGGCGCTTTCAGACCCTGAAGTCATCGCGGCCATGCTGAGCGGGCCTCGCGCCAGCATAATGTTCGCCATGGTCGATTGGTCGGAACAAGCCGAGGCGGCCATTCCCTGGACGCGCATCGCTTCGCGCGAGGATGTTTTGGCTCTCGCGGCGCGCGTGCGGCGAACGCCGCGTCCCGAGGGCGAATTCACCTGCGTCGCACATATGATGCGCTTCGTTTCCGACTTGATTCTGCCGACGTTGCCCGTGAGGGCGCAACGCGTAGTGATGGACGTTTCCGGCGATGGCGTCGACAACTGCGACGGCGACGACGCGACCGCAAGAATGCGCGACGCGCTCACGGCGACCGGCATGACGATCAACGGTCTGCCCATTAACGCAGGCGACCCGGCGGAGCCCCTCGGAGGAGGGTCCTTCCGTGCGCCGGGCCGGCCTTTTCAACCGCGCACTTTCGAGCCCAAGATGTTGGAGCCCTGGTATCGCAAATATGTGATCGGCGGCCCCGACGCGTTTCTGCTTCCGGCCCATGGCTATGGCGACTTCGATCGCGCCATCAAGGAAAAATTCGCCCTTGAAATCAGCGCCCTGCCAGCGGTTCTAGCCCAATTCGCGCAGTTGCATGAGGCCGGACGGCCCTGATTTGGCGCCATCCGCTAATATGAGCAGATCAGGCGACCGCCGCGCGCCGCCTCGCCCGCGCTGCACATAGCCGTAAAATTTGTCAAAGCCCTTTCGCCTCGGCAGGCGGTCGGTCGGAACCGAGACGCCGACTTCCCAGGCCGCCGTTCCCTTGAGCGCGTCGAATGGCTTTGAACACCGATTCAAAGGGCCGGAGCTCTTTACTGTGGTGAAAGGAACTATGCCGCCGGCGCCAGCCACATTTTTTCGGCGGCGCCACTGTCTTTGCGCTTATGTCCGCGTTCGCGCTCACGCCTCGTGTTTTGCGCCATGAGACGCGCCTTCGGTCTCGCCGATCTCCCGCAATTTGGCGCTGAGCGCCAGTTTGTCGAGGCGGGCGATCGGAAGCGCGTTGAAGATTGTGATGCGATTGCGCAGATAGCGAAAAGCCAGCACGAAGGCGCGCTCTTTTTCGAGGTCGGTTCCCTCGACGGCGGCCGGGTCTTCGATGCCCCAATGCGCGGTCATCGGTTGGCCGGGCCAATGCGGACAGGCTTCGCCGGCGGCGCTGTCGCAAACCGTGAAGACGAAGTCGAGCTTGGGCGCGGTTTCGGTCGCAAACTCGTCCCAAGGCTTCGAACGCAACCCGTCGGTTGGAAGGCCGTAGCTTTGCAGAATTTTGATGGCGAGCGGATTGATAGCGCCTTTTGGGTGGCTGCCGGCGGAAAAGGCGTTGAAGCGATCGGCGCCTTCCTTACGCAGGATGCTTTCGGCCATGATCGAGCGCGCGGAATTGCCCGTGCACAGGAACAGGACGTTATATTTTTTTTCCATGGCGGCTTTCCTCCTCCGTAAGGTCGGCGTTGGTCCAGCGGGCAACGCGCCTGTGCGCGCGACTTTCGATCTTGCGCGCAAACAGTCTGCGACAAAAAGCAGCGGCCCGGCT
>NZ_JAGRPM010000017.1 GCF_019449565.1 Rhodoblastus sp. | reverse complement strand
CGCTTCAAGGCCAGCGCCGCAACCGCAAAAGGACGAAAGGAGAAAGCCAATGCCTTGACCAAAACCTGACCGCAGGAACATAAAAAGGCGGGTCACTTCTCAGTGAAAATCCCGGGTCAGTTCCAAACGGAAATCAACACCACGTCCTTTCCATAACGCCTTTCAATCAGTTCCAATGGTACTTCACAATCCTCAACTGCATCGTGCAGGAGCGCCGCCACGACCAGGTCGGGGTCTTTGCCGTTCGTTGCCTCTGCGACGAGGTTGGCGACCTCAAGGAGGTGGTTGATGTAGGGCTCGGCGGCTGGGCCCTTGCGCCGCTGGTGGACATGCCAGCGGGCCGCCGCATTGGCGGCTTCGAGGACGGCGATCCATTCTTTCATGTGGTCTGTCTCATTGTTGGGGATGTTGATGAAGTGGCCAACGACTCGGCGATGCCGCGAGGAAATGGCGTTTGGCTAATGTGATCTCCTGTCAGCATTCCATTAGGATCTGGAAAGCCATAGATTGGCGGCGGCTCATATCGAAAGCGGAACCGGAGTAAGCTTGCGGCAGCCGCCTATCATGCGACAGCGAAAATTGATGGAGCGCCCCGATGGTGAAAATAATCGAAATGCCAACGCCGGATTTAACCGACCCGATGTGGCACGAAGGGGCGGCGAGCTTTACTCCCCGCCCGGTCGTTAAGCAAAACTCATTAGAACCGCCGCCAAAAGGTCGGGCGAGCGTCCCACGCCCTCCATCCACGTCGGACAAAGCGCCGAACCCAGTAGAGCGAAATACCGTCTAGCCCAAAATACCCTGCGCGATATCAAAGGGGAAGTCGCGTTAAACTACCTAGTTTTATAAGCAATAACCTTGGACTACATAATGGGAAAAGAACCATCAAGCACCAAAAAGCGAGCCAAAACACTTTATGCTAAACCGGCATTTCCGCCGCTAATTTCTGGTGAAATCACCCCAGCTCAAATCGATGCTGTGAGGCGCTCAACTATATTACGCCCTAAACTGAGCGAATCGCTAGAAGATTCAATAACGTTTTTTAGAGCTGAGGCAGACAAAAAAAAGAACGGGTGCCACACGGAATATGAGCTATCTTCTACCATGATAGAAAATATAACTTCTGTTACGATAGAAAGCCTGTTAACTAAACCTATTATATCTTTTAACCAAGCTCAGGTAGACCTTCTTGCGGATGCCGCTCTCGATACGCTAGGAAATAATTCGGTCGATTCTCGCCTAATTCGACGATGCTACGAAGAGACCGACCCCGGAGACTCAGAGGGCTGCAAATTTACGTGGTTCATAACGGGAGTTCGGGGGGCATATATCGTCTGTGGTCCACCAGAATCAGACGATTTGGGAGTTTATTCGACACTCAAAGAAGCGGAAATGGCTCTCCGGGTACTGGGAGTTGCTTTAAAGCGAATCAGCTAACCCATCTTATTCATGACAGTTTAGTTTTTTGAGGCTGCGAGCGTGGCGCAAAGCGCTGATACGATATGGCATAGGATTGGGTTGTATACACCCTTCCGATGCGCAAATCGCGCCAGCCACGACCACCATGAAAAAGACTACGATTCTCCCTTCAAAGTCACAGCGGATTTCGATGACCGCTCCTTCAGACGGCGGCGTCACGCTGCTTGCGATGGCGAAGAGGCGGCTCGATCTCGCCAAACGGCTGGCCTGTCGTCTTCCTGTTCGCCGCGATCCGGCGCGTGTCGCCCATAATCTTGCCGACATAATACGCGCGCGCGTTTTCGCGATTGCCTGCGGTTACGAGGGCACCGACGACCTCGACTTGCTTCCGCGCTTCGATACGCGAATGAGCGTGCAATCACCCGCCAGGGGGAGACGTGAAGTCGTCCGCCGCAAAGCGATATTGTACAAACATTGCACAAAATTTGTGGGAAACGTCGTAACTATTTGATTTTATTGGCGCGCCCAAGGGGAATCGAACCCCTGTTTTCGCCGTGAAAGGGCACGAAAGGTCCAAAACGACCACACAGCCAGGCGAAGTGCGAGAGCCGCTTTGCGGTAGCTATCTGGTAGCTACAACGCGCCCTCAATCGCATGTTTCCATCTAAGTCATTGTTTTGATGGTGCTGCGAGAGAGGATTGAACTCTCGACCTCTCCCTTACCAAGGGAGTGCTCTACCACTGAGCTACCGCAGCTGGCGTCCCAGAAACCGACGAGACCGTCTGGTGGGGCGCGCGGTTTCTGCCACAGCGTTGCGGACATGGCAAGCGGCAGTTTCGACGCGCAATCGCAATTTGTCGCAATTCGGTCGAGAAAGCTTGTTCGCAACGTCATTCGCGCTTAGAACCGGCCCGCATGCAAGGGATATCCATGGACCAGGAAGAAAAGCCCGCGTCAGTTGACGGCCCCGCCGAGGCGCGGCCCACTCTTTCGCCCGCGAAACTGGCCGAGAAGCGGCGTCTCGCCGAGGCCTTGCGCGCAAATTTGCGGCGACGCAAGGCGCAAGTGCGCGGGCGCCGCGCCGAAACAAGCGAGGATTCAGGGCCTCGGGAGGCCTAGCGGCCGGTTCGCGCCGTCAGCCGCCGCGCCGCCGCCGCAATCGGGGGCCATAGGCGAGAAAGCGGAAGACGCGCGATTCGCGCAGACAAACATTGCGCGGGATTACGCCGCGCCAGCGAGGATCAATGGATCGCATTCGTATCGTCGGCGGCAAGACGCTGAATGGAATCATCCCGATTTCGGGAGCCAAGAACGCGGCGCTGCCGCTGATGATCGCCTCGCTGCTGACGGATCGCACGGTCACGCTGGAGAACTTGCCGCGCCTCGCGGACGTCAGCCTGCTCGTCCGCATCCTTTCCAATCACGGCGTGGACTATTCCATCGACGGCCGCAGGCAGGGCGAGGACCCGGATTCGGGCCAGACCGTCCACATGACCGCGCGCGAGATCGTCGACACCACCGCGCCTTATGATCTTGTGTCGCGCATGCGCGCGAGCTTCTGGGTGGTGGCGCCGCTGCTGGCGCGCTGCGGCGAGGCGCGGGTGTCCCTGCCGGGCGGCTGCGCCATCGGCACGCGCCCGGTCGATCTGTTGCTCATGGCGCTGGAGCGCCTCGGCGCCTCGATCGAGATCGACGCCGGCTATGTCGTCGCCAAGGCGCCCAAGGGCCTGCGCGGCGGGGAGATCGACTTCCCTAAAGTCACGGTCGGCGGCACCCATGTTGCGCTGATGGCCGCCGCGCTGGCCCACGGAACGACTGTGATCCACAATGCCGCGCGCGAGCCGGAAGTCGGCGATCTCGCCGATCTGCTGACGAAAATGGGCGCGAAGATCCGGGGCGCGGGAACCTCGACCATCGAGATCGACGGCGTGGCGCGGCTCAATGGCGCCAAGCATCGCGTGCTGCCGGACCGCATCGAAACCGGCACCTACGCCATGGCGGCGGCGATGACCGGCGGCGACGTCTTCCTTCAGGGCGCGCAACCCGAACATCTCCAGGCTGCGCTCGACGCGCTCGAACTGGCCGGCGCTCATGTCCAATCCAGCCCCGAAGGCATTCGCGTTTGGCGCAATGGCAATGGACTCCGTCCTGTCGATGTCGAAACCGCGCCCTTCCCCGGCTTCCCGACCGATCTTCAGGCCCAGTTCATGGCGCTGATGACCCGCGCGGAAGGCGCCTCGCGCATTACTGAGAAGATTTTCGAAAATCGCTTCATGCATGTGCAGGAGCTGGCGCGCTTTGGCGCCCATATCCGCCTCGAAGGCGACAGCGCGATCATTGACGGCGTGCCGCTGCTCAAAGGCGCGCCGGTGATGGCGACGGACCTGCGCGCCTCGGTCTCGCTTGTGATCGCGGCTCTGGTCGCCGAAGGCGAAAGCATGATCCAGCGCGTCTATCATCTAGATCGCGGTTTCGAGGCGCTGGAGCGCAAGCTGAGCCGCTGCGGCGCGGACATCACCCGCATTTCCTCGGGCGGCTGACGCCGCCCGAACCATCCCGCTCTTCCTCGGTCTTCAGATTTTGGAGAGCGCCTTGCCGACGGCCGCCGACACGGCCGAGGCGGCGGCGCCGGAGCTCACCGTGGCGGACGGCGGCTCATTGACTGCCGGCGCCGGGGCCTTGGCGTGGAAATCCGCGACCTGCTTCTTGGCCGCGCCCAGAGTGGCGGCGTCGAGCTGAGCGCCGACCTCGTCGCGCTTTTTGGCGGCGTCCTCGTCGCCCTGCTGCGCGGCGATTGCGAACCAGAGATAGCTCTGCCCAAGGTTCCGCGGCACGCCCATGCCGCGCGCATAAAGAATGGCGAGGTTGAACTGGCTGTCGCGCACGCCATATTCCGCCGCACGGCGGAACCAGTTGGCGGCGGCGGCATAATCGGGCTTGCCATCCACGCCTTCGGCCAGGATCACGGCCAGATTATGCATGGCGCGGACATTGCCCTGGTTGGCGGCCTTTTCATAATAATCACGGGCCTTGGCGGGGTCGCGCGGCGCGCCCACGCCCTTTTCATAGATCGCGCCCAGGCGATATTGCGCCTGCGGCAGGCCCTGAGCCGCCGCCTTTTCGAACCAGGCGACAGCGGCGGCCTTGTCCTGATTGACGCCCCGGCCCTCGGCGAGCCGTGCGCCATAATCGAATTGCGCGGCCGGGTCGCCCTTTTCGGCCATGTCCTTGATGGCCACCGCCTGGACGCCGGCCTGAACCGCCGACAAGCTATTGGGACGCGTGCTGATGGCGCCGGTCGCGAGCGGGTCCGGCAGACCCGCGCTCTTGCCGATGTCCGAAACCTTGGCGCTCTCGGAAACCTTAGCGCTCTTGGGAGCCAGAGCGGAACTCGGCATGATGGGCGCGGAATTGAGCGTCGCGGTCGGCATGGCGACAGGCGCCGCCGAGGACTGCGGTCCGGGCAAGGCGGGGAAGGCGGTGGCGGGCGGCGCGGCGGATTCGACAGGCTTGGCCGGCGCCGCGTCGGCGGCGGGCGCAGGGACTTGGGCAGAAGCGCCTTGGGCAGGAGCGGCCTGGGCAGGATTCTGGGCCGGAGCCTGGGCGGCTGGCTGTCCCTTGTCGGCGTGCGGCTCGGGAACGGCCTGCATCGGCGGCGTGGAATTATCGAAGATCCGATAGGCTTGATAGGCGCCGATGGACAGCACCGAAACCGCCGTGAACAGCAGCGCCGGCATACGGCGGCTGCCGCCCTTGCCGCTGACCTTCAGCGGACGGACGAAACGGGCGGAGGCTTCCTCGGCGGCCGGAGCGGGGGCGGCCGGGCGCAGCTGCTTGTCGGCGTCGAACTTTTCCGCCGCCTCGGCCGCGACGCGGGCGGCAAGCGCGCGGCGGGCGACGTCGATATAATTGCTCTGCGTAGACTTGGCCTCTGCCTGTTCGGCGGCCTCCGCGCGTCCGCCCAGTCCGAGAACCGTGTCTTCCGGCGCCAATTCATCGCGTTCGCGCAAGGAGAAAGCCCGCGAATGGTCCTGACGCTCGCCCGGACGCCCGGCGCCCGGCTCCATCAGGAAATCGTCCGCATCCACATCCAGCTGCGGCCGGCCATCTTGCGCCGGAGTGGCGGGCGCCCGCGCGGCGGCTTCGGCGGCGCCGCGCGCCTCGATGACGTCCTCCTCGATCATCGCCAGGCGATCGACGACCTTCTCCAGCGTCTCATGAACGGCGGAAAGGGTTTGCTGGGCGCGACGGTCCGAGGATTCGGTCTTTTCCCGCAGGTCCGCGATCTCGCGGGCGTTGCGATCTTCGCGCTCGGGATCGCGGGCGAGGTCAAGCCGCTCCGTGATCTGCTCGATGGCGCGCTGCAGCCGGCGCTCGGCTTCGGTGTCGCCATGCTCGAGCCGCTTGGAAATCTCCGCCATGCGGCGTTCGACCGATTCGAACGCGTCCGCGCCGATCGCCGCCGCAGGCTCGGCGTCGAGCTTTTCGGACAGCGCGCGCATCAGCGATTCCAGCTCCGGCGCATGAGCGCGCGACTCGGTTTCCGCGTCGTCTATCCGCGAGGCCAGCGCATGATGGACGAAATCGAGCCGGCGCGAGAAATCCTCCAGCCGTGAATCGTCGATGACGCCCGGCGCGGGCGCACGATCCTGCGCGACGCGGTCGATCCGCGAGGCCAGGGCCTCGTGCATCACCTCAAGCCGCCGCGAGATGTCATCGAAACGCGCGTCGTCGACGGCGGGCTGCGGGGCGCGATCGAAAGAGGCGCGGTCGATCCGCGTGGCGAGATCGTTCAGGCGCGATTCAATCTCGCCCCAGGGCAAGGCGATCTGCGCCGCATTGGCTTCGCGGGTCTGGCGCGCGACGTCTTCCAGCCGCTCGCCCAGCCCGGCGACCTGACGCTCCAGCCGTTCGATCGGGGCCATTTTCTCCATAGCCTGCGCGATCATGGCGCGAATCTGCTCGGACTGGTCGAAGACCTGCAGGAAGTCGGCGCGGTCGACGCCGCCGGTCTGCCGCAATTCCTCGATCTTGCCCTCAACCTCCTGCAACTGGCGCGAGACGCCTTCGAAATTGGCGGAGGCCCCTGCTTCGGCGAGCGCGCGGCGCACGTCGCCGGCAAGGGATTCGATCGGCGCGAGCACGACCTCGCGCATGCCTTCGTCGCGCGAGCGTTCGATGCGCGCGGACAGGGCGCGCACGGCGCTTTCCAGCGAGCTGACCTGGCTGCGCGGCGCAAGATCGGCGAGGGTCCGGCTCATCGCCGCGACCTGCTTTCCGAGGGCCTCGAGTTCGGCGGACGAGGTCGGCTCGGGACGGGCGCTGGCGGCGCGAAGCATCGCCTCGCGCGTGGCGTCGACGCGGTTGGCGAGATCGCGCATCGCGTTTTCGAGGCCCGAGACGGCGGCGCGCGGCGCGACGTCGCCGAGGTTGCGGCTCAGGACGGAAATGTCGCGGCGCAACTCGGTCAGGCCCTTGACGCCGGCGTCGGAAGGCGCGGCCAGGGCCGCTTCGACGCGGCCCGACAGATCGCGCGCCAAACTCTCCAGCGCGGCGTGCGAATGGGCGCCTGCGGCGGTGAAATCCTTGCGCATGTCCTCGATGCGGCCGGACAAAGCCTGGATGCCGTTCTGCAGCAGGTCGATCCGCGCCTTCTCGGCCACCGCCGGAACCGGCGGCGCGGCCTGTGCGGCGAGGTCGAACTTGCGCGCCAGAGCTTCGAAACGCTCGTCGAGCATGGCGGTGAGTTGCGGCGATGGTGGACGCGGCCCACGCGAAGCGGCGGAATCGAGGTCGCGCTGGCGGGCGGCGATTTCAGCGACGGCGTCGTCGAGGCCCCGGCGCGGCGGCGCGGCGGGCGCCGGAGCGGGACGGTCGAGCCGGGTCAGCAGGGCGTCGAAACGCTTTTCGAGACGGGAGAATTGTTCTTCGCGCGCGGCGCTGGGAGGGCTGGCCTCGACCCTTTCGAGCCGCGAGAGAATGGCGGCGAGCCGCGCGTCGAGCTGGCGCAGCGGAGCTTCGTCGGCGGCTTCCTCGCTGCGGCGCGACACTTCCTCGCTGCGGCGGGACATGGCCTCGATCCGCCCTTCGAGCCGCTCGAGCGCACCGCGCAGGGGGCGATCGTCGGCGAAACGATCTCTTTTCGTCAGCCGGGTCTCGATCTCGCCAAGCCGGTCCTGAACCGAGGCGATCATCCCATGCAGCGGCGGCTTGATTTCCTGCTTTTCGTCGAGCTTCAGCCTGCGCTCGATCTCGGCCAGCCGCTCGTCGAGCCGCGCATGCAGCGGCTCGGCGTCCCGTGACGTGACGCCCCCGCGCGCGCCACGTCCGCTCTGTTCGTCCGAGCCTTCATCGTCCCACGTCGCGGCGGCGCTGGACGTGCGCGGCGGGCGAATGTCTTCGGCTTCGGTCCGGGCGAAGAAGTCGCGCGGCGCCGGACGCGGGGACTTGCGTTCGGTCGATGCGCGGCGGCGCGCTGCGCGTTCGCGCAGCAGATCGTCGTCCCATTCGGCGTCTTCGGTTCGCGCGACCGGCGCGCGCTCTTGTTCGGTTCGCGCGATGGGCGCGCGTTCTTGTCGCGCGATAGGCGCGCGCTCTTGCCGGCGAGCGGGTTCGGCGCTGCGGCGCGGCGACGGCGCCTCGCCCTCGGATTCGCGGCTCAGGCGGGCGAGCTGGGCGGCGACCGCCTCCAGCCGCTCATCGGCGTCAAATTCCTGCGCGCTGACGCCGATCTCGGCGGCGCGGTCGGCAATGGCCCTGTTCATCCATTCCCCCAGCGTGACCCCGTCGCGGCGCGCGGCCTCCTTGGCGGCCTCCCGCACGTCGAAATCAACGCCTTTGATGCTCCAGGGAACCGCTTTGCTCATTTTCTTGTCCCGGTTGATCCGCCGGATGAATGGCTTCATGCGACGGTCGGCCCGGCCGAGGCGCGAATCGGATGCGGCGAAGCGCGGCGGCCTTCGCGTTAACTTTCGTTTCTCTCGGTAAACAACCGGTTAATTCTGCCCAATTTTGGAACAATCTCACTGCGCGCCGGCCAATCCCGATTGCAACCTGAGATTACGAATGTTACAACTTTTACGTGTGTTACGTCGTGATTCACGATATCTCAGGACTCTCTCATGAACGCTTCCGCCCAACGCCAGCAAACCCTCCCGCAACCCGAATACACGACAGCCGAACTCTTCACGATCGGCGAGCTTTCTCGGATCTATGGCGTGACATTGCGCGCCTTGCGCTTCTACGAACAGCGCGGGCTGCTGAGTCCGGCCCGCAAGGGCGCGGCCCGCTTCTATGATTCGACCCAGAAGGACCGCCTTCAGATGATCCTGAAGGGCAAGCATCTCGGCTTTACCCTCACGGAAATCTCCGATCTGCTGGACGCCGAGCCGGGACGTCCCAAGGCGGATGGATTCACGCTGGACGAGAAAATGGTGCTGTCGCAACTGCGCCATCTCGAAGAGCGCCGCGCCGACCTCGAACAGGCGATCTCCGAATTGCGCGCCACCCATCAACGCCTGACCGGCGCAGCAAGCTGAAAAACGCGCCCTCAAGCGCATGATCCATAAAATCCTCCCAGGCTTATGTTTCTCGACTCGTCTCTCTCGGCTTATTGATCCCGGCCCGCCTCGTGCGGGCTTTTTTTCGCTTTTCGGGCGGCAGCGCGCGGCGCATCCTATGGCCATTGGGTCCGGGCGGAGGCCCGGCGGCGCGCCGGCAAAAAAACAAGGCCGCCTCTTGCCTCGTTCGGCACAATTGTTTATATGTGAACTAACTGATGCGGCAATCAAGCCGCGCCATCTGCTTTTCCTTGGGAGAACGCCATGCCGAGCTTCAAGGCTCCCGTCGCCGATTCGCTATTCCTGCTCAACGACGTGTTCCGCATGCATGCGCATGGCAATCTCGCCGGCTTTGCGGAAGCCTCGCCGGATATTGTGGAGGCGGTGCTGGAAGAAGCCGCCAAGCTCGCCGAAGAGCAATTGCAGCCGATCAACCTGCCCGGCGACCAGGAAGGCTGCCGCCGCAACGATGACGGCTCGGTGACCGCGCCGAAGGGCTTCAAAGCCGCCTTCGACGCCTATGCCGGCGGCGGCTGGATCGGCCTCGCCTTCGATCCCGAGTATGGCGGCCAGGGCCTGCCCTATGTTCTGTCGGCGGCGGTCGGCGAATATTTCATCGCCGCCAACATGGCCTTCTCGATGTATCCGGGCCTGACCGCTGGCGCCGTCGCCGCCCTGCTGACCCATGGCTCGGAAGAGCAGAAGCAGCTTTATGCGCCGAAAATGCTGGAAGGCCGCTGGACCGGCACCATGAATCTGACCGAGCCGCATTGCGGCACGGATCTCGGCCTGCTCAAGACCAAGGCGGCTCGCCGCGAGGATGGCGGGTTCGCCCTCACTGGCCAGAAGATCTTCATTTCGGCCGGCGAGCACGATCTTGCCGAAAACATCATTCATCTCGTGCTTGCGCGCATCGAAGGCGCTCCGGCCGGCGTGAAGGGCATTTCGCTCTTCGTCGTGCCGAAGTTCCTGCCCGACGCGGACGGCAATCCCGGCGCGCGTAACGCCGTCTCCTGCGGCTCGATCGAGCACAAGATGGGCATCCACGCCAACTCGACCTGCGTGATGAATTATGACGGCGCCATCGGTTGGCTGGTTGGCGAGGAGAATCGCGGCCTGAACGCCATGTTCGTGATGATGAACGAGGCGCGGCTGATGGTCGGCCTGCAAGGCCAGGCGCAATCGGAAGTTGCCTATCAGAACGCCCTCGCCTATGCCCGCGACCGCCTGCAAGGCCGCGCGCTCACCGGCGCGAAAAATCCGGAAAAGCCTGCCGATCCGCTGATGGTCCACCCCGACATCCGCCGCACGCTGCTCGAAATCCGCGCCTTCAACGAAGCCGGCCGCGCGCTCGCCTATTGGGCGGCGCTGCAAAGCGACATCGCCCATCGCAGCCCGGACGCCAAGGCGCGGGAAAAGGCCTCCGACATGCTCGCCTTGCTCACCCCGGTGATCAAGGGCGTGCTGACGGATCGCGGCTTCGACAATTGCGTCAAGGCCCAGCAGGTGTTCGGCGGCCACGGCTATATCGTCGAATGGGGCATGGAGCAGTTCGTCCGCGACGCCCGCATCGCCATGATCTATGAAGGCGCCAATGGCATTCAGGCGCTGGACCTCGTCGGCCGCAAGCTCCCGGCCAATGGCGGGCGCGCGATCATGGCCCTGCTCGGCGAGATCGGCGCCTATGCCAAGGCGCATGATACGGATGAAAACCTCAAGCCTTTGCTTGGCCCCCTGAGCGCCAGCCTCGGCCATTTGCAGCAGGCGACGCTCTGGCTGATGCAGAACGCCATGGCCCAGCCCGACAACGCCGGCGCCGCCGCGACCGATTACATGCATCTGATGGGCCTCGTGATGTTCGGCTATATGTGGGTCCAGATGGCGCAGGCCGCGCATGCCGCCGCCGACCCTGGCCGTGCCGATTTCATGAGCGCGAAACAGGCTTGCGCGGCCTTCTATGTCCAGCGCATCCTGCCGGAAACGGCCCTGCGCCTCGCCCGCATCACCAGCGGCGCCGCCAATGTGATGAGCCTGCCGGCGGAGTTGTTCTGAGACGAGAGCCGTCTCGCCTTCGGCGCCCCCTCATCCGGCGCTTCGCGCCACCTTCTCCCGCGAGGGGAGAAGGGAAATACCACAAAGAATTCGACCTGTTTTTTCGAGGAAACGTCATGACCGAAGCTTTCATTTATGACGCCGTTCGCACGCCGCGCGGGCGCGGAAAGCCTGACGGCGCGCTGCATGAAGTCTCGACCCTTGGCCTCGCGGTCAGCGCCCTGACTTCCCTGCGCGAACGCTCCCTGCCCGACCCGTCTTTCGTCGAGGACGTCATCCTTGGCTGCGTCGATCCGGTTGGTGAAGCAGGCGGCAATATCGGCCGCGCCGCCGCGCTTGCGGCGGGCTATGGCGACAAGGTTCCCGGCCTGCAGATCAATCGTTTCTGCGCCTCGGGCCTCGACGCCGTGAATTTCGCCGCCGCGCAAGTCATCTCGGGCCAGCAGCACGTCGCCGTAGCCGGCGGCGTCGAGGCCATGGGCCGGATTGGGATCGGCGCCTCGGGCGGCGCCTGGCCGGTCGATCCGTCCATCGCCGTGCCGAGCTATTTCATGCCGCAGGGCGTCTCGGCCGATCTCATCGCCACCAAATATGGCTTCTCACGCGAAGCCTGCGACGCCTATGCGGTCGAGAGCCAGAAGCGCGCGGCGCGCGCCTGGAACGAGGCCCGTTTCAGCAAATCCATCGCGCCGGTCAAGGATTGCAACGGCATCGCGCTGCTTGACCGTGACGAGCACATGCGGCCCGGCGCCGACATGCAGTCGCTCGGCGCGCTCAAGCCCTCCTTCCAGATGATGGGCGAACAGGGCGGCTTCGACGCCGTGGCGATCCAGGCCCATCCCGAGCTCGAGCGCATCAACCATGTCCACCACGCCGGCAATTCCTCCGGCGTCGTCGACGGCGCCTCGGCCGTGCTGATCGGCAACAAGGACGCGAGCGCCATGCTCGGCCGCAAGCCGCGCGGCAAGATCAGGGCCTTCGCCAATATCGGCTCGGAGCCGGCGCTAATGCTGACCGGCCCGGTCGACGTCACGCACAAGTTGTTCGCCCGCACTGGCCTGTCGTTCAAGGACATCGACCTCATCGAGATCAACGAGGCCTTCGCGGCGGTCGTGCTGCGCTATCTGCAGGCTTTCGACCTCGACCCGGAAAAGGTCAATCCGAACGGCGGCGCCATCGCCATGGGCCATCCGCTCGGCGCGACGGGCGCGATGATCCTCGGCGCCGCGCTCGACGAGTTGGAGCGCACCGACAAGACGCTCGCCCTTGTCACACTCTGCATCGGCGCCGGCATGGGCACGGCGACCGTCATCGAACGCGTCTGAGGGGGATAGAAATATGAACCTGACCCAATTCCGCCTTGAGAAAGACGCCGACGGCATCGCTCTTCTGACCTGGGACGCGCCCGGCAAGAGCATGAATCTCATCGACGCCACAACAATGAACGAGCTGGAAGCTGCACTCGACGCCACGACGGCTGACGCCGAGGTCAAAGGCGTCGTAATCGCCTCGGGCAAGGACAGCTTTTCCGGCGGCGCCGACCTGACCATGCTGGAGGCCTCTGGCCGAGCCTATCGCGACGCCGCCAAACGCGACGGCGCCGACAAGGCGATGCTGGCCTTTTTCGCCGCCATTTCCAACCTGTCGCGCATCTATCGCAAGATCGAAACCTGCGGCAAGCCGTGGGCGGCGGCGATCAATGGAACCTGTCTCGGCGGCGGCTTCGAGCTGGCGCTAGCCTGCCATCATCGCGTCATGGCCGATGACGACAAGACTCGCGTCGGCCTGCCGGAAATCAAGATCGGCCTGTTCCCCGGCGCAGGCGGCACCACCCGCGTCTCCCGCCTGATGTCGACGCCCGACGCGCTGCAAATGCTGCTCAAGGGCGACCAGATCAAGCCCGCAGCGGCCAAGGCCAAGAACGTCGTTCACGCTGTGGCGCCGCGCGCGGAAATCGTGCAGAAGGCCAAGGACTGGATCAAGGCTGGCGGCAAGGGCGTCGCGCCCTGGGACGTGCAGGGCTGGAAGGCGCCTTCCGGCAAGATCTTCTCTCCGGGCGGCATGATGATCTGGCCGCCGGCCAACGCCATCTACCGCCGCGAAACCTTCGACAATTACCCCGCCGCGCGCGCCATCCTCCAAAGCGTCTATGACGGGCTGCAATTACCGATGGACCTCGCTTTGCGCGTCGAGGCGCGCTGGTTCACAAAGATCATCCGCTCGCCGGAAGCGCAGGCGATGATCCGCACGCTGTTCGTCTCGATGGGCGAGCTGAACAAGGGCGCGCGCCGTCCGAAAAACGTGCCGCCCGTCGCCATCAAGAAGATCGGCGTACTCGGCGCCGGCTTCATGGGCGCCGGCATCGCCTATGTCTCCGCGCAAGCTGGAATCGAGGTCGTGCTGATCGACCGCGACCAGGAGGCCGCCGACAAGGGCAAGGGCCATGCCGACAAGCTGCTGTCGACCGCTGTCGCCAAGGGCCGCAGCACCGAGGCCAAAAAGGCCGAAGTGCTGGCGCGCATCGCGCCGACCGCCGATTATTCCGCGCTCAAGGGCGTTGACCTGATCGTCGAAGCAGTTTTCGAGGATCGCGCGGTCAAAGCCGAAGCCATTGGCAAGGCGCTGGCGGTGGTGGGGCCGGATGCGATCTTCGCCTCCAACACCTCGACCCTGCCGATCACCTCGCTCGCCGAAAACTGGCCGAAGCCGGAGAATTTCGTCGGCGTGCATTTCTTCTCGCCGGTCGACAAGATGCTGCTGGTCGAGACCATCCTGGGCGCCAAGACGGGCGACAAGGCTTTGGCCACGGCTCTGGACTTCATCCGCGCCATCAAGAAGACGCCCATCGTCGTCAATGACTCGCGTGGCTTCTTCGCCAATCGCTGCGTGCTGAACTATATCCGCGAAGGCCATCTGATGTTCATGGAGGGCGTGCCCGCCGCCATGATCGAGAATGTGGCGCGCATGGCGGGCATGCCGGTCGGCCCCTTGTCGCTTAATGACGAAGTCGCGCTCGATCTCGGCTGGAAGATCCTGCAGGCGGCCAAGAAGGATCTGGGGCCGGAGGCCGTCGATCCGGCGCAGGAGAAGCTGCTGGGGGAAATGGTCGTCAAGCTTGGCCGCTTCGGGCGCAAGAACGGCAAGGGCTTTTACGATTATCCCGCCAGCGGGCCGAAGGTTCTGTGGCCGGGCCTCGCCGATCTCCAGCCGCACAAACTCGACCCCGACAGCCTCGACGTCGCCGAACTGAAGCAACGCCTGCTGGTGACGCAGGCGGTCGAGGCCGCGCGCACGGTCGAAGACGGCGTGGTGGTCGATCCGCGCGAGGCGGATGTCGGCTCGATCATCGGCTTCGGCTTCGCGCCATTCACCGGCGGCGCGCTGAGCTATATCGACTTCATGGGAACGAAGGCTTTTGTCGCCCTGTGCGACAGGTTGGCGGCCAAATATGGCCCGCGTTTCGACCCCCCCGCCCTGCTGCGCGACATGGCGGCCAAGGGCGAGACCTTTTACGGCCGGTTCTCGGCCAGGAAAGACGCGGCCTGACCGCCGCGTTTAGACTGTGCTAAAGAGAGAGGCGGCCGATGGCCGCCTTTTTCGGCGAGGATCCCATGAGCCGTCATCTCACCGTCTATTTCTCGCTGCTCAGCCCCTGGGCCTATATTGGCCATGGCGAATTACAGGGCCTCGCCGCCAAGCATGAGCTTCGGGTGGATTATCGCCCGGTGGCGCTGTCGCAGGTGTTTCCGGAATCCGGCGGCCTGCCGCTTTCCAAGCGCCACCCCGCGCGCCAGCGCTATCGCATTCTCGAATTGCAGCGCTGGCGCGAGAAGCGCGGCCTCGATTTCCATCTTCATCCGCAATTCTGGCCCTTCGATCCCGCCCCCGCCGACCGGATCATCTGCGCCATGGTCCTGGCGGGCGCCGATCCGCAGAAATTCATCGCCGCCGCCTTCGCCGCGACCTTCCAGCGCCAGCGCGATCTCGCCGACCCCAAGGTTCTCGTCGAAACGCTCGAAGAAACGGGCTATGAGCCGCATTGGCTGCAACGCGGCGAGAGCGGCGAGGCCGAAACGAGCTATCAGCGCAACCTCGCCCTGGCGCTCGAATCGGGCGTGTTCGGCTCGCCCTCCTATGTGCTGGATGGCGAGGTTTTCTGGGGGCAGGACCGGCTCGACCTGCTCGATGACGCCTTGACTTCCGGCCGCAAGCCTTATCAGCCCGACGCCTGACCCGGCAAAAAAGGCTTCCCCTTTGCCGCCTCGCGCTATAGGAAGAGGCGTTTTTTGAAAAAGAGGCCTTTTCGTGGGTTCAAAACGCATTTTGGTGACTGGCGCTGCGGGTTTCATCGGCTCCGCCGTTGCGCGGCGCATCATTCGTCAAACCCCGCATTCGCTTCTGGTGTTCGACAAGCTGACCTATGCGGGCAATCTCGCCTCGCTCGCGCCGATTTCAAACGATCCCCGCTACCAATTCGTGCGCGGCGACATTTGCGACGCCAAGGCGGTTCGCGAAGCCTTCGAATCCTTTCGCCCAGACTGGGTGATGCATCTCGCCGCCGAAAGCCATGTCGATCGCTCGATCGACGGTCCCGGCGAATTCATCCAGACCAATGTCGTCGGCACCTATGTCATGTTGCAGGAGGCGCTGAACTACTGGCGCGGCCTGAAGGCGGACAAGGCCGAAGCCTTCCGTTTCCACCATATTTCCACCGACGAAGTGTTCGGCTCGCTGGGCGAGGACGGGCTGTTCCGTGAAGACACGCCCTATGCGCCGAATTCGCCCTATTCGGCCTCGAAGGCAGGGTCGGACCACCTCGTGCGCGCTTGGACCCATACCTATGGCCTGCCAACGGTGGCGACCAATTGCTCGAATAATTACGGGCCCTATCATTTCCCCGAAAAGCTCATCCCGCTGATCATCCTCAACGCGCTGGAAGGCAAGCCCCTTCCCGTCTATGGCGCGGGCGAGAACATCCGCGACTGGCTCTTCGTCGAGGATCACGCCGACGCCCTGCTCACCGTGGTCGAAAAGGGCCAGATCGGCGAGAGCTACAATATCGGCGGCGTCAACGAGCGGAAAAACATCGACGTCGTCCATGCGATCTGCGACCTGATGGACGAACTCGCGCCCGATTCCGCCATCGGCCCGCGCCGCAAGCTGATCACCTTCGTCACCGACCGTCCCGGCCACGACCTGCGCTACGCCATCGATTGCTCGAAAATCGACCGCGAACTGGGCTGGCGGCCGAGCGAAACTTTTGAGACCGGACTCCGCAAGACCGTGCAATGGTATCTCGACAACCGGTCCTGGTGGGGCGACATCCGCTCGGGCCGCTATCGCGGCGAAAGGCTCGGAACGCTCGCCAGCTAAGCGAAAGGCGCCCCATGAGTTCGTTATTGGTCGAAGCGACCGCCATTTCCGCCGTCAAGATCATCACCCCGAAAAAATTTGGCGATCATCGCGGCTTCTTCTCCGAAGTTTACAACCGCAAGGCCTTCGCCGAGGCCGGCATCGCGCTTGAATTCATCCAGGACAATCATTCGCTCTCGGCGCAGGTCGGCACCCTGCGCGGGCTGCACTTCCAATCCCCGCCCTTCGCCCAGGACAAGCTGGTGCGCGTCACCCGTGGCCGCATCCTCGACGTCGCGGTGGACCTGCGGAAAAGCTCTCCCACCTATGGCCAGCATGTCGCGGTTGAGCTTTCGGCCGAAAACTGGCGGCAATTGCTGATTCCGATCGGGTTCGCGCACGGCTTCGTCACGCTCGAACCCGACACCGAAGTCATCTACAAGGTCACAAATTATTATTCGGCGGCGAATGATCTCGGCCTCGCCTGGGACGATCCCGACCTCGGCATCGCTTGGCCGGTTCCGCCCGGCGGCGTGACCCTGTCCGACAAGGACACGAAACATCCGCGTCTGCGCGACCTGCCGGAGATTTTCCCAGAGATCGTCGCATGAACCGCGCCATGCGACTGATCGTCACCGGAACCAATGGGCAGGTCGCGCTCGCCCTGATCGAGCGCGGCGCGGCGCAAAACATCAGCGTCGCCGCCATCGGGCGCAGCTGGCGTCCTGGCCTCGATCTCGCCGATCCGGCGGCTGTCGCGAGCGTGCTGGGCTCGGTCGAGGGCGATGTCATCATCAACGCCGCCGCCTATACCGCCGTGGACAAGGCCGAATCCGAAGAAGAGATCGCAATGCGGATCAATGGCGAGGGCGCCGGCGCCGTCGCGCGCGTCGCCGCGAGGCGCGGGCTTCCGCTGCTGCATCTCTCGACCGACTATGTGTTTGACGGCTCGCTCGACCGGCCCTGGCGCGAGGATGACCCGACCGGTCCGATCGGCGCCTATGGCCGCTCCAAACTCGCGGGCGAGCAGGCGGTTTTGCGCGAGAACCCCGGCGCGACGATCCTGCGCACCGCCTGGGTCTATGCACCCTTTGGCGCCAATTTCGTCAAGACCATGCTGCGTCTTGGCGAATCGCGCGATGAGCTCTCGGTCGTCGCCGACCAGCACGGCTCGCCAACCTCCGCGCTCGACATCGCCGACGCGCTGATCGCCATTGCGCGCAAGCGCCTTGCCCATCCGGACGATTCCTCCATGTCCGGGGTTTTCCACATGACGGGCTCAGGCGAGGCCGTCTGGGCGGATTTCGCCGAGGAAATCTTCGCCGAGGCTGAAAAACATGGCCGCAAGCCGGTTCGCGTGCGCCGCATAACGACGGCGGACTATCCCACGCCGGCGCGTCGTCCGGCCAATTCCCGTCTCGACAATGGCAAGCTTGCCCGCGTCTTCGGCGTCGCTCTCCCGGACTGGCGCGTCTCCACCCGCGCCTGCGTCGCGCGATTATTGCAAAATCCTGCATGAAACGGATCAATTGATGAAGGGCATTATCCTCGCTGGCGGCAGCGGCACACGTCTGCATCCGATGACTCAGGTCATTTCCAAGCAGTTGCTGCCGATCTACGACAAGCCGATGGTCTATTATCCGCTGACCACGCTGATGCTCGCCGGCATTCAGGAGATTCTTCTCATCTCCACGCCCCAGGACTTGCCGCTGTTCAAGCGCTTGCTGGGCGACGGAACGCAATGGGGCATCGAGCTTTCCTATGCCGAGCAGCCGCGCCCCGAGGGTCTGGCGCAGGCCTATCACATCGGCGCGGATTTCGTCGCCGGCCAGAAATCGGCGCTCATCCTCGGCGACAATCTGTTCTACGGCCACGGGTTGCCGGGAATCCTGCGCAACGCCGCCGCCGTCTCGCGCGGCGCCAGCGTATTCGCCTATCACGTCCACGATCCTCACCGCTATGGCGTGGTGGAGTTCGACGCCGGCGGCCGCGCCACCTCCATCGAGGAAAAGCCAAAGCATCCGCGCTCCAACTGGGCGGTAACCGGCCTCTATTTCTATGACGAGCAAGCGACTGAACTGGCCGCCAATCTCAAGCCCTCCCCGCGCGGCGAGCTAGAGATCACCGATCTCAATATTGAATATATGAAACGCGGAGAATTGCGCGTCGAGAAGATGGGCCGGGGCTTCGCCTGGCTCGACACCGGCACCCCGGATTCCTTGCTCGAAGCCGCCGAATTCATGCGGACGCTGGAAAAGCGCACGGGTTACCGCGTCGCCTGCCCGGAGGAAATCGCCTATATTTCGGGCTGGATTTCGGAGCGGCAGCTACAGACTCTCGCCGAGCCGCTCAAGAAGAGCGGCTATGGCGCCTATCTCTCACAGCTTCTCAAAGGCCTCTAAGGCCGAAACACGCTCACGCAGAGTGTTTTCATGGCCCCGGCGCCTTCAGGCGGCGGGGCCTTTTCCTTCGGCCGGGGCGCCGATGCCGGAACCCTTGATCAGCTCGTCGCCGCGGGCCTGATCGGCCTCGATGCCCATGCCCTTGAACAGCATGATGCCGAGATTATACATGGCGAGCTGGTGACGGCTTTCGGCGGCGCGCTCGTACCAGCGCGCGGCTTCCTCAAGATTTTTGGCCGCGCCCCTCCCGGTGCACAACATGACGCCGAGCTGGAACTGGGCGGGTGCGTAGCCGGCCTCGGCGGCGCGGCGGAACCACTTCACCGATTCCGCCAATTGAGCGTCAGACGCGGTTTCCCCGGACATGAGCACGCCGACCTGATACTGGGCCGTCGTATTTCCGCCTTCCGCCGCCATCAGATAGAATTTCACAGCATCCGCCGGTCGCGCCATCCCGGGCTCCAGCCGCCCCGAATAATAATGTCCGAGCTGGAGCGCCGCATCGGCATTTCCGGCGCGCGCGGCGTCGAGCAGGAGGTTCTCCGCCTTGGCTGGATCACGCTTGCCATGGCTGCCGGAGAGATAGATCAGCGCCAGCTGGGTTTTCGCATTGCGATCGCCGGCGTCGGACGCCTCGCGCAAGAGACTCACGGCCTGTCCCACGTCGGGTTCGCCCATGGCGCCGCTCAGATGCAGGCCCGCGAGCCGGACCTTGGCCTCCTGAACCCCATTTTCCGCCGCGAACCGAAACCAACGCTGCGCCTCGACGAGGTCGACCGGGACGCCCGCGCCGCTGCTCAGGAAGCTCGCGATATTATGCGCCGCGATCGGATGGCCCTGTTCGGCCGCCTGCAGGAACCAGCGCGCCGCCTCGGAGAGGCTGACGGGCGTGCCGATTCCCTCGGCAGCGAAACGGCCGATGGTGAATTGCGCCTGGACGTCGCCAAGCTCGGCCGCGCGGCGGAACCATGTCGCCGCCTCGCGCAGATCGGGCAGGACCGCCCCGCCCTGGCTGTAAAAACCCGCAAGGGCGAGAATGGCGGGGAGTTTGTCCGCCTTGGCGGCGCGGCGCAAATGCGTCTCGGCGCGATCGAGATCAACCGGAAGGCCGTCGCCATTGAGGCACATGCGGCCAAACATCAGCGAGGCATAGGGATCGCCCGCATCCGCCGCCCGGCCCATGTAATAGGCGGCATATTCGGGATCGACATCGCGGCCCTGGCCTGAGGTGTAAATGGTCGCCATGGCGATCTGGGCGGCGACATGGCCCGCCAAAGCCGCGTGCTCGTAAAAATCGGCGCCAAGCGAAAAATCCGTCGGGACGCCGAGCCCACGGTAATAGATGTCGCCCAGATTGAACTGCGCATTGGCCGATCCTTCGGCGGCGGCGCGCTCGAACCAGCCGCGCGCGCGGTCGAGATCCTTTTCGATCCCGTGGCCTTGCAGGAAAACGACGCCCAGCAGTTCGAAAGCCTCCGTGGCCCCGCCCGACGCCGCAAGCTCCAGCCAGGCGACGGCGGCGGCGGGATCGGCCTCCAGATGCGAGGCGCGCGCCAGGAGATCGCGCGATACTGCGGCCGCCGCGGCCGGATCGCGGAAGGTGCGCTTCCATTTCTCGGCCATGTCGTTGGAGGCGCCGTTCAACAGGATGCGGCCCAGCCGGAATTGCGACTCGACATGCCCCGCCTCGGCGGCGCGAAGATACCATGACGCCGCTTCGACCGCGTTCCAGTGCACGCCCAGTGCGTTCTCGTAGATGAATCCAATCCGATATGCGCTTTCGCTGTCCGCCACGCGGGCTGCCTTCAGCCAGAGGCGAAGCGCCTTGTGGTAGGACTTGTCGTCGAAAGCCCGCGTCGCGCGCGACTTGAGCCAGGGGAGCGAGAGCGCGACGGCGGCTGTTCGCGCGCGTTCAGGAATGAGGCGCGACGACTGGATCATGGCTCACGCATCGATTCGTTCCAGCCCCGGATCATACCCTCCATCAGATAGGCGCCGGCGGAGCGGCGGCCGACCTTGATGTCCGCGGTGAGAGTCATGCCCGGCACCAGGCGGAAATTTTCCGGAACGCCGACGAAATTCAGGGAATCGATGCTGATCCCGACCTTATAGAAGGGTTCCTGCGGCTGGCTCGTCTGCTCATTGACCCAGAAGGCGTTCTCGCTGATCCATTTGACCGTGCCCGCCGCCGTGCCGTGTTCGATGAACCCGAAGGCGTCGACCTTGAGGACGGTCGGATCGCCCACGCGCACGAAGCCGATATCGCGAGTCGAAACTTTCACCTCCGCCACGATCTGGCCATTGACCGGCATGGCGGTGATGAGTTTCTCGCCCGGCTGGAGGACGGAGCCGACCGACAATTTCGCGAGCGACAGGATGATTGAATCGTCGAGCGCGGCGATCCGCACCAGGTCCTGATGTTTCTGCGCCTTGTCGAGCTGCGCCAGCGCCGTGTCGCGCGTATTCTGCGAAGTCACCAGATCCTGGCTGATCGTCGCGCGCCATTGCTGCGCGAAGGCGTCCCTGTTGGCCTTGAGCGCCGCGACCTGGGCGATCGCCTCGTTCAGGCTGTTCTGGAGGTTCTCCACGGTGCGCTGCATTTCGATGTTCTGGTCTTTCGACGACAGCTGGTTGAGCAGCGAGCCCGCGCCCTTGGCCAGCAATTGCGACCGCATGTCCTCGACCTTGCCCGCAATCTGGGATCGCTCGCCATAACGGGCGATATCGTTCCGAGTTTTGACGATCGAAGCTTCGGTCTGCTTGATCTGTTCGTCGAAGCTCTTGACCTGCGCCTTATATTGGGCGTCGCGGTCCAGATAGAGCTTGCGCTGCAACTCGTTGTAATGGCGCTGGTCCGCGTCGCCTGTTTCCACGAAAACCGGCGGGCGCCCTGCGAGCTCAGCATCGTCGCGCTGAATCTGGGCGTTGAGGCTGGCGACCTGCTGCCGGAGCTGCGTGGCGTCGGCGGCGGCGAAAGTCGAATCGAGCGTCGCCAGCACCTGGCCCTTGGAGACGCGCATGCCCTCCCGGACGTCGATGCTCTTGATGATGGATTGATCGAGCGCCTGGTAGACCTGGGCCGGACTCGTCAGCTGGATCTCGCCACCCATGCTGGCGATGACGCGATCGACCTTGCAGACCCAAAGCAACAGGAAAATGATGAGCACCAGCGCTGTCAGGGCCTGGACCGTGAACTGGATCGAACGCGGCTCGGGCGCTTCCCGGATCGCGGCGATGTCCGACTGGAAGCTGCGGATGACGGACCGGCTGGACGATTTAGCTGACACCGCGCGTTCCCTTCACGGAGGACATCGCGTGCGCGGCCTCGATATGGCCGTTCTGCTGGCGCCACAAACCTGCGTAGATTTCGCAGCGATTGAGCAATTCGCGATGCGTTCCCATGTCGAGGAACTTGCCGCGCTCCAGCACGAGAATCGCGTCCGAATTGACCAGCGAGGAAAGCCGGTGGGAAATGGCGATCACCGTACGGCCCTTCGCGATCTTCTTGATATTGGCGGTGACGATCGCCTCGCTATCCGGATCGAGCGCGCTGGTCGCCTCGTCGAGAATCAGGATGCGGGGATCGAGAATCAGCGCGCGGGCGATGGCCAGCCGCTGTTTCTGGCCGCCCGAGAGATTGGGCGAACCCTCAAAAATATAGGTGTCGTAACCGCGCGGCAGTCGATCGATGAATTCCTCGGCGCCCGCCAGACGCGCCGCGCGAACAACCTCGTCGAAAGTGGCGTTCGCCTTGGCCGCGGCGATATTCTCGCGAATCGTCCCGCTGAACAGAAAGTTTTCCTGCAAGACCACGCCGAGGCTGCGGCGCAGATGGGCGATATTATATTCCCGAACGTCAACGCCATCGACCTTGATAAGGCCTTCGTAATCGGAATGCAGGCGCTGCAACAGCCGCGTTACGGTCGTCTTGCCGGAGCCGCTGCGCCCGACGACGCCGATCGTGGCGCCGACAGGAACCTCGAAGGAAACGCCGTCGAGCGCCGGAGTGATCGAGCCCTGATAGGTGAAACGCACATTGCTGAATTCGACCTTGCCCTCAAGCTGCTTGCGAACGCCGCGCTCGCCATGGCCCTCTTCCTTCGGCTGGTTCACGAGCTTACGCACGATCTCGACGGCGATGCGGACCTCGTCATATTGATTGATGAGCTTCGCCAGCTCCATTAACGGGCCGGACACACGCTGCGACAGCATCAGGAAGGCGAACAGCGCGCCGGCGAAATAAGCGTCGGTGCTGGTCAGCGCCACATAGACGCCGACGGCGAAGGACCCGGTCACGGCGAGGCGCTCCAGCGGACGAACGCCCGTCTGAACCACGGAAACCAGCCATCCGGCGCGGTCCTGCGCCTTGGCCACACGGCCGACATGCACGTCCCACATCTGCCGCTGACGACTTTCGAGCGAGAGCGACTTCACCGTGCGAATGCCGGCGAGGCTTTGATACATGAAGGCGCCGCGCTCCGTCTGCCGGCGGATGACCTCGCCGCTCGCCAGACGGATCGACGGCAGCATCGCCAGCAGCCAAAGGACGATCAGGCCGCAGAAGCCCAGCACGACGAAAGTCATCATCGGGCTGAAAGCGAACATCACCGGGATGAAAACCAGCAACACCATCGAATCCAGCACGGTTCCGAACAATTGTCCGGCCATGAAATCCCTGATCTTCCAGAGCTCCTGCACGTCATGCATCGTCTGGCCGATCTGGGTCCGCTCGAAATAGTCGATCGGCAGTTTCAATAGATTATCGAAAATATATTCGGACAGCCGCACGTCGACGCGCGATGTCAGGTAAAGCATGAGATAGCTTCTCAGATAGGCGAAAATCGTCTCGAAGACGATGATCACGCCCATGCCGATGCAAAGAACGGTGAAAGTGCTGAAGCCTTTGTAGAACAGAACCTTATCGGTCATCAGCCGCCAGAACACGATTGGCGCGAGGGCGAAAACGCTCAGGATCATGGCGCAGATCACGATATCGCGGACCAGCCGCCTCTCGCGGAAGATCAGGGATCCGATCAGGCCGAGCCCGAAGGGCTGCTCTTCGTCCGCAAGCTCGTAACTGCGGCGCGCCAGCAGGATGTCTCCCGTCCAGGCTTCCTGAAACTGTAGCCAGTCGATCACGAGCAATGCGTCGGCGGCCGCATTCGGGTCCCGCAAGGTGACGCTAAGCGGCGTCCGCTCGTCTTCGGAATTGACCGAGAGCAGCACGAGGCTGTTGCCGCCTTTAAGGCGAATAATCGCGGGCAGCGCCGTGCCGAGGTGGGTCAGCCCCTCCCAATCGAGCACGAGCGCCTTGGCTTTCAGGCCGGCATGGCGGGCGCAATGCGACAGTTTCGCGTAATCGACGTCGGTGCTGGCCAGCGCGCTGTCCTGGACGAGCTGCGGAACGGTCAATTGCAGGCCATGCATCGCGCCGACAATTGTCAGGCACTCCAGAGCGGAGGCGTCGGCGGGCTTTGACGCCGCAATAGGCGCTTTAATCTGATTCATGGGGTTCTCTGAAAATACCGCGCAATGCTTACCAGCGTAATGCATCCTATCACAAGTGCGCCGGTTACGCCGCGCCAAAGGGCGAGCCGTCCCCCATCACTTTTCGGGCAGTCGCGGCGGGAGACTTTCCGCCTCCGGTCAAGGCGGCGCAATTTCCGGGACGCCTCCCCTCGCGCGCCGGCTCGCAACTCCCGCGCCATGCGAAGCGTCTGGACAGTGGGAGGCGTTTCTGTTATCGCAACCCCAACGGTCCGGCGCTCCGTCAGCGCATGGAAGACTTTTCCCTAGCGGCTTTTCTGTCATGGCGCCCACGGCGCGGCGATGGGCGGCCTTTCGAAAACAGGAAACAAGCGTGCAAGTTCTCGTTCGCGACAACAATGTCGACCAGGCCCTCAAGGCGCTCAAGAAGAAGATGCAGCGCGAGGGCATTTTCCGCGAAATGAAGCTGCGCGGTCATTACGAAAAGCCCTCCGAAAAGCGCGCCCGCGAGCAGGCCGAGGCCGTGCGCCGCGCCCGCAAGCTGGCCCGCAAGAAGATGCAGCGCGAAGGCCTGCTTCCGATGAAGGCCAAACCCGCCGCGCGCTGAGCGCCCTGCGGGGCGCCGATTGGTCGGTCTTCCGATTTTCGGCGCAGTTCGACCCATCGAATTGACGCTCTTCGCCTCCCCGCGAAGGGCTCTTCGGGCTTTTCAGAACCCGTTTGCGCCGCCCCTCGCCAGCTCCGCCGGATTGGGGTAACAATTTATACACCATGCGAGGTTAGCTTGCGCCTCGCCCGTTCCCGCGCCGTGGCTTTCGTCAGCCTGGACGCTTCGTCGGGGGGACCGAATGGACCAAAGACGCAGAGCCGATTGGGATCGACATGGCGGGCCATCGCAAATATCTGATTTTCGCGGCGCTTGGACTTCTCGGCGCGCCTTTGGCCGGTTGCGAATCGGTTCCCGGCGGCGGGCGCGGCCCCGGATATGCCGAGATCTCGTCGGCCGATCCCAAGGCGCTTGAAGCCAATATCGCCTCGCTCAATGGCGTCGTCGCGGCTCATCCCAGCGATCCGGAAGCCTATAACACGCGCGGCGTGGCCTATGCCAAGATCGGGCGTTACAATGACGCCATCTCGGATTTCTCGCAGGCGATCAAGCTCGATCCGCGCCACGCCTCGGCCTATACCAACCGGGCGCTCGCCGAGCGGCAGGTCGGCGCCAATGACGCGGCGATGCAGGATTTCACCCACGCGATCGAATCCAATCCGAATCACGCCCCGGCCTATCTCGGCCGCGCCAATCTCGAGCGTGCCCAGGGCCAGCTCGATCCCGCGTTGCGCGATCTCGACCAGGCGATCCGCCTCAATCCGGAAAACGCCCAGGCTTTTCATGCGCGCGGCCTGATCTATCAAAAACAGGGCAACAACCAGCGCGCGGTCACCGATTTCGACAACGCCATCGACCGCGATCCCTTCGCGGCGGCGCCCTATCAGGCGCGCGGCCAAAGCCTGCTGGCGCTCAACAAGCCGGACAAGGCGATCGAGGACTTCAACGCCGCGCTGAATGTGGACAACCGCAATGCGGCAGCCTGGTCCGGCCTCGGCCTCGCCTATGAAAAGCAAGGCGACCGCAAGAAGGCCTATGAGAATTACCAGCGCGCCCTGTCGCTCAATCCCGACGACGCCGTCGCCCGGTCCGGCGCCGGCCGGGTTCAGGGCTGAGCGGGCCGCTGCAAGCCCGCGTCGGGGCGGGCCGCCTCAGGCGCCTGCGTAGGATGCGAAACGCGCGCAGACGCTCTCATAGACCTTGCGCTTGAATGGCACGATCAATTCCGGTAGCCGCTCCATCCGCTCCCAGCGCCAGGCGTCGAATTCCGGCTTGTGGCCGTCCGGCGACACGATATTGATCTCCGAATCCTTCCCGGTGAAGCGCAAGACAAACCATTTCTGGGTCTGGCCGCGAAACCGCCCCTTCCACGTCTTCTTGGTGACATCGCCCGGCAGATCGTAGCTGAGCCAATCCGGCGCTTCAGCCAGGAAGCTCACGCTGCGCACATTGGTTTCCTCGCGCAATTCCCGCAGAGCCGCGCGATAAGGCGCCTCGCCTTCGTCGATGCCGCCTTGCGGCATCTGCCATTCATGCTCGGAATCGATGACGTCCGGCGTCCGCCTCGATTTGCGGCGCCCGACGAAGACCAGTCCTTCCGCATTGAGCAGCATGATGCCGACGCACGGCCGGTAGGCTAGAGCCTCCATGAACGAATCACCTCTTTTCGCTACGCGCCGTCGCATCGGCGCCCAGAACCGCGGATACAGGAACCAGCGCGACGCCGCGCCGCGCCAGATCCGAGGCAAAACGCGCGATGCGCTCGTTCGCCTCTGGCAGGCCGGCGGCGAATCCAATGGCGACGCCCTGTTGCCGCGCGAGTGATTCCAGACGGAACAGGGCCGCGTCAATGGCTTCCGGGCTTTTTGACGCGTCAATGCGCAGATCGGCCTTGGCGAAGCCGACGCCATTGGCGCCCGCGACTTCGCCCGCAATGCTTTGCGGCGACGAGCCGTCATCGACAAAATCGAGACCGCGATCGGCGAGTTCGCGCATCAGGACCTCGGTCGCGGCGCGATCAGCGGTAAATTTTCCGCCGAGAAAATTGACGAGACCGAAATAGCCGACGAAACGGCCCATCTGCCAGCGGAGATCGTCTAGCGCCCGGGCGCCGTCATTGGCCGGGAGAACATGCGGCCCCGGAGAATCCGCCGTGTCGAAGGGCTCCATCGGCGTCTGCAGCAGAATTTCATGTCCCGCGTCGCGCGCGGCGGCGGTCTGTCGCTCCAGCTGATCGCCATAGGGCGCGAAAGCAAGGCTGACGCCGGCGGGCAAACGCCGGATCGCTTCGTCGGTCGCTGGCGCGTTCAAGCCCATGCCGCCCACGAGAATGGCGATTCGCGGCGCGCCCGGCTTGATTGGCGGCTGCAGCGACAGCGGCCGCGCATAAATCCGGGCGGGCGTCGAGCCGTCCTTGCCGCGTCGCGGCAACAGGCCGAACCGGCTTTTCTCGACCAGACGGCGGTCGGGCGCGGGGACCAGCGGCGACGAGCCGGCGCCGTCCGGCACCTGAATGATGAGGGAGCTCGGCGCGCCGCCATTGCCACGGAAAATCTTCACGCCGCTTTCGACTTCCATCTGCTGCGCGGTGGAGACGCCGTCGTTCCTGGCCTCCGGCGGCGGCGCGGGCGGCGCTGGCGGAACGGCCGGAGCAGGCGGCGCGGGCTGGATCGGCGCGACGGCTTCCGGCTCCCCGCCCGGCGCCCGGCTTTTGCCGGCGAAAAGCGCGGCGCCGGCGCCCGCCGCGATCAGCGCGACGGCGAGCAGTCCGAGCCAGACCTTTCCCCCGGCCTTTTCGGGCGGCGGTTCGCGGTCCTGTCCGAGTGGGCGATCAAGATCGTCGAGCATGGCGCTTTCGCAAAGGGGCCGCGAATCGCCAAAGCCCCGGACCATAAACTACACCAGTTCCCATACAGGAAACCACGGGGACGCGCGGCGGGGCGCGCCCCTCATTTGGCGTTTGCAGGCCAGACGGACGCGAAAAGGCCGAGGGATGCAAAAGGGCGGGAGCCAAAAAGGCCCGGAGCCGCATGTTCACGGTCCGGGCCTTTGGAATTGCGCGTGTTGAACGCCTCAACCGCAGAACATCACTTGCTGTCGGCGGGGCCGGGCTTGAGAACCGGCTCGGATTTCGGCGCGGCGTCGGGCTTGTCCGCGTCCGTCTTGGGCGCGATCTTTACGGCGTCGGACTTTACCGTGTCGGCCTTTGAGGCTTCCTTCCTCTCCGCGGCGGCCGCCTTGGCGTCCGCTTCGACCTTGGCCGTCTCGGCCTTGAGCGCATCGGCGGTCTTCACGCCGCGCAGCAGGTCATAGGCCGCGTGCAGCGCCTTGTCCTTGGTCTCGTCGGCCGGGACATAGGCCTGCGAGCCGTGCTCCTCGTCGTCGCCATTCTTGAGATGACCCTTGAGCGAGGCTTCGCCCTCGGTCTTGTCCTTGCCCTTGAGTTCGTCCGGGACGTCCTCGAGCACGATGATATCGGGCTCGATGCCCTTGGCCTGGATCGAACGGCCGGAGGGGGTGTAATAGCGCGCGGTGGTCAGGCGCAGCGCGCCATTGTTCTGGCCAAGCGGAATGATGGTCTGGACCGACCCCTTGCCGAAGGAGCGCGTGCCGATCAGCGTGGCGCGCTTGTGATCCTGCAGGGCGCCGGCGACGATTTCCGAGGCCGAGGCCGAGCCGCCATTGATCAGCACGATCACCGGCTTGCCCTTGGAAAGATCCATCGGGCGCGCGTTGTAGCGCTGGGTTTCGTCGGCGTTGCGGCCGCGCGTCGAGACAATCTCGCCATGGTCGATGAAGGCGTTGACCACCGCCACCGACTGGTCGAGCAGGCCGCCCGGATTATTGCGCAGATCGAGCACATAACCCTTGAACTTGTCAGCCGGAATTTCCTTCTGGATCTTCGCGATGGCGTCCTTCAGCCCGTCGAAAGTCTGTTCCGTGAACTGGGTGATGCGAATATAGCCGATGTCGGGCTGGTCGATGCGCGAGCGCACCGACTTGATCTGGATGACCGCGCGGGTCAGATTGATGTCCAGCTTTTCCTTCTTCGGTCCGCGCAGCACCGTCAGCTTGACATTGGTGTTGACGTCGCCGCGCATCTTGTCGACGGCCTGGTTCAGCGTCATGCCCTGAACGCTATCGCCATCGATGGCGGTGATGAGGTCCCCGGAGAGGACGCCGGCGCGGGCGGCCGGGGTGTCGTCGATCGGCGCGACGACCTTGACGAGGCCGTCTTCCTGCATGACCTCTATGCCAAGGCCGCCGAACGCGCCGCGCGTCTGCACCTGCATGTCGGTGAAGCTCTTGGCGTCCATATAGCTCGAATGCGGATCAAGCGAGGTCAGCATGCCGGAAACGGCGGCCTCGACCATCTTCTTGTCGTCCGGCTTTTCGACATAATCATTGCGGACTTTTTCGAAGACGTCGCCGAAAAGGTTGAGATTGCGATAGACGTCGGACGCGGCGGCCACCGCGGAGCCGCCGACAGGCAAGTTGGAGCGAGATCCGACAACAACAGCCGAAGCGCCAATGGCGACGCCCAGCAGAACCAGCGATGTTTTGCGCATTATCCGCGAACCCTTTGCATATCCGACTTCGACCACCACGGACCTGGGTCGATCGCCGCCCCGTCCTTGCGAAATTCAACATAGAGAACTGGCTGCGTCGCGCCAATGGCTACCGAAGCCGCCGTTTTCGCGGTTCCATCGCCCATGACCCCCACAGGCTCGCCCGCGAGAACAAACTGTCCGACGGTCACGTCGACTCGCGCCAATCCCGCCAGCACCACATAGTAGCCGCCGCCGGCGTTCACGATCAAGAGTTGTCCATAGGTTCGCCACGGTCCGCTGAAGGCGATATAGCCATCGCTTGGCGCCGAAATAATGGCGCGCGGGCGGGTTGCAAGCGAAAGCCCCCTTTCCACGCCGCCAAATTCGCTCGGAGCGCCGAAATATTTGATGACGCTGCCCGCCGCGGGCAGAGAAAGCATGCCCTTGGCGTCAGAAAAGGCGATCGCTGGGGCGAGCCGCGCCGGATCGCGCTGCGGGACATTGGCGAAGCGCGCCTTGGCTTCGGCGGCCTGCGCCTCCGTCAGCCGCGCGCGGTCTTCCTCCGCCTTGCGCGCCTGATCGGCCGCGTTGCGCGCGGATTCCAGCTCGCCCTCCATGCGCGCGATCAGATCCTTGAGGCTGGCCGCCTGGCTCGCCAGCGCCTGGGAACGGGCGCGCTCGGCGGCCAGGGCCTCCTGCGCGGCGCCAATCGATTTCTGCCGCGCGTCGATCAGGGCCTCGAGCCGCGCCCGCTCGTTGCGACGCGTCTCCAGTTCGCGCGCGAGATCCGCTCTTTCCCCCGCGATGGAGGCGCGCAGCGCGATGAGATCCTGCAAATCGCTGGCGAGCGCCTCGGTCTCCGAGCGCAATTGCGGCAGCACGGCCCCGAGCATGATCGAGGCGCGGATGGCGCGCAGCACGTCTTCCGGCTGGGCGAGCAAGGCGGGCGGCGGCTTGCGGCCCATGCGCTGCAGGGCGGCGAGCACCGCGATCAGGACTTCGCGCCGGCCCGTCAGAGAACGCTGGATCGCGGCTTCGCTGCCGGTGAGGGTGTCGAGGCGGCTCTGCGCCTCGGCCGCCCTGGCTTCGGACAGGTCGATTTTCTTGCGGGCGTCCATCAAGGCCGCCGTGAGCGCGGCGCGGTCGTTCTGAAAGGAGGCGATCTCCGTCTCGATTTTGTTGCGCTGCTCTTCTGACTGCGCGAGGACGTCCTGCACGCCTTGATAGGCTTGGCGCCGCGCTTCGAGATCGGCCGCCTTGGGATCGGACGGCTTGGGATCAGGCGCTTTGGGATCAAGCGCTTTGGGATCGGCCGCCTTGGCGTCCGGCAGGGCCGGATTCTGCGCGCGCGCGGGCGCGCCCAGGCTTAGCCAGACGCAAGCAAAGCTCAGCCAGACGCAAGCGAATGTGAGAGCGGACGAATTTCGTCCCGCCGTCCGAGCGCGCCGCCTGCCCTTTGCTCCCGCCATCGCCCTGCTTTCGGCCGAATCATTCCGGCGAGCTTAACCCGGAATTCCCCCGCAAGGGGAGATCGGCGCGCGACTTCCGCCGGCCAGAGGCTTCAACCCATCATAATTTCCGCCAAAGGCGCCGAAAGGCGATATCTCAGGCCCTCCGGCGTAAAATCCAGCACGCTTTCGCCCTGGATCGCCAGCGGCGCCATGCGGGTGAGCACTGTTCCGCCAAAGCCGGAGCGCGCCGGCGCTCTCACGGCGGGCCCGCCCCGCTCACGCCAGGTCAGCGTATAAAACTTGCCGTCGCGGTCGAGGCTGAAGCGAAGTTCGACGCTGCCGCCGGGCGCCGAAAGCGCGCCATGCTTGACGGCGTTGGTCGAAAGCTCATGCAGGGCGAGGCCATAGGATTCCGCCGCGCGCGGATTGATCTCCACGAAATCGCCGGACACCGCGATCCGGTCTCGCGCCTCGTCGTCGAGCTGGCCGAACTGGTTGCGGGTCAGATCGGCGATCTGGACCCCGCGCCAGTCACGCGAAACAAGAAGATCGTGGCTACAGCCGATCGCCGACAGGCGCGCCATGAAGCTCTCGATGAAATCGTCGGGCGAAGGCGACAGCCGCGCCGTCTGGCGGGCCACGGCCTGCACCACGGCGAGCAGGTTTTTCGAGCGGTGATTGACCTCGCGCAACAGGAATTCGATATGCTCCGCTGCGCGGGTCAGCGGCGCAATGTCGCGATAAATCATGGAAATGGCCGCCACATCGCCGCTTTCGTCGCGAATCGGCGCGGTGGAGAGGGAAAAATCCATCCCCGCGCCGTCCTTGCGCCGCCGCCGCACGATCCGCGCCTTGGAGGGTCCGGCAAAGGACTCGCGCAGCTTCTCTTCATATTGCGCGCGGTCTTCCTTCGGCACGATCAGATCGGCCAGTTTTGCGCCCGCGATTTCCACCGGCTCATATTGGAAGATCTCGCTAAAGGCGCGATTGGCGTTGAGCACGGCGCCCTGCGGATCGACGCTGACGATGGCGTCGCCGGAATTGGCGACAATCGCCGCCAGTTGCTCGGCCGCCCGCTTGCCGCGTTCAAGCTCGGCCTCCTGAAGGGCGCGACTCTCGCCACGGGCCGCCGCGAGATGGATCGCCGCGGGCGCGCCGACGCCGCCACGCCGAAGGGCAAAATGGACATAGGCCGGGAGCGCCTGCCCCGACGCGCCGCGCCACAGCAGGAAAACATCCGCGATTTCCTCGCATTGGGCGAGGGCTTCGGAGAGATCCGCGAAGAAGGAGTCTCCATTCCCCTCGATCAACTCGGCGAATCGCTTTCCGCCAACTGATCCGCTGCCAAGCAATTCGCCTTCGGAAAAGCCGATCCAGTCGCGAAAGGCGCGATTGACGCGCGTAAACGACCCGTCAGACGCCAGTACGGCCAGACCGGACGGGGCAAGTTCAAAACTATCATCCATCAACATGCGGCGGGCTCGATCCGGACCAGTTCTTTCGGAGGCCCCTTCCTGCGGGACCGCTGGTTTCGTAACGCCTTTCGCGTGAACGGCTTACACGCGATGATAGGGATGGCCGGAGAGAATGGTCAATGCGCGAAACAGCTGTTCGGCCGCCAGGGCGCGCACAATTTGGTGAGGCCAGGTCATCGCGCCGAAGGCGAGGGTCAAATCGGCCTTGTCCCGCAAGGCCGGATCGAGCCCGTCCGGCCCGCCAATGACGAGGGCGCAGGCCGGAGTCCCGGCGTCGCGCCACTCGCCCAGTTTGCGGGAGAATTCCTCGCTGGTCATGCTCTTGCCGCGCTCGTCAAGGCAGATTTTTCGCGCGCCCTGCGGCAGCGCGGCGGCGAGGGCCGCCGCCTCCTCGGCCTTTCGATCCTCCGGACGGCGCGCGCGCGATTCGTCGATCTCGCGCATTTCAAAGCCGGTGAAGCCGATCTTGCGGCCGCCGGCGACGCAGCGGTCGGCATAGCGCGCCACGAGTTCACGCTCGGGGCCCGCCTTGAGGCGCCCGATTGCGAGCAGCAACAGCTTCATCGCGAAAAAAGGCTCACGCCTCGGCCCGCTTCTCGCCCGGCCGGTCCACGCCCCACATCTTCTCCAGATTGTAGAACTGGCGCACTTCGGGACGGAACAAATGGACGATGAGGTCGCCGGCGTCGATCAACACCCAGTCGCAGGCGGGAACGCCCTCGACGGCGGGCGTCGGCGCGCCGGCGTCCTTGAGCGCCCTGACGACCCGGTCGGCCAGAGCGCCGACCTGCGTGGTCGAGCGCCCAGTGGCGACGATCATCCAATCGGCGATCGACGTTTTTCCGGCGAGGTCGATCGAGACGATCTCCTCGGCCTTGAGATCGTCAAGCGCGGTGAGAACGGCGCGCATCTGCGGATCCAGCGCCGCCGGGTCCAACCCGGCCGTCGGCTGCGGCTCGGCGCCTGTAATTTCTTTGCGGGTCAGTTGAAAAATCCTCGCTTCTTGCGCTTCGCTGCGCTGAGCTTGCTACATACGCCTAAAATGCAGGCGCGCGCGCGAAGAATCAACCGCTGGCGCGATTCAAGCAGCGAGGAGCGCGGTTCCGCGCCCAATTGGAGGCCGTCATGATCGCCAAGCGTTGGTCTGGCAAGCGTTGGTCTGGATTGCTCGTCGCTTGGCTGGTCGCCCTTGGCGCCCCCGCCGGACGGGCGCAGGTCGCCCCGGCGCAGAATTCCGTCGGCCCAGCGCATTATGGCGACATCGGCGACCCATTGAAATGGCCGCTTTCCGCGATCGGGACCGTCATGGTCACCTGGGGGATCGCCCATACGCAGCAATGCACGGGAACCCTTGTCGGACCAAAGCTGGTCCTGACCGCGGCGCACTGCGTCTTTTACGGAGATAAACTCGTACCGCCAGCCAATGTCCATTTCCTGGCCGGCCTCAACAAGGGCGTCCCGGGCGCTCATTCGCCTGCGGCGCGTCTCGATGTATCTCCGGGTTTCGTCCGCGCGGAAATTTCCGCCGTAAACGACTGGGCGTTGATCACCTTGCAGGAGCCGCTCGATATCAAGCCGGTCGAGGTTCGGGCGTTGAACGCCGCCGAGTTTCGCGAGATCGCAGAAGCCAATACGGCAATGCAGGCGGGCTACGGCAAGGATCGCCGTTATCTTCCCTCCGTGCATCGCAATTGCGCCATCGCCGCCGGACCGAAAGAGGAGACCTTTACCTTACGATGCCTGCTGAATTTCGGCTATTCCGGCTCGCCTATCCTGGCTGAAGTCTCGGGCGCGCCGGTTATCATTGGCATCCTGTCCTGGATGACGACGCCTCCCGACCCGGGCGCTCGAATCGGAACTGCTTGCGCATCGACGCAATTTGCGGCGCGCGTGGTTGAACTTTTACGCACTAAGTGAGGAGCATCAGCCTCGCTAAAGCGAGTTTGAGGCCTTGCGCGCTCTTGCGAGCAATTCATCCGCTGAAAGCGCGGCTCCCACGGGATCCTCGACGATCGCCCCGAACTGCTGCGCCAAGGCCGCTACCACAGCCAGCGCCGCCAGCTCCTCGCGCGGATCGCCGGCCCAGCGGAACGCCATTGCGACCGAATCCTCGGCAAGAGCGTATTTCGAACGCGTTTCGGCCTCGACCTCCTGGAAGCGCAGGTCGAAGCCGGCATCCTCGCCGTCCAGCGCGCAGGGGACATAGCCCTTGCTCTTCAAAGGCGCATAGTCGTCATCGACGACAAGTTTGAAGCCGAGAGGATCGAGCGCGGCTTGCAGCGCCTTGCGCGACGGAACGTCGGTTTTCTTGAGATAAGCGGTCAAAGCGCGCGCCATGGTCGCTCCCATTGCGATTGCGGTTGCGTTGGCCGCTCCAAGCATCTCCCGGGCCAAAAACGGGGGCGACATTCATGTCGCCAAGCTGACGCGGCAATAACTAGCCGCGCTTCTTCGCCCGCAATTGCGTCGATGACAGCGGCGACCGTGGACCGTGCAGCACGATCATCGCCGGGGGGCGGCGCAGCGGCAGGGTTTTCGCCTGCGATTCAGGCAGCCGGTAGCGCGCGAACCAGCCGCCAGCCAGACCATGCACGGCGCGATGGGTCGAGCCGGGCCGGTCGATGACCAGAATGGGCATGGCCCGCGCGATTTCCCGCCAGCGCCGCCAGCGGAAAAAGGCGGCGAGATTATCCGCGCCCATGATCCAGACAAAATGCACGCCCGGACAGGCCCGGCGCAGGTAATCGACAGTCTGGCAGGAATAGACCGCGCCAATTTCCGCCTCGAAGCCGGTCACCACGATGCGTGGATCGCGCATGATTTTTCGCGCTTGCGCCATTCGCTCGCCAAGCGGCGGCAGGCCCTCGCGCGATTTTAGCGGATTGGCGGGCGACACCATCAGCCAGATGCGATCCAGCCCCAGCCGGCGCAGCGCGATGGCGCAGACCAGCGCATGGCCCGCATGCGGCGGGTTGAACGACCCGCCGAACAGCCCGATGCGCATGCCGCGCGCAAAAGGCGGCATGCTCATGCGATTTTGGCGGAAATCATGGCCGGGTTTGCCCCTCGCCATGCACGACATATTTGAACGAAGTGAGTTGCGCCACGCCAACCGGCCCGCGCGCATGCATCCGCCCGGTGGCGATGCCGATCTCCGCGCCGAAGCCGAATTCGCCGCCATCGGCGAATTGCGTCGAAGCGTTGTGGATCACGATGGCCGAATCCACCTCGCGCAGGAACTGCTCGGCCTTATCCTTATTCTCGGTCACGATGCAATCGGTGTGGTGCGAGCCATAGGTCTCGATATGGTCGATCGCGCCCTGCACGCCGTCCACCAGCTTCACCGCAATGATCGCTTCGAGATATTCAGTCGACCAATCCTCTTCCGTCGCGGGTTTTACGCGCGGGTCGAGCTTCATTGTCGCTTCGTCGCCGCGAATTTCGCAATCGGCGTCGAGCAGCAGCCGCACCAGTGGCGCGAGCAGGCGGTCCGCCCCGGCGCGGTCCACCAGCAGCGTTTCCGCCGCGCCGCAAACGCCGGTGCGGCGCATTTTGGCGTTGAGCAGGATCTTTTCCGCCTTGGCGAGATCGGCCTCGGCATCGACATAAACATGAACGATGCCTTCAAGATGAGCGAAGACCGGCACGCGCGCCTCGGCCTGCACGCGCGCGACAAGGCTCTTGCCGCCGCGCGGAACGATTACGTCAATGGCGCCGTTCAGGCCGGTGAGCATGGCGCCCACCGCGGCGCGGTCGCGCGTGGGAATCAGCGCGATTCCATCCTCCGGCAGCCCCGCTTCCATCAGGCCCGCGACGAGGCAGGCGTGGATCAGCCGCGAGGAATTGAAGCTCTCCGATCCCGCGCGCAGAATGGCGGCGTTGCCGGCTTTAAGGCAGAGCGCGCCGGCGTCGGCGGTGACATTGGGGCGGCTTTCGAAAATCACGCCGACCACGCCGAGCGGCGTGGCGATGCGCTGGATGCGCAATCCATTGGGGCGCTCAAAGGTCTCCAATAGGCGACCGACAGGGTCAGGCAAATCGGCGATGTCGTCGAGGCTCTGCGCCATGCTGGAGATGCGCTTGTCGTCAAGCATCAAGCGGTCGAGCATGGAAGACGCGAGATTTTTCGCCCGCGCATTGGCCATGTCGAGCGCATTGGCGTCGAGCAGATCCTTTGCGCGCGCGCGCAAAATTCTGGCGGCGGCGCGGAGAGCGAGGCTTTTCTGCTCCGGCGGCGCGAGCGCCAGAATCCGCGCGGCCTTGCGCGCCTTCTGGCCGATCGCATTCATCAGGGCGCCGAGATCGCCGCCTTCGCCTTCGACAATTTTCAGATTTTCCATCGCCATTCTCTCGATCGCAGCCGCGATTTCTAGCAGAGGGCGGCCTCGCCGCCAATGTCAGGCGAACGCGTCGCCCGCCAGAGCCATATCGTCGCGGTGAACCATTTCCAGCCGCCCCTCGATGCCGAGGATCGCCGCGATCTGGCGCGAATTGTGGCCGATGATCCGCGACGCATGTCCGGCGTCATAGCCGACCAACCCGCGCCCGATCTCGCCGCCCTGGGCGTTGCGGATCAGCACGCAATCGCCGCGCGAGAAATCGCCTTCGACATTCTTGACCCCTGCCGGCAGCAGACTGGCGCCGCCGATGATCGCGCGGGCCGCGCCGTCGTCGATGGTCAGCACGCCCTGCGGCGCCAGCGAACCGGCGATCCATTTTTTGCGGGCGGTGACCGGCGTGGATGGCGTGAGGAACCAGGTGCAGGACGCGCCTTGCGCGATGCGCCCGACCGGATTGGGCTGCTGGCCGTCCGCGATCACCATATGAGCGCCTCCGGCGGTGGCGATCTTGGCCGCCTCGATCTTGGTCTGCATGCCGCCGCGCGACAGCTCGGAGGCGGCGCCGCCGGCCATGGCCTCGATCTCGGCGGAAATGCGCGGCACCACCGGAATGAGCCGCGCGTTGGGATCTTGCGCAGGCGGCGCGTCGTAAAGCCCGGCGACATCCGACAGCAGGATAAGAAGATCCGCCGAGGCCATGGTCGCGACGCGGGCGGCGAGGCGATCATTATCGCCATAGCGGATTTCGCTGGTCGCCACGGTGTCGTTCTCGTTGATCACCGGCACGGCGCGCATGGCCATGAGGCGGCCGAGAGTCTCGCGGGCGTTGAGATAGCGGCGGCGTTCTTCCGTGTCGCCAAAGGTGACGAGAATCTGCCCGGCGACGATGTTGCGCTCCGCCAGAGCCTCGGCCCAGATGCGCGCGAGCGCGATCTGGCCGACGGCGGCGGAAGCCTGGCTGTCCTCCAGCTTCAGCGCGCCAGGCGGCAGTCCGAGCACCGAACGGCCAAGCGCGACGGCGCCGGAGGACACCACGAGAACATCCGCGCCGCGATGGTGCAAAGCGGCCAGATCGTCGGCGAGACCGTGCAGCCAGTCGCGCTTCACCTCGCCGCGCGCCCGATCGACCAGCAGGGAGGAGCCGACCTTGACGACGATGCGGCGGAATTGATCGAGCTTGGGAAGAATCATTTTGCTTTCCAAAAAATGCCGGTACGCCTCGGCGGATCGGCTAGGAGCGAATGCGACTCCAAGCTGATGCGCGGGATCGGCGGCTGCTCACGCGGCCGCCAGACAGAATTATGGCCGCCATGCTTCTTGCGGCGTCTGGGCCGCCTCCTGCCGACGCCGCGCGTCGATGATGCGCCACAGCGAGCGCAGCACCTCCGTCACGCCCTCGCCCGCGATGGCGGACATTTTGAACGGCGGGCGCGGCTTCTCGCCATCGGCCAGAGCGGGACCGGCGCTGCGGATCGCGCGCTTCAACCGCTCGACCTGCTGCTTCAAGGATTCGGCATCCACCGCATCCACCTTGGACAAGGCGACGATTTCTTCCTTGTCCTCCAGCCCGTGGCCATAGGCGGAAAGCTCGCCGCGCACGATCTTGTAGGCTTTGCCGGCATGTTCGCAGGTGGCGTCGATGAGATGCAGAATCGCGCCGGTGCGCTCGACATGGCCCAAAAACCGGTCGCCGAGGCCAAGGCCCTCATGCGCGCCTTCGATCAGGCCGGGAATGTCGGCCAGCACGAATTCCTTGCCGTCGACATGGACCACGCCGAGATTGGGATGCAGCGTGGTGAAGGGATAATCGGCGATCTTGGGCCGTGCGGCGGAAACCGTGGCCAGAAAGGTCGACTTGCCGGCATTGGGCAGGCCGACAAGGCCGCCATCCGCGATCAGCTTCAGCCGCAGAATGAGCGTGCGCTCTTCGCCCTCCTGGCCCGGATTGGCCCGGCGCGGGGCGCGATTGGTCGAGGTCGTGAAGTGCAGATTGCCGAAGCCGCCATTGCCGCCCTTGCAGATCACCACGCGCTGGCCGATTTCGGTGAGGTCGGCGATCAATGTCTCGCCATCCTCCTCGAAGATCTGCGTGCCCTCGGGCACTTTCAGCAGGGCGTCCGCGCCGCGTCCGCCGGCGCGGTTCTTGCCCATGCCGTGCATGCCCGTCTTGGCCTTGAAATGCTGCTGGAACCGGTAGTCGATCAGCGTGTTCAGCCCCTCGACGCATTCAGCGACGACATCGCCGCCGCGCCCGCCATCGCCGCCGTCGGGTCCGCCGAATTCAATGAATTTTTCGCGCCGGAACGAGACGCAGCCAGCGCCGCCATCGCCGGAGCGCACATAGATTTTCGCCTGGTCGAGAAATTTCATGGGTCAATCCGGCGCGAGCGCGCCACTGGATGGAAAAAAGGAGCGGCCGCGCCGGTCGGACGCGAGCCGCAATGTCATTTTCGCGCGCTGCTCTAGGATAAGGCTCTAGCGGAGGCGAGCCCGGGCCGCAAGCCAAGGCCCGCAAAGCCCTGCCAATCGCGCCGCCGCAGGACCAGCCGCGCGAACGGGCTGTCGGCATGGCGGCCTGGCCCGGCTTCGATCCGGCCTTCTTCGACGAAACCGGCCTTTTCCAGCACGGAGCGCGAGGCCGCGTTTTCCGGCAGGACGAAAGCGGCGAGTTCGTCACCCTCCGTCAGCCGGAAAAAGACGTCGGTTGTCGCCTCGACGGCTTCGCTCATCAACCCGCTTCCCCAATAGGGCCGGCCGAGCCAAAATCCGATCCGCGGGCCGGTCTCGTCCAGCTCGACGCCGATCATGCCGACAAATTTGCGCGGGAAGGACTTGAGCGTCATGCCGAAACGCAGGGCCGCGCCGCGGGCGTTGGCGGCGCGGGCCGCCAGAATGAAACGGTCGGCGTCCTCGGGCGCATAGGGATGCGGAATCATCGCGGTTGCGCGCGCCACATCCCATTCGCTCGCCAGAACGGAAAGGGCCGGCGCGTCGGACTGGCGCGGCCAGCGCAGCCACAGTCGCCGCGTTTCAAGACGGAAAACATCGTCGCGCGCGAGATCGGGAAACATGAAAAGGCTCCGGTCAAAGCAAAAGGGGAAACGACGCCGTTCCCCCTTGAGCATTGGGCTCCGGATTTGATCCTGACGGAAGAATGTGACCTTCTTCGCGCCGGAACATGTCCTTTTGTCGTTTCGTCGGCTTCCGACCGGATGTCGGGACCACAACTTCGGGACCATCCTGGGGGCTTGCGCCTTGGAGGTCCCGAAATTCGCGACCTCGTTACTCTGCGGCCTGGGCCGCCGGGGCTTCCGTCACCGTAATGACGGAGCGGGCCCCTTGCGTCTTGAACAACACCTTGCCGTCTACGAGGGCGAACAGGGTGTGATCCTTGCCGATGCCGACATTGGCGCCGGGATGCCACTTGGTGCCGCGCTGACGCACGATGATGTTGCCGGCCACGACATTCTCGCCGCCGAACTTTTTCACGCCAAGGCGCCGACCTTCCGAGTCGCGCCCGTTGCGGGATGAACCGCCAGCCTTTTTGTGAGCCATTTTTCCGCTCCGAAACTTTTTCTATGACCGACTTTTACACGGCCCTGCGTCAATGGATGAAGCGCGAGCCGATCAGGCGACCACTTCGGTGATGCGCACGACCGTCAGGTCCTGACGGTGGCCGCGCTTGCGCTTCGAATTCTTGCGGCGGCGCTTCTTGAAGGAAATGACCTTCGGGCCGCGAGCCTGTTCGACGATCTCGCCCTTGACGGAGGCGCCGGCGATGAAAGGCGCGCCAACCTGCGCGGCGCCGTCCTTCTCCACCAGGAGAACGTCGGAGAAAATCACCTCGGAGCCGGCTTCGCCGGCGAGGGACATGACGGTAATCTTTTCATCGGCGGCGACGCGATACTGCTTGCCGCCGGTTTTAATGACTGCGAACATCGTTCTTCCTCGTGTTCGATCCGGCTCTGCGCTCGCGCGGCCGGCTTCTTTGCAGCTGAACCAGCAGGGGTGGACCCTTGCGCGCCGCGCGATGGCGGCCAGCCGGGGTCCGGCTTGCGGGCGGAGACCGGCCAGGCCGGAAAGGCAGGGCCGAAAAACGCAAATGCCGCGGCGGAGGCCACGACAAACCGTCGGTTTTCCTATGCCGCGCGCGGCGCGAAGTCAAGCCGCTATTGCGCTCGCGCGGGGCGCGACATGAATTTGCGCTTTCGGCACAAAGGCGCTTGCGCGTTCGCGCGAGGCCATGTTATTGCGCCGCCTCACCACCGGATGGGCGCCTGCCCTCCGACACACCTTGGATTGGAGAGGTGGCAGAGTGGTCGAATGCACCGCACTCGAAATGCGGCATACGGGCAACCGTATCGGGGGTTCGAATCCCTCCCTCTCCGCCAGCCACCATTGATTTCATTGATAAATTTAGGTTTCGGCGGCACAGCGCTTACAGTCACGCTTACATTGCGGCGCTCGTTCAGACATGGACTTACGAAAAACGGCCCCGAAGGGTCGTTGTCTGTCACCGGGTTTTCGCTAAAAGTTCAGCCTGGCTCCGATTCGTATTTCGGCGACTTGGTGTTCCGGCCGCGACTTCGGACGTGGTTGCTAATTTTCGTCTCGGAGCGGTCCAGAGCGAGCGCAACCGTTCGATCGAGCTTTAGCTTTTTGCAAAGTGCGTCCAGGCGAGCGAATTTCGTTGGCGACGGCGTCGCTTTGCTGCCCTCGGACGAAGCTCCGGAGCTATCGTCCGTTTCGCCCAACCCATTTCTCCACTATTCCGCCAAACGGCTCGTCGGCCTTCCCTTCGACAGTGATAACGCCCATGGTTTGCTGCGGCGTTTTGCAAGTACAAGCAGATCGGTTTGGCTCGCTCTTCCTGGCGTACCCAAGTCGGTCTTGACCTCGAACGTAGCCTCGACAAATTCCACGCCCCTCCACTCGGCGGCCGCGTCAAGCTCAGTCTAACGTTCGGCAGAAATTTCCGGCGTCCCACCACGCTCTTGCAATCTTCTTCGCCGGACGACCGTCACGCCAATGCGCGATGCCCTTGGCGAGGTGCTGAATTGGAAGGAGAACGCCCAGCCGGGCGCGACCCACGAAACGAATCAGCAACGTTTGGGGCTTAGCGGACGTAATTCAGCAGCCTGCTGTAAGGCCGCGGCCTCTTGCGCATCTTCGGGCTGAGACGCGACTCGGCCTCGCGCGCTCAAGACCACGTTCAATAAGGTTTCGGCCGACGATTGTGGGAACATCGCTTTGCCAGGAGAAAAAATATGTTGTGGCATGATCGCTCGGGTGATTGCTCGCAATTGGCCAGCGGTTCGAAGTCCACCTTGTTGCGCCAGATCACGATGAACTCGCGCGAAGGTTGGAGGCCGATGAGTCGCGCGTCCAGTTCAGACCGGCAACTCCATTTGATCAAACCTTCACGACATTCATGTTCGCTATTGCTGCCTTCACCTCGGCATACAGGTCAGCTTCAACTGCCTCGGCGTCAATTTCAACAACGAGAGCAAAGCGCGCTGAACGCTCATGAGGGTTTTGCACGGCTTTCGACTTCCACCATCCGGCAACCGGGTGCACCGCGATGATGTTGCGACGCGCGAGGTCCGATGCGGGACATGTTAGCTCATCGATTTGAAGCGATCCAACGTCACGGCGATTTTGCCCAAACGTCCAGCCATCGTCCTCGTCAACAAGGGCTTCATCAAAATCGTCGGCAACCTTGCTGATCCGCGCGATGAAAGCCGGTCGCTTCTCGTTGGGTCGGTTCAATTTGAAGCGGAGGTTGTGTGATGCGTACCTGAATTTTGATCCTCTGGCAGGCTCGGAAGGGTTTGGAAAAATGAATGTGCTGAGGGCTATGCGAAGCGTCACTGGTGTATTGGTCAGTTTGCGAAGCTCCTTCACCGGCCGAGGAAGCTCAAACAATTTCATCTCATTGTGCACATGGTCGGCGCCCGAACTGGCGCTTTTCCGATACGGAGTAATCGTGTCTTCCACGATCAAGGTCAGCGCGTTGGAAGCGCTTCGGCGAGCACGCTCCATTTCGGGCACGCCGTAGCCATACCGTCTGAACAACGGCTCATAGTGCCACTTGGCCGGATTTGGAGGAAGATGGCCGCGCATTTGCGTCGTCCATCGCGCTGACGATACGAAAATCGCGCGCACTGTTTCCGGCCACAGATCCGGATAATCCGACCAGAGTTCTGTGATCGCCTTTGCGGCCAGGGCGGTTGCGCCACTGGTATCCGCGCATGTTGTTAAGGCGCGCAGCGGGTATTGGTGGCAGGTGGTCAGCGTCGAAAGCGCCGGGTGTCTCATCGGAGGCGGGGCGCCATTGACGACCCAGTTCCCACCTTCGAACACGACCTCAGGTTTGATGGGCCAATGTGATATCCAACTCGCGGTTCGAGAACTGGGCGAGAGGTCTCCCGCAGGCGCGAACGGCGTACCCGGTTCTGCTGGTGGCAAAACGTTCTTTTCCGTGAAGGCCCCTACGCTGACCGCGTTCCAGGCCTGAGCCGGCGATTCGAGTTCATTTTCAGGATGATCGGAGACCGACAGGTAACCGGTGTTCCCAAACCTGTTCTGATCGCTGTTTCCGGCAGACACGACGAGCAGGCGCGGATGCTGCTGATTTCCTGAAACGCCGCTCGTAAGCTGATCCAGTTCGCTGGACCAGGACGTTGGCGCGCCATCATGTGGCGTGTCGTCCACCGTTGTGCTTGCCAATGCGAATGTACGCCGCCGCTGGCCAACGGTTTCAGCCGCATTCACGCCCGCTCGGGTCACCGCCCCCAAAAGATGGTGCGGGTTGAAGCCGGCATCGGGAATGATCTTGGCGGATTCCAGCCGATGACGGATGGTTATCGGCAGCGTTCCTTGCAAAACGGTTGTTAGGTCGCCGAAAAGAGCGAGCCCAGCCAAACTCGTGCCATGGCCTTTGAGGTCGTCCAAGCCCCAGGCCGGATCGGCTGCATGCCTGTCATTAGCTTGTAAAGCCGGCGCGATCAGTGGGTGGGCGCGGCTCACGCCTGTATCAAGCAGCGTAATGGCGTTCGGATCGTCGCCTCCGTCATATGTCGTCCGGTTAACGAGGCTCTGCACCCATCCGATCTGTTCTTCAGGTTCCAGGCCGTCAAAATAGTCAGCAGTCACAGTGGGCGCGGCGAGGGCGCGAACGCCTCCAAGCCGCCTGATCGCGCGCGCCAGCCCATCGCTTGTCGCGATCGCGATCACGACAAGGTCTTCGGGGAATTCTATGCGGTCAGCGCCGACGGCGACGCCATATTGAGCTGCACCCGAAATGAACTGCGAGGCTTGGTTCTTGTCGAGCCATATTTCCCATGGCTTAGAGCCGACATCGGAGGGGAATCGGTCTCCGGGGCTACGCCAAAGCGCGCGGAGACCAGCCTCTACAATGGCTCCGATGCTTTGCACCAGGTCGGCATTTTTCGGCCGACCGTCGCTGCCATCTTTCTTGATCGGCAGAGCTCCGGCGAAGTCCTCAATTTTCCGCCGCAGCTTCTCGATGCCGCCTGATGACGCAAAGACCGTGGCCCTATTTGGCTGTCCGTCCTCCTGCCGTGCAGGCGCCAACCGAAGCAGGGTAAGCCCACTTGCATTAAGGCTTTTAGTGATCATCACTTCGCCAGGCCGGCCAGTAACTTCTAAATAGACACCGGCACTTTGATCCCCGGAAATATCGGGGAGAGCGTCCAGCGCTCGCAGGAGCGCTTGAGCGTGGTTTGCGCGATCTGAAACATCACGTGGTTGTTTTCCGCCGCCGCGGCTTTTTGTTTTGAATTCCCGAGCGATCCCCAATCCGCTGAGTGTGAAGTGTCGACGATCCCTCGGCATCCGCCCCAATTCCCTGCAATGAGCGGCGACGTTCAAGCGAGGAAATCAGAGCCGACGTGACGATCGAGCTCGAATTCCCCAATACAGCGCGCCTTGCCGCATCTTCACCCGCGGCGACGACGTCGGCTGTCGAAAGCCCGTCCGCACAACGAATAACTTTGTTCCAATCAATATCGCTAACATCAAAGCCGGCAAGCCTACGTCGCATTGCCTTTTCGATAGCCGCGCCTTCAGGCATTTCGTATGGCAATACGAGGTCAAACCTCCGCAAAATGGCGCGATCTAAGATCTGAGGCAGATTGGTCGTGGCGATTACAATTGATGGCCCCGTGTCCTCGTCCAGGAATTGAAGGAAGGAATTCAAGATTCGACGCGCCTCGCCGACATCGTTTTCCGTGCCGCGAGCCGCTGCTAGTGCGTCGATTTCGTCAAAAAGGTAGATCCCGCGCGTAGTTCGAACCGCATCGAAGATCATGCGCAACTTTTGCGCCGTCTCGCCCATGAACTTGGTGATCAGGCCGTGGAGAAGCACCGTGAACATCGGAAACTTAAGTTCACCGGACAGCGCTGCAGCTGTCAGCGTCTTCCCTGTGCCTGGCGGCCCCGCAAGCAAGAGGCGACGCCGCGGACGTAACCCCTTTTCTTCGAGCTTTTCCGTCATCCGAGTCTCGACGACGATTTGGGCGAGCTCGTCTCCAATGTGGAACGGAAGAATCACGTCGGCAAGGCGAGTGGCCGGATAGCTGGCGCTCAGAAACGCCGCCAACTCGCCGCGCGGCGCGTTCAACGGCGTAGGCTTGTTCCGCACCGCAGATTTTGGGGGCGCTTGCCCAGCTTCTGCCCATTGTCTCAGTTGTTCTGCCAGGCGTTTATGGCCTTTTTGATCTTCCGAGGCAGCAAGCTGCATCGCGAGATCGAAAAACCGATCCCCGTCACCTTCAGCGTGGCTCTTAATGAGCCCGATCAGCTGCTGTGCCGATGCCATGCCAGAACCGTTAAACCTTGCAACTGGGAGCGACCGCGTACGCTGATCGCAACGATACTCTCTTTAAACAAGTTTCGTAAATAAACCAGCCCGGCCGGGCGTACGCGTCCCGCAGGAGTTTCGCACTGAAGGGTTACCCTCGACGAATGGTTGTTTAGTTACACGTCCTCGTCAGCGTTCGACGGACGCTGCCCCTCCGAGTGCCTCGTAGCGCCGATGGGCAAGCCACTTAAGGCGCTTGGCCTGAGTCAGAAGGACGCGGCGCAGGCCGCCGCGCTACGAAGGCCCCGTGTGTGAAAGGGCTCGATCGACTCCGGCGACAACAGGGATGGATTGATTTTGACGTCCTCGTGAACGCCGATCACGAATAGGCGCGGACGCGACTGCGACACGAACAATGCCGCGAGGTCGATCCCACCGCCGGGCTGGCGCCGTTTTTTATGACGGCGATTCGCCCGGCGAACAGGGTCAGGAGGATCATGACCGCTGGCTGCTGGCGCGGGTTTTGCGCGTGGGAAGTTGTGCTCTCATCGCAAGCCCAGTTTGATCACATTATAATACGCGGCCACTCCGGCCGATGCCGTGCCGCATAGAAGTCGGCCGGAGTCGGCTCTTAAGCTGACCTTCCCATTCGCCTGCAATGGTCTCATCGTGACCCAAGGCGGTCGCTCGCGACGTACTCTGCAGGTCAATATTGGAAATCTCCTAAGGTGAGGCCTATTCGGCGGCCGCGGTTTCGCTTTGCTTTGCGAGACGCGACGCAAATTGGCCTGATTGCGCTGCTGCGCTTTCGCCCGGAAGGGCAATACCCTTGACGAGGTCGTAGATGGCGGGGATGACAATGAGCGTCAGCAAGGTCGAGGAGACCATACCGCCAATCATCGGCACGGCGATGCGCTGCATCACCTCCGAGCCTGCGCCCGTGCTCCACAGGATTGGCACGAGGCCGGCTATGATAGCCGCGACCGTCATCATTTTCGGCCGGACGCGCTCGACTGCTCCGAGCATGATCGCTTCATGCAGATCGGTGCGCGTGAAGTCGCCGCCCTCTTTGGCGCGCGCGGCCGCAACCTCCTTCATCGCCTGATCGAGATAGATCAGCATGACGACGCCGGTCTCGGCGGCGACGCCCGCGAGCGCGATGAAGCCGACCGCGACCGCGATCGACATGTTGAAGCCCAGATACCACATCAGCCAGACGCCGCCGATCAGTGCGAAAGGCAGCGAAATCATAACGATCAGCGTCTCGGTCAGCCGCCGGAAGTTGAGATATAGCAGCAGGAAGATGATGAGCAGGGTAAACGGCACGACCACCCGCATCCGCGCCGCGGCGCGCTGCATATATTCATATTGCCCGCTCCAGGCGGCGTAATAGCCGGCCGGGAATTCGACCGAACTCGCGACCGCCTGGCGCGCGTCGGCGACGTAGGAGCCGATGTCGCGGTCGCGGACGTCGACGAAGACATAAGCCGCGAGTTGACCGTTTTCGGTGCGGATCGACGTCGGCCCGCGGACCAGCTCGATCTTGGCGACCTCGCCGAGCGGCGCCGTTCCACCCGCCGGCAGGGGAATCAGCACGTCGTTGGAGATCGCCTGCGGATCGGAGCGAAAATCGCGCGGATAGCGGATATTGACGCCATAGCGCTCGCGTCCCTCGACCGTGGTCGTGACCGTCTCGCCGCCGAGCGCCATGGCGATGACGTCCTGGACATCGCCAATCATCAGGCCGTAGCGCGCCAGTGCCGCGCGGTCGGGGACCACGTCTAGATAATAGCCGCCGATAATCCGCTCGGCATAGGCGCTCGATGTGCCGGGAACTCGCTTCAGCGCCGTTTCGACTTGGCGCGCCAGATTTTCGATCTGCGTCAGGTCGCGCCCGAAAATCTTGACGCCGACCGGCGTGCGAATGCCCGTCGCCAGCATGTCCAGGCGCGCCTTGATCGGCATGGTCCAGGCGTTCGACACCCCGGGAAACTGCAAAGCCGCGTCCATTTCGGCGATGAGCTTGTCGATCGTCACGCCTGGGCGCCATTGCTCCTTCGGCTTGAGAGTGATCACCGTCTCGATCATTTCGGTGGGTGCCGGATCGGTCGCGGTCGAGGCGCGTCCAGCCTTGCCATAAACCGACTGGACTTCAGGGAAGGCTTTGATGATTTGGTCCTGTGTTTGTAACAGCTCGGCCGCCTTGGTGACCGACAGGCCCGGCAGGGTCGTTGGCATGTAAAGCAGGGTGCCTTCATTCAGGTTCGGCATGAACTCACTGCCGATCTGGCGCGCCGGCCAGACCGTCGCCGCCAGCGCGCCGAGGGCCAGCAGGATCGTCAGGACTTTTGCGCGCAAGACCAAGCGGATCGCCGGACGATAGAGCCAGATCAGGAATTTATTGATCGGGTTCCTGCCCTCGGGGATGATCTTTCCGCGTATGAAAATCACCATCAGCGCGGGAACCAGAGTGACCGACAACAGCGCCGCCGCCGCCATGGCAAACGTCTTGGTATAGGCGAGTGGACTGAACAGCCGTCCCTCCTGCGCCTCAAGGGTGAAAATCGGCAGGAAGGAGACGGTGATGACGAGCAGGCTGAAAAAAAGCGCTGGGCCGACCTCGGTCGCCGCCTCGATCAATATGTCAAGGCGCGGCTTGCCCGGGGGGGCGCGTTCGAGGCGCTTGTGGGCATTCTCGATCATGACGATCGCCGCGTCGACCATGGCGCCGATCGCAATGGCGATGCCGCCCAGGCTCATGATGTTCGAGCCGAGGCCGAGCGCCTTCATTGCGGCGAAGGCCATCAGCACCCCGACCGGCAACATAACGATGGCGACGAGCGCGCTCCTCACATGCAAAAGGAAGATGACGCAGACCAAGGCGACGATGACGCTTTCCTCGAACAAAGTGTGTTCCAAGGTCTCAATCGCCGCATGGATGAGCTGCGAGCGGTCGTAGACGGAAACGATCTCGACGCCCTTGGGCAGGCTCGGTGCGAGCGCCGCAAAGGCCGCCTTGATATTGTCGATGACCGTCAGCGCATTGGCGCCGTAGCGCTGGAGCGCGATGCCGCTCGCCACTTCGCCCTCGCCGTTGAGTTCGGTGATGCCTCGCCGTTCGTCGGGGCCGAGTTCGACGCGCGCCACGTCCTTCAGCAATAATGGCGTGCCGTTGTCGGAGCGCAGAACGATGGATTCGAGGTCGGGCGCGCCGCGCAAATAGCCGCGCCCCCGGACGATGAACTCGAACTCGGACAGTTCGACCGTGCGTCCGCCGACGTCCGTATTGCTGGCGCGGATCGCGTCCCGCAGTTTCGCGAGCGGTATGCCGAGCGCGCGCAGGCGGTTGGGGTCCACGACGACATTATATTGCTTGACGAAGCCGCCGACGCTGGCGATTTCCGCGACCCCTTCCGCCTTGGCGAGGCCATAGCGGATCGTCCAGTCCTGAAGCGACCGCAATTCGGCCAGAGTCAATTCCTTGGCGACGACCGCATATTGATAAACCCAGCCGACGCCGGTCGCGTCCGGCCCCAGCACCGGCGAAACGCCAGCGGGAAGACGACTGCCGGCGGCGGAAAGATATTCAAGGACGCGCGAGCGGGCCCAATAGAGATCGGTCCCGTCCTCGAAAATGATGTAGACGAAGGACACGCCGAAAAAGGAAAAGCCGCGCACCACTTTTGAGCGCGGTACGGTCAGCATGGCGCTCGTCAGGGGATAGGTGACCTGATCCTCGACGACCTGCGGCGCTTGGCCGGGATATTCGGTGTATACGATGGCCTGAACGTCGGAGAGGTCGGGAATGGCGTCGAGCGGCAGCGTGCGTAGCGCGAAGACGCCGGCCGCGATGACGAAAACCATGCCGATGAGGATCAGAACGAGGTTGCGCGCCGACCAGGCGATAAGACGACCGATCATTTCGCGTCCTCCGGCTGGCCGAGGCCCTTGAGCGCCGCCTTGAGATTGCTTTCGGCGTCGATCAGGAAATTGGCGGCGGTGACGACCTTGTCGCCCTCGGCCACACCCTCGCGGATTTCGACGACGCCTTCCCCGCGCCGCCCGATCTTCACCTGTCGCGGTTCGAAACGCCCCTCGCCCTTGTCGAGAATCACCAATTGCTGCTTGCCGGAATCGATGACGGCGCTATCGGGAACCGTCACGACCTTGCCGCCGTCGCCTGCGGCGATTTCGGCGTCGACGTACATGTCGGGCCGCAGGACGAGGTCGGGGTTTTGCAGCTCCACGCGGACGCGTGCGGTGCGGGTTTCGCGATTGATCTGGGGATAAATCAGGCTGACACGACCGGAAAACATCTTGCCGGGCAAGCCGCGCGCTTGAATCGACACTACCTGTCCCGGTCGGATTCGATCGTAATCGCGCTCCGAGACGTCCACGAGGGCCCAGACGACCGAAAGATCGACCAGTTTGAACAACGCCTGGCCGGGATCGGCCTTCATGCCGTCAACCGCCATGCGTTCGAACACGATTCCATCGCGCGGCGCGGTCCAGGCGACGCTCAGGGGAACCTTGTGCGCGCGGTCGATCTCGGCGACGAAATCGGGCGGAGCGTCGAGAACGTCGAGGCGCGTGCGCGCACCCGGATAGCTGGAATTGGAGAAATATTGCGCCGCCGCCGCGGCGATTTCCGGCGAATAGAAGCGAAACAGGATTTGGCCCTTCTTGACCAAATCGCCGGTCGTCACATCGGCGACCTTTTCGATGAAGGAGGTGGAGCGCGTCGCGACAACGACGACCCGGCGCTCGTCGAGCTGAATCGATCCCGGAACCCGGATTTTCGAGACCACGATCTGGCTTTGCGCCGGCTCGGAGCGCACGCCGGTGCGCTGCACCTTGCCGGGGGCCAGTTTGATCGTCGATGAATCCTCGCCTTCCCCTTCGTAGACGGGCAGGTAATCCATATCCATCGCATCCTTCTTGGGAACCGGCGAAACATCGGGCAGGCCCATCGGATTGCGGTAATAGAGGATGCGTTTCTTGCCCGGTTCGGCGGCCTCGCCCGCCGTTGCGGTCTTTTCCGCCCCAATCGGCGCGAGCAGGCGAGAGAGTTCCTCGGCGCCGACGGGCAGGAAGTCCATGCCCATCGCGTCTTTCTTGGGCGTCAGGGAAATTTCCGAGCCGCCCATGGGATCCCGCCAGAACATTGGCTCCCGTGTGGAGGCCGATGGACTGGCCGGCAATTTCGCCAGCAGAGGCGCGATCATGGAACGGCGGACGGGCAGGAAATCCATGCCCATGCCATCCTTTTTCGGGTCTTTGGACAGTTCCGCCCCGCCCATCGGATCCCGGTAAAGGACGATGGGGTCTTCTTGCGCGCTGACCGCGGCCCCCGTCAGCGAAAACTTGAAAACCGAAGGAAAGCGCGGAGCGGCGAGCGCCGCCAAGGCGACGCCTCCCACGAGCGCGCAGACGCCTATGAGGCGAAAAGACGGGGTCATGATGATCGATCTCCCGACCGGAAAGCCGGCCGTCACGTGAAGACGCGTAGTCTCCTTCGCCCGGTTACGGCGAACGGAGGTCCAAAGTTACGGCTTCAGGCGATGGGAGGTCGCAAATCCGGCGACGGGGGCAGGCTCGGAATCCTGGCGTCGTCAAATAATGGTTGGAAAAAAAGAGCGAAGGTTCGCAGCGTGAGCGGGACGGCGCGTGCGGAAAAGTTGGGCGGCACGACAGAGCAGGAAGCCGCCGCGCAACAGTTCGGCATGGTTCCCTGATCGTTGCAGTCGCCGGAATGACTGTCCATCACCATTTCGGGACAGCAGTGATGATGAGCTTTCGCCGTTGTAGCGCCCCCCGTTCCCGCAGTGAGCAAGCTCACGAGAGCGAAAATCGAGAAAATGAAGCGGGCCCAGCGAACCATGGACACGATTTTCGGACAACTGGACGAAAATATCAACCGTGGCCTTGGCAATCACTGACTTGCATCATCGTTTCCCAACGTCTTCGACAGCTGAATGCTCAGCAATCCGCCCAAAAAATAGTTCATTCAGACGACACCGAACTTCCACTTTTCGCTGGAATTGACCGGACAAACTATTCGAATATCGATATATTAACGACCGCTTCTGGCGCCTGGCCGCACTTCCGCGAATGACGGCAGTCCTGCAAACAACCGACGTCGGAAGCTACGAACGAACGGGTAAAAGTGACCCATGGCGGTCCTTCCCTGAATTCGCCCGGCGTATCAATCAACGCCTCGAAGCGGCCATTCGCCGGATTGGGGCCCGCGTTTCTCGCGCGAAGTGCAGTGCTGTCGGTCTCATATGCCGCCGGCGCCGGCCACTATTTTTTCGGCGACGCCACGGCCTTTGCGCTTATGTCCGCGTTCGCGCTCATGCCTCGTGTTTTGCGCAATGAGACGCGCCTTCGGTCTCGCCGATCTCCCGCAATTTGGCGCTGAGCGCCAGTTTGTCGAGGCGGGCGATCGGAAGCGCGTTGAAGATTGTGATGCGGTTGCGCAGATAGCGAAAAGCCAGCACGAAGGCGCGCTCTTTTTCGAGGTCGGTTCCCTCGACGGCAGCCGGGTCTTCGATGCCCCAATGCGCGGTCATCGGCTGGCCGGGCCAGTGCGGACAGGCTTCGCCGGCGGCGCTGTCGCAAACCGTGAAGACGAAATCGAGCTTGGGCGAGGTTTCGGTCGCAAACTCGTCCCAAGGCTTCGAACGCAACCCGTCGGTTGGAAGACCATAGCTTTGCAGAACTTTGATGGCGAGCGGATTGATCGCGCCTTTTGGGTGGCTGCCGGCGGAAAAGGCGTTGAAGCGATCGGCGCCTTCCTTACGCAGGATGCTTTCGGCCATGATCGAGCGCGCGGAATTGCCCGTGCAAAGGAACAGGACGTTATATTTTTTTTCCATGGCGGCTTTCCTCCTCCGTAAGGTCGGCGTTGGTCCAGCGGGCAACGCGCCTGTGCGCGCGACTTTCGATCTTGCGCGCAAACAGTCTGCGACAAAAAGCAGCGGCCCGGCT
>NZ_JAGRPM010000016.1 GCF_019449565.1 Rhodoblastus sp. | reverse complement strand
GCACGCGCGAAGTCGTCGCCGCGGCGCTCGAACAAGCGGGCGTGCATGCGGGCGAAGCCATCGAGATCGGAAGCACCGAAGCGATCAAGCAGCTTGTCGCCTCAGGCTTCGGCGTCGCCATTGTCTCCGTCGCGGCGGCGAGGGATCAGATCGCCCTGGGCGTTTTGAAACCAGTGGAGATGGCTGGACTGGCGATTAGCCGGCCCCTCTACCGGCTTCGCGTCACAGGGCGTTCGCTGCCGCCCGCAGCTGCCGAATTCGAGCGCATGCTTTTCGGTGAATTGGCGCTCCCAAGGGGAAGGCGAACCGTCCGATGAGAAGGGAGCTTGCGGCGTCCGAAGCGTGACTTCGGCGCCAGCCGGATCGAGCTGAGTTTTTGCGATCAAGCCGCCAGTTTGGCTCGTTTCCGGAAGATGTTGCTCCGCCGATCTGCTCCGTTTTCCGCGAGACGGGCCAAGATTTACCTATGGCGTGGCCCCGTCGCCACCCAATTGCCATGGAAGCCCGGCGGGATGCGGCGCGCGAGGTGGACTTCGGCCTGTGGCGGCCCAGAAAAATTGCGCGCGTCGAGAATGGCGTAGTCGGTCGTCCCGCTCCTCGTATCGATCACGAAGCCCATCAGCCAGCCATCGTCCTCTGCGGCGTCGCCGGTCCGGGGAATGAAAACGAATTCGCCCGGCAAACGGCCTGGACCGAAGTCATGGATCTCGCGCTGCCCCGTTTCGAGATCGTGTTTGAACAGGCGGGTTTCCGTGATCGCTTCGGCGCTCCCGTTTTTCACCGCCATCGTATAGACAAAGCGGTAAGGCTTGCCGGTCCTGCGCTCGTCAATACGAGGAAATTCCTGCCCGGCTGGGTCTATGACGCAGCGATCGACGGAGCGCGCGCCCGGATCGATCGTCCAACGCTCCAAGTTGAGGCCCTCGGAATCCGGGCCATGCGCACTTCGCGCGAACATGGTGTCATGCACGCAGGCGTCGAACACGACCTTGCCATCCGCGCGTTCATAAGCATTAGCTGGATGAAACACATAGCATGGCTTGACGTCGCACCAGAGGATCTCCCCCTGTTTCGAGCGAGGCAACAAACCGACCCGCGCCTTATGCTTCGGGTTCCAGGCATAGGGAAAACTATGTCCGGCGAGTAGCAACTTCATCGAAAACGTCACCGGAAGATCCAGCACGATGACGTAGTTTTCGGTGATCATGCAGTCGTGGATCGAGGGGCCGTGCTCCACGGCAATGGGTTCGTCGCGACGAACGCGGCCATCCGTGCCGACCACGACATATCGAACCGTGTCCGGGATCTGACCGTCGTAGCAAATCGCGTGAAACTCCCCAGTGTCCGGATCCATGTGCGGATGCGCAGTAAAAGCGCCGTGCAGCGTGCCCCCGAAGGGATTGTGCGCGATCGTGTTGAGATCGCCGTCAAGCTCGACCGGGAAGCTGCCCGCCTCGACCAAGGCCCAGACCTTTCCTGCATAGCCCAAGACGTTGGTATTGACCGTATCGAAGGGGCCGTGGCGGGGGCCAGGCGCTGGCGCCTCTTTGAGCGCCTTGCTGACGGTGGTCGTGCGAACCCAGCGGTTCTTGTACCACAGGGCCTTGCCGCCCTTGAGGCGCAGGCCGTGGATCATCCCGTCGCCAATGAACCAGTGGTAGGTTGCGGGGTTGGCTTCAATCGGGTTTGGCCCGTTGCGCATGTAGCAACCGTCCAACTCCGGCGGGATTGTTCCCGTGACCTCGGGGTATTCGAGCGTCACTTCATCCTCGACCGGCTTGTGGATCCCCGTCAGGAAGGGATTGGTTGCCACTGCCCCTCTGGGACGCCAGCGATTGAATTCGGCCACCTTCAGGGCGCCGCCGGTCACAGCCTTCCGGATCAGCATTTCGACCTGGCTCGTCATGGGCGATTTCCCGAGCTGCAAGCGCAAGGATAATGAACTCGTCATCAGCTTGAGCGCCGATAGTGACAACATCAACTTGCAAAAGCGGAGACAACGACAACATCACGGAGATTTGCGCGAAAAAAAAACAATCCCGGGCCATGTCTCCTGCACCGCAAGATTCCAACACGAAACAATGAGCCAAAGATCGCCGCTTCAAAAAATGCACTTGCCCCCGGCCGGCTCGCCGTTTTCACACAACCAAGTCCTAGCCTGCAGATCGCCGCCATCACCGGCCATCGCAGCTTGAAAGAAGTCGATCGCTACACGAAATCGGCCGATCAAAAACGCCTGGCCCGTGCTGCGTGGCGATGCGGGCCAAAGGTCAGATGGCGAACGAGAATGCCCAGGATTCCGACGCGGTTGTCGATCCTTGGGCAAAAACATTCCTTGGGCAAAAACATTGCCTAAGTCATTGAATTAAAATGGACGAGAGGGGCGGATGGTGCCCAGGGGCGGCACTCAACTATCGTTCCATGCCGTCTCTGAATGTTTCAGTTATCAACGATAAAACAAGTAAATAGGCGCTAGAGTGTCCTTGTTTGTCTCACGATGGCCGCTATAATCCCATATAAATTTGTGGGCGTGTTTGTGGGCTGGTGGTGGGGCGACATGGGTAAACTGACGAACCGCAAGGTGGAGACCGCGAAGCCCGGAAAGTATGGCGACGGCGAGGGCCTACAACTGGTTGTGACAGCGTCCGGCGCCCGCAAATGGGGACTGCGCTTCATGCTGGCGGGCCGAGCCCGTGAAATGGGACTGGGAAGTTTTCCCGAGGTTTCGCTCGCGGAAGCGCGGGATGCAGCCTTCGAGGCGCGCAGACTTATCGCCTCCGGCAAAGACCCAATCGAGGCGCGCGAGACCGCGCGCAAAAATGAGGCTCAGGCGCGCAAGGCCCTCCCGACCTTTGCAGATGTCGCGGCGCTAGTGATCGCCGACGCCCAAGCCAAGTCAACAAACGCCAAGGTGAGATACCAGTGGACGCGCCACCTTGGCCCTGCCTATTCCGGCCCCCTTCTCGAACGTCCCGTGAACGAGATCACGACCCTCGATGTGGCGGCGGTTCTAAGACCAGTTTGGGAATCTAAACCGGAAGTTGCTCGCAAACTCCATCCCGCGATCCGGCGCGTCTTCGACCGAGCGCGCGTCATCCTCAAGGCCGAGCATGGCGTCCTGATGCTAGAGAATCCCGCCAACTGGGTAGACCTGAAAGCTCAGGGGTTCTTTAAGCCGAAGGAACTGAGCCGAGGTCGACACCCGTCGTTACCTTACGCGAGGATGGCGGAGTTCATGACGGCGCTTCGGGCGCGAGGCGCTATAGCCGCCAGGGCGCTGGAGTTTCTGATCCTGACCAATGTCCGCACCGATTCCGCCTTGAAGGCCGAGTGGGGCGAGTTCGACATGACCGCCGCCCTCTGGACCATTCCTTTGAGCAAACTGAAGGACGGCAACCACCGGGCCGATCCGTTTCGCGTGCCGCTGGCGCCGCGCGCAATGGAAATTCTGCGAGAAATGAAGGCAGCCGCGTCGTCGACCTATGTCTTCCCCGGACAGTCCGTCAGCAAGCCGTTCTCCAACATGGCGATGTTGACCGTCATCCGTCGAATGAACTCTGTTGCGCCGGATGAGGGGAATTGGCTTGACCCTGATCAGGGCAAGCCAATTGTCCCACATGGTTTTCGCGCAACGTTCCGCGTATGGGCCGAGGAGATTGGCCGGTTTCCGCATTCCGTAATCGAGCAGGCGATGGGGCATGCGGTCGGTAACGCGATCGAGCGCGCATATCGCCGGACAGACGTCCTCGAACAGCGACGAGAACTAATGGCGGCTTGGGCGGCGTTCTGCGAGCCGGGCGGCGCGCGCGTTTATGAACCCGCATTAGCCAATGCCTAACGATTCTGGCGGCAATTATTTGTGAGTGCGCCGCCTCTCCGGCGTCTCGCTCGCAACAAACCATTGCCGATGGAGTTTTAGTTGGCCAGACAACATAGCAGCCCTCTTCTTTTGACTGCGGGCTCGGCGGGCGCAATTGCTTTACAGCCTCTGAGCCTGCAACGCGGGGACGGCGCCGTGAGCGAGGCCGATATTCAAGCGCTTATACATACTCATCCGGGGTCTCTGCCCATCGCCGAAATTGACCCAATGTTTGCAAGCCCTGTTCCGATATGCACGGAGCTGAACACTCCTGCCGGGTCGATCGACAATTTCATGGTTACGCCCTCTGGTTTGCCGGTCCTCGTTGAATGCAAGCTTTGGCGCAATCCTGAAGGGCGAAGAGAAGTCGTGGGACAAATTCTCGACTACGCCAAAGAGCTGAGTCGATGGTCCTCGTCTGATCTGCAGCGAGAAGTAAGTCGACGTCTGAATCGTGACGGCAATCCGCTGCTCGAAAAGGTGCGGGCCATTGAACCCACAGTCGATGAAATGCAGTTCAACGATGCGCTCACCGCTAACTTGCGGCGTGGACGCTTTCTTCTCTTGATCGTTGGAGACGGTATCCGCGAAGGTGTGGAAGCTATCGCCGAGTATCTGCAGGTTCACGCAGGACTGCACTTTTCCTTGGGGCTCATCGAGCTTCCGATCTACGTCATGCCCGACGGCACTCGTTTGGTCGTTCCACGGGTACTCGCGCGCACAATGATCATCACGCGCAACGTCGTCGCTCTGCCCGAGGGCTATGTGCTCGAGGAACCCCAGGATACGTCTACGGAATCTGAAGTTGATCCAGAACGTAGCGCTTTGTCTGACTCCCAACAGCGGTTCTGGATGGAATTTATCGCCAATCTCAAGCTCGACGACCCTGAACAGCCCAAGCCAAGACCGGCGCGCCAAGGCTATATTACTTTATCCCTGCCGGCTCCGAACGGCAGTAGTTGGCTTACAGTTTACCGCGACATGCGACAAAACGAAGTCGGGGTCTTTCTTTCGTCCTCACGAAACAGTGCCGGGGAATACGCCATGCAGGCGATCGTTGACGACTGGGATACAGTGAAGGGTGAGCTAGGTGGAACCGCGAAATTGACAGAAAATAAAGAAGGGCGGCCGCGCATCGTCGACGCGCTCAACGTTGTGTCTCTGGATCGCCCGGAAGTAAGGGAACGCGCGTTCGCGTGGCTCGCCGAGCGTGTGAACACCTTTGTCAATGTCATGCGCCCCCGCGTTCGCTCAGCGGTTACGGATTATTCGTCGCGAGCCGAGTAACGCGCTGGGCAACGTCCAGGTCGCCTCCATGCCGGTTCTGCGATCCCTCCAAGTGAGTATCCATGATTGAGAGTATTCAAATGGGCGAGCCGATAACAAAAAGCCGCCTCGAAAAGTGGGCGCTCGCGTTACGGGAGGCCTTCTTCAATCGGTCGCCTTATCGCGGACATCCACGATGCCTGGACGTTCGTGACGTGATCGCCAAGATCCAAAACCGGATCGCGCATGAGAGAAAATTCCGGCCACGCACGGGTCGGGCCAGGCGCCCTTGGGACATTGGAGCGGATATATCATATATATCAAACGCGCTTGCCGTAACGTTTCAGGAGGAAAGTTCTCTAGGCAAAATCTTGCGCTTCCATATTTACACCCAGGCGGAAATCGGAGAGTTGACGCCAAATTCGGCTGAGCATTGGGCCGAGGTATTTCAGTGGAGCCCGTTCGCGGCATGGGCCGATGAGATCTTGTTCGATCCCGAAGAGGCTAAGCTCTGGTCTCTGGGCATGGCCATCAAATGGATCGAATGCGTTCAATCCGGCCTATCTCCGGATCGTCTCACCGAGGCGTTAAATCCTATTGATTGGCTAGACGATGCCTTGCGCAAAGTAAGGCAGGAGTGGCCGGAATATATCGAACAGAGCCTGCGATGGGTCAAGAACAGGGAGGGAGGCCAGTCATTAGTCCCGAAGGTTTTCCGTGGTTATCTGTTTGTTGATCCAGACGCAAAGCAGCTTTTGATTACTGCATTGCGCAACGGAAAGGTTCAAGCTGTCGGAATTAAGTCCGGCATAGAAACGCGGATTTCATCTCAATCTTGGGCAACGCTCCGGGTTGTCGGCCGCAAAGACCTTGATGGCGCAGATCGAGTGGTGGATGCGACTGCAGGGCATACTAAAGCCGGCGAAGGACGTACATGGCTCTATGATTCTGTTTACGTCGACCAACGGAGCTTGAGGTCCACGTTTCCGCCGCCCCTCTTGGCTGCCGTAACCGAGAAGGGCATTAGCCGTGCAGAACTCATTCGCGTCCTGAAGCAAGAAAGTGCTCAGCGGGGCGGAAGACGTGTTTCTCAGCGCGCGGCGCAAGACCTCTTGGCCAAGGAGAATCTGAGTATTTCGAGAGAGATGCTTCGGCAAACAATATCAGAGCTTTGGCCTGCACCTCCCGGACGGCCAAGGAAAAGCGCCAAATGAAATGCGCCGATAAATGACGTCGGCGCATTTGCACATTTCGACGCCGCTGAACCGCTGAGACATCGTTAGCGCCATCATCAGTCGAGGTGGCGCCCTGGCGTCGCCTCTTAATGGCGGGCCATCTATGAAAAGTCATGACAAGCGCAAGCACGCGGCGTGGCGCCGCGCGCTTCACGTTAATGAATTTTGCGAGGCCTATGGCGTCTCGCGCAGCACCGCTTATCGGCTCATCGCCGAAGGCAAGTTGGAGACCGTCAAAATCGGCAATCGCCGACTGGTTCCGGTCGATTCGGCCGAAGCCCTCCTTGAATCGAAGGAGGGCTAGAATGTCCGACGATCAAGCCAGCCTGTCATTGAACGGCAAACTCGCGCTGCATTATGCCGCGCGAGGCTTCTATGTCTTTCCCTGCGGCTCGACCAGCAATAAGGCGTTCGATAAGAAGCCGCTGGTTGCGCACTGGAGAGACGAGTCGACCCGCGATCTCGAGACGATCGTGCGCTGGTGGCGCCAACACCCCGACGCTCTCGTCGCGTTGGATTGCGGCAAATGCGCAATCGTTGTCGTCGACGCCGATCGTCACGCCGACTCGCCCGATGGCGTCGCCAAGCTCAAGGGCCATGTCGGAGACGACCTTGGAGCACTCGGCTGTCCGATTGTCGAGACGCCTGGCAATGGGCTGCATCTCTATTTCTCGCAACCCGGAGCCGAGCCGCCTTTTGGCAACAGCAACGGTGAACTCGCGGGCCAGGGCATCGATGTTCGCGGTGACGGCGGCTACATCATCGCGCCCGGCAGCGTGCGCTATGACGGCGCGGTCTATCACCCCGTGGAGGGCACCCCGGACCTTGCGGAATGTTGGAATCTGCGGGCGATCCCTCAGGTGCCCGACGTCATCTCCCGGCTTATCCGTGCACCGAAAGCGGGTCCCGAGGATGTCTTCGGAGGAGATGCCGACGCCCGTTGGACGGCTGGCCGCGCGACTGCCGGCGCCCGCGAACGCGCCTGGGCGCAAGCGGCGTTGGCCGGCAAGAAGGTCGAACTTGCGGAGACCAAGAAGGGTGGACGCAATAACGCGACGAATGCGATCGCCTATTCAATGGGCCGCATCATCGGCGCCGGCTGGATTTCATCCGATGAAGTCATGGCCTCGCTCACCGAGGCTTGCAGGGAGAACGGCCTCGCGAGGGAAGACCCGCGCGGTTGCGCTGCGACGCTCGCCAGGGCGCTGAAGGACGGCATGGCGAAACCGCGCGGCCCGCTTTCCGACCGCGACTTCGGCGATGACGGCGATCCGATCATCATCGACGACGACCATGCCTGCGCCTCGGGCGCCGGGAGCGCATCGGCAAAGACGCCAAATTCCAACTGGTCCGACCCGAAACCGGTCCATGCGGATTTGTTGCCGGTCCCAGAGTTCGACCCGGCATTCCTGCCGCGCTCGCTCGCCGAGTGGGTCGCGGACATTTCCGACAGGATGCAGTGCCCTCCCGATTTTGTTGGTGTTGCGGCGCTGGTCGCCATGGGCTCGATTCTCGGCCGAAAGGTCGCCATTCGCCCCCAGCGGCGCACTGACTGGACCGAGGTGGCGAACCTCTGGGGCTGCATCATCGGCCGTCCCGGCATGTTGAAGAGCCCAGCCATGGGCGAGGCGCTCAAGCCGATTAACAAGCTCGAAACCGAGGCTCGGAAGGAAAACGAAGAAGCTCTCGCCGAGTTCAAACGGGCAGAGCGCGTTCATGCGCTGAAGGTCAAGGCGAGCGAGCGCAAAGCCACGAAGATGAACGCCGAGGACATCGACGACGAAATCCTCGCGGGCGACGCGCCAGAACCGCCGCGCATGCGGCGCTACGTGCTTAATGACACGACCTATGAGTCCCTTGGGCTGGCGATGGCGCATAACCCCGATGGCGTGCTCGCCTTTCGCGACGAACTGATTTCTCTCCTGAAGTATCTCGACGATGAGCGCAATTCGTCGGCGCGAGGCTTCTATCTGACGGCGTGGAACGGGACGAGCGGTTACACCTTTGACCGCATCGTGCGTGGTTCGACCCATATCGAGGCGGCCTGCTTATCCCTTCTTGGATCGACGCAGCCCGGCCGCCTCGCTGAATACATCAGTCGCTCGCAGGGCGCCGGCGACGACGGCATGATCCAGCGCTTCGGCCTTCTTGTATGGCCCAACCAGTCGCCGGAGTGGGAGAACGTCGATCGCTACCCGATCAGCGAGGCGCGCAAGGCCGCGTGGGCGACGTTCGAGCGCCTCGATAATGTAACGCCCGCCTCTGTCGGCGCAGAAGTTTGCGACTTCGGCGGCCTGCCGTTCCTGAGGTTCGACGCCGCGGCGCAAGAATTGTTCGACGATTGGCGCAAAGGGCTTGAGTTTCGCCTTCGCTCCGGCGACCTCACACCCGCGCTGGAGAGTCATCTTGCAAAGTTCCGTAAACTCGTACCTGCGATCGCCATTGCCAGCCATCTCGCCGACAACGGATATGGGCCGATCACCGAGGGCGCGGCGCTCCGCGCGCTCGCCATCGCGGAATACGCAGAAGCTCACGCGCGGCGATGCTATGGCGCTGGATCGCAGACCAAGGCTGCTGGCGCGAAAGCGATCATCGCGCATATCCGCAAGGGAGACCTGAAAGAAGACTTCTCGCTCCGGGACGTGATGCGGAAAGGCTGGTCCGGGCTGAGCGACCACGATCAGATCGATGCCGCTCTTGGCCTTCTCGAAGACCACGGATGGATCGCGCAGAAGACTGTCCGCACGGGAGGGCGTCCAAGCACAGTCTATTCGATCAACCCGGCGGCGCTGTCATGACCAGCTACCTCACCCGCCTGAAGGCCTTCAACGCCAAGAACACCTTACGAGAGGATGTGACAAAACCGACAAATGCCCTTTCGTCGGTTTTGTCGGATTGTTGATTTCCGTTTGGAACTGACCCGGGATTTTCACTGAGAAGTGACCCGCCTTTTTATGTTCCTGCGGTCAGGTTTTGGTCAAGGCATTGGCTTTCTCCTTTCGTCCTTTTGCGGTTGCGGCGCTGGCCTTGAAGCGG
>NZ_JAGRPM010000015.1 GCF_019449565.1 Rhodoblastus sp. | reverse complement strand
CGCTTCAAGGCCAGCGCCGCAACCGCAAAAGGACGAAAGGAGAAAGCCAATGCCTTGACCAAAACCTGACCGCAGGAACATAAAAAGGCGGGTCACTTCTCAGTGAAAATCCCGGGTCAGTTCCAAACGGAAATCAACAGCTTGAGCCATAGGCGGCGTAGCCATCCACGATTTGGCTGTCGTCAAAAGCTTATTGATGTCCTCTTTCGACGGAATCGTTACCCGCTTTTGCCCGCGCTTCGACTTTTTAGGGATTTCGCCGGCAGCCGGATTAACCCCCATAAGCTCTTTCGAGATGGCGAAACGGCAGATCGCGGAGAGCAGTTTTACGACAACCTTGCGCGTGTTTTCCGTTTCGTCCTTCAGATGGATATCGCGGAACGTCTGGACACGGGATTTTTTCAGGCCTGCCAGAGTCAGGCCGCCGATATGCGGAATAATGTGATTTTCGACTTGACCGCGCGTCGTCAGGACATGATGCGGCTCAGTCTTGGCTTTGCCGTCCTTGCCCGATTCGATCGCGTCGACATAGCGCCGGGCGATCTCGGCGACCGTGAACGTCGCGCCGGCCGAGACATGCTCGCCGGACTGGACTTTCGACGCGATCGTGTCGGCAAATTTCTTGGCCTCGGCCTGTCGCTCGAAATCTTTTCGCCGCCAGCGGCCGCTGTCGTCTTTGTACTGGACGCGCCAGGACGATGATTTCGATCCGTCCTTGTTTGTCCATTCGCGCTTATTGACCGTCGCCATTGACCTTCCTCGCGATTGCCGCTCCAGCAATCCACAAAATTCGGCGACTGAAAAGTGAAAATGTCCAGACCAGCGAAGATTTCCGTTTATACGCGCAGCTCGAAAACCCTAGCGCAACGGGCAATCATTGCCACTTTAAACCACGCGAAAACCTCCAGGTACTTATTCGCATTTCAAAAGGGGCAATGATTGCCCCTTAAGACCGCTAGACACTTATTTTAACTTCACAAAGGGGCAATCATTGCCCCTTTCCGCGCGCTGTATACTGACGCGGCGAATTTAATGCTTGCGAAAGGGGCAATCATTGCCCCTCGCCTCGCAACATCGACGGCCTGCTCGCTCACGGTCCTCCGCGTCGCGCAAACGCCAACCACAACCTTGCCATACATAAATTATGACGCTATATTGCGTCAGAATTTTCACGCACAATGCGAGGCTACCTATCCATGAACATTGCCCGCTACGCTGAAAAAGGATTCTTCGCGCCCGCCAAGATTGCTCACGCACTCATGACGACCCGCGACGAAATCGCGCGCACCGCCGGTCTCGGCAAGGACGCCGTCCAGCGCAAAGACCGCATTACGTCGCAAAAGACCCAAAAGCGGCTGCGCGAAATGGTTGAAATCATCAACAAGATCGAGCCTCGTTTTGGATCCGACCTGATGGCCTATGCCTGGTATCGCTCCGAACCGCTCCCTGGATTCTCGGGGCAAACCGCGATGCAACTGGTTCGCGCATCTCGCGCAGCCGACGTGCTCGACTATATCGATGCGGTCGATGCCGGAGTCTACGCTTGATCTCGACCAAGCGTTACTCCGGCCTGCTCTACCGCGCGCTCAATCCCATTTATGCCCGCGATCCGCTGTCAGGCCGCGGCGCTGAACTCTATGGAGGCCGCTTCAATCCCAAGGGCGTTCCCGCTCTCTATGCCTCCCAATCCCCGATGACGGCCTTGCGCGAAGCAAATCAGGTGGGAACGTTGCAGCCAACGACGCTTGTCGCCTATCGCGCCGATATTCATCCCGTTTTCGACACGCGCGACGACACGGCTCTCTCAGCATTCGACATGACGCCAGACGGCATCGCTACAACCACCTGGCGCGATGAAATGATCAGTTTCGGCGAATCGCAGACGCAAAAATTTGCCCGACGCCTCATCGACGAAGGATACGCAGGTCTGGTTATCCGCAGCTTCGCTCGCGGCTCATCGAACAACGCCATCAACATAGTTCTATGGCGTTGGAATAACGAACTGCCCACAAAACTCATTCTCGTCGACGACGACAACCGCCTCGCCACGACCTGAGCTAATCAGCCGATCCGGGCAAGGTAACGATAATGGCATGTTATCGATACCTCTGGAGCGCCCGGAAGAGTCTAAGGAGTAACGTGCAAAACTACCCAAGTTTTGCACGTTACGGCCCATCATAAATATCTAACAATTTGAAATTGCGTCAGTTTTTTATGCTGCGAAATTCAATCGAAAAATCATGAAAAACCAGTCGAATCGACACGAAATGGCCGAATCACGCATATTCGGGGAGTTCGGTTTTGCCGAACGTGGAGGTGGGTAACCCTTCCAGATACGAATATGCTTTACCGCTGACTTTCGTCGGTCAGAGGTGAGGCGCACCTAAGAGATGGCCGGCAGTACCAACTGCCGGCCATTTTCACACCCGCGCGACGGCTGAGCAAGCGCCAGTCACAGAATGCGCCTGCTGGTGCACCGGGTCGAGCTTGCGCTTGAGCTCAGCGATCGCGATGGCGCACTCCGCCGGCCTGGAGAGATGGCGCGAAATGTCGACTGTGTGTCCAGCGACCGCAAAATGAGCCGTGAAAAGCCAGTAGACGACGGAATTCATGCGATCGCCGACGCCGCGCGCCTCGCCTCGCCGCGGTCGCGCGGCGCTTCCGCTGCACGCGTTGCGGCGAGCGTCGCTCGTACCCGACTGTCGCGCCGCCGGCATGGGCGGCATGTGAGGCGCTTGGGCGGCGCCGGCCGTCCGGCCGACGTCGCGTTCAGCCGCAGAGGCGTTGGCTAGAATTGAGATGATAGCTTAGCGACCGGGCTTGCTCACATCGCGTCGTCACCTGCGCGATCCATTCGGATACGGCGGAGGTCAGTTCGCTTTCGAGCCGGGACCTGAGCATGCTGGCGTGCTGCGCCAGGCCGTTGAACCATCGGCTCAACGTCGAAGGCGGCGCGCCGACGCATTGCCTCAGCTGGTCGGCCGGCAGCCCGCTCGCTTCGGCGCAATGCAGCACCGCCGACCAGGACGAGCCAGCCTCGATATGCTCATGCATCAGCGTCTGCCAGGCGTTCGACGCCGCGAGCTGCCTTTCCAGCGCATGCGCATAGGCTTCGACCATTGGCGGCGCGGAATCGACGCCGTTGGGCAGGACATTGTTGCTTTCAGCAATTTTGGAGGCGATATCGTTTTTGAACAAGGGCATTGCAATTTCTCCTTTTTGATTGCCAGGGAATGCGTGGCGCAACCCAGTCTGGCGGCGGAATATCCGCCTGAAGGCGGCGCGCGTGGCTATTTCGGCGCCTACGTCGACGAGGCGGGCATTCGCGCCCTGACCGCCTATGAACACTGGATCGAAGGTTGCGATTCGAAGAACGCCGATCGCGCGGACGATATCGCCATCTATGAGCTGGCGGCCTCGGTCGTCCGCCATCCGCTGGGCGGCTTTGACGTCAATGTCCTGTCGCTGCAGCAGGTCTTCATCTTTGTCCGGCTGGCGGCGATCCTCGTCGACGCGCTGGTCTCCGAGACGCCGCAGCGGCATTGCATTTTGGCGTGCGTCGCGGCAACCAATACTCAATCGCTGCGTGGCCTTACGAGCTTGGGCTTTTTACGGGTTGATGAGCTTCCTAAATGGCTCAAATATGAGCATCGCTATTGGTTTCCCAAATATGACGGCGAGCCCGCCGTCGACCGCGATCAGGCGCAGATCGACAGCGAGGGCGTCTATCTCTGGGCATCGCCTTCCGCCGTCAAAGCACTGTTTGCGACGATCGCGCCCTACGTCGACGGCGAGAAGACGCTCGACCGGCGGCATCGGGAGACCGGCGAGACGGAATCGTTCGCGCTCGAGGTCGATACGCTTATGCTGCGCGTGCTGCGCGAGAATTTCGGGTCATTGGCCGGCGCGCTCGATCTTTTGAGGTTCGACTGCCTCGTTCCGCCGCCGCCGTTCGTCCGCATCGGCCAAGACGTTTTTTGAACCGGCGGACGGCGCTGCGCCCGTTTGGGAGGCGTCCTCAGACGCCCGTCGCATTGCGTTTGAAATTCTTCAGCCAATCGCGATTGATGTTGCGCGGCGTGCGTCGACCAGTCTTCGACGGCAGCATCGCGACCATCGCCCGCGAATCGTCCGGGCCAATGCTGACGTGGATCGGTCAGTCGGTCACAGCCGTAAAAGTAGAGCCGATCGAACCACAGCGTTTCGGCGCAAATATCTCTGTTCCCACGGTCAAACGGATGGAGGCGAGCGAAGGACCGGCCGCTGGAATGGCGAACAATGTTGCTGCAATCCGCGCCGCCCTCGAAGCCTCTGGCGTGGAGTTCATTCCGGAAAACGGAAGCGGAGCGGGCGTGCGCCTCAAGAAAGGCATCGTTCAGTAGGCGGGCGTCGAGTTCATCCCGGAGAACGGCGGCCGGGCGGGGGTGAAGCTCAGAAAGTCCATGATCAACCAAGCCTGTAGCTATGCTACCGTTTTATGTCGTCGCACGGCGTCGTTTGACTCATTAAAGCGCGCTATGGCCAATATCCGTATTTCTGCATCGCATCACGGCACGTCCGGGGAAGTTGTTGCCGTCGAAGATGGCTTGGTCGTATGGGCGGGCCCGCTGGAGGAAATTGCAGAGGCGTGGCCATTCGACGCCCTATTCTGCCACGACGACGACGAGGAATGGCTCTTTGACCAGCTGAGCGGCAGCGGCGCAACAAGTCCGCAAACCCAAGGTCGCGGCCCGCAATTCTAGCGGGCGACGGGTTGGGAGATGGTATAGGCGCGCTCCAGCATACAATCGGAATAGACCGCGTCATATCGACTTTGCCGATCGAGCTGACCCGCGGCATTGGCCGCTGTTCCCGCTGCGGCCTGGGCGCGCTCCCGACATGCGACTACGTCGCCGGCAAATTTCTGTTCCGTGACCTTCGGCCCCGCGACAACCGTCATGCTCGGTCCGGCCGGCGGAATGCTGTCGCAGGCGCCGAGTGCAAAACAGAGCACGAACGGAACCACTCTGGCGAATTTCATCGGATCTCTCGTCTACAGAATGAGCTCGTCATGAAGACCGAAGGGCTACTACAGTTGCGCATGAATCTGCTGGCGCGTAACCTGGCCGGGGTGCTGCTGCTGTTCATCGGCGCCGTCAGCGTTTGGACTCCGCTGGCGCACGAGCGTGTCGCCGAGCGCTGGTTCACGTGGCCGAATGGTCTGCCCCCTGAAAAGTGGTCCTCCATGAAGTATGGTTTTCGCACCGGCCGGAGGACAGAAGGATGGCAGGGAAGAGACACAAACCGGAAGAGATTGTCGCCAAGCTTCGTCAAGTCGACGTGCTGATTTCACAGGG
>NZ_JAGRPM010000014.1 GCF_019449565.1 Rhodoblastus sp. | reverse complement strand
CGCGAATGCCGCCCGCGCTTTTTTTTCGCGCGGTGCGGCCGGCTCCAGTTTACGCCGCGGCGACGTCTTCTTTCGACGTTTCCAGCGACGCTTCTTCGAGGATCGTTTCGGTGTCCGACTCGCCCGACAGGACCGCCTTCATCTTGTCGCGATCCAGCTCGCCTTCCCAGGCCGAGACCACCACCGTCGCCACGCCATTGCCGATGATATTGGTCAGCGCGCGGTTCTCGCTCATGAACTTGTCGATGCTGAACACGATCGCCATGCCCGGCACCAGCCGCGGATCGACCGCGGCAAGCGTCGCCGCCAGGGTGATGAAGCCCGCTCCAGTGATGCCCGAGGCGCCCTTCGAGGTCAGCATCGCCACGCCGACGATGATCAGCTGCTGCTTCAGATCAAGCGGAATGCCCAGCGCCTGCGCGATGAACAGGGTCGCCAGCGTCATGTAGATATTGGTGCCGTCGAGATTGAACGAATAGCCCGTCGGCACGACGAGGCCCACCACCGAGCGCGAGCAGCCGAGCTTTTCGAGCTTGGCCATCAATTGCGGCAGCGCGCTCTCGGACGACGACGTGCCGAGCACGATCAACAGCTCGTCCTTGATGTAGAGCAGGAACTTGAAAATGTTGAAGCCGGTGAAGCGGGCGATGGTTCCCAGCACCACCACGATGAAGAAGGCCGAGGCGAAATAGAAGGTCGCGACGAGGCCGAACAGGCTGCCCAGCACGGAGGGGCCATATTTGCCGACCGTATAGGCCATGGCGCCGAAGGCGCCGAGCGGCGCGGCCTTCATGACGATGCCGATCACGCCGAACACGGCATGGGCGGTGTCGTCGATCAGGCGGCGCAAGGGCGCGCTGCGCTCGCCCATGGCCATCATGGCGAAGCCCATCAGGATCGAGAACAGCAGGACCTGCAAAATGTCGCCGCGCGCGAAGGCCCCGACGACCGAATCCGGGATCACGTCGAGGAAGAAATCGACCGTCGTCTTGTGCGGCGCGTTGACATATTGGGCGACCGCCGACGGATCCGCCTTGCCGCCGAAACCCGCGCCCGGCTGCGCGACATTGCCGATGACGAGGCCGATGACGAGCGCGAAGGTCGAGACGACCTCGAAATAGACCAGCGCCTTGACGCCGACGCGGCCGACCTTCTTGGCGTCCTGGATATGGGCGATGCCGGTCGAAACCGTGCAGAAGATGATCGGCGCGATCACCATCTTGATCAGCTTGATGAAGCCGTCGCCCAGGGCCTTGACGCCGGGCGTGGTGGCGAAATCAGGAAAGGCGACGCCGACCAACACGCCAAGAAAAATGGCGATCAGGACCTGCACATAGAGCTGGCGATACCAGGGCTTCTTGTGCGGCGGCGTCTCCGGCCTCTCGGCGGCGCCGCTCATGTTGATGGGCATATGCTCCGCAGCGGGCTCGTTGACGTTCATCTCAGGCGCTCCTCATTGCGCGTTCCGATCTTCTTGTCGGATCGCGCTTGATATCCGCCTATTCAACGCCGCCCACCGGAGAGCGCAAGATTTTTCTCGAAAAAGACACAATATCTCAAAACTGCGGCCAAAACCGGATCAGCGCCCCCATACCAGCGACAGTTCGGCGTCGCCCGGAAAGCCGTCCGGGAAACTCGCGATCCGCGCGGACAGGGCGAAGCCCAGCGGACGCAATTCCTTGTCCCAGCGCAGGAAGAAATCAGCCGCCTTGCCGCGCAGGCTCGCGGGCCAATCAGGGTCGGGCAGGTTGATCGCGCGGCCGCCGTCCGCGCACAGGGCCGCCGGGAAGGTCAGGGCCGCGACGCCGGTTTCGCCACGCCGCGCCGCCTCGCGCGCCAGCGACATGAGATGGGCCAATTCCTGATCGCTGAACCGCGCCGCGAGCAGTTCCTTGACCAGTTCGTCGCGCTTTTCCCGCGTCTGGCGCAGCGCCTCATCCTTGATACGCGATTTCGTGCTCTCAAACGCGTTCACCATCCCCTTCAGCATCGCAGCCGTCACGGCGTCCGGCGAAATTTCCGGCTCGGGCTGTGACGCCTTCTGGGCCCGTTTCAACTGCTGCAGCTTGAGCCGCGCCTCCTGCCGGGCGGCGTCGAAAGCTTCCGGGGTCACCGGCTTGGCGGACGCGCGTTCCTCGGGCGCATAGAAGCGCAGCAGATCGGCCCTTGTGACGACCCCGACGACGGCGCCCTCGCGTAGAAGAAGGATGCGCTTGACCCGATGCGCGCCCATCAGTTCGGCGACTGCGGCGATTGTCGCGTCCTCGTCGACGCAGAGCGCCGGCCTGGCCATGATCTGGCGGACGGTTTCGGATTCGCGCTCCAATACGTCGAGATAATCCCCGGCCATGTCCTGCCCGCCGGACAGCATCTTCACCCAGGCTTCGCGCTGCTTCGTGCGGGTAGCGGAATCGGCGAAGCGAAAATCGCTCTCGCTGACCACGCCCAGCGGTCGCCCCTGCGCGTCCACCACCGGCAGGCCGCTGACATGGAGGCGCAGCATGGCCTCCGCCGCCGCGCGGGCCGTCTCGTCCGGGCCAATCGTCACCACCGGCGACGTCATCACGTCGCGCGCGCGCGCCTCGGAAACGGATTTGGCGAGATCCAGCATGCTGCTCTCCTTTGAAGTCCCTGCGCATCGGGCCGGACCTTAGCCGCCATTCTAGGCGCGAAGCTTGACGCTTGCCTGAACGCCTTCGTCAGACGACGCCGCCGCTGACCAGCAGGCCGGCGAGCAGCGAGAGACCAAGGCCGAGAACCACGCAAGCCGCCGCGACTTCCAGCAGCCGGCCGAAGATTTCCGCGCGGCGCCGGCCCACGCCCAGCATTTTCGTCGCCGCGCCCTTGACCAGCACGGCGCTGGCGGCGAGCGCCGCCGTGGTCAGCGCCGTGCCCGCCGCCATGGCGAAAACGGCCCAGACGCCTATGATGAAAGCGCGCTGCGCCGCCGCGAACACCAGCACCAACAACGCGCCCGAACAGGGCCGCAGCCCCGCCGCGACCACGGTCGCCACGCCCTGGCGCCAGGAGAACGTCTCGCCCAGCAGGCGGGGATCGGGCGCGATGCAATGCGCGCAATTGGGACCATGAGAAGGATCCGGCGAGCCATCGTCGCAGCTGAAACGCGAGGCGATTGGGATTGGCGGGGCGCGCAGGGTCGCGACGAAATCGGCGCCCTTGCGCCAGACCAGCCAGAGCCCCAGCGCGGCGATGCAGAAATAGGACGCAATCTCGACCGCCTGAGTCGCGGCGGTCATTTTCTGCGCGGTCGCCCCGAGCAGCAGCGCGGCGATTCCAACGATGGCGATGGCGACCACGGCTTGAAGCAGAGCGGCGAAGGCAGAAAGGATCATGCCGCGCCGAAGGGCCTTTTCATTGGCGAGCATATAGCTCGCGATCACCGCCTTGCCATGGCCCGGTCCGGCGGCGTGAAACACGCCATAGGCGAAGGCGACCGCCGCCAGCGAAAAGGCCGCGGAAGGATTGGCCTGCGCCGCCGCCACCGCCTGCCTCAAGGCCTGATAGAAGCGCGCCTGTTCCGTCAGTAGCCACATTCCGATACGGCCGACCTCGCCAACCGCGCCTTCATTGACCCCGATCGAGAAGGGATTGCGCGCGATCTGGGCGGCGGCCTCGCCGCACAACAGCGCCAGAGCCGCCAGGAATAGTCCGAGCCTTTTCATGGACAGGCCACAATGGAGCGCGTCGCCAGCTTGATGCCGAAATCCGCGCCGGGCGACAGGCCGGAGAAAAAGCTCTCATTGAGTTTTTTGGAATCCGAGCCGTCGAGCGGATCGGGCCGCAGCGTGGTCAGCGAACAGCCGGCGGGCGCATCCTTCAGCGTGATCGGCTCCGTCTTTTCCAGCGCGAAATCGACGAAATAGGTCGGGTCATAGACCATGAAGGTGAAGGGCTTTTTCGCCGAGACCGGCTCTTTCAGCGGCAGAGTGAAGCGCAAGGTCACCAGCTTCTTGTCATCGGCCTCCAGCTCATAATCTGTCGGCTCGCCGAATTCATACATTTTGGGGCCGGTCTTGGCAGCGGTGAAATATTGGAACTCCGCTAACGACTCGACATTGGTCTTGGCCAGTGGCGCGAGCTCATCCTTGGTCGGAGGCTTGCCGTCCTTGCCGAGGCCCTGCGTGGCGAAGGCGGAATACATTTCATCGAAAGTCCAGCTGTGACGGAAGCCGGTGATTTTCCCATCCGGCCCGAACAGGATCTGCGCCCTGGCGACGACCCAGACATGGGGATGGGCAGAAGCGGGCTCCGCGAGGCCCAGCAGCAAAATCGCCGCCCCAGCCAGAACGTTTCGCATCACCGCCAATGAATCGCTCCGCCAATTCCAGAATCGCCGCTTACACCATGCGCGCAAGTCTGGCGAAAAGGTGGCGGAGCCACGCGGCGCAAGCGCGGCGGTTTGCAAATGTGATGGGCTTTCGTCGAGGAGAAGCTTACATTTGGTCATTCGATTGAGGAATTGTTGCGGGCGTTTGTCGCCCTCGCGGAGACGCCCATGCACTCCATGACCGATGCGCCCAATCTTCCCGCCAATTTTCACGCGCAATATGTTCAAGCAAACGGCGTCTCGCTCTATGTCCGGACGGGCGGCCAAGGCCCGGCTGTCGTGCTGTTGCATGGGTATGGCGAGACCGGCGACATGTGGACGCCGATGGCCGCCGATCTCATGGGGGACCATTTCGTCATCGTCCCTGACCTGCGTGGTCTCGGCCTATCCTCAAAGCCTCTGGGCGGCTTTGATAAGAAGACCCAGGCGGGTGATCTGGCGGACATCCTTGCGGCGCTTGGTATTGGCCAGATCGACCTTGTCGCCCATGACATCGGCAATATGGTCGCTTTTCAGTTCGCCGCGCAGCACCCTGAACGAGTCCGTCGATTGGTGCTGATCGACGCGCCGGTCCCGGGAGTCGGCCCGTGGGACGAGATCCTGAAAAACCCTCTTCTTTGGCATTTTCGCTTCGGCGGCCCCGATATGGAACGACTGGTCGCAGGCCGCGAACGCATCTACCTCGACCGATTCTGGAACGAGTTCTCGGCCGATCCCGCCAAATTCGATGAAGCGTCCCGGACGCACTATGCTCAGCTTTATGCCTTGCCTGGCGCCATGCATTCGGGTTTCGCGCAATTCTCGGCCTTCGACCAGGATGCGGCCGACAATCGCGCATGGCTTGCCACGGGGACGCGTCTGGCGATGCCGGTGTTAGCTGTGGGAGGCGAGAAGTCATTCGGGACGACGATGGCGACTGTGATGCGCGCCGCAGCCACCGACGTACGGGAGGGCGTGATACCCGGATCCGGCCATTGGATCATGGAGGAGAACCCGCAGGCAACGATCGCCCTGGTCCGCGATTTCCTCGCGGGGAATGAGGCCGTGTAGCCGGCGGCGTCTCATTACAAACCGGCAAATTGATTTACGGAAGCGTCGCAACGTCCTGTCCGGGCAAAAAGAAAGGGCGCGATGGAAATCGCGCCCTCGAACAAGCCGTCATAGTCGCTGGCGAGCCTCGCCCCGCATACCCGTGATGAGGCGGGAATGCTCACCGCACCAGAATGTTGCGGAACTGCCAGGGGTCGCTCTCGTCGATATCTTCCGGGAAGAAGCCGGGGCGGCCGGAGAGCGGCGTCCAGTCGGTATAGACGCCGACGACCGGGCCGAGATAGGGCGTCTGGATTTCGAGGCAGCGCTTGTAGTCTAGCTCGTCGGCTTCCAAAATGCCTTCGTTGGGGTTTTCCAGCGCATAGACCATGCCCGCCAGCACAGCTGACGACACCTGAAGGCCGGTGGCGTTCTGATAGGGGCAGAGGTCGCGGGTCTCTTCCACCGAGAGCTGCGAGCCAAACCAATAGGCGCCCTTGGCGTGGCCGAACAGCAGCACGCCCAGTTCGTCGATGCCGTCCACGATCTCGTGCTCGGTCAGGATGTGGTTCTTCTCCTGCACCTTGCCGCCAGAGCCGAACATTTCATGCAGAGACAGCACGGCGTCGTCGGCCGGGTGATAGGCGTAATGGCAGGTCGGGCGATAGACCGCCTCGCCCCTGTCATTGCGCACGGTGTAATAATCGGCGATCGAGATCGACTCGTTATGGGTGACGAGGAAGCCATATTGCGGGCCGGGCGTCGGCGTCCAGCTGCGCACGCGGGTGTTGGCGCCGGGCTGCAACAGATAGATCGCGGAGCCGCAGCCGAACTTGTGGGTGCGGCCATTGTCCGGCATCCAGGTTTCATGGGTGCCCCAGCCGAGTTCGGCCGGCTGCATGCCTTCCGAAACAAAGCCCTCGACCGACCAGGTATTGACGAAAGTTCCGCGCGGCTTCGGGTCTTTCGCCCGCTGGGTGTCGCGCTCGGCGATGTGGACGCCCTTGATTCCGAGACGCTGGGCGAGCGCGCCCCATTCGGCGCGGGTCTTGGGCTCCGGCGCCGTGTCGCCGAGGTCGGCGGCGAGATTGACCAGGCCCTGTTTCACGAACCAGGACACCATGCCGGGATTGGCGCCGCAGCAGGAGATGGCGGTTGTTCCGCCGGGGTTCTTGCGGCGGGCTTCCAGCACCGATTCGCGCAGGGCGTAGTTGGAGCGCTTTTCCGGCCCCAGATTCTTGTCGAAATAGAAGCCGAGCCACGGCTCGACCACGGTGTCGATGTAAAGCGCGCCGATTTCGCGGCACAGCTCCATGATCGCCAGCGAGGAGGTGTCGACCGAGAGATTGACGCAGAAGCCCTGGCCGCCGCCGCGAGTCAGCAGCGGGACCAGCAGGTCACGGTAATTTTCCTTGGTGACGCCGGACTTGATGAATTCATAGCCGCGACTTTCCGCGATCTCGCGATCCACGTCGGTCGGATCGATCACGACAAGGCGCTTGTGGTCGAATTCGAAATGCCGCTCGATCAGCGGCAGCGCGCCTTTGCCGATGGAGCCGAAGCCAATCATCACGATCGGGCCGGAAATGCGGCCATGAACGGGCCAGTCAGTCATGATGTCGTCCTGTTCTGCAAGGGCGTGAAGTCTGGTGCGTGGGGTCTTGGGCGTGAAGTGTTGCGGTTTACTCGCAAAGGCGACAGGCGGGGTCAAGCGGCGCCGCCCAGGCTACGCCACTTTTTGACTGCGGATGTGACAGTTTGAAGAAGGTTATGCCGGCAAGCATGGGCTCGCCCCATGCTTGCCGGCTAGGAGCGAATGCGCCGCCGAGCTTATGCGAGGGATTCCTTGATCGCGACATGTCGCGATCAAGGATACTGTCAATCAAGCCGCCAGGCGTCGCTCGCCTTCGGTCGCCGCCAAGGCGCCCGTCGCCCGGACGAGGCCCCGCGCGCCATCAAGCGCGCCGGGCTGCAACTCCAACGCGAGGAAGCGCGCCAGCTCCACCGGCCCCGGCAGGTCCAGATTCTCAGCACCCACGCGCGCAAAACCGAAGCGCTCGTAATAGGGTGCGTCGCCGACCAGAATGACGGCCTTGTGGCCAAGGTCGCGGGCGCGCTCCAACCCGTGGCGGATCATTTTTCCGCCCAGCCCCTGCGCGCGCAGCGACGCGCTGACCGCGATCGGGCCGAGCAGCAGGGCGTTGGAACCCTCTCCCGCCTCCACCGACCAGAACCGCAAGGTGCCGATCAGGACGCCGTCGCGGATCGCCGAGAAGGCCAGACCCTGCGCCGGCAGCCGGCCCTCGCGCAGGCGCTCGCAGGTCTTGCGCCAGCGATCAAGGCCGAAGGCGCGGTCGAGCAGCGCCTCGCGGGCGAGAAAGTCGCGGGCGGATTCCTCGCGGATGATGATTTCGCCGGGGGCGGCGGCAAGGGCGAGCGGAGCGGCAAACTGATTCATGGGCTTGACCTTCCTCGGGTCGCAAAAAGCCGCGGCCGGAACGAAGCCGGCGCGGGTTGAGGAGGCCGCCGCCTCTCTTGCGACAGGCGGCGCGTGATGCGGGAAAACTCGGGAACCGGACTCAGATCACATAGGACTGCAGAGGCGGGAAGCCGTTGAAGCCGACGGCCGAATAGGTCGTCGTATAGGCGCCTGTCCCCTCGATCAGCACTTTCGCGCCGATTTCGAGACTGACCGGCAGCAGATACGGCTCCTTTTCATAGAGCACGTCGACTGAATCGCAGGTCGGGCCGGCCAGCACGCAAGGCTCTCGCGGGTCCGAATCATATGCGGTGCGGATCGGATAGCGGATCATCTCATCCATGGTTTCGGCGAGCCCGTTGAACTTGCCGATGTCGAGATAGACCCACTTCACCTCGTCGTCGTCCGACTTCTTCGAAATCAGCACGACTTCCGCCTCGATCATGCCGGCATTGCCGACCATGCCGCGACCCGGCTCGATGATCGTCTCCGGGATCTGGTTGCCGAAATGTCGTCGCAGCGCCGTGAAAATGGCGTCGCCATAGCTGCGCACGGGCGATACCCGCTTGAGATAGCGAGTCGGGAAGCCGCCGCCGAGATTGACCATCTGGAGATTGATTCCCCGTTCGGCCAGTTCGCGGAAGACGCCCGCCGCGCTTTTGAGCGCGGCGTTCCACATGCGCGGATTGCGCTGCTGCGAACCGACATGGAACGACAGGCCATGGGCCTCCAGCCCGAGGCTATGCGCCAGTTCGAGCACGCGCGGCGCCATGGCCGGCGCGCAGCCGAACTTGCGGGACAGCGGCCATTCGGCGCCGACCCCGTCGCACAGCATGCGGCAGAACACTTTTGCGCCCGGCGCCGCGCGCGCGACCTTCTCGACTTCCGCCTCGCAATCGACAGCGTAAAGGCGCACGCCGAGTTCGAAGGCGCGGAGGATATCGCGCTCCTTCTTGATCGTATTGCCGAAGGAAATGCGGTCCGGGGCCGCGCCGGCGGCGAGCGCCTGCTCGATCTCGACCACGGAGGCGCAATCGAAGCAGGAGCCGAGCGCGGCCAGCGCGGCCAGAACTTCCGGCGCCGGATTGGCCTTGACGGCATAGAACACGCGGGTATCGGGCAACGCCTTGGCGAAAGCGGCGTAGTTGTCGCGCACGACGTCGAGATCGACGACGACGCAAGGCGCGGAATCCTGGCCGGCCTCGCGGCGGTTGCGGAGGAATTCAAGAATGCGATCGGTCATCGCGGCATCCCATCGAAGGGCGGTTTCCCGCCAGAACAACAAGGCTTCGGGAGGACAAGCGCCAGCCGTCCGCAATCGCGCGATGGAGACGCGAGAAGCGGAATGCAACGCTGTCCGAGACCGTTCGGCTGCGCGAAATGCGCCGCCTAGCGGTCGGGTGCTGCGCCGTGGACGCGAAAAACTCGGAAGGCGTCACGCCATCCAAGGTTTCAGCGGCCTTCGATTGGAATGGGAAATCCCGTTCCGCACGCCCGGCAAGAAAGACAAGCCTCTTCGGTAAGCCGGCCTTTGGAGGGCCGACAGAGACGAAAAAGCCCGGTCCGTCGTTGCTTTAAGTCGCGATCCCCCGTTCAGACGGGGTTCGCCGGTTCGCCTCCGGCTGCCGGTTTGATTTTCAGGCGTTTCTCCGGCCTCTTGTCCGGGGTCCCGCCAACCGACACACGACCACAGGCACGTGCGATTTGGGCAGGTCCATACATATGAATTCGCGGCTTGAACGCAAGTGAAAAAAACGCAGTTTCGGACATTTTTGCCCGCTGTGGCTTCCGCGCCGAAAGATCGCGTTAAGCGACCTCTCGCGAAGCGCCTTGCGAAGGTCGCAAATCGCGGATAACTCCTTGTGCAGCGCCACAAACTCGCGCGCTCGCTCGCCTGCCTCGCCGCCCACTCCGGTACCTTCTCCCATGTCCCAATTCGACCGCCGTTTCCTGCTCAACGCCCTCGCCGTTTCGGGCGCCGCCGCATTCGCGCCGCGCGCGCTGGCGCAGAATTCGGGACAGCCGGGGACGGGGCAGCCGCCGGCGCCGCATTTCGGCTTCGAGGATGTCGTGAAGCGCGCCCGCGAGCTTGCCGCGGCGCCCTATGACGCGATGCCGCCGAAACTGCCCGAAGCCTTGAACAAGCTGGATTTCGACGCCTATCGCGACCTGCGTTTCAAAGCCGAGAAATCGCCGATCACGACCGGCCCCTATCGCCTGCAATTGTTCCATCTCGGCTATGGCTTCAAGCGCCCGGTGGTGGTGAACACGATCCGCGACGGCATCGCCACGCCGATCCCCTATTCCGCCGGCCTGTTCGACTATGGCCGCAACAAGTTCGACAAGAACCTGCCGGTCAATCTCGGCTTCGCGGGCTTCCGGCTACATTATCCGCTGGGCGCGCCGCACAGCCAGGAGGAGATCGTCTCCTTCCTCGGGGCGTCCTATTTCCGCTTCCTCGGCCGGGGCCAGAGCTACGGCCTTTCGGCGCGCGGCCTGTCCGTGAACACCGGCGGCGACGACGAGGAGTTTCCTCTGTTTCGCGAGTTCTGGATCGAGACATCGGAGCAGACGCCGGAACGCGCCACGATCTTCGCGCTGCTCGACAGCGCGTCCGTCACCGGCGCCTTTCGCTTCGATCTCTATCCCGGCGTCGAAAGCGTGATGGAGGTTGGCGTCACGCTCTACCCGCGCCGCGACAATGTGAAATTCGGCATGGCGCCGCTCACCTCGATGTTCTACCTCGGCGAGGATCGCAACAGCGGCAAGCATGTCGACGAATATCGCCCCGAGCTGCATGATTCGGACGGATTGCTGATGCATGCCGGCAATGGCGAGTGGATCTGGCGGCCGCTGCGCGCGCCGCGCGTCAAGGTCATGACCACTTTCGCCGACACCAATATCCGTGGCTTTGGCCTCGTGCAGCGCGACCGCAATTTCGACCATTACCAGGACCTCGACCTCACCTATGAAACGCGGCCGACCTATTTCGTCGAGCCGCATGGCGATTGGGGCGAGGGCCGCGTCGAGCTGCTCGAACTGGCGACCAAGGATGAGACGGCCGACAATATCGTGACCTATTGGACGCCGAAAACGCCCCCCGAGGCCGGCAAGCCCTTCTCTTTTTCCTATCGCATCCGCTCCCTGCTGGAAGCCGCCGACCTCTCCCCCAACGGCCATGTGGTCAATACCTGGAAGACCAGCCCCAAGGCGCTTGGCTCCAATGAGGCCGTCGATGTCGGTTCGCGCCGCTTCATCGTCGATTTCGCTGGCGGCGACCTCGCCTATTACATGCAGGATCCCAATTCGGTCGAAGTGTCCGCCACGACCTCGCAGGGCAAGATACTGCGAACTATTCTGATGCCCAATCCGCGCATAGACGGCTTCCGCGCCATGATCGACGTGCAGGTCGAGCCGGGCCAGACCACGGATATCCGGGCTTTCCTCCATGCCGGGCCGAAAGCCCTGACCGAGACCTGGCTGATGCCCTGGATCGCGGAGTGATTGGGCGGAGCTAATCGCGCGTGAGCGAGGCCGGGCCGAAAGCCCGCGGCAGCAGTTCCGACAGGGAGACAGTTTCCGCCGCGCCCGTCTTATCGGCGAGGTGGATCAGCGCCTCGCCCGGCGCGAATTCCGCGATGCGCTGGCGGCAGGCGCCGCAGGGCGCGATCCGCCCCGGTCCGGGTCCAAGCACGAGAATTTCCACGATCCGCGTCTCGCCCGCCGCAACCATGGCCGAGATGGCCGAGGTCTCCGCGCAAACACCCAACGGATAAGCGGCGTTTTCCACATTGCAGCCGGAAAACACCGCGCCGCTCGCGCTGCGCAGAGCGGCGCCGACCGGAAAGCGCGAATAGGGCGCATAGGCCCGGTCCCGCGCCGCTTTGGCGCGATCAAACAATTCGTCGAGACCGGCCATTTCGACCTCCCATCAAAAATTGCGCCAAAGCGCCAACAGCAGGCCATTCTCGCGATAGGCGCTCTGGCCCGCCAGCGTGACGAAGCCGCCGCCCTGAACCCGCCATTCGCCGCTCAGCCGATAGACGAGGCTGAATTGCGCCTTGGCCTGCGCCCATTGCGGCGTAGAGGGACTGCCCGACGCCCCCGAGATCGTATTGAAGCTCTGCGCCAGCACAAGCAGGTCGGGCGTCGCATAGAGGCCAAAACTCGCGTCGAAATGGCCCTCATTGGGCGCCGTCCCGCCGACGAAGCGGTAACCCGCCGAAAAATCGAGGAAGCCGGAGAGGCCGGCCAGCGTCAGATTATGGCCGAGCAGCAGGCGGAGATCATATTCCGGCCGGTTTGGCCCCTGCAGCCAGCTGTTGGTCGCCCCGCCGGTCGTCGGCGCGCGTACGCCAGCCAGCACCGAGATCACGGTTGAATCGTCGCGCCAGACCCTCGCCTGCGCCGCGATCTCGCTGTCGCCAAGCCCGGTATAGTTCTGGTTGGCCGGAGAGCCCAGCGAGGAGCTTTGCACGCCCGGGCGAATAATGGCCGCCAGCCAATCGGTGACGCCATAGGCGACAAAAGCCGTCGCCTGCCCGCTGCGATAGAGCGAGGTCGGCGTAATCCGGCCGGACTGATTATAAGCGACGCTCGCCTGTTCGAAAAAGGTGGTGACGATAATTTCGCCGTGACCCTGTTCCGGCGTCCAGGCCCCCGCCGAGGCCGGGCCAACGCCGAAAGCCGCGACGGCAAACCCGGACGCGACAAAAAAAACCAACCGGGACAAACTCTGCCGCTGCATGCCGCAGCCTGAAAAATGCGACGCCTGACGATAGCTTAACCTGAGCAGAAAGTGAGGGTCAATTCAAGCTCAAGCTGTTTTGGGCGGCCTGGAAAAGGCGCGCCGCCACGGGAACCGGGCGGCGCGTGAAAAAAAATCAGGCGGCGGGCGTTTCCGCGGGCGGGGCCGGCGGCGGGGGCGCCGCGCTATCGAGCGCCTGGCGCAATTTTTCTTCCAAAGCGTGGTCGAAGGAAGTCTTGATCACAGTGCCGCCAGCGCCCTTGAGATCTTCCAGCACCTTGTCGGTCGTCATCTTGCGGATGAGCAGGAACAGGCCCGCCATGCCGGGCTTGAGCGCCTCGTCGGCCTGGCGCTTCATGTCCGCATCATTGATGCCGACATCCGTCAGCGCGCCGCCCAGCGCGCCGCCGGCGGCGCCGACAGCCGCGCCTGCGAGCGGCATCATGAACAACCAGCCGATTAGCGTGCCCCACAGCGCGCCGGACGCCGCGCCCGCCGCCGTCGTGTTCATGAGCTGGTTGAGTTTGACGCGGCCCTTGTCGTCCCGCACGGCGATCACCGCGTCGCCGATATCGATCAGATATTCGCGCTGCATGCCGAGGACGCGGTCGCGCACTTCTTCGGCCTTCTGTTCGTTGTCGAAGGCAATGAAAACCAGATCGCTCATGACGTTTCTCCACTTCAAACCGCCGCGCGTCCGGCTCGGATTGCGCTACGGAATTCCTGTTTTTCGTTCCTTATGACGACATCGGCGTGAAGCCGCCGCGTCACCCTTGCGCGGGCGTTCCCGCGCTTTCCTGCTCCGCCTTCGGCCGCGTCGAGGGGCGGAATTTTTCGCGCAGGCCCTGGAACGCCACATAGAGCGGCGGAATGGCGAAAATGCCGACCACCGAGGCCAGGATCATGCCGCCGAACACCGGCGTGCCGACATT
>NZ_JAGRPM010000013.1 GCF_019449565.1 Rhodoblastus sp. | reverse complement strand
GGGATTTATCGGACTCGGAATCAGTCATGTCGACGCCAAAGTCAGGGCTGAGGAAGCAAAGGCCTTGGTGGACGGCCGCTCGGGGTGCTCGGAAAAACTTCTGACCGATCAGGAAGCTTTGTGCTCCCGAGGCGCCGTGCGATTCGACCGCGTCGGATTTGGATCCTCGCACAGGCATTTCACGAACGCACATTGACGGCGCGCTTTGCCAGAGAACGTCAGGCGCGGCGTCTTCCCGCGCGTTTTTTCCCTCGCAGACAACCGCACATGATTCTGCGAGGCGCAAAAATTATATGCTTAACTCATTGAAATTATTGGCGACCCCGGCTGGATTCGAACCAGCGACCTACTGCTTCGAAGTGGCAGCGCAAGGACGTCGAAGGGGTTCGACTCCAACCGCCGACAGCTGCTGACGTTACGTCGACACTATCGTCGCTCCTGCCTTTCAGGCGGGCGATTGTGGGTGGATTTGCGTTCAGGCGTAGATGTCCTCGCGCGTCACCCCCTCGAAGCTGAGGATGTAATCCGCACCGAACGCGAGGCTGGGCGTGTGGAACCCAGGCTTGACCTGTCCAGCGGCGACGCGCCGCGCGGCGTCGAGCGCCGTCACGACCGTCAACGAATAACCCTCCGGCGTCCTCAGTCGAGAGCGAACCGACTCGCCCCTGTCATTGCGCGCGACGCCCACGAGAATAGCCCGTCCAGCGCGCCGCGTCGCTTCGCTTGGACCTTCCGGCAAACGGTCAACTCTGGCTTTGAGAATGCTTTGCATGAAGCCAAGCCCCAGGAACACCTTGACCAGTCGCGGCATCCGAGCGAACGCTTTGACAACCGAAGTCGCCTCCATTTGGACTTCGATATTAGGGATAACAGTCGAATAGAAAGCGGTCGCGACATCGCCCCAGCTGACTTGAAAGGTAGGCCTCTCGCCTTCCCCGAAATCGCACGAACCCGCGTCCACGCGATCACTGGAGACGAGACGACCGCCTCGGCGCATGCGCGTACCGGTGGCGATCGCTTCAATCACGGTCTTGGCCGTACCGCGCGACATCTCGTTACCGAGCGAAATGCAGAGTTTCAGGTCGCTGGCGTCTGGCAGCCGTCGTTTCAAATGCGCGGCGAGGCAGTCGCTCGGCACGACGTCCAAGCCAACTCCTGGCAACAGCATGACACCCTGCCGCTTAGCCTCGGCATCGCGCAGCGCCAACGCCTCGAAGACGTCAATTTCCCCGGTGATGTCGAGATAATGAACTCGGTTGCGGATACACGCTTCCGCCATCGGCCGCGCCGTCGCGGAAAAAGGTCCAGCGGCACAGAGTACGACCGAAACGTCCTTGAGCCCCGCGTCAATCGCGGCGGCGGCCCCAAGATCAAACGCCCGGGCGATCAGCCCAAGCGACTCGGCGACAGCTTTGACGTTTTCGATATTTCGTCCGGCTAGGATAGGGCGCACACCGAATTCGACAGCCGCCTTCGCAATGAGTTTGCCGGTATAACCGGTCACACCATAGATCAGGATGGCTCCATCCATGAGGCGCTTCCCCGTCGTCGGAAATGCTGGACGAGGTTGGCACACCGTTCCGCCAATGTCACGGCGTCTTTCAAAACTCAATAGCCGGTATGATCGGCGCAGAGCCGCGCGCCATACAACACCGGGAGGCTGCAACGTTACGCCTATTTCCCTTATTTGTAGCGCTTCCTAAATAAGGCAGAGATTCCGCTTAATATTTTTTATTTTCAATCAATTAGATGGCGACCCCGGCTGGATTCGAACCAGCGACCTACTGCTTAGAAGGCAGTTGCTCTATCCGGCTGAGCTACGGGGCCCAAAGCCCTGTCGGTCCGGAGGCTTGGCCCGGAGGCTGGCCCGGCCGATCGAGCCTTCAGTGCGTCCAGGGCGCGACGCGATTATTGCGGAAGTTATCCGAATAGGAGACGGTGCGGCGGTGGGCCTCCTTGGGCTCCTCGACGCGATAGGCGATGCCGTTCCGCTCCGCATAGGCCACGGCCTCTTCCCGGCTTTCAAAATCCAGGCGAATCTGGCTGTTCATGTCGCTCGACGAGGTCCAGCCCATCAGCGGCTCGATCGTGCGCGGGCTTTCCGGCAGGTAATCCAGTCGCCAGAGCTTGGTCTTGCCCATGCCCGATTGGGTGGCGTTCTTCGAAGGACGATAAATGCGAGCCGTCATGACCGTTACAATCTCCCATCCTTTCGCCGCGCCGGGACGGCGGCGGACCGAACGTCTTCAGCGGGCCGGTGGTCGGGGCAGCAGGATTCGAACCTGCGACCTGAAGTACCCAAAACTTCCGCGCTACCAGGCTGCGCTATACCCCGACTGCGCCGCCGTTTCGCTAGCATGGGCGGCGCTTCCCGACAAGCCGTCCGACCGTCAGGGCTTGAAAAGGGAATGCCGCACGAGATCGCCCGGCTTCAGCCCGATTTTCCGGGCGAAGCCGGCGTTGACCTCCAGCACGCTATAAACTGGGCCGTTCGACGAAATAATGGCCTGGGACATCGGCTCGGCGTTTTCATGGATATGGGTCACGACTCCGTCCCGCGAGATGAAGATCATATCGAGCGGAATATAAGTGTCCTTCATCCACATCAGGACGTTTTGAACCTTGTCGAACTGAAACAGCATGCCGCGATCGGCGGGCAGATAGCGCCTGTCCATCAGGCCGTGCTCGCGCTCGGCCTCTGTGCGCATGACCTCGACCGACAGGGCGTGATCGGCTGGATGCGCGCCCTTGGGGTCCGTGACGAGCGTCAGATTCTCCAGCGCGGCGGGGGCGCCGGCCTCAAGCGCAAGCGCGTTTTGGGGAAAAACAAGAGGCGCCGCGGCGCATAGCGCCAGTAACAGCGCCATTCCGCGTGCAGGGCGCACCATGCCGCGCGCGAGGCGAAAAAGCGCACGCCGGCAAATCGGGGCGGCAGACCCAAACAAACGCGCCATTACGACCTCTCACAAGATTCCTGGCCCCCGGGACGATCAAGCTCCCGGCGGCCGTGAAACGCTCAATGCGCGCTGGGAATTCGGGTCTCCAGAACCCGAACCTCGGCGGCCATGAGCCCCTTTGGCCCCGGCCCGAATCGCGCCAGAAGCGAATCGCCGGGCTTAAGGTCGGCTATGCCATAGCGGCGCAATGTCTCCATATGGATGAAGATATCCTCGGTGCCCTCGCCACGCGTGAGGAAGCCGAAGCCTTTCACGCGGTTGAACCATTTGACGACGACGATCTCAAATCCACCGACCGATTCCGCCGCGCAATGGGTGCGGGCCATCGGCAATTGCGCGGGGTGGACAGCGGTCGATTCGTCCATGGACAGGATGCGGAACACCTGCAGGCCGCGCGACCGGTTTTGCGCCTGGCAGACCACCTCCGCGCCTTCCGGCGCGGTCTGATAGCCGTCGCGCCGCAGCACCGTGACATGGAGCAGAACATCCGCAAGACCATTGTCGGGCACGATAAAGCCAAAGCCTTTGGCCATATCGAACCATTTGATGCGGCCCCGGACCTCGATCACCTCGGCGGCGGCGTCATTGGCCGAGCCAGTCTCGAAATCCTGCGAATTTCCAATGTGTTCTCTGGCGCCCAATGAAGCGGCTCCCGATCTAAATTGCTATTGCCCGTTCTCGAACCGTTGGCCGGCCGCGAATCTTGTGTCCGAACGAACTGAGAATCACTTGATTAAGGATAGCATCCAAGATCGGCGTTCCTAGCCGTTTTTTGCGTCGACAAGATTATCCCACACAAATTTTCGCAAGCGACGGACAAGAGACGGAAACGACTTGCCGCGGCCAAGTTTTCGCGGCGCCGCATCAACATTCGGAGCTTTCCCGCGTCAACCCCGCGAGGGTCGCGGCCTGTTCGCGCCATTGTTCCCGGGCGACCCGGCCCGGCGACGCCAGATAGGAATCGACCCAGCGTTCATTGTCCAGCGACCAGGCCGCAATCTGGCGGAACGTCCAGATTCCAAGCTGGTTCAACCGTTTGGCGGTCACGACGCCGACGCCCGCCATCCTCTGGATATCGTCGCCTTCGCCGTGCGGCGGGGCCAGCAGACCGAGCGGCCTTTCGCCAGGATAGAGCCGGTCATTGGCCTGGGGCGCGACGACCTGCGGCAGCGCCGCGCTCAAGAATTGCGCGGTCCCCTCGTCGAGCGACTCCGGTTGCCCACCGTCGCGGGAAGCGCCTTCGCTCGCTCCGGCATGCGCCGACCGCTCGCCGGAATCTCTCGCGTTCGCTCCGGCATGCGCCAAACGCTCGCGTGCGTAATCGGTCTCAACCCCATGGGCGAGCAAACGCGCCTGCGCCGCCCAATAGGCGACGACGGCGCTGCCCCGCCCCAGCCTGATCGCGATCGCAGCCTGGTCTTCGCCGGTCAGTCGCGCGAGACCGGCAAGATTGGCAATTCCCTGACCACGCAAGCCCCGCGCCTCGGCGTAGCCCAACCCGTGAATGAGCGCCAGATTATCCTGATCGCACGCAAATTCGGATTCGCGCCGTTCCGGCCAATCCAGCTCTGGCTCGGATGGTCCGGACCTTGCGGCTTCCGTCTCGGGCCGAGGCACCTTGATCGCTTGCGCCGCTCCTGAATCGCTATTGGGCGGCGATGATTGACTTTCGCTCGAAGCGAGCAGGCCCGACGCCGCCGCGAGCGCGGACAGCGCGCGAGGCGCGGCGGAGGCAAAACCTTCCGCCTGATGCAGAAAGTCTTGCGCCGCAGCGATCCAGTCCGGCGCCGGCGTGACCGTGCGCTCGCGGAAAAGGCGCCGAAGGCCGCAGCCGCACAAGCCACCGAATCCATAGGCGCCGAAGATCGCCAGCGCGGTTTCAATCTGGAAGCCCCAGCGGCCCGGCGCGATTTGCAAAGCCGCCGCGCATAATCCCGCCAGAAAAGCCAGCACCAGCAGCGCGCTCCATCCACTCGAGCGCGGCGGCCCCTGCCCCGCGCCGCAGGCAAGCAGGCCAAAGGTCAGGCCGAGGGCGAGCGCGGCGGCGATCCATGGGAAAAGACTCTGCAGCAGAACCAGCATCGCCCCTCCCTTACTTCACATGGATCTCGATGCGGCGATTTTTCGCCCGGTTCTCGTCGCTGTCATTGGGCGCCAGCGGCGCCGTCTCGCCCAGGCCCTGGATGATCAGCCGATCCCGCGCGACGCCGGCGGCGAGCAGAAAGGCGGCCACCGTTTCGGCGCGGCGCCAGGACCATGCGAAATTGTGCGAAATGCTGCCGACATCGTCGGAATGGCCGAAGATTTCCAGCGACGCCTGCGGACATTTTACGGCCTCCGACGCCAGCGCGTCCAGCAGCGCGGCGCCTGCGGGCGAAATGTCCGCGCTGGCGTAATCGAACCAGATGACCGCCGCCCGCGCCTGCTCGGGCAGGCGCCGCTTGCAGGATTCAGCGGCTTTGGGCGACGTCAATGGCGGAATCGACGGGACTGCAGGCGGAGATAAGGGAAGCGGCGCAGGAGCGGCGGGCGCGGGAGCGGAGGGCGCGGGCGGCGCAGACTCCAGTGGGGGAATTGGCGCAGGCGCGGGCGGCGAAGCTGGCGCAGGAGGCGCAGGGGGTTTGGCGGGCGTCGGCGTTGCGGGCGTGGGCGCGGGCTGCGGCGGCGCAGGCTCTTCGCGCTCGGCGCCGGTGACGTCGGCCTGAACGGCGAAGCCCTCCGGCATGGCGGCGATGAAAGCGGTCCTGACCGCCTCGGCCTCCGTCGCGCGGACGGCGTCGCCGCGCAATCGGGCGGAAGCGTCCCGCAAGCCGAAGCGGCCGACGCCCAAACGGGAGAGCTGCTCCAGCCCTCCCAGCGCCGCCGTCAGAAAGCCCTTTGGCGCGCCCGGTCCGCGCCGCATCGAATCGGCCAGCGCCAGACTCGCGAATTTCTCCTGCGCGGCCGCGCGGATTTTCGCGCAGGCGTCCTCGTCGCCGCAGAACCCTGTCAGCGTCAGCGTCTTGTCGTCTTTCTCGGCGCTGAACACATAGGGCGAGATCTCGCCCGCCGCGACGCCGCCGGCATCGAGGGCGACGCCCGGCTCCGGCGCCACGGCCGCGACCACCCCCGCCGCGTCCATTCCGGCGCGCGCGACGCCCGACAGCCGAGCCCGCCCGCCGTCCAGCGCGACCTTGCCGTTTTTCAGCTGCGCCAAAGCGCGCAAAGCGAAACCCGCCTCGGCCGCGAAGCGCGGCGGCGCGCCGGAACGCGCCTGCAACCCGTCCGCAACCTTGACGTCGGGGAATATTTTGCGCGCCTGCGCCAGCAGCGCGGCGCGCTCAGCCTCGGAGCCGACCTGCCCAGCCAGGCGCAAGACCCTGCCGTCATTCTCTGCCGCGAAGGCGAACTTTTCCGCGCGCGGCGGCGCGATCCGGGTTTTAACGGCGCCCGCCGGTCCGGCGAGGGCGAGCGCGGCCTGATAGTCTTCCGGCGTCGCGGCCTGCCCCGCCAGCGTCAGTTCTCCGTCGCGCCATTGCGCTTCCCCGCTTTGCAAATGCCCCAGAAGCGGCAGGGCGGCGGCGGCCTTTTCGGCAAAGCCGGGTGGCGCGCCTGACGCATAGGTCATGTCATCGACGATTTGCGCCTGCGGCGCCGCCTGTTGCGCCGCCGCGACCAGCGCCGCGCGGACTTTCGGCGAAGGAACGCCGCCCGATAGACTCACCGTCGCGCCATCCCGGGCCGCGCGCCAGGCATAGGGCGCAAGCGGCGGCGGCGGAACCAGCGCATCGGCGACGCGCCGCACGCCAGGAAGCGCGGCGACCTCCGCCAGCGCGGCAGCCCGCGCCGATTCGTCGAAGATCATCCCGCTGACCGTGACATCGCGGCCTTGCGCCATGGCGGAGGCGCCGTCGCCGAGGCGCTCGCGCAGCACAGCGTCGGCGCGGCCGGCCAGCCCCTGCTCGAAAGGCCCGGTTTCGAACTGGATCAGGGCGAGCCAGAGCGCCAGAACCGGCGCCAGACCCATCCACCAAATCCCCGGCCAACGCATGACTGCTGCTCCGATGCGATCCATTTGCGCCGCGAACCATTTGCGCCGCGATCCGCCTGAGACTAGCCGCGCCGGGCCGATCGCGCCATCGCCCTGTCTTCCCCGCGAAAGCTGTCCGGGCAATCGCGGGAAGCGCTTGCCAATCGGCTCACGGTCGGGCATATGTCTGCGCCACGCGCTCCGCTGCGGCCAGCCGGCTGCAAAGCGTAGCGCCGGTTGGAGACGTGGCCGAGAGGCTGAAGGCGGCGGTTTGCTAAACCGTTATAGGGTTGTAAAGCCCTATCGAGGGTTCGAATCCCTCCGTCTCCGCCATTACCCGCACCCGTACAGGGTTCGGGGGCGGGGGCTCTACGCGAGATGTCAATGCGGCGATTTTCGCGAGGCCTTCTGATTTCAAACATCGCGGGACTTTGTCGCCTTTTTCGGCGCGCGGCGCCGCGCGCAAGACTGGCGGCGTTGATTCTCCCTGCTTTGCTGTTCAACTGCGCCTCGCTGAGCGCCAGAACAGAGCCGGCTCCGGCCGCGCAGGCCAAACCCGCCAGCCCGGACAGGCCAGCCAGCCCAGACAAGCGCGCCAAGCCTGCCAAACCGACGAAGCCTGCCAAACCGACGAAGCCAGCCAAGCCGTCGAAGCCCGTCAAGCCACCCACACCGGTCAGCCCGGCCATACCGCCGGCGAAGGACGCCGCTCCCCCGGCGCAGCATCCCACGCAGCCCGCGCCCGATTCGCAGGGCGCGAGCCCAGCGCCCCCGCAACGCGCGCCGGTCGATATCGATCCCGAAAAATTGCAGCCCTATAATCTGCCGCCCGCCTCGCGGCAGCGCATGCGCCTGTGCGGCGAGCGCTGGCGCGATCTCAAGATGGCGGGAAAAAGCGTGGGTCTGACCTGGCGCGCCTTCGCCGAGAAGTGCCTGCCCGGGCAGGACTAACCCCAGTACTCTCAGCCGAACGCTTCCCTTGACCGCGATGAGTCGCGGTCAAGGAGGAAAGTTATACGCGCCGCCTTCAATATCCCGTCTTGTTGAACGCCGAAGGCGGGCGAATAACGCTCGGCTCAGCTTTGTCCATCTGTCGGCTGGGCGGCTGGCGCCGGAGCGTCCGTGGCGACGGGCTGCGATTCGGCGCTGGCCACTTTGGGCTTGCGCGGCGCGCTGCGTCTGGCCTTGGGTTTGCCCGGGGCGGGCTCCGCCTTATCCGCGACAGACGCGGGAGCGGCGAGAGCCTCCGCCGCGACTTTCCCAGTGACGCGGCGCGAGGCTGCCGCCGTGCGCGCCGCAGGCTTGGCCCGCGTCTTGGCGGGGGCTTTCTTTCCGCGCCCCGTCTTGGCGATGTCAGTCTTCGCTGCGTCAGTCTTGGCCGCGTCAGCCTTGACTGCTTCCTTGGTCGCAGCCTTCTTTGTCGAGGCCGCGCGTCCCTTCGGCGCTCCGGCCTTCGAACGCGCATTCTCGCTCGCGGAGGATTTGGCGGCGTTTTTCTTCGCGCTGGCCGGCTTCGGGCCGGGCTTTTTCGCAGCGGCTTTCTTGTCGACGGATTTGGCGGCGGCCGCTTCCTTGGCGGAGGAATTTTTCCGCGCCGATTTCTTTTCTGTCGACGTTTTGCCGACTGCCTTCTTGGCGGCCGCCTTGCTGACAACCGGATTTTCGGCCGCCGTTTTCGCCGACGTCTTTTTCGCGCTCGCGGACTTCTTCGCGCTTGCTGATTTCTTCGGCTCCGTCGCCTTCGCCCTTCCCTTTTTCGCTGTCTGGGCGGCTTCCTTCGCAGCGGTCTTGGCTGCCGCCTTGGCAGTCGTCTTGACGGCAGTCTTGGTGGCAGTCTTGCTCGCAGTCTTGGCCGGCGCCTTGGGCGCGGATTTCACGGAGCCTGTTTTCGCGGCGGCTGTTTTTTTCGCCGCGCTGGTTTTCGCCGCTGAAGGCTTGGATGCTGAAGACTTGGACGATGAAGACTTGCCCGCTGAAGACTTGCCCGCTGAAGACTTGGCCGCTGAAGACTTGGCCGCTGAAGACTTGGCCGTCGTCGGCTTGGTCGCGGCCGCTTTGGGCGCGCGCGCGGATTTGACTGACTCTGATTTTTTGGCGGACTTTTCAGCTGCGCTTTTCCCTGAACTTCTGGCCGCCGTTTTGGTCGCGCTCTTGGTCGCGCTCTTGGTCGCTGGTTGTTTGGCCTGGGCCTTTTTCCCATCCGTCTTTGCAACCGATTCCGACTTCGTCGCGGATTTGCTTCCCGCCTTGGCGCCAGGCTTGACGCTGGTTTTGGCAGCTGCCGACTTCGTGGCGCCAGTCTTGGCGGCAGCGGGCTTGGCGACGGCGGTTTTGGCCTTGGTTCCGCGAGGCTTTTTTTCGACGGTCTCGGCTCCGGCTTTCGCCTTCGGTTCAGCGGATTTTTTCGCGGCGGATTTCTTCGTTGGTGTTTGCGCCATTTCTACCCCCATACGTCGCCGGCGCTTGCCCAGCCGGATTTGGCGCAAGCAGCCTAAACCTGTTGAAAACTCTTGCAAGAGAGGGTGTGACGCTTTAACGCGCGCCGCGCGCGTTCGAACGATTCGCGGCGGCGCGGCTGCGGAAGTTTTCACGCTCGCGGTTCGTCGCAAAATGATCCCGACGTCGCCGCGTCGAACACAAAAGAGTCAGGCGAACGCGACGAAACTCGCGCCGCGCGACCAGCGAAAGCCGGCAAGATTCTGAATTGAAAACATAGGTTTATTTCGCACGCAGTTTGCGTTGCTCGGCGAAGAGCGCCGATCCGGCCAATCGCTCCACCCAGCGAAATTCTTCTGGATGGCTCTTTGCTCGGCAAAAAAGCATGCGGAGGGAGACAACGAAATTCGCACATATGATGCGCGCCGCCGACCAGAAAAAAATTTCCGTCAAAGTAAAAATGCGCGGCGAAAAGGCCGCGCATTTTTCAAAATCACACGGGGACGCACTAAAAAACGCGCGCTCAAATTCCCAGCTTGCTCTTCAGGATCTCATTGACCGTCTGCGGATTTGCTTTACCGCCCGTGCCCTTCATCACCTGTCCGACGAACCAGCCGAGCATGGTCGGCTTGGCCTGCGCCTGCGCGACCTTGTCGGGATTTTTCGCGATGATCTCGTCCACCGCGCGCTCGATCGCGCCGGTGTCGGTGACCTGTTTCATGCCGCGCGCCTCGACGATCAGCGCGGGGTCGCCGCCCTCGGTCCAGACGATTTCGAACAGGTCCTTGGCAAGCTTGCCGGAGATCACATTGCTGGCGATGAGATCGACGATGCCGCCGATCTGCGCGGCGGAAACCGGTGAGGTCTCAATGCTCTTGCCTTCCTTGTTCAGGCGGCCGAACAATTCGTTGATGACCCAGTTGGCGACGAGCTTGGCGTCGCGGCCTTTCGCCGCCGCCTCGAAATAATCCGCCGAGGCGCGCTCCAGAACCAGCACGCCCGCGTCATAAGGCGAGAGGCCATATTGCGAAACGAAACGCGCCTTCTTCTCGTCGGGCAGTTCCGGCAGATGGGCGCCGAGCTCATCGACAAAGGCCTGGTCGAATTCGAGCGGCAGCAGATCGGGATCGGGGAAATAGCGATAGTCATGCGCTTCTTCCTTCGAGCGCATCGACCGCGTTTCGCCCTTGTTGGGATCGTAGAGCCGCGTCTCCTGATCGATCTTGCCGCCGTCTTCGAGAATGCCGATCTGGCGGCGCGCCTCGACGTCGATGGCCTGTCCGATGAACCGGATCGAATTGACGTTCTTGATCTCGCAGCGCGTGCCGAACGGCTCGCCGGGCTTGCGCACGGAAACATTGACGTCGGCGCGCAGGGAACCCTGCTCCATATTGCCGTCGCAGCTGCCGATATAGCGCAGGATTGTGCGCAGCTTGGTGACATAGGCCTTGGCCTCGTCCGCCGAACGCATGTCGGGCTTGGAGACGATCTCCATCAGCGCCACGCCCGAGCGGTTGAGATCGACATGCGAGTCATTGGCGCCGAGATCGTGCAGCGACTTGCCAGCGTCCTGTTCGAGATGCAGGCGCTCAATGCCGACGGAAATCTGCTCGGTCGGCGAAAGATCGACCAGCACCACGCCTTCGCCGACGATAGGATATTTATACTGGCTGATCTGATAGCCCTGCGGCAGATCCGGGTAGAAATAGTTCTTGCGGTCGAACACCGAGCGCAGGTTGATCTGCGCCTTGAGGCCGAGGCCGGTGCGAACCGCTTGCTTGACGCATTCCTCGTTGATCACCGGCAGCATGCCCGGCATGGCGGCGTCCACCAGCGAGACATGGCTGTTCGGCGCGCCGCCGAATTCTGTCGAGGCGCCAGAAAAGAGCTTCGATTTGCTCGTGACCTGGGCGTGAATTTCAAGGCCGATGACGACTTCCCATTCGCCGGTCGCGCCCGGAATCAGTTTGGACGAATTGACATGCGTGCTCATGCGGGATCCATCTTTCCGTCCGACGATTTTTTCATCAGACGCTCTTCATAGCCAATCGACCATTCGACGAGCGCAGTCCACAGCGACCGCGCGAGATCGGGATCGAGATTCTTTTCCCTGGCGCGGGCCGCGACGCGCGCCAGCACCTCGTCCACGCGCGGCTGGATGCGGGCGGGCCAGCCGATGCGGCTCTTGATTTCGGCGGCGGCTTCGATCTGCCGCTGGCGGTCGGCAAGCAGTTCGACGAGAGCGGCGTCGAGCGTGTCGATCCTCGCTCGCAAGGCGGCCATTTCCGCATTGGCCGCTCCGTCGATTTCGCCTGTTCCGCTCATCGCTTCGCGCTCCGGCTCAACCCCACCAGCTCTCGGGCAGGCCGATCTTCGGCGCCGCCTCCTCGATGACCTGCGCGAGAGAGAACAAGGTCTCTTCCTCGAACGGGCGGCCGATCAATTGCAAGCCCAGCGGCAGGCCGTCGGAGGACAAGCCGCCCGGCAGCACCAGTCCCGGCAGGCCGGCCATGTTCACCGTCACAGTGAACACGTCGTTGAGATACATTTCCACCGGATCGGCCGAGCCCTTTTCTCCAAGCGCGAAAGCTGGCGACGGCGTGGCGGGCGTCAGAATGGCGTCCACGCCGGACTGATAGGCGAGATCGAAATCGCGCTTTATCAGCGAGCGGATCTTTTGCGCACGAAGATAGTAAGCATCATAATATCCTGCCGACAAAACATAAGTGCCGATCATGATGCGGCGGCGCACTTCCTTGCCAAAACCTTCGGCGCGCGTCAGTTCGTAAAGATCGACGATGTCCTTGCCGGTGTGGCGCAAGCCGTAGCGCACGCCGTCATAGCGCGCCAGATTGGACGAGGCCTCCGCCGGGGCGACGATATAATAGGCCGGCAGCGCATGGCGCGTATGCGGCAGGGAAATCTCGCGGATTTCGGCGCCCGCAGCCTGCAGCCACGCCACGCCCTGCTCCCAAAGGGCGGCGATCTCGGCGGACAGGCCGTCGAGGCGATATTCCTTCGGAATGCCGATCACCTTGCCCTTGATCGAGGCGCCGACGGCCTTTTCATAATCCGGCACGGGCGCATCGACGCTGGTGGTGTCCTTGGGGTCATGGCCCGCCATCGAGCGCAGCAGGATCGCCGTGTCGCGCACAGTCTTGGCGATGGGGCCGGCCTGGTCGAGCGACGAGGCGAAAGCGACGACGCCGAAGCGTGAGCAGCGGCCATAGGTCGGCTTGATGCCGACGGTGCCCGTGAAGGCGGCCGGCTGGCGGATCGAGCCGCCGGTGTCGGTCGCCGTGGCGCCGAGGCACAGCTGCGCCGCGACCGCCGCCGCCGACCCGCCAGACGAGCCGCCGGGCACGATCTTGGCGTCCGATATCTCGCCGTCCGAGCCCTTACGCCGCCAGGGCGAAACGACGGGGCCGAAATAAGATGTCTCGTTCGACGAGCCCATCGCGAATTCGTCGAGATTGAGCTTGCCCAGCATGGTCGCGCCGTCGCGCCACAGATTGGCGGTGACGGTGGATTCGTAAGGCGGGATGAAGCCTTCGAGAATATGGCTGGCGGCGGTGGTCTGCACGCCTTCGGTGGCGTAGAGGTCCTTGATCCCGAGCGGAATGCCTTCAAGCGGGCCAGCCTCGCCCTTGGCGAGTCTCGCATCGCTCGCCCGCGCCATGGCCAAGGCCTTGTCTGGCGTCTCGACGATAAAGGCGTTGAGGCCCTTCGCGCGCGTCATGGCGTCGAGATGGGCCTGGGTCAGTTCGACCGCCGAAAACGTCTTGGCGGCGAGGCCTTCGCGCGCATCGGCAAGCGTCAGGCGGGTCAGGTCGGACATTTCAAATCTCTCTCGGCAAATCTTTTCGCGGAAAATCTCTCGCGACGATTCCTATTCGATCACTTTCGGCACGACGAAGAAGCCGTCCTCGCGCGCGGGGGCGTTGGCGAGAACCTTGTCGACGATAGCGCCATCGGTGATGACGTCGGCGCGCTTCTTCATCGTCATCGGCAGCACCGAGGTCATGGGCTCGACGCCTTCGACATCGACCGCGTTCAGCTCCTCGACGAAGCTGAGGATGGAATTGATCTCATTCTGCAGATAGGGCGCTTCTTCCTCGCTCACGCGAATGCGCGCGAGATGGGCGATGCGCCGCACCGTCGCCAGATCGACCGACATGGGGACTCCGTGGGGAAAGGAAAGGTGTAAAGCCTATACAGAAGGCCGCCCCCAGGCGCAACGTTCCACGCGCCCGACACGCGCAAGAGTCACTACGGAAAATCCCGGCGACAGGAGGCGCTCACTTTTTAAGGAAGACATAATCGGCCGAATAGGAAACGCTACGAAAAGCGCCATCGGTTTCGCAGGCGCCCTCCAGGACGCCGCCATGGGTATGGACGCGCTGGATGGCGACGGCTTCGCTCAACGCCCCTTGCCCTTCTCGCGCCGTTACATCCAGCTTGAGCCAGAGAGCATCCGCCGGCGTCGCGCCGGGCGCTTTGCCAACGACCTTGCCTTGCGCCTGGCTGCCATCGTCCAGCCGCCAATGGGGGCCGGCGAAATGGCGGCCGACCGTCACGCCGTCACGCAGCAATGTCGCAATCGGCTCGCGATAGGTCCAGACCAGCTTGCCGTCGGGACCGGCCTTGCATTGATGGATCTGCGCTCCCTCGGCATGGAGGGTGAGGAAAACAGAGAGGCCCGCCGCCTGGATCGACGGCGGCAAATCTTCGGCGCGGGCTCCGCCGCCAGCCATTAGCATCCCACTCAGGACGACGTGGAGGTTGGATTTCAAGCAGTCCATTTCGACCTCCTAACTTGAAAAGCTTCAAAAAAGAAGCGCCTCGCCGATCGACGGAACATGGATCTTCGTCGCTGTCCCCTGCATCGCGTCGAGAAACGCCTGAGGGGTCGGATCGATGATCGGGAAAGTGCCATAGTGGCAGGGAATGACATCGCTGAACGAAAAATAGCGTTTCGCCGCCAAGGCCGCCGCCCGTCCGTCCATGGTGAAGCGGTCGCCGACCGGAATCAGGCCGATTTCCGGCTGATATATTTCGCGGATCAGCTCCATGTCGCCGAAGATCGCGGTGTCGCCGAAATGATAGACGGGCGGCCCGTCTTCCGGCAGCAGGACAACGCCGTTGGGATTGCCCAGATAGATCGACCTGCCGTCCACGACCGCGCCCGAGGAATGCAGGGCGGGCGTGAGCGCGACCGAGAAATCGCCGCAGGGAATCACCCCGCCGGTATTGCCGGGATTGATGTTTTCCACGCCCTGTCCGCCGAGAAACATGCAGATCTCGAAATTGGCGACGACCTCCGCGCCGGTTTTGCGGACGATCTCGACCGTATCGCCGATGTGATCGTCATGGCCATGGGTCAGCACGACATGGGTGATCCCCGCCGCCGCCTCGTCGAGGCTGCCGGTGAATTTCGGATTGCCGGTGAGGAAAGGGTCGATGAGAATATGGGACGTCCCCAGATCGACGCGAAAGGCCGAATGGCCGAGCCAGGTGATTTTCATGGAATGAGCCTCTGGTGCAGAGCCATGTGTCGATTGAGCCGGGGTCATCCGCGCTGGCCTTCGCCCGCCGCTCATGCTAGCCAAAAACATGAGCGAAGAGCAGCATAAAGAGCAGAAATTCGAGGCAATCGTCACGCTGGAGGCTTTGTCCGGCCTGCTGCGGCGCAACGACCGGCTGATGGGGATCGACCTCGGCACGAAAACCATTGGCCTCGCCTTGTCCGACGTCGAGCGTAGCCTCGCCACGCCTCTGGAGACGATCAAACGAGTCAAATATACGCCCGATGTCGAGAGAATGCTGGCGCTGGCGGACAAGCATGGGGTCGCGGCCTTCGTCATCGGTCTGCCGCTGAACATGGATGGGACCGAAGGGCCGCGCGCGCAATCGACCCGCGCCTTCGTCAGGCAGACAGCGCCTCTGGCGCGGCGCCCCTTCGTTTTTTGTGACGAGCGCCTCTCGACCGCCGCCGTCACGCGGGAGCTGATCGCCCAGGACGTCTCGCGCGGAAAGCGCGCGGAAGTTGTGGACCGCATGGCCGCGGCCTATATTTTGCAAGGCGCGCTGGACCGTTTGCGGCGTCTTGGCTGAAGCACAAAATGGCGAAATTTTGTCGGAGGCTCTTTTCTTTTCAGCGACCCAAATGTACCTTTTCTACAATGATTTCCACTGTAGAAGCGCCCTTTCAGAAAGCCAGGCGCATTCGGACCGGAAATGACGAAATGGAAACCGAGGCGAATTGCGGTCGCGGCGAAAGACAATCTTGGGTTGAGCTTTTTTACGCAGCACGGCGGCGCCTGCGCTTCAGCTTCCGATTTTAATTCTTGCATGGATTGCGGTGATTTATGCTCAAGAAATCCAAAACCGGCTCCTGCGATCCGTCGGCGTTCGTCAGCACTGCGCTGCCGTCTCAACAGGCGCTCCTGGCGACCGCCCCCGCCGGGCAGGACTTCAGCTACGGTCAGGATTTCAGCTACGACGATGATGTCGAGATCGATGTCGATTCCGTGGAAGACACGGCCCGTTACATCGCCGACATGATCGCGTCCCTCGCCTATATTGCGCGCGAGGCCAAGCTCGACCTGCTGACCTATCTGCTCGACATGGCGCGGGTCGAGGCCGAAATGCAGGCTCGCCAGAGCGAAATCGCACCCGAAAACGACTGAACCCGATCCATCAGGAGATCAGCGCCACGCGGTCGCCGCTTTGGCGTTCGATCCGTCCTTCGATCTCCAGCTCCTGCAGAATCAAGCGAATTTCGCCGGCCGAACAGCCGCTGGCGCGGGCGAGGTCGTCCACGGCGACGGGCGCCGGCCCAAGCAGCCGTTCGATTCTTTCGTGCGGCGAGAGATCGTCCGTGGATTGCGCCGGTTCGCGCGGCGGCGCGAGCGGGGCGACTTCCGGCTGGGCGGCAGGCGCGAGTTCGGCGTCCCATTCGTCCCACAGGGTCTCATCATAAGGCGCGGGATCGGGTTCGAACAGCAGATCGTAACGCGTCGCGCCGCGCGCGGCCAAGGGCGCGACGACATCGACAATGTCCTGCACGCTGGCGCAAAGCAGAGCGCCGCCACGGATCAGGTCATTGGTTCCTTCCGCGCGCGGATCGAGCGGCGAGCCGGGCACGGCGAAAACCTCCCGGCCCTGGTCCTGGGCGAAATTCGCCGTGATGAGCGAGCCGGAGCGCCGCGCCGCCTCGACCACGACGGTCGCGAGCGACAGGCCGGAGACGACGCGGTTGCGGCGGGGGAAGTCGCGCCCGCGCGGCTCATAGCCGAAGGGCATTTCCGATATGACCGCGCCGCGTTCGGCCATCTGGTCGATCAGGGCGAGGTTTTCCGGCGGATAGGGCTTGTCGAGCCCGCCCGCCAGTACGCCGACCGCGCCGGTCGCCAGCGAGGCGCGATGGGCGCAGGCGTCGATGCCGCGCGCGAGGCCGGAAACGACGACATAGCCCGCCGCGCCAAGCCCGCGCGCGAGCCTTTCGGTCATGGCGAGACCGGCGGCGGAGGCGTTGCGCGAGCCGACCAGCGCGACCATCGGCTTTTGCAACAGCGCGACGTCGCCGCGCACAAAAATCAGCGGCGGAGGAGAATCGATGGCGCGCAAGCTGGCGGGATAATCGGGCTCAATGCGCGCGATCAGACGCGCGCCGAGGCGTTCGGCCTGATCCCACTCCCGCAAAACCGCGTCGCGGGAGGCCATGACCACGGGGCGGCCCTTGCCCTGCCGGATCAGATCGGGCAGCGCGCGCAACGCGGCGCCGGCGTCGCCATAGCGCTGGATCAGGGCTGCAAAGGTGCGCGGGCCGATATTCTCGCAGCGGATGAGATGCAGCCAGTCGAGCTTCTGCTCCGCCGTGAGGCGCCGGGGTTCCGCCCCCTGCTTCATGATTTCTGGCCGATCTTTCCCTCCGTCCCGTCGAACAGGCGGGCGATGTTTTCCTTGTGCTTCCACCACAGGATCGCGGCCATGACGCCAAGCAGCAGGGCCTGACCCGGCAGGCCCATCGCAAAAAGCACGAAAGGCGACGCGGCGCTGGCGACCAGAGCGGCGAGCGAGGAGTAACGCGACAGGAACGCGACTGAGAGCCAGATGGCGATGAAAGCCAGACCCGCGGGCGAGGCGATTCCCAGAAGGCTGCCCAGAAAGGTCGCGACGCCCTTGCCGCCCTTGAACTTCAGCCAGACCGGGAAAATATGCCCGAGAAAGGCGCCGAAACCCGCCAAAGCGCCGGCCTCCGGCGAAAAGGCGGACATGATCAGCGCGGCGGCAGTGGCCTTGAGCGCGTCGAGCAGCAAGGTGGCCGCCGCAATGTCCTTGCGGCCGGTGCGCAGCACATTGGTCGCGCCAATATTGCCGGAGCCGATCGAGCGCACATCGCCAAGGCCGGCCGCCTTGGTCAGCAGCAGGCCGAAGGGGATCGAGCCGAAGCCGTAGCCGACGACGAGGGCGGCAAGCCCGAGTTGCAGGGAAGGCAAGACCATCACGCGCGCTCCATCATTTCGACCACGCCATGGACGATATGGCCGCCGACCATGGTGGCCTTGACCACGCCCTGCAGTCGAGCCTCGTCGAAGGGCGTGTTCTTGCTGCGCGATTTCAGATTGGCCTTGTCTAGCACATAGGGCTCGTCCGGGTCGAAGCGGATGAGGTCGGCGGGCGCGCCGCGCTTCAGCCGCCCCTGCTCCAGCCGCAGGATATCGGCCGGCCGGGTCGTCATGGCGCGCAGCAGGTTGGCGAGCGGAACCTGTCCGGCATGGACCAGCCGTAGCCCGGCCGACAGCAGGGTCTCCAGCCCCACGGCGCCGAAATCCGCCTCGCCGAAGGGCAGGCGCTTGGTCTCGACGTCCTGCGGATTATGGTCCGAGAAGATCACGTCGATCAGCCCGCTGGCGACCGCCTCGACCAGCGCCAGCCGCTCTTCCTCGCGCCGCAGCGGCGGCTTGAGCTTGAGGAAGGTGCGATAGGAGCCGATGTCGTTCTCGTTCAGCGTTAGATGATTGATGGTGACGCCGCAGGACACCGGCAGGCCTTCGGCCTTGGCCTTGGCGATGACCTCCAGCGCCAGCGTGGTGGAAATGGGCGCGGCGCAATAGCGCGCGCCGGTCATGCGGACCAGACGGATGTCGCGGTCGAGCGCGATGGCCTCGGCTTCGCGCGGCACGCCGGAAAGGCCGAGCCGGGTCGCCAGCTCGCCCGCGTTCATCACGCCGGAGCCGGCGAGGTCGCGGTCTTCCGGAAAATGGACGATGAGGGCGTCGAAATCGCGCGCATAGGTCATGGCGCGGCGCAGGGCCTGGCTGTTGCGGATCGAGCGCGAACCGTCGGTGAAACCGGCGGCGCCCGCCTCGCGCAACAGGCCGAATTCGGCGATCTCCTGCCCTTCCAGCCCCTTGGAGATGGCGGCCATGGGCAGCACCCGCACCCTGCCATGGTCGCGGGCGCGGCGCTTGAGAAAATCCACGACCGCCGGATCGTCCACCGGGGGGCTGGTCTCCGGGCTGGCGACGAGCGTGGTGACGCCGCCGACCGCCGCGGCCGCCGTGGCCGTGGCGATGGATTCGCGATGTTCGGCGCCGGGCTCGCCGACGAAGGCGCGCAGGTCGATCAGGCCGGGGCAGACGACATCGCCGCCGCAATCGATCACGGCGATCTCGCGCGGCAGGTTCGCGGCCGCGATCTCCGCGCCGAAAACCTTGATCCCGCCGTCCTCGACCAGCACGCCGCCGCGCGTCTCGGCGCCGCTTTCGGGATCGATCAGGCGCGCATTGACGAAGGCCAGGGGCGGATGGGGCTTTGTCTCAACCATGGTTTTGGATAGCGCGCGGCGCGTGGCGGGGCAATGCAGGTCAGAGCGAATTCGACGCACAACGCGTGATTTTCCGGTTGATGCGATTTTTTGGTTGGTATAACTACCAATACTAAATACTCAACATCAGGCAATGGCGCACACGCCGGGAGAAACGATATGACGATGACGACCCTCGCCTGGCTGGGCATGGCGGCTTACGCGATGCATATCCTCGAAGAATACGCGCTCGACTGGCTCAACTGGTCGCGCAACGTCCTCGGCCTTCCGACCGAGTGGAATGATTTCTATGTGACAAATTGCGTCGTGATCGCTCTCGGCATCGCGCAAGCCATGCTGGCGCCGACGCTCCCCCTCGCGGTCCTGGGCTTCTCGGGTCTCCAATTCATCAATGCCGTTCTGATGCACGTGACGCCGGTGATCCGTACGGGGGGGCGTTTTTCGCCCGGCGTGGTCACAGGCGTCTTGTTGTTCCTGCCCCTCAGCATCGCGACCTACTGGACTGCATGGACCACCGGCGTCGCCACCTTAAGCGATCTTGTCCTCGGCCTCGTGATCGGCGGCGCAACGCTTGCCTTCCCCATCGTCATGCTCAAGGTGAAGTCTTGGCCCTATTTTCGGCAGGCCTGAACTGACTGTCGTGGAGAGCGGATGTGGAAGATCGGCGGAAACAGATCATTGACGCGGGCCTCGCCATCCTTGCCGAGGAGGGCCTGCAAGGGTTCACCCAACCGCGAATCGCCGCGCGAACAGGCCTTCGTCAAAGCCATCTGACTTATTATTACCCGACCCGGACCGATCTCCTCGTCGCGGTCGCCCGCGCCGCGACCGAGATTCAGGCCGCCAACGCCCAGGCGATGGCCCAACGCATCGTCACGCGGGAAGACGCCGCCGATGTTATCGCATGCGGAACAGCCCGGCATGAAAACACGCGTGTGCTGCTGGCTCTATGCGAAGCCGCCGAGCAGGAGCCCGACGTCCGCGCGCTGTTCAATACACTTGCGGACGGCTCGATCGGCCTGCTGATGGCGCTGTTGTCAAAACTGGGCCTGAAGCCGATCCCCGCGCATGCCGACATTCTGCACGCGCTCTTTATCGGCCTTTCCGTCACCCACCTTGCGACGGGCCGAACCAATGGGGAAGCCCGGTCGAAGGCGGCGCTCGACGCCGTTTTCACTCTTTTCGCCCAGAAACGCGCGCCGCGCGGGAAATAGCCTCCGGCGCCCGAGGCTCCCGCAGAGGCCTGATCATGTCCCCCGCCGCCGGACCAGCCAGCCGATCGCGAAGCCGATCAGCGCCAGAAGCGTGAAGGCGCCGAGCTGGAACACAATATTGCTCATGGCGCCGGGCAGTTTGCCCGGCCCGCTGGCGTGGGAATAAAGGTCCGAGGCGTAGATCGCGGGCGCCACGATCAGCGGCAGCATCCACCAGGGCCGCCATCCCCGCCAGCCGATCAGGGCCGCAAGGGCCAGCGTCGGATAGGCGAGGCCGTCCGAGAAATGCTCGAAGGCTGCGAAAAGCGTCAGCCAGAAGATACGAAAGACAAGCAGCACGAGACGCTCCGCGAGAAAATGACGAAAAAGTTTGCTTTGCAACCCCGCGTTTCGTTAAGAAGGCCCTTCTTGTCCTTCATCCGAGACCAAGCCCATGCCCGAGGTTATTTTCAACGGACCCGCCGGTCGTCTCGAAGGGCGCTTCCATCCGTCCAAGCAGCGTGGGGCGCCGATCGCGATCATTCTTCATCCGCATCCGCAATTTGGCGGGACGATGAATAATCAGATTGTCTATCAGCTTTATTATGCCTTCGCCGAGCGCGGATTTTCCGTTTTGCGCTTTAATTTTCGCGGCGTGGGCCGCTCGCAAGGCGCGTTTGACCACGGCCAGGGCGAATTGTCCGACGCGGCGGCCGCGCTCGACTGGGCGCAGGCGATCAGCCCCGAGGCGCGCGCCTGCTGGATCGCGGGCGTTTCGTTCGGCTCGTGGATCGGCATGCAATTACTGATGCGCCGGCCGGAAATCGAAGGCTTCATCTCCATCGCTCCGCCGGCTAACCGCTTCGATTTCAGCTTCCTCGCGCCCTGCCCCTCCTCGGGGCTGTTCGTCCATGGCGACCAGGACCGCGTCGCGCCGATCAAGGAAGTCACCGGCCTCATCGAGAAGCTGAAGACCCAGAAGGGCATCCAGATCGAACATGCGGTCGTCGAGGGCGCCAATCATTTCTTCGAGGACCGGGTCGAGGACCTGATCGGCAAGGTCGGACTCTATCTCGACAAGCGCCTCGGCAATCCGGCGAGAATCGCCATCGCCTCGCGCGGGGACTGAATTTTTTCATTCCCTTCGCTGCTCGCTGCGCGCGGCCTCGACTGGAACGAACAGGCGCCGCAGGCGTTAACCCGCAGATATTGCCTTTTTGCCTTCAACGGCGGCCTGCCAAGCGCCAGCGGCCCAACAAGCGCCGCAAAACGCAATTCGGCGCTTCCGTACTTCGACCCATCTCGACGCTTCCCGGCAGCAGAGGCGTGAGGGGAGCGAGCTATGGCTTTTTCCAATCACCTGTCATTTCCAGATCGCCGCGACGTCATGCGAGGAGGCGCCAGCCTTTCATTCGGCGCTTTGACATCCTTGCTCTTTTCGGGAGCATCGCGGGCGCTGGCGGCTCCACTACGGGGCGGCGCGCCCGAAATCGATCAACTGGTCCTGCGGATCGTGACCGACTCCTATCAGATGGCGACGGCGCAGAACGCCAAGGTCGGCAATGTCGAGATCAAGCGTTTTGGCTTCGCGGTTGGCGATCATCCGCCCAGCAAGGCCATCCTGAGCGAGTTCGGACTCTCGATGCATGCGTCCTCAATGCTCGGGTCGCAACAGAGAAACGTCCTCGTGGATTTTGGCTATACGCCACAGACGCTGCTCAACAATCTGGAGCTTCTGGGCATCGATCCGGGCGCCATTGACGCCCTCGTCCTTTCGCACGGCCATTACGACCATTTCGGCGGGCTCGCGGGATTCCTGCAAGCCACGAGCGGCAAACTGAAGCCGGACCTTCCATTCTATTTCGGCGGCGAAGAGTGCTTTTGCGCCCGCCAATGGCTCGCGCCTCCCATGAAGGGCGATTTCGGCGCCATCGACCGCGATGCGCTGAAAAGCGCCAGATTGTCGATCATGTCCTCCCCCGGACCGGCGAAAGTCGCCGATCACGGGTTCACGACAGGCCGGATCGACCTGACATCCTTCGAGAAAGTTCTTTCGCCGAGCGCAATGACGATTGGCCGGAGCGGCGCTTTCGGCTGCTTCGCGGAAGAGTTCAGCGAAGAAGAACGGCAGAAGGGCGTCATTCCCGACCAGTTCCGCCATGAAATCGGGACGGCGTTCAATCTCAAAGGGCGAGGCCTGATTGTGCTGACGTCATGCAGCCACCGGGGCGTGGTGAATGTCGTTAAGCAGGCGCAGGCGGCTTCGGGCGTGGAAAAGGTCCATGCTGTCGTCGGTGGCTTCCATCTGGCGCCTCACAAGGAGGACTACCTCCGCGAGACCGTCAAGGCTCTGGGCGCGCTGAACCCCGACTTCGTCATCCCGCTGCATTGCAGTGGCGAACCGTTCTTTGAAATCATGAAGGCGGAAATGCCGACAAAGCTGCTGCGTGGCTATACGGGCACGGAGTTCGTCTTCGCGGCTTGACGGGCGCGCGACTTGTTTTTGCGAGGGGGAAATCAAGGGAGGAAAAAAACCATGACGACAGGATGGCGCGGAATTCTTGCAGCCGCCGCGACGATCGCGCTCGCGACCGCCGTCCATGCGGAACAGCAAAAAATGAGCGATGCGGATTATATCGCCAAAGCGATGACGGCCGCGCCCGAGGCTGTCGCCAAGGGGGCCACCGTCTCCGCCATGGAGGGCGCCTCCATGCGCGTTCTGCACAAGGGCTCCAACGAATGGACCTGCATGATCATGCCCGACGGCGTGCCAATGTGCACGGATGCGGCCGGAATGGCCTGGGTCCATGCGCTCATGACCAAAGCGGCGCCGCCGGACAAGATCGGCTTCATGTATATGCTCGCCGGCGACAATGGGACCAGCAATGCGGCGCCTGGAGCCCCGGCGCCGACCCCGGACAATCATTGGGTCAAGACCGGACCGCATGTCATGATCCTGGGTGTGAGCGCCAAGTCGATGCCAGGCTATCCGCGCACGCTCGATCCGGACCCGACCAAGCCCTATGTGATGTGGCCGGATACGCCATATGAGCACCTGATGTTGCCGGTGAAATGAAGTTTCGGGGCGACCAGGTCGCCCCGCTATCATTTACGATCCGACGCCCTGCTACGGCGCATCACGCTTTGGGGACGGCAAGGAGCGGCGCGATGCGCTCGCGCAATTGCGCGTAATCCATCGGGCCTTGCGCCGCGAATGCCAGCTTCGGCGCTGGCGCGAATACGAAATGCGCCGGGACGCCGCGCGCGCCCAGCGCGCGGAACAAATAGCCCTTGCGATCCACGCCGACCTTGAAGAAGGGATTTCCCTGCTCACGCAGGAAGGCAAGCGTCTTTGCAGGCTCGTCGAGCGAAGCTACGCCATAGATTTTCACGCCGGATCGGGCGAATTCCATCAAGGCAGGATGCTCCTCGCGACAGGTGGGGCACCATGAGGCGAAGGCGTTGACATAAACGGCCTGCCCCGCGATCCCGGCGGAAGAAAAGCCCGGAATGGGCGCGCCGGAGGCGTCGGTCAGGCCCGCCAGAGCCGGCAGGTCGAAATGATCGGCGGCGAAAGGGTTGAGCAACCGCTCCCACAAGCCATGCCGGCGCGCCTGCCAAAGCCCGGCTCCGGCCGCGCCGGCGCCCAGAATGCCCGCGCCGAGCAAGAGCGCGCGGCGATTGGTGTCGGGGTAGTCTTCTGTGTTCATGCGCGGACTCTGGCGCATGGGCGTTAACGCCGCGTTGGCGCGGCAAATCGTCTTGTCGCCAAAGGCGGCTTGCCGTTCTAAAACTGCGGGCCTTAAAGTGAGTCTGGTTAAGGAGAGGACGCATCATGAGCCAGGCGAACGCAAAAGACGCGGAGCCGCATGTGATCGCATGCGACGTGCTCGTCGCCGGGGCGGGCTCCGCTGGACTCTCCGCCGCCCACGCCTTCGCGGCGCAAGGCCGCAAGGTCGTGATCGTCGGCAAGATCGAGACCCATCTCGCCGGGCGCACGGTGGCGCTGTTCGAGGGTTCGCTGCGTTTCTATCGGGCGCTGGGCCTGTGGCCGCGCTGCGCCGCTCACGCCGCTCCCATGGAAGGGATTCGGATGATCGACGACACAGGCTCGATCTTCCCGACCTCGCCCAAGGAATTCCGCTCGCGCGAGATCGACCTCGACGCCTTTGGCGAGAATATCGAGAACAACGCCCTCGTCGCGGAACTGGCGCAGGCGGCGCGCGAAAACCCCGCCATCACGCTGATCGAGGACCTGATCGACTTCTTCGAGCTGAATTTCTCCGGCGCGCGCGCGCGGCTGGCGTCGGGCGGGCGGATCGAGGCGCAATTCATCGTCGCCGGCGAGGGCCGCAACTCGCAGGCTCGCCAGATCGCGGGAATCACCGTCCAGACCTGGTCCTATCCGCAGATCGCTTTGACCGCGCTGCTGGCGCATGACAAGCCGCATCACAATATTTCGACCGAGTTCCACAAACGCTCCGGCCCCTTTACCTTCGTGCCGCTGCGCGGGCGCGAAGGCGCGCCGCACCGCTCCAGCCTGGTCTGGCTGGTGTCGCCGCGCGACGCCCTGCGCCTTCAGGCCCTGCCCCCGAACATGCTCGCCGCCGAAATCGAGGATGAATCGCACGGCCTGCTTGGCTCCATCCGGCTCGACGACCCGCTCGGCGCCTTTCCGATGGGCGCGATGAAAACCTCGCGCGTCACCGGAACGCGCATGGCCCTGATCGGCGAATCCGCCCATCTGTTCCCGCCGATCGGCGCGCAGGGGCTTAACCTGAGCCTGCGCGACATCGCCAATCTGGTCGATTGCCTCGAGGGCGTGAACCTCGACGAGCCGGACGAGATCGCCCGCGCGCTGGAAACCTATGAACGCCAGCGCGCGCGCGACATCGGCCTGCGCATCAATGGCGTCGATATTCTCAACCGCTCGCTGCTGATCCACGCCCTGCCGGTCGATTTCGCCCGCGCCTTCGCGCTGACCTTTTTCTCGGCCTTCGGTCCGCTGCGCCGCGCGCTCATGCGCGAAGGCGTGACGCCACATGGCCCGACGCCGAAGCTCATGCGCGCCCGCCCGCCGGTTCGCCGCCCCGCCGCCAGAGAGGCCTGACTTTTGCGTATCGCAACCTGGAACGTGAACTCCGTGCGCCAGCGCGTCGAGGCGCTGCTGGCCTATCTGAACGAAGTCCAGCCGGACGTGCTGTGCCTGCAGGAGCTGAAATGCCAGGAGGAGCAGTTCCCGCGCCTTGAGGTCGAGGCGGCGGGCTATAATGTCGCGATCCACGGCCAGAAGTCCTATAATGGCGTGGCCATTCTCTCCAAGGTCCCGATGGAAATCGCCGTGGGCCTTCCAGGCGACGAAGCCGATGTGCAGTCGCGCTATATCGAGGCGGTGATCCCCTGGGGCGCGACGGTGCTGCGCGTCGGCTGCCTTTATTTGCCCAATGGCAATCCGCTCGGCACGGAGAAATATCCTTACAAGCTCGCCTGGATGGACCGGCTGACCGCCCATGCCAAAAAGCTGCTCGCGCTGGAGGAGCGGCTGGTGCTGTGCGGCGATTACAATGTCATTCCCGAAGCCCGCGACGTCTATGACCCCGCCGCCTGGCTCGGCGACGCGCTCTTTGCGCCGCCGACGCGCGAAAAGTTCCGCGAGCTGCTGGCGCTCGGCTTCACCGACGCCCTGCGCGCGACCACCGACGCGGCGAAACAATATACGTTCTGGGATTATCAGGCCGGCGCCTGGCAGAAAAACAACGGGCTTCGCATCGACCATCTGCTGCTGTCGCCGCAGGCGGCCGACCGGCTGGAGAGCGTGACCATCGACAGGGACATGCGCGCGAAGGACAAGCCCTCGGACCATGTGCCGATCCGGGTGGATTTGCGGGATTGAATGGAGCCTTCTCCCCTCGCGGGAGAAGGTGGCTCGCCTGAAAGGCGAGACGGATGAGGGGAAAAAGCTCCGGCCCCCATTTGAGGGGGCCGGCCAGAAGCTTCGATGTTCACTTTATTTGCGCTATTGCGCGGTCAATGCGCGGTCGGCGGTTCTTCGACCTTCGGCGCTCCAATCGTGACCGGGATGGTCTTGGCGGCCGTGACCTTGGCGGCGGGTTTCTGAACGGTCAGATGCAGCACGCCCTTGTCATAATGGGCGGCGATCGCGTCCGTCGCGGGTTCGAACGGCAGGCCGATTGTGCGATAGAACGAGCCGAAACGGCGCTCGGTCACATGCCAATCTTTCTCCTCGCGTTTGGTTTCCATGGTCTTCTCGCCGGAGACGATCAGACGATCGCCCTCGACGCGAACCTTGATGTCCTTCTCGTCGACGCCCGGAATTTCGAGCGTCGCCTCGATGGCCGTCTCAGTCTCGGCGATATTCATCGCCGGAACATGCGGCATGCCCTCTTTCATCTCGGGAACTTCAAACATTTTCGGAAGCTCGCGCCCCAACAGATCCCTTTGAAGAGTGCGGAAGGGATCCGTCATAAATTCGCGCGTCCAGAGATCCGGAAGCAGGGTTTTCATGACAGCCTCCTGTCCGCCCCGCAGCCGCGAGTACTAGGCTCGCATCCTGGCGGGGCGCCCGAAGGACGACGCCCGACTTGCGTAAAGGGCGTAACCCCTCGCTACATTCGCTAATATAATCTATTCGCCGAAAAATGCATTGACCGGGATCATTGACGCGCCTCGGCGGCGACGCCCTGCTCGATCTTGTCCAGAGCCTCGGCGACAGCGTCGAATACCAGCAGGATCGAGGCGTGGCGCGCCTTGTAGTCGCGCGCGGGCTCAAGCACCCCGGCGTCGGCAAAGCGGCCCTGCGGCGGCGGGCCGTTCTCTTTCAGCATTTTGCGCATGTCTTCGCGCAAGGAGCGCAATTCCTCCGGCGCGGCGCCGATGATGTGTCGTCCCATCACGGACGACGCCGCCTGCCCCAGCGCGCAGGCCTTGACGTCCTGCGCGTAATCCGAGACGCGCCCTTCCGCCAGCGAAAGATCTATGGTGATGGAGGAGCCGCACAGCCGCGAGTGCGCCGAAGCGGAAGCCTGCGGCGCCGACAATCGGCCGAGTCGCGGAATATTGGCCGCGAGTTCGAGGATCTTCTGGTTGTAAATATCGTCAAACATGGCGTCTCACAGGGCGCGCCGCCCGCCACTCAAATAGAGCGCCAAAGCTTCGCCCGCAAGACGCCGCGCGCGAGGGCGCTCAGATCTCGACGCCGTTTTCGCGCGCGAAACCTTCCGCCAGCGCCACATATTGGCGCATCGCCTCGCCCTTCGGGACGCCTTGGTTCTTCGACCAGGCCTCATATTTGAACTTGCCGACCAGATCGAACATGCCTGGCTTCTCGCCATGGGCGTCGCCGTCCCGCGCCTGGCGGAATAAGCCGTAAAGCCTGAGTTTCAATTCGTTCGACGGCTGCGCCGGCCCCTCGGGCGGCAGCGCCCTGATCCTCGCGACAACTTCATCGAAACGCTGCTGAATCATGTCCATCCTCTCCCCTTCCGGCCTCAAAGCCGAAATCGCAAACAAGATGGTTTATATATCAACTAAATAACGAAAAGCCAGTGCCTGTTTGTCAGGACTGCTCTGCTCCGACCAGCCTGAGCCAGGCGTCCTCGTCGATGGTTTCGACGCCCAGCTCGCGCGCCTTGGCCAGTTTTGACCCCGCGTCGGCGCCCGCAACCAGCAGATCGGTCTTTTTGGAAATCGAACTCGACACCTTGGCGCCGAGGCGCTCGGCCATGGCCTTGGCCTCGTCGCGGGTCATCTTGACCAGCGCGCCGGTGAAGACCACGGTCTTGCCCGCCACGGGGCTGTCACTTTTCACCGCCTCCATCGGCACGATGCGCACTTCCCGCACCAGAGCGTCCAAAGCCTGCTCGTTATGCGGCTCGGTGAAGAAATCCGCGACCGCTTCGGCGACGACCTCACCGATCCCGTCGATATCATTGATCCTTTTTCGCGCCTCGCTGTCCGGCGCCGCCTGCCGAGCGACCTCGCGCAGGGCCTCGAACGTCTCGAAAGAGCGCGCCAGCCTGATGGCGTTGGTCTCCCCGACATGGCGGATGCCCAGAGCAAAGATGAAACGGTTCAGCACGATCTCGCGCCGCGCCTCGATGGCGTCGAACAATTTCCTGGTCGAGACCTTGCCGAAGCCCTCGAAATTCTCGATCCGGGTCAGGCTTTTGCTGTCACGCTCCTGAAGCGTGAAGATATCTGCTGGCGTCTTGATCAGCCCTTTCTCGAAGAAAAACGCGATCTGCTTGTCGCCGAGCCCTTCGATATCAAAGGCGTTGCGCGAGCAGAAATGGCGCAGTTTCTCCACCGCCTGCGCCGGGCAGACCAAAGCGCCGGTGCAGCGGCGGGCGACGTCGGCCTCGCCGGTCTTGGGGTCGATCTCGCGCAAGGCCGCCGAACCGCAAGCCGGGCAGACGTCCGGCATCTTGTAAGGCTCGGCGCCCGCCGGGCGTTTCTCCGGCACGACGCCGAGTATCTGCGGAATGACGTCGCCCGCGCGCTGCACGATCACCGTGTCGCCGATGCGAATATCCTTGCGCGCGATCTCGTCCTCATTATGCAACGTAGCGTTGGAGACGACCACGCCGCCGACCGTGACAGGGTCCAGTCGCGCAACGGGCGTCAGCACGCCGGTGCGGCCGACCTGGATCTCAATGCCGCGCAGGACCGAGGTCGCCTTTTCCGCCGGGAATTTATGCGCCACGGCCCAGCGCGGCGCGCGTGAGACAAAGCCCAGCCGCTGCTGCAAGGCCAGCTCATTGACCTTGTAGACCACCCCGTCGATGTCATAGCCCAGCGACCCGCGCCGGCTCTCGATATGGCGGAAATGCGCCAGCATGGCCGCCGCCGAACGGCACAGAACGGTCAGCGGATTGACCGTGAAGCCATAGGCGCGGAACGCCTCGACTACGCCCAGTTGGGTGTCGGCTGGCGGCCCCGGCTCCGCCGCGCCCCAGGCATAGGCGAAAAATTTCAGCGGCCGCGACGCCGTCACATTGGCGTCGAGCTGGCGCAGAGAGCCCGCCGCCGCGTTACGAGGATTGGCGAACAGCGGCTTTTCCGCCGCCGCCTGCCGTGCGTTGAGCGCCGCGAAATCCGCATGGCTCATATAGACCTCGCCGCGAACGTCGAGGATTTGCGGCGGCGCGCCCACGAGTCGATGCCGGATATCGGCGATGGTGCGGACATTGGCGGTGACGTCTTCGCCGACGAGGCCGTCGCCGCGCGTCGCCGCATTGACCAGCAACCCGTTCTCATAACGCAGCGAGCAGGACAGGCCGTCGATCTTGGGCTCGGCGGTGAAAGCGACTTCCGCTTCGGGCGCCAGGCCGAGAAAGCGCTTCACGCGGGCGACGAATTCTTCCAGTTCGTCATCGGCGAAAATATTGCCGAGCGAGAGCATGGGCACGGCATGCGTGATCTTGGCGAATTTCTCCGCCGGAGCCGCCCCGACCTTTTTGCTGAGCGAATCCTCGCCGGCGAGTTCGGGAAACTGGGCTTCCAGCGCCTCGTAGCGCCGGCGCAGGGCGTCGTATTCGGCATCGGAAACCACCGGCGCGTCGTTCTGGTAATAGGCGCGGTCATGCGCGGCGATTTCCTCGCCGAGCTTTCGGTGTTCCTCGCGCGCACGCGAAAATTCGTCGCTCTTGCTCATGCCCAAGAATTAGCGGAATTTTTTTGCCGAGGCGACGGCTGACAGCGCGTTATTGCGCGTTTTCGATCAGGCGCGCTGCGGCGGCGCGGGCTTCCTCGGTAATGGTCGCTCCGGCCAACATGCGGGCGATCTCCTCACGGCGATGCTCGTCGAATAGCGGCGAGACCGTTGTCGCGGCGCGCGCGCCCTTGTCCGCGAGGTCCTTGGAAATCCGCATATGGGTGGTGGCCCGCGCGGCGACCTGCGGCGCATGAGTGACGGAAAGCACCTGCACCCGCGCGCCGAGCCGAGCCAGCCTCTGCCCGATGGCGTCCGCCGCCGCGCCGCCCGCGCCCGAATCGATTTCGTCGAACACCAAAGTCGGCGCCGAGCCGCGATCGGCCAGCACGACTTTGAGCGCGAGCATGAAACGCGATAATTCGCCGCCCGAGGCGACCTTCATCAATGGGCCGGGGCGCGCGCCGGGATTGGTCTGCACCCAAAACTCCACCCGCTCGGCGCCTTCCGGCCCGATCTGCGATTCATCGGTGACGACCTGAGCGGTGAATACGGCGCGTTCGAGCTTGAGCGGCGGCAATTCGGCCGTCACGGCGGCGTCGAGGCCCACAACCGCCTTGACCCGCGCCGCGGTGAGCGCGGCGGCGCATTGGCGATAATGCGCGTTCGCCGTCTCGCACGCCTTGCCCAGCGCGACAAGGCGCGCCTCGCCTGCGTCGAGCGCGGCGAGATCGGCCGCGAATTTTTCCGCCAACGCGGCCAAGTTGTCGGCGGGGGTGGCGTATTTGCGCGAGGCGCCGCGCAAGGCGAACAGCCGCTCCTCGACCTGCTCCAGCGCGCGGGGGTCGAATTCGGCGTCGCGCAAAGCCTGGTCGATCGCCTGCTGCGCCAGATCGAGCGCGTTCAACGCCGAATCGAGCGCCTTCAGCGCCGGCTCGATCAGCTGCGGGGCCTGGGACTGCCGGCGCTCCAGCCGCCGCAAAGCCGCCGAGAGCGTGGACATGGGCGAGCCGTCGCCCGAAACGCTTTCCTGCGCGTCGCGCAGATCGCCGACCACCTTTTCCGCCTGCATCATGGCCGCGCGCTGAGCGGAAAGCGCCTCCTCCTCGCCCGCGCGCGGGTCGAGCTTCGACAATTCCTCATGGGCGTGGCCGAGATAATCGGCCTCCTTCCGCGCCGCCTCCACCGCCGCCTTTTCTTCCCGCAGGGCTTTTTCTGCCGACCTTAGCGCGGAAAAAGCGGCGCGGGTCGCGGCCAGAAGGTCGCCATGCCCGCCAAAGGCGTCAAGCAAAGCGCGATGGACATTGGGATCGACCAGGGCGCGATCGTCATGCTGGCCGTGGATTTCGACCAGAGCGTCGCCGATGGCGCGCAGGGCCTGGATGCTGACGGGCTGGTCGTTGACGAAGGCGCGGCTGCGGCCGTCGGCCATTTGCACGCGGCGCAGAATCAGGTCGCCCTCGACGGAAAGCTCCTGTTCGGCGGCGGCAAGCCGCGCGGGATGACCCGCCGGCGGATCGAATACGGCGATCACCTGCCCCTGCGACTGGCCTGTGCGCACCAGCCCACCGTCGCCGCGCCCGCCGAGCGCGAGCGAAAAGGCGTCGAGAAGTATGGATTTGCCCGCGCCGGTCTCGCCGGTCAACACGGTCAGGCCGGAGCCAAAATCAAGCTCCAGCCTGTCGATCAGGACGATGTCGCGAATCGCGAGCTGGACCAGCATAAAACCTGCCTCGACCCGGGTATGATCTCGTCAGCAGGAATAAGACGAAACGCCGATCAGCTCAATCCGACCTTTTTGAAGGATTTGGAAATCCAGGATTCCTGATGATCCTGGGGCGTCAGGCCATCCGCCCGAAGGCGCTCGACGGCCTCCTTGTACCAGACCGAATTGGGGAAATTCGCGCCGAGCACAGCCGCCGCCGTCTCCGCTTCATTGGTGATTCCAATGGCGAGATAGGCTTCAGTCAGGCGCTCGAGCGCCTCCTCGGCCTCGCGAGTCGTCTGATATTTGAACAAAACCTCGCGGAAACGGTTGATCGCCGCCGTGTAATTCTTGCGCTTGAGATAATAGCGGCCCACTTCGAGTTCATGGCCGGCGAGCTGATCACGGCAGATCTGGATCTTGTAGCGCGAGTCATCGGCATATTGGGACTTCGGATATTTATCGACCACCGTCTGATAATATTTCAGCGCCTTGATCATGCGGTCCTGGTCGCGCTGCACATCGGGCATTTCGCCATACATGGCCTGACCCGCCATATAATTCACGTAAGGCGCGTCGGAGGCGTTGGGATAGAGGGTGTTAAAGCGGTCGGCGGCGGTGGAGGCCTCGACATAGGAGCCCGCCAGATAATTGGCGTAAACTTCCATCACCAGGCCTTTACGCGCCCATTCGCCAAACGGATATTGCTTCTGGAGTATGGCGAAGTCCTTGGCGGCGGACTCATAATCGTGTTTTTCGAGCTTGATCAGGCCTTCGTTATAATAGCGTTCCGCCGGGACGTTCGGATCGACCTTCATCTCATATTTACTGCCGCCGAAGGGATTGAGATCCTCCAACGAAAAACACTGCGCGGATGAAACGAACCCCATCGTCGCCACGCCCGCCAGGACGGCGACGCGCAAAGTCTTGAGGCTTTTAGGGTTCGTATGGATCATTCAAACACGCTCGCGGTAAGGCGGGCGCGCTGACCGCCCACTCTTGCTTCAGACATTCTTACGGAAACGCTTTCAGAACCTCGGTCCCGCGCGCCGTTCCCCCACGCGAATAGCGCCGCGCGCGCAAAAGAAAAAGCGATTTTTTACGGCAATTTTAAGACTTCACGGTTCTGGCGACGCCGCCCGCCTCCGGCGCCGACGCCGTTGGAACGACCTAGGAACGACCATGGGCCAGAATGCAGCCGCCCCCCGGAAGGAACGCGAGGGGCGGAGGAAACGGTTCGGCTTTGAAATGTTCCGGCCTTCTAGGCTCAGCTGCGCTCGGGCATGAACACTGGGGAGGCGGCGAGGCCGAGATCGGCGCGAACGCCTTCACGCGGGGCCGGCGCGGCGTCGACGAAGCGATAGGCGGTGCGGTCGGAGAACAGCGCCGCCAGAACGGCGACGTTCAGCTTGTGGCCGCCGCAATAGGAGCGATATTCACCGACGAGCGGTCCGCCAGCCAAAGCAAGATCGCCGACGGCGTCGAGCATCTTGTGGCGCACGAATTCGTCGGAATAGCGCAAGCCTTCCGGATTGATCACGCGGTCATCGTCGATGCCGACCGAATTGTCCAGCGAGGCGCCGAGCGCGAAGCCAGCGGCAATGAGGCGCTTGACGTCGGCCAGGAAGCCGAAGGTGCGGGCGCCGGCAAGTTCGCGACGGAAGGCGGCGGGATCGAGATCGAGAATTTTCCGCTGGCGGCCGATCGCCTCGCTCTTGAAATCGATTTCGACGTCGAGGCGGAAGCCGCTGTCGGCGGGGCGGAGTTCCGCGAAGGCGCGGCCCTGTTCGACGCGGATGGGCTTCAGAATCTTGATGTAGCGGCGCGAGGCCGCCAGCTGCTTGACGCCGACGCGGTCAATCGCCTCGACGAAGGCGGCGGCCGAACCATCCATGATCGGAACTTCCGGTCCGTCGACTTCGACGAGGCAATTGTCCACGCCCAGACCTCGCAGGGCCGCGACAAGATGCTCGATGGTCGCGACCATGTGCTGCGCGCCGTCGCCGATGACGGTGCAGAGTTCGGTCATGGTCACCTTGGACCAGTTGGCTTCGATGCGGCGGCTCCCGCCATTGGGCAGGCCGCTGCGCAGGAAGACCAGGCCGCTATCGGCTTTGGCGGGATTCAGGACGAGGCGGACGGGCTTGCCGGAATGAACGCCAATGCCCCCGGACAGGACAGTGCGATCGCGGAGAGTCGTCTGGAAGCGCGGCTTCATATTTTTTCCGTCTGCTCGTCTCGCCGAATGGCAGGATCGTTGCATTTTCGCCATTGTCTCGCCGCAAGAAGCCCGGCTTGGTTTGCCGGCAGCGGTTCGACGAAGGGCAGGAAGAAATCCCCGAAGAGACCCGGAACCAAGGGCGGCCCCATGAGTTTCCTCGATTCGTCATCTCGAAGGTATCTCGCAGGGCGCGACATACCAAATCACTCTTTCTTACGGCCCTGTTACAAATTAACCGCATTTTCGTCCCAGTCGCCTTAATGAAACATTTGCCTTTAGCCTGCGCTGGCGCTTCTAAACGAAAAAAACCCGCCTTTCGGCGGGTTTTTGCTTTTTTCGTCCAAATGAACTGATTCGTCAGTTCGACTGGCGGCGCAGGAAGGCCGGAATTTCCAGATGGTCTTCCTCGGCGCGGGGATAGCCGCGGCCATTGGCGTCAACCGCCGAGGCCGGACGCTGCGCCGGCGGGCGCTTGGCGTATTCGGCGTGCGCGGGTGAAGGCTGGGCCGGACGCGGCGCATAGGCGACCTGGGCAGGCGCCGGAGCCGGGATGGCGGGAGGCGCCATTTGCGGAGCGATCTGAGGCGCCGCCATCTGGGGGGCCATCTGCGGGGCGTGGGCGGCCTGCTCTTCGGCGCGGCTCATCCCGAAGGTGGCGAGACGCTCCAGCAGAGTGCGGCGGCGGGTTTCCGCGGCCGGGGCGGCGGAGGCCTGGTGGCCGGCGGCGCGCATCAGGTTCTGGGCGGGAACCGGAAATTCGTCGATGTTCGGCATGGCCCGCGCGCGGAGCGGCTGTTCAGCCGGCGGCGGAACGAAGGCCGATTGCATCATCGGCGGCTCGGGGCGGCGCGCCGGGGCCTGCGCCGGCTCATGATAGACCGCCGGGGGCGCCGAGGCTGGCTTGATCTGGACCTCGGGATGATGCGGCGCATAGGCCTGCTCCGCGGCCGCACGCGGCTGCTGGGCATAGGCCGGAGCCTGAGGCGCCTGCTGGGCGTAAACCGGGGCCGGGGCGGGCTGCGGGGCATAAGCCGGAGCCGCCGCCTGCTGCGCGGGCGCCTGGTTCACGGGAGCCTGCGAATAATAGGTCTCAGGCGCGGGCGCCGGAGCCGCCGGACGCGCGGTGGCCTGGACCGTCTCGGCCTGGCGGGCCGCGGCCTGGGCGCGCATGCGCTCGACGGCCTCGGCAAGACGCTGGTCGTTGACGTCGGCGACGCCGGCCGGCTTGTCGATGCCGGTGGCGACGACGGAGACGCGGATCACGCCTTCGAGACCCGAGTCGAAGGTCGCGCCGAGGATGATATTGGCGTCCTCGTCCACTTCCTGACGGATGCGGCTGGCGGCTTCGTCCACTTCATAGAGGGTGAGGTCATTGCCGCCCGTGATCGAGATGAGCAGGCCCTTGGCGCCCTTCATCGAGACTTCGTCGAGCAGCGGATTGGCGATGGCCGCCTCGGCGGCAAGGATCGCGCGGCGCTCGCCAGTCGCTTCGCCGGTGCCCATCATGGCCTTGCCCATGTCGCGCATGATGGCGCGGACGTCGGCGAAGTCGAGATTGATCAGGCCTTCGCGCACCATCAGGTCGGTGATGCAGGCGACGCCGGAGTAAAGCACCTGGTCGGCCATCGAGAAGGCGTCCGCGAAGGTCGTCTTTTCGTTGGCGACGCGGAACAGGTTCTGGTTCGGGATGACGATCAGCGTGTCGACGGACTTGTGCAGCTCGTCGATGCCGCCGTCGGCGAGGCGCATGCGGCGCTGGCCCTCGAACTGGAACGGCTTGGTCACGACGCCGACGGTGAGGATGCCCATTTCGCGCGCGGTGCGGGCGATGACAGGCGCAGCGCCGGTGCCGGTGCCGCCGCCCATGCCGGCGGTGACGAAAACCATGTGCGCGCCGGTGAGATGGTCGCGGATTTCCTCGATCGCCTCTTCGGCCGAGGCGCGGCCGACTTCCGGCTGCGAGCCGGCGCCGAGACCCTCGGTGACTTGCAGGCCCATCTGGATGATGCGCTCGGCCTTCGAGCTCATCAGCGCCTGGGCGTCCGTGTTGGCGACGATGAAGTCGACGCCGGCCAGGCCGCAGGTGATCATGTTGTTCACCGCGTTGCCGCCCGCGCCGCCCACGCCGCACACCATGATGCGGGGCTTGAGTTCGCGCAGTTCCGGCGCTTTCAGATTGATCGTCATGGTATGGCCTCTTGTCTTGTGGGCGCCACGCCCGCGCTGTTTGCCGTTTTTTTGAACCTCAGGACCGAAAACGCAGGCCCTGAGCTGCACTCGTTAGAAACTTTCCTTGAGCCATCGGCCGACCCGGCCGAAATAGCCCGCTTGCTGTCGCTCGATCCCCTGCCCCGCACGGCTCGGCTCGAAATATTCGACATTGGAGAATTGCGGATAAACCAGCAGGCCAACCGCCGCCGAAAAGCCCGGGCTTTTCGCCGATTCCGGCATGCCTTGCACGCCGAGCGGACGCCCGACGCGAATCTGCCCGCCGAGGATTCTGCGAGCGGCTTCTGGCAGGCCCGTCAATTGGCTGGCGCCGCCGGTCAGGACGATTCGGCCGCCCGACGTCGCCGGGAAACCGGCGGCCTTCAGCCGATCGCGCGCCAGTTCGAGGATTTCCTCGACGCGGGGACGGATGATGCGCGAAAGCTGCGATTTCGGAATATGCATGGGGCTTTCGCCCTCTTCCCCGACCTGAAGCACCGCGAGCGTCTCGCGGTCGTCGGAGGGCGAGGAGATCGCGCTGCCATAGAGCGTCTTGAGCCGTTCGGCGTCGGCGAGCCGCGTGTTGAGGCCGCGCGCGATGTCCATGGTGACATGCTTGCCGCCGACCGCGATCGCGTCGCCATGAACGAGACGCCCGTCGCGAAACACGCCCATGCCGACCGAGCCGCCGCCAAGGTCCATCACGGTCGCGCCGAGCACGGCTTCGTCATCGACCAGCACGGCGAGGCCGGATGCATAAGGCGTGGCGACGACGGCTTCGATCGACAAATGGCAGCGCTCGATGGCGAGCAGGAGATTGCTGAGCGCCGCGGCGTCGGCGCTGACGACATGCAGATCCGCGCCCAGCCGTTCGCCGATCATGCCCTTGGGATCGCGGATGCCGGAGGCGCCGTCGAGCGAGAAGCCGGTGGGCAGGCTGTGCAGGATGGCGCGGCCATGCCGGGCCGTGCGCAGGCTGGTCGCCTCCAGCACGCGATGAAGATCGGTCTCGGAGACGCCGTTCACCAGCGGCACGCTGGCCTGATAATAAGTGGAGCCGAGCCGGCCGCCATGATTGGCGACGATGACGCTTTCGACCTGGACCTTGGCCATGCGCTCGGCGGCGTCGACCGCGAGGCGCACCGCCGCTTCGGCTTCGTCCATGTCGATGACGACGCCGCCCTTGATGCCGCGCGAACGCTGGTGGCCGATGCCAAGGATGCGGGTGCGATGCGTACGCCCGCGCAACATGTCGGATGGCTCGGCCGGGATCAGCTTGGCGATCAGGCAGACGACCTTGGAGGCGCCGACGTCGAGCACGCAGAGAATTGAGCTCTTGCGCGTTGAGATCGGCTTGATCCGGGGCAGATGCACGGAAGCGATCATATATGCGCTCCCTTGCCATGCGGCTTCGCGGCTTCGCGCGCGGCGGCGGCTTCTTCCGTGAGGCGGACGTAGAGCTTGCCCGGAATGCGCAGGTCGAGCGAGACGACGTCCTTTTCGAGCACACGGGCCTCCTGTTCGAGCCGCGCGAGGCGGGCCACGGCGGCCTTGGCGTTGACTTCCGGCAGCATGACGTCCACGCCGGACGCCATTTTCAGCGTCCAGCGGCGTTGAGACACCAGAATTCCGGCGCGGATCTTGCCGCGCAGGTCGCCGGCGGCTTCGAGCAGGCCGAGATATTCGTCGATGCGCTGATTTGCGCCCTCCCCCACCACGAAAGGCAGGGATTCGAATTTCGGGTCGCGCAAGGCGTCGATCGGCTCGCCATCGGCGGCGATGATCGAAACCGCGCCGTCCTTCTGCCACAGGCCGTAGGGGCGGCGCTCGGTCACGTCAATCACGAGGCGATCAGGGAAAAGCTTGCGCACGCTCACGTTCTTGACCAGCGGCAGCGCGAGCAGCTTGCTCCGCATCTGGTCGGCGTCGAGGAACATCAGCGACTGCTTGGCGTCCACGCCCGCAGCGCTCAGGATTTGCGCCTCGGTCAGCTCGACCTGGCCCGCGATGGTCACGGTATCGATTCCGAAGCCGAGCGCGCGCGCGGCCATGTCGCGCGGCCGCCCGTAATCATGGATGAAATCCTGGTATTGCCCACCGGACGACGCGCCGAGATAAGTGATTCCGGCGAGGAAGGCGATGACAAGGCCGGAGCCGAGCCCCGGAAGGCGCAGGAATCCAACCAGCTTGCCTTCACCGCCGCGCGATCCACGGCGCGAACGCATCGAAGCCGAATTCCTGGCGCTCTTGTTCCCGGAAGTCTTGTTTTGGCCCAGGCCGTGCGGACGCAGCAGGGAGAAACCAGCCGCCTGGCTCGCCGGCCCGGCAAATGCGGCGCGCGGCGAAGCCAGGGCTGGATCCAGCCCGTTTACCGATCGCAGGAGGCGTCGTGCACCATCCATTTCACAAGCTCACCGAACGAAATGCCGGCATATGCGGCCAATTCCGGCGCTAGCGAGGTCTCTGTCATGCCCGGTTGCGTATTGACTTCCAGCACGACGAGCTCGCCCGTACCTCCGGGGCGATCGTCGTAACGGAAGTCGGTCCGGCTTACGCCGCGACAGCCCAGAGACCTGTGCGCCTTCAAAGCCAACTCTTGGATGATTTGGTAAATATTTTCTTTAACTTTTGCCGGAAGTTCGTGAATAGACCCTCCTGGCGCATATTTCGCATTGAAGTCGTACCAGCCTCCGCCGGCGGCCTTGATCTCGATCACGCCAAGCGCCCGATCGCCCATCACGGCGCAGGTCAGCTCCCGTCCGGCGATGTATTTTTCCGCGAGCATCAGGTCGCCATGGGACCAATCGGGGCGCAGCAGCTCCTGCGGCGGATGGGAGGTTCCCTCCTGCACAATGAAAACGCCATAGGACGAGCCTTCCGACACCGGCTTCAGCACATAGGGCGGCGGCAGCACATGCTCCTTCGCCGCCTCGAACCGCGTGACGACCTTGCCCGACGGAACCGGAACCCCCGCCGCCGCCATGACGATCTTGGCCTTGTCCTTGTTCGCCGCAAGCGCCGAGGCGAGCACGCCCGAATGGGTATAGGGAATGCGCAGCAGCTCCAGCACGCCCTGGATGATTCCATCCTCGCCGCCCGGCCCGTGCAAGGCGTTGAGCGCGACATCGGGCTTGAGCTTGGTCAGGACGTCGGCCACGTTGCGGCAGACGTCGACGCGCGACACCTGAAAGCCTTCCGCTTCGAGCGCGCCGGCGCAGGCCTCGCCGGAGCGCAGGCTGACGCTGCGTTCGCTCGAAAGGCCGCCCATCAGAACCGCGACATGTTTGGTCATGGTTTTCCCTCAAATTTCTCCACAACGCCCCTTCTCCCCTTGTGGGAGAAGGGGGATCGCCGCCCTGCGGCGGCGAGACGGTTGAGCGGACGCCAGGCGCCAGGAACGCCCCCTTCATCCGGCGCTATCGCGCCACCTTCTCCCGCAAGGGGAGAAGGGTTTCAGCCTAGCTTTTCACGCCGATGCGCTTGATTTCCCAATGCAGCTCCACGCCCGTCTCGGCTTTCACACGGGCGCGCACCTCGTCGCCGAGATTTTCAATGTCGGCGGCCGTCGCCGCGCCGCGATTGATGAGGAAGTTGCAGTGCATTTCCGAGACCTGCGCGTCGCCGACGACGAGGCCGCGACAACCGGCGCGGTCGATCAACTGCCACGCCTTCTCGCCGGGCGGATTCTTGAAGGTAGAGCCGCCGGTCTTTTCACGGATCGGCTGCGAATTCTCACGCGCTTCGGTGATCCGGTCCATTTCGGCCAGGATTTCCGCCGGGTCGCCGGGGCGGCCCTGAAACAGGGCGCTGGTGAAAATAATGTCCTCGGGCGCGCCGCTGTGACGATAGGTCATCTGCAGGTCGGCGACCGTGAATTCTCGGATCGCGCCGCTGCGATCCACCCCGCCCGCGGAGACAAGAACATCCTTGGTCTCGCCGCCATGGGCGCCGGCGTTCATCCGCAAGGCGCCACCGATGGCGCCCGGAATGCCGCGCAAAAAGGCTAGCCCGCCAAGACCCGCATCCGCCGCCGCCTTGGCGACGCGCATGTCGGGCGCGCAGGCGCCCGCCCGCAGGCGATGGCCAGGCTCGACCGAGATTTCGCCAAAGGCCTTGCCGCCAAGCCGGATCACCACGCCGTCGACGCCGCCGTCGCGCACGATCAGATTGGAGCCGAGCCCGATGGTCGTGACAGGGACGTCAAGCGGCAGAATTTTCAGAAAATAGGCAAGATCGGCCTCGTCGGCCGGGCTAAACAGAACTTCCGCCGGACCGCCGACGCGAAACCAGGTGAAGGGCGCCAGTGGCTGGCGCGACGCGAGCCGCCCGCGCAGCTCCGGCATTTTTTCCGCGAGCGCCGCCGCGAGATCCTTCGTTTCTACGCTCATGCGAAGGCTCCCTCGAACCAGGCGCGGAACAGCTTCCTGCCCGCTTCCGCTGTCGCCGCGCCGTGGCGCGCGGCCTGAACGCGCAGATCGCGCGGGTCGATCCCGGCCTTGCCCAACTCGACCGCATGACCGATCAGCCAGGCTTCGAGCGCGGAGGGTTCGACCTCGGCGTGGAATTGCAGTCCGAGCGCATAAGAGCCGATCGAAAAGGCCTGATTGGGGCAGACGTCCGTGAAAGCGAGGCGCCGCGCCCCCTCCGGCAAGTCAAAGGCGTCGCCATGCCAATGCAGGGCCATTTCGCGCTCCAGCGCGGCGAGCGGCGAGGCGCGGCCTTCATCCGTAAGCGTCAGCGGCGCATAGCCAATTTCCTTGGCAGGCCCCGGCGCGACCCGCGCGCCGAGCGCCGCCGCCATCAATTGCGCGCCGAGGCAGACGCCAAGCGTCGGCTTCCTGGCGGCGAGCCGCGCGCCGATGGCCGCCATCTCCTCGATCAGGAAGGGATAGGCCTCGGTTTCGTAAACGCCGATCGGCCCGCCCAGCACGACCAGCAGATCGCAGGATTGGATTTCTTCCGCCGGAAAGGGATCGACGCCAACCTCACAGATGCGGGTGACGAAGCCGCCGGCGTGAAGTTGCGCCGCCAGAACGCCAAGCCCTTCAAAGGCGAGATGGCGCAGGACGAGGCAGCGCTGGCTCACAAGGCGTCTCCCGCCGCCAGCTGGTCCGGCAGCGCATAGGCCCATTGCGTGATGTTGCCGGCGCCGAGCAGGACAACATAATCGCCCGGCGCGGCGAGATCGCGGATGATGTCCGGCAGGTCGTCCGCGCGCGGCAGGGCCAGAGCCTGGCGATGGCCGTGCGCCTTGATGGCGGAGACCAGCGCCTCCTTGCTGACGCCCTCGATGGGCGCCTCGCCGGCCGCATAGACGTCTGCGACGATGACGACATCGGCGTCATTGAAGCAGGTCGCGAATTGGTCGAACAGGCTCTGCAACCGGGTGTAGCGATGCGGCTGCACCACGGCGATCACCTTGTGCTCGGTCGAGGCGCGGGCGGCGCGCAGCACGGCCGCGATTTCGACCGGGTGATGGCCGTAATCGTCGAAAATGATCGCGCCCTTCCATTCGCCGGTGCGGGTGAAGCGGCGCTTGACGCCGCCGAAGGCCGCCAGCCCCCGGGTGATGTTCTCGATGCTGACGCCGAGCTGCCAGGCGACCGCGATCGCCGCCGTAGCGTTGAGCGCATTATGATGTCCGGGCATGGGCAAGACCAGATCGGCCAGGACTTCCTCGCGCCCGTGCAGACGGTCGCGAAGCGTGACATTGAAGCGCGACACGCCGCCGGTCAGGTCGATATTGGAAAGCCGCACGTCGGCCTGCGGGTTTTCGCCATAGGTGACGACGCGGCGGTCCTCGATCTTGCCGACCAGCTCCTGCACGGTCGGATGGTCGAGGCACATCACCGCGAAGCCATAGAAGGGCAGGTTTTCGACGAAGGAGCGGAAGGCCTCCTTGATAGCGTCGAAGGTCTTGAAATGATCGAGATGCTCGGGGTCGATATTGGTGACGACCGCAACGTCGGCGGGCAGCTTCAGGAAGGTGCCGTCGCTCTCGTCGGCCTCCACCACCATCCACTCGCCCGCGCCGAGCCGGGCGTTGGTGCCATAGGCGTTGATGATGCCGCCATTGATGACGGTCGGATCGAGGCCGCCGGCGTCGAGCAGGGTCGCGACCAGAGAGGTCGTCGTGGTCTTGCCATGGGTGCCCGCGATGGCGACGCATTGCTTGAGCCGCATCAGCTCGGCCAGCATTTCGGCGCGGCGCACCACCGGCAGGCGTTTTTCGCGCGCCCCGGCCAGTTCCGGATTGTCACGCTTGATCGCGGTCGAGACCACCACCACCGCCGCTTCGCCGAGGTTTTTGGCGTTGTGGCCGAGGAAGATGCGCGCGCCCTTGTCGCGCAGGCGCTTGACATTGGCGTTGTCGGAGGCGTCCGAGCCCTGCACGTCATAGCCGAGGTTGAGAAGCACTTCGGCTATGCCCGACATGCCGATGCCGCCGATTCCGACGAAATGAATGGGGCCAAGTTTGCTCGGCAATTTCATTTTTGCGACTCCAATGAATTGGGCTCAGGCCACGCGCGGCATCAGGATCAGGTCCGTGTCGTTCGGCTGCGCGCCAAGGGCGGTGAGCAGCGCATGGACCTGCCCGCGATGATGGGCCTGGTGGTTGAACATATGCGTGACGGCGATCCAGCGTGGTTGGCGGGCCTCGCCGCCCAGCAAAGCGGAGCGCCAGACGAGGTCGCCGGCAAGATCGGCGGGAGCGAGACCGTCCGCCCAGGTGACGATGAAATCGTCCAGTTCGGCGCGGCGCTGGACCAGAAAGTCCCAATCGGCCAAGTGTTCGACGCCGGGAAAGGGCGTTTCCGGGCGCGGCAGGCCGGCGAGGCGGCTCATCCACATTTCATCCGCCCAGAGCAGGTGGTTGAGGCTGGCGTGGACCGATTTGAAAAAAGCGCCGCGATCCTCGCGCCTTTGCGCGTCGGTCAGGCCCGAGGCGGCGGCGAGCAGGCTGGCGTTCTGCCATTTGTTATAGGCGGCAAAAGTCTGGACATAACCGGGTTCGATCATGGGCCTCGCTCGCGCTGGGGACCGCCGTCAAAGCCCGGCGGTCTTGAGCGCCAGATCGGCCAGACGTTCGGCGGCGTCGGGAATGCCTGCGCTCTTGGCCGCTTGCGCGCGCCGCGTCAAGTCTTTTGGCTCGGCGAGCGCCTGAGAGAGCCGTTCAGCCAGCCAATCCGGGGTGAATCCGTTCTGTCGCATCACCTCCGCCGCGCCGGTCTTCGCCAAATGGGCCGCATTGGCGGCCTGATCGGCGTCCAAAGCGTGGGGGAAAGGCACCAGGATCGACGGGCGCCCGATCACCGCCAGCTCCGACACGGTCGAGGCGCCGGAGCGCCCCAGCACGAGATGCGATTGGGCGATGCGCAACGGCAGGTCCGCGAAGAAGGGCGCCGCCTCGAAGGCGACGTTCAGCCGCGTATAAGCTTCCTGCACCCGCGCGAGATCTTCGCCGCGCGCCTGCTGGACGATGACCAGCCGCGCGCGCAGTTCGGGCGGCAGCAAGGCGATGGCGGCGGGCGCGACGTCGGACATGATGCGCGCGCCCTGCGAGCCGCCCGTCACCAGAAGATGGAGCTTGCCATCGGCGAAATCCGGGAAAGGCAGCGCCGCCGCCTCCAGCACCGCCGGGCGCACCGGATTGCCGACCAGCACGACCTTTGCGCGCAAAGTTTCGGAAAGTCCGTCGAGCGTGGGGAAGCCGCTGGCGATGACCTGCGCGCGCTGGCTCAAGAAGCGATTGGCGCGGCCCATCACCGCATTCTGTTCATGCAGTATCAGCGGAATCCCCCGCAACGAAGCGGCGAGCGCGGGCGGCACGGTCGGATAGCCGCCGAAGCTCACGACCACACGGGGCTTGATCCGGCCAAGCAGGCGATAGGCCTCGACGACGCCCTTCATCAGCGTCAGCGCCGCCAGACCCTTGGCGACGGCGCCGCCCGAGGTCGGCGTCGCCGAGGCGATTTCATGAATCTCCTCGGCGGGAAAGTCGGCGCCATATTTCAGCGCGCGCTCGTCGGTTGCGAGGCGCACGCGCGCGCCGCGGGCCACCAAGGCGTGGGAAAGCGCCTGCGCCGGAAAGAGATGGCCGCCGGTGCCCCCGGCGGCGACGAGAATGAGGTTGTCCATTGTCATTCCGCCGGCGCCGCGATGGGCGCATTGACGCGCCGATCGAACATCAGGTCCGATTTCGGGCGCTTGCGCGTCACGGCGATGAGGAAGCCCATGGAAATTCCGAGCGAGATCAAGGACGAGCCGCCATAGGAGATGAAGGGCAAGGTCATGCCCTTGGCCGGCATGAGGTGCAAGTTCACCGCCATATTGATGGAGGCCTGGAGGCCGAACAGAAGGGCGATCCCCGCCGTGGCGAAGCGGCAGAAAGGATCTTCGTTCTTCGCGGATTTCAACAGCGCGCGCAGCACGATGAAGGCGAATAGCCCGACGATGCCCATGCAGAATAGCAGGCCGAATTCCTCGCCGGTCACTGCGAAGATGAAGTCGGTGTGGGAATCCGGCAGGATGCGCTTCAGCACGCCCTCGCCCGGCCCCTTGCCGAACCAGCCGCCGGAAATGAAGCTGTCGAGCGCGGTGTCGACCTGAAAGGTGTCGGCGACGCCTCCGGTCTGGCCTGGCTCCAGAAAGTGCATGATGCGGGCACGCACATGCGGCACGAATTTATAGGCCAGCACGATCGCGCTGGAGGCGAAGCCGACCAGCCCCGCGAGCCAGATCCAGTGCAGTCCCGCCATGAAGAACATCAGGCCCCAGACCAGGCAAATCAGCATGGTCTGGCCGAAGTCGGGCTGGAGCACGAGCGGCACTACCGTCAGGGGGAGCAGCAGGACGGCGATCCAGTTTCCAGGCACGTCGCGGCGTTTGGCGCCTTCGGAGATCGCCCAGGCGGCAAGGATGACAAAGGCGGGCTTGAGGAATTCGGAGGGCTGCACGCCGAAGATCCAGCGCCGCGCGCCCTTGACCTCATGACCGAACAACAGCGCCGCAAACACCAGCCCCATCGAGACAATGTAAAGCGCCAAAGCCGCGCGGCGCACATGACGCGGCGGCAGAAAGGAAAGGCCCAGCATCAAGGCGATCGAGGGAATCAGGAATTCGACCTGCCGGTTGACGAAATGGAACGACGGCAGATGCAGGCGATCGGCCACCGGCGGGCTGCCCGCCATGATCAGGACGAGGCCCAACACGATGACGGCGCCGATGGCGGCGAGAAGCCAGCGGTCCACCGTCCACCACCAGGCGGCGGCGATGGAGCGCTCCGCGCGAGAGACCATGGGAACCTCCTTTTTGGCGGCGGATTTCCGCCCTGTTCAGATCACGCGGTTTGAACACTCAAAATAACGCGCCCTGCGCGCCATTCTCACCCAGCAACGGTTGAACCTGCTCGCGAAAGGCGTCGCCGCGCTTCTCGAAATTGGCGAACTGGTCATAGGACGCGCAGGCGGGCGACAGCAGCACGACCGCCTCCGCCGCGCCGCTCTCGGCGGCGTCCCGCGCCGCCGCCGCTGTCGCGACCTCGAGCGTCCCGCACTGCTCGTAAGGAACCGCGCCTTCCAGCGTGGCGGCGAAATCCGGCGCCGCCTCGCCGATCAGATAGGCCTTGCGCACCTTGCCGAACAAAGGCCGCAGCGGCTCGATGCCGCCCGCCTTGGCCTTGCCGCCGATGATCCAGAAAATATCGTCGAAGCTTTGCAGCGCCTTTTCGGCGGCGTCGGCGTTGGTCGCCTTGCTGTCGTTGACGAAGAGAACCGCGCCCTTGCGCCCGATCTGCTCCATGCGGTGGGCGAGGCCGGGGAAGGAGCGCATGCCGAGGCCGATTTCGTCATGCGCCAGTCCGAGCCGTTCGCAGGCGGCAAAAGCCGCCGCCGCGTTCTGGCCATTATGGGCGCCGCGCAAGGCCGGGGCGCGGGCAAGGTCGAACAGGTTTTCTTCCAGTGTCTTGAGCGCGGGCAGAGCGAAAGCGCGGCGCAACCGGCCCGCTTCGAAGCAAATGCTGGCGAGCGCATTCGGCCGGCTGTTGGCGATGCCGACGACCGAGTGAGACGCGCGCTTCAAATATTGGAAGATCGCTTCGCACCAGTCGTCGTCGCGCCCGACGATGGCGAATTCCGAGCCCTCGACCAGGCGTTGCTTGATGGCGGCGTAATTTTCCATCGTGCCGTGGCGGTCAAGATGGTCCGGCGTCAGATTGAGCAGCAGGCCGACGCTTGGATCGAGCGAGGGCGCGAGATCGATCTGGAAGCTCGAACATTCGATCACATGGACGCGGTCGAGCGCCGGCGGCTCCAGATCGAGGATCGGCACGCCAATATTGCCGCCGAGCTGCACGTCGAAACCAGCCTCGCGGAGGATATGGGCGATGAGCGCCGTGGTCGTGCTCTTGCCATTGGTGCCGGTGATCGCGACCAGCGGCGCGCCCGGCGCGACCAGCGCGCGCTCGCGGCAGAATAGCTCGATGTCGCCGATGACCGGGACGCCCGCCTCATTGGCTTTCTCGGCGCTCCAGTGCGGAGCCGGATGGGTCAGCGGCGCGCCCGGCGCCAGCACCAAAGCCGCAAAGCTGGACCAATCGGCCTCGCGCAAGTCGAACAGATAGATCCCTTCCGCCGACGCCTTGTCGCGCGCGGCGGGCGAATCGTCCCAGGCGTTGACCAAAGCGCCGCCCGCGGCGAGCGCCTTGGCGGTGGAGAGGCCGGAGCCGCCGAGGCCAAACAGAGCGATCGATTGCCCGGCGAGGGAGGTGATCGGAATCATCAGCGCACCTTCAACGTGGTGAGGCCCAACAGGGCCAGAACGAATGCGATGATCCAGAAGCGCACAACGACCTGCGGCTCGGACCAGCCCAATTGCTCGAAATGGTGATGGATGGGCGCCATCTTGAACACGCGCTTGCCGGTCATCTTGAAGGACGCCACCTGCACGATGACGGAAAAGGCCTCCATCACGAACAGGCCGCCGACGATGGCCAGCACGATCTCGTGTTTCACCGCCACGGCGATGGCCCCGAGCATGCCGCCGAGCGCGAGAGAGCCGGTGTCGCCCATGAAGATCTGCGCCGGGGGCGCGTTGAACCAGAGGAAGCCGAGCCCCGCGCCGATCACCGCGCCGCACATCACCGTCAGCTCGCCGGCGCCCGGCACATAATTGATGCCAAGATAATGCGCGAAAATGTCGTTGCCGGCGAGATAGGCGATGATGCCGAAGGTCGCGGAGGCGATCATCACCGGCACGATGGCGAGGCCGTCGAGGCCGTCGGTGAGATTGACCGCATTGCCGGAGCCGACGATGACGAAAGCCGCGAAGGGCAGGAACAGCCAGGCGAGATCGACGATCCAGCCATGGACGAAGGGCGCTGCCAGCTTGGTCGCAGGCGAAGCCGCGGTAAAGGGCGAGATGAAGGCGTGGAAGAAATCGCCGATCGACGCCACCGGGCCGGAGGCCGACGCGCACATCATGAAATAGGCGGCGAGCATGGCGATACCCGCCTCGCCCGCGAGACGTGAACGGCCGGAAAAGCCCTTGTGGCTCTGCTTGGTGACCTTGAGATAATCGTCATAAAAACCGATGACGCCGAAGCCGAGCGTCACGAAAAGCGTGATCCAGACATAGGCGCTCTTGGGATTGGCCCACAGCACGGTGGAGACCACGAGACCCGACAGGATCATCAGGCCGCCCATGGTCGGCGTGCCCTTTTTCGCCAGATGCGATTGCGGGCCGTCCGTGCGGATCGGCTGGCCCTTGCCCTGCTTCAGCCGCAGCGAAGCGATGATCGCGGGACCAAAAAAGAAGACGAAAGCCAAAGCCGTGGCGGAGGCGCCGGCGGCGCGAAAAGTGATGTAGCGAAAGACATTGAGAAGACTGAGGTAATGCGAGAATTCCGCGAGCCAGGTGAGCATTTTCAGTCCTCGATCTTCTGCAGTTCAGGCGCGGCGAAGCGCGCCTTGAGGCCGGCGGCGAGCGCGTGCAATTTCGAGCCGTTGGAGGCCTTGACCATCACGACGTCACCGGGACGCAGGGCCTCGGCCACCTGAGGCTCCAGCGCGGCGCCGCTTTCAGCCCAGGCGCCGCGCTTCTCGGACGGAAGCGCGTCGAAAAGATGACGGGAGAGCGGTCCGGCGGCGAAGGTCAGGTCGACCTCATTGCGCAGAAGATCGTCCTTCAGCGCCTCGTGAAGCTCCGGCCCGCCCGGCCCCAGCTCCAGCATGTCGCCGAGCACGGCGATGCGGCGGCCCTCGCCCGAGGGCTTCGCGGAGCCAAGAAGGTCGATCGCCGCGCGCATGGAAGCCGGATTGGCGTTGTAGCTTTCGTCGATCAACACGAAACCGCTTGAAGCGTCGTCGCGGTCGAGCTGAAGCGTCTCGCGCGCACCGCGTCCCTGCGCTGGCGCGACATCCGCCAGCGAGGCCGCGATGGCGGCGAAATCGAGCCCGACGGCGCGGGCGGCGAGCAGCACGGCAAGCGCATTGATCGCCATGTGGCGGCCCGGCGCGCCGAGCCGGAAATTCACGTCCTGGCCCAGCACCCGCGCCGATACGCGCGAAAAAGTCTCTTCCGCGTCGAATTGCGCGAGATGCGCGTCCGCCGCGCTATCCGCGCCGAAGGTCAGGACATAGGCGGCGGGCGAGGCCCTGGCCGCTTCTTCCAGAATGGGGAAGGTTTCGATGTCGCGATTGACGATGGCGACGCCGCCCTTGACGAGGCCGGGAAAAATTTCCGCCTTGGCCTGTGCAATGGCCTCGACATTGGCGAAATGCTCAAGATGGACCGGCGCGACATTCGTCACGACGGCGACATGGGGGCGCACCATATCGACCAGGGCCGTGATCTCGCCGGGATGATTCATGCCAATCTCGAAAACGGCGTAGCGCGCGCTTTCCGGCAAGCGGGCGAGCATCAGCGGCACGCCCCAATGATTATTGTAGGACTTGTCCGAGGCGTGGGTCGGCCCGGCGTCCGAAAGCACTTTGCGCAGGGCCTCCTTGGTCGAGGTCTTGCCGACCGAGCCGGTGACCGCGATGATCCGCGCCTTGCTGCGCTTGCGCGCGGCTCGGCCCAGACCTTCCATCGCCTTCAGTACGTCATGGACGATATAAAGCGTCCCAAGATGTTTCAGCGCGTCGGAATGGGCCTCGTCCACCACGGCGGCCGCCGCGCCGCGCGCGAAGGCCGCGCCGACATAATCATGGCCGTCGCTATTATCGCCCTTGATGGCGAAGAACAGATCGCCCGGCTGTAAGGTGCGGGTGTCGATGGAAATGCCGCCGACGCCATCGGGCGGCAAGCCGAGGACGCGGGCGCGCAAGGGGGCGACGAGGCCAAGTCCGCTCCACAGATAATCGCTCATGCCGGCAGCTCCCTGAGCGCGGCGCGCGCCTCGTCATGATCGGAGAACGGCAGCACTGTCTTGCCAACCAGTTGACCGGTCTCGTGGCCCTTGCCGGCGATGAGCAGCAGATCGCCCTCGCCCAGCATTTTCACGCCGGCGCGGATGGCTTCGGCGCGGTCTCCGATCTCGATGGCGCCGGGCGCGGCCGAAAGGATCTGGGCGCGGATCGACGCCGGATCCTCGCTGCGCGGATTGTCGTCGGTGACGAGGACGATATCGGCGCATCGCGTCGCGATTTCGCCCATGATCGGGCGCTTGCCCGCGTCGCGGTCCCCGCCGCAGCCGAACACCACGATCAGGCGGCCCTTGGCGAAAGGCCGCAAGGCGGCGAGCGCCTTTTCCAGCGCGTCGGGTTTGTGTGCGTAATCGACGAAGACCGGCGCGCCTTTTCTATCGCCGACGCGCTCCAGCCGTCCCGGCGCGCCGCGTAAGGTTTCGAGCGCCGCGAAGACCTTTTCGGACGGCGCGCCACCGGCCAAGGCGAGGCCCGCCGCGACCAGGGCGTTTTCCGCCTGAAACAGGCCGGCGAGCGGCAGGTTCACGGCAATGTCCCGGCCCTCGAATTCCAGATCGAGCCGCAACGAAAAGCCTTCCGCGCGGGTGTCCTTCAGCCGCAGGGCTTCGCCGCGCGCGCCGACGGTGAACAGCTTGAGGCCACGGGCGCGGCAAGCTTCAATGACGCGGGCGGAAAAATCGCCATCGGCCGCGATCACCGCCGTCTGCCCCGGCTGGAGAAGGTCGTTGAACAGCCGCAGCTTGGCGGAGAGGTAATCGTCGAGATCGGAATGATAATCGAGGTGGTCGCGCGAGAGATTGGTAAAGCCCGCTGCGGTGAGCCGCACGCCATCGAGCCGGCGCTGGTCAAGGCCATGCGAGGAGGCCTCCATGGCGAGATGGGTCACGCCCTCGCCCGCCAGAGCGTCGAGCGTCTTGTGCAAGGTCACCGGGTCCGGCGTCGTCAGCGAGCCATAGACGGCGCCCGAAGGCTTGACCACGCCAATGGTGCCAAGCGATGCGGCGGCCAGGCCGCAAGATGCGAAAATCTGCCGGGTGAAATCCGCGACCGAGGTTTTCCCCGACGTGCCGGTGACGGCGACGATCTTCTCCGGCTGGCGCGGATAAAGCGCGGCGGCGGCGAGCGACAGGCTTTTGCGCACGTCGCGCACCTGCACGAAAGGCGCGCCCGACAGTTCGCCTTGCGGCGTCGTCTCGCCGACGATGGCGACGGCGCCGGCGGCGAGAGCCTGCGGCGCGAACCGCATGCCGTCGGCCTTGGCCCCGGCAATGGCGAAAAACAGCGCGCCCGGCGCGACCGCGCGGCTGTCGGCGGTCACGCCGGCGACTTCCAGCGCGGCGAGCGCCGGGGACGCTTCGGGCACAAGCGAGTCGAGCCGCATCAATGTTCTCCGGCGCCGGGCTTGGCCGGCGTATTGGCGAAGCCATAGCCGAGCTTCGCCAGCAGTGGGAACGGCAGGGTCGGCAGGTCGAGGCGCGGCTCCAGCCCGAGCAGCGGAATGACGCGCTCGATGAGGCGCCCGGTGACATAGCCCGAATTATAGGCCGCCGTGGCGTAATGGCCGTCCTGCGCGAGACCCTGCGGTTCGTCCATCACTGTCATCAGAAGATAGCGCGGCTTGTCGGCCGGCACGATGGCCATGAAGGTCGTGAACAGCTTGGTCTTGCTGTAATGACCGGCGATGACCTTCTCCGCCGTGCCAGTCTTGCCGCCCACGAAATAGCCCGGAACATTGGCCTTGCGCGCGGAGCCGTCCTCGGCGTTGAGGCGCATGATGTAGCGCAGCGATTCCGAGGTTTCCGGCTTGATGACGCGCGGCATGCTTTCCTTGTCAAATTCGGCCGGGCGCTTCAGGAAGGTGGGCGTGATCATGTAGCCGCCATTGACCAGTGCGCCCACGGCCATCATCGCCTGCAAAGGCGAAACCGCGAGGCCATGGCCGAAGGCGATGGTCATGGTCGAGACTTCGCTCCAGTTGCGCGGCACGATCGGCTCTGCGCTTTCCGGCAATTCGGTTCGCACCCGGTCCATCTGGCCCATCTTGCGCAAAAACGCCTTGTGGCCGGTCACGCCGACCATCAGCGCCATGCGGGCCGTGCCGATATTGGAGGAAAACTTGAACACTTCCGGCACGGTCAGGAAACGGTTCTGCGCGTGGTAGTCATGGATCGCGCCCCGGCCCCAGTAGAGGGCGCCGCGCGCGTCGATGCGGGAGTTGAGATTGACCTTGCCGGAATCCAGCGCCATCGCGGTGGTCAGCGCCTTGAAGGTCGAGCCCATTTCATAGACGCCGACCGCAAGGCGGTTGATGTTGTTGGGCTTGAGCGCATCGGTCGGATTGTTCGGATCGTAATCGGGCAGCGACGCCTCGGCGATGACTTCGCCAGTGTTCACGTCAAGGATCGCGGCGGCGGCGGCCTTGGCCTGGAAACGCTCCATGCCGTGGACCAGCTCGTCGCGCAGCGCATGCGTGGCGCGCATGTCCAGCGACAGCGCGATCGGCTTCAGATTTTCCGGCGCGAGGTTGAAGCCCGCGTCATGCAGGTCGGACAGCCCCTGCCCGTCGATATATTTCTCGACGCCCGCGATCCCATTATTGTCGGAATTGGTGAAGCCGAGCACATGGGCGCCAAGCGGGCCGTTGGGATAGACGCGCTTGTTCTCGGGCACGAAGCCCACGCCCGGCAAGCCGAGCCGGAAAATTTCCTGCTGCTGCCGCGGCGTCACGCCGCGCTTGATCCAGATGAAGCCCTTGCGCGAGCCGAGCTTGGCGCGCAATTCGCTGGCGTTGACGTCCGGAAGGACCGCCGTGATCAACTCGGTAGCCTCGTCCTTGTCGATAATGTTGCGCGGCTCCGCGAAGACCGACATGACCTTGATGTCGGTCGCCAGCACTTCGCCATTGCGGTCGACCAGTTCGGGCCGCGCGGCGGAGATCGCCTCCGAGGCCTCGCGCCGGATCGAATGCTGCTCGGGCTTGGCGCCGAAATAGGCGAGACGGCCGACAAACACGAGAAAAAGCGCGCCAAAGGCGACGGCCGTGATGCGGATCCGGCTGCTGCTCTTCGACGGATGAGTCGAGAAGATATCGCGCAGCGTCTTTTTCAATTCGAACGGGCGGCGCTGCTTTTTTGGCGCAGGCGCAGGCGCGGGAGGGAGTGCGGGCGCGGGCGGCGGCGGGATCTCAGCCGCCGACGGCTGCGCACATTCGGGCGCCATTTGCTCCACCGCCGGCATTTCAGGGGCCGGTTCGGGATCGGGATAGATCTGCGCGGAAGCGGCTTTCATGGCTCACCTTCCCGGCTTGGCGCCGGCGACGGCCGCCGGTTTGGCCGCGCCGGGCTTGGTCGCGGACGATTTGGTCTCAGCCGGTTTGGCGGAGGGGGTCGCGGAGGGCGCGGCGGCGCCGGGCGTATTGGTCGGCTCGGAGAGGCCGAGATCCTGAAGTTTCGCGCCGATCTCGTCGCCCCGCGACGCCTTGTCCGGGAGGCTGGCGAGCGTGGCGATCTGCGACAATTGCATCACCTGGCCGCCGAGATATTGATCGGCCAGGACCTCGACGCGCACGGGATTGGCGACCTGCGCCCATTCGGCGCGGACCGTGGCGAGGGAATTGGTCTCCACCACCAGCCTGCGTTTCAACTCGGCCATTTTCTCGGCCTGGTAGAGCGTCGCATATTTGATCGAATAGGCGTAAACGGCCGATCCGACCAGCACGATGATCGCGAGGACGTTGAGGATGCGCAACATGTCAGCGGCCCTCCTTGTGCGGCGTGGGCGGCGCGTCCGTGCGCTCGGCCCAGCGTAATTTCGCCGAGCGGGCGCGCGGGTTGCGCGCGCATTCGGCGTGAGATGGGGCGACCGGCTGCGAAGCTTTCAGGGCGAAAGTCGGCGTGGGCGGCGGCGTCTCGCCGGGCAGCAGGCGCGACGCGGCGCGGCCGCGCCCGGAGCGCGATGCGAAGAATTGTTTGGCGATCCGGTCTTCGAGCGAATGGAACGTGACCACGGCGAGACGGCCGCCCGGGCGGAGCAGCCGTTCAGCGGCTTCAAGCGCGCGGGTCAGTTCGTCCAGCTCCTCATTGACCGCGATGCGCAGCGCCTGGAAGGAGCGGGTCGCCGGATGGATCTCTTGCGGCTTGCCCGGATTGGCGCGGGCGATGATCTGCGCCAGCGCCGCCGTGGTCGTAATCGGCCCCTTGGCGCGCTCTGCCACGATGGCGCGGGCGATCCGGCGCGAAGCGCGCTCCTCGCCATAAAGATAGAGCAGATTGGCCAGCGGCTCCGCCTCCAGCTCGTTGACGAGATCCGCAGCGCTGCGGCCCGCCTTTTCCATGCGCATGTCGAGCGGGCCGTCGAAACGGAAGGAAAAGCCGCGCTCCGGCTGGTCGAGCTGCATCGAGGAGACGCCGATATCGAGCACGATTCCGTCAAATGGACCCAAGCCGTGCTCGCGCGCCGCCGTCTCCATCCGGGAGAAGCGGGTCTGGGCCAGAACCAGCCGCCCGCCGCTCTCGGCGACCAGCGGCGCGCCGGCCGCGATCGCGCTGGGGTCGCGGTCGAGCGCCAGAACCTGTCCGCCCTGCGCCAGAATGAGTCGTGTGTAGCCGCCGGCGCCAAAGGTGCCGTCGAGATAGAGCCCGCCGGGGGCGACGGCGAGCGCAGCGAGCGCCTCTTCCGCCATCACGGGCAGGTGGGGCGAATCAGCCTTCTGGTCCGCCTGTCTTCCAGTCATATGCAGCCTCGCGCAAACAGGGTGGCCGCTGGCGCGGAAGAGATAAGGGTCAAAATCTCGGCCTGGCTGACGTTTTTTCCGCGCAATCGGCGCGTTTCGACGCGCGCCGCCAGTCGCGCCCACGCGACGCACAAGCCTCCGGACTCCGCCGAAGGGCGCCGGCGAAGCGCCGCTTGGGGTGTGATTTCGGCTAACATGCGACATGTGGGGCGTCAACGCGGAAGCAATGGCTTCGGGAAAATGCATTGCCGTCCATTAAAGCATCGTTAGCGTTAAGAACTTGTTGACGCAGGGGTCATCGCCGCGCGGCAAACACCGCCACTCGGGCAAAAATTACCCGTCAAAAATCAAGAGAAAGAGCCAGTCGGCCTGTAAGCCGGGTTCTGTATGGCGCCTTGCGGCGCGCGATGGCCATTCATCTGGGACGGCCGTTGCCGGCCGCCTCGTGCAACCAACCCGGACGACGCCCCGGAGAGGGTGGACGCGGCCTTGGCCCCGCCCTGTCGTCCCTATTCGGTTTTGCTCCCGGCGGGGCTTGCCATGCCGCTGACGTTGCCGCCCGCGCGGTGCGCTCTTACCGCACCCTTTCACCCTTACCTCCGAAAGGGAATGTCCCTTGGCGGAGGCGGTATACTTTCTGTGGCGCTTTCCCTGGGGTCGCCCCCGCCGGACGTTATCCGGCGCCGTTTCTCCGTGGAGCCCGGACTTTCCTCTATCCCGAAGGACAGCGGCCATCCAGCCGACTGACCGCCCTCGCTTAGCAGCAGGCGGCCGCGCGTCAAGACTTTTCGACAATCCCTACGGCCAGACACGGCCCGGACAGGCTTCGGGGGATAGAGTATTTTTGCCCTTGAACGGCCAAGCCGACCTGATATTGGTGCTTCGCGCCTGTTCCGTACGACGTTGGCGCTGGAAAGCCGTGCGCCATATCGGCCCGCAGTCTGAGAATTAGGGTCCGGAAGCCAGCGCTCCGGGCGGATCGGAGGATTTTCGATGAAGAAAACAATATTGGCGACGATCGCATTCGCGAGCTGCCTTGGCCTCTCCGGCTGCTATACGCCCCAGGACCGGGCGGTCGGCGGCGCCGCCCTTGGCGGCGCAACCGGCGCGGCCATTGGCGGACTTGCTTCGGGCACCGCCGGCGGCGCGGTCGCCGGCGGCATCTTGGGCGCCGCCGCGGGCGGCATCATCGGCGCGAACACTGCGCCGCCTCCGCCGCGCCGCCGCTGCGCCGAATTCGAGGTCGATCCCTACGGCGGCCGTCATTGCGTGGCGTGGTATTAATCCCACCCGAGCAATTTGCCTTCAAGGCGGCCCGTGCGGGCCGCCTTTTCGATTCCGACGCCCCTGATTCAGAGCCTCATGAGTCCCGACAGCCCGCTTGTCACCCATTGCGAGCCCTCCCCCAATCACGGCGAGCGACTGCGCGGACCCGCCGACGCGCTCATTCTGCATTATACCGGGATGGCGACCGGCGAAGCCGCCCTTGGCCTGCTGTGCAGCCCGGAGGCGCAGGTTTCCTGCCATTATCTGGTCTGGGAAGATGGGCGCATCTGGCAGCTCGCGGCGGAATCGCGCCGCGCCTGGCATGCGGGCAAGAGCTTCTGGGCCGGCGAGACGGACCTGAATTCGCGCTCGATCGGCATCGAGATCGTCCATCCCGGCCATGACGGCGGCGCGCCGCCCTATCCTGAGGCGCAGATCGCCGCCGTCATCGCCTTGTGCCGGGACATTTCGGGGCGGCTGAAGATCAGGCCCGAGCGCATTCTCGCCCATTCCGACATCGCGCCCGCGCGCAAGAAGGACCCCGGCGAGTTTTTTCCGTGGTCACGGCTGCATGAGGCGGGCGTCGGCCATTGGGTCGCGCCGACGCCGATCCGGCCCGGCCCGGTCTATGAGCCGGGCGCGATGGGCCCGCCCGTCGGCGCATTGCAGACGATGCTCGCCGCCTATGGCTATGAAACCCCCGCGAGCGGGATTTACGACGAAGCCACGCGCGCCGCCGTCGCCGCGTTCCAGCGCCATTTCCGACCCGAACGCGTCGATGGCGTCGCCGATCTATCCACGGTGATGACATTGCGCGCGCTCATCGAGCGCCTGCCGCCGTCGGCATAAGCGCGCAGCGCCAATGCTCCAGCTTTTGCGCGAAACGCATCGATGCATGGGCGGGGCTGGTCGATGGCAAAATCTTGCGGGGAATTTTTCTCGCTTCGGCGGTCAGATCGGGGATGACAAAACGCTCGAACAGCTTGCCGGCTGTCTGGCCATTGAAGCAGATCAGGCCGATATGCGGGTGCGCCTGGAAGTAGCGCCCGAAATCATTAGGCTCCAGCTCCCGGATATTGGCGTCGAGACTGCCCTCCCTGTGAGCGGAAGCGCAAACGTCCCAAAGGGCCAGCCCGGCGCTTTTGATCGTTTCGAGTCTTTGCTGATAGGGCAGATCGGGGCCAGCCCCAATCAGTTCGCCCAATATGCGCCAGAACGCATTCTGGCTCTTCGCGTAATATTCCTGCCGGCGCAGGGATTCCGCGCCGGGAAGCGTACCCAAAATGAGAACGCGCGCGTCAGGCCGCGAAATTGGCGCGAAACCCGTGCAATTCGTCATGCCCTCCACCGTTCTGCATCAGCGCGTCGCCCGTCGTCGGATTGCGCCGACGGACGACCGCATTGGGACGGATAGATGCGGCGCGACTCCAGGCGGAAATCGCTCAAACTGCGTCGAGCTTGCCCAGCGCTTCGGCGACCAGATAGTAGAACGCGGCGCGCGACTTGTGATTATTGCCCTTCATTTTCTCCACGACCGTCTTGATCGCGGCGTCGATGGCGGCGTCATCCGTCACCCCGAGCTTCTTCTTGGCCCAGTTGTTATGCACCGTTTTCAATTCGTCCGGGTCCGACGAAGCGACCAGCGCCGAATCGGGATTGCGCAAAGCGATGCTCAAATATTTCAAAAGGGCATCCACCTTGGCCTGATCGGCGTCCGGCGCATATTTTTTTACTTCGGCAGCGTGGTCCATTTATTTTCCTCCCGCACGGGCCCCAATGACCTCGACGCCATCCGGTCCAACGGCGCCGCCTTAGCAAACCGCAGCCGCGCGGGGCGCGCAAGCGCCTTTTTAGACGCGGACGCGGCGCCCACAGCCGGATTCAGCGCAGATCCCATTGGCAGATCTTGCCGCCGTTGCGGCGCGGTTCGAGATCGACGTGAATATGGCTTTCGTGGGCAGCGTCGGCGCCCGGACCCAACACCGTCGCAAAGCGGGCGCAGGCCGAGTCGCGCAGGCTTGTCGCCGCCGTCAGGTCATTGGACCGGCTGGCCAGCGTGACGACATGGCCATCGGCGAAAACAATCGCCGTGATGTCCATGGCGTTGCCGCGCGCATGTTCGGAAAGATGTCCGCCCGGCGCGCGATTGCGCGCGCGGCACTCATAGCCGCCGACGCCGGAGATGCTAGCGACGCGGCTCTTCCCGTCTTCCATGGCGGGGATCACATCCTGCGCGATCCAGCGCGCCGCTTCCGCCGCGACGTCGCAGCGCAGGACAGGATGCGGCTCGATATCGACGCGGCGCTTGTCGGGCAGGATCACCGCCTCCAGCGAAACCGGCGCCGCGATGCCGCAGCCATTCTCGTCCGGGATGGGCGCGACCCGGGTGGCGGCGACTGTCCCGCCGGCCAGCAGCGCGTCGCAGGTCGCGAGCTCTTCCGGCCGCTCGTTCAGCGGCGGCGACACGGCGATGGGCAGCGCAGGCGTTTCAGCTGGCGGCGTCTCGGCTTTCGGCGGCGGCATGTCTTGTTTGGGCGGCGTCACATCTTGTTTCGGGGGCGGAAGGTCTTGCGGGCGCGACGGCGGAAACGCCGGAGCCGGAGACGCCTCGGGAGATGGCGGCTGCAATTCGGCCGGTCGCTGCGGCGGCAAGGGCGTCTCGACTGCTGGCGACGGCAAATCGTCCGGACGGGGTGGCGGCGCTGGACTCTCCGCCGTCGCGGAAGCCGCAAGCATCAGCGCGAAGGCGGAGGCGGTCCAGACGCGCCGAATGACACTTGCGCGCATATTTCCTCCCGTCGGAGCCGAGGCCTTCGCTCCGCGCCCTCAAGAAGACAATGCCCGCGGCGCAGATCGGTTTCAGACCACGCTGCGAATTGTGAACTTAGCGAGGCGGACTTGTCGGCATCCGTCAGTATGCCTATAAAATAAGCATCCCGACTCATGATCCGTTCGATCAGCAAGCCGCCGAGGAAAATATGGCGCAAGGCAAACGCCAATGGGCGCCGGCGCTCGCGGGCGCTACGGCGCTTGATAGGGTCTTCGCCGGTTTGGGCGCGCTGCTCGGGATTGGGCTCACCGGTTACATTTCCAGCCGGGCGTTTCCAGAAGCCGGCATGACGCCGTTGATCGTCGCGCCGATAGGCGCCTCGTCGGTGCTATTGTTCGCGGTGCCGTCCAGTCCATTGGCGCAACCCTGGTCGATTATTGGCGGCAATGTCCTTTCGGGGTTGGTCGGAATCGCCGTCGGCCAATCCGTCGGCGATCCGATTTTGGCGACCGGCGCCGCGGTCGGCCTCGCTATCGTGGTGATGTCGCTGACCCGCTGCCTGCATCCGCCTGGCGGCGCCGTGGCCCTGATGACCGTGATGGCGACGCATGGGAGCCATGGCGCGAACTTTCTCTATGCTTTCAATCCGGTCGGCGCCAACTCGCTCATTCTCGTCGTCCTCGGCTGGATTTTCCATCGATTCACCCGGCATTCCTATCCGCATGTCGCTGCGGCGGCGCCAGGCCATTTGCACGGGACCCAGGACCAGCCGCCCCAGACGCGCGGCGGCGTTCGCGCCGAAGACGTCGATGCGGTTCTGGCGGAATTGCACGAAGCCTTCGACATCGACCGCGATGATCTTGAACGACTGGTGCAGCAGGTGGAATTGCGCGTCTTCCACCGCATCACGGGTCCGCTGTCCTGTGGCGACATCATGTCGAAGGATGTGATCAGCGTCGAACTCGACGCGACGACCGACGAGGCGCGCAAACTCATGCGGGAGCGGCGCCTGCGCCGGCTGCCGGTGATCGATCGGTTCGGCGTGCTGGCGGGGATGGTGACGGCGAGCGACCTGATCGGCGACGACGCCTTTGTCTCCGCCGTCGCCAAGCCGGCGCTGGTCGCCAAGGCGGACCGCCCCGCGTTGAATTTTGTCGCGCAACTGACTGACGGCAGGGCGCATGAAGTCGTGGTGGTGGACGACAGGCGTCACGTGATCGGCCTGCTCACGCAGACCGATCTGCTCGTCGCCCTGGCGCGACAGGAAGCCGATTGACGACGCATGACAGAAGGCGCTTGTCGAGCGACAGCCCTCACGCGCCCGTGGGCGTGTAGTTCAACACCGGCGACAGCCAGCGTTCGATCTCCCCAACGCTCATGTTCTTGCGCGCGGCGTAATCTTCGACCTGATCGCGCTCGACCTTGGCGACGCCGAAATAATGCGCCAGCGGATGGGCGAAATAGAGCCCGCTGACCGATGAGCCCGGCAGCATGGCGAAGCTCTCGGTCAGCGAAACGCCGATGCGGCGCGACGCGGCGAGCAGATCGAAAATGGTCTGCTTCTCGGTATGGTCGGGCTGGGCCGGATAGCCCGGCGCCGGGCGGATGCCGCGATAATCTTCCGCGATCCGCGATTCAGGGCTCAAGGCCTCGTCCGGCGCATAGGCCCAGAACTCCTTGCGCACGCGCTCATGCAAATATTCGGCGAAGGCTTCGGCGATGCGGTCGGCCAGCGCCTTGACCATGATCGAGCCGTAGTCGTCATTGGCGCGGGCGAGCTTGTCGGAGATTTTGCCCTCCTCCGGCCCGGCTGTCACAACGAAGGCGCCGACATAATCCGCCTTGCCGCTGTCATGCGGCGCGACGAAATCGGACAAGGCGGTATTGGACTTGCCGTCGTGGCGCGCGAGCTGCTGGCGCAAAGTGTGCAGCGTCGCCAGCTTCTCCTGCCGCGACTCGCCGGTGTAAAGCGCGATGTCGTCGCCGATGGCGTTGGCCGGCCAGAAACCCAGCACCGCCTTCGGATTGAACCAGCGTTCGTCAACAATGCGCTTGAGCATTTTCTGCGCGTCTTCGAACAACTGCCGCGCGACCTCGCCCTGCTTCTCGTCTTCGAGAATTTTTGGGAAACGGCCCTTCAATTCCCAGGTCTGGAAAAAGGGCGTCCAGTCGATATAGGGGATCAGCTCCGCCACATCGAGCGAGGAGAGGATGCGAATGCCGGTGAAGCTCGGCTTGGGCGGCGCGTAGGCTTCCCAGTCGATCTTGAACGCGTTGGCGCGCGCGCGGGACAAAGGCACGCGGCGCTTCTCGCTTTCGGCCTTGGCGTGGGCTTCGGCGACGCGCTGGTATTCGGCGCGCAAATCCTGCTTGTATTTGTCCTTGTCCGCCCCGAGCACCGATTGCGCCACGCCGACTGCGCGGCTGGCGTCCGTGACATAGACCGCCTGGCCCTTCACATAATTGGGCGCGATCTTCACCGCCGTATGGACGCGGCTGGTGGTAGCGCCACCGATCAGCAGCGGAACGTCAAAACCCTCGCGCTGCATTTCGGAGGCGAGAAAAGCCATCTCGTCGAGCGAAGGCGTGATGAGGCCGGAGAGGCCGATGATATCGACCTTCTGTTTCTTCGCCTCGTCGAGAATGCGCTGCGCCGGGACCATCACGCCGAGATCGACGATCTCGAAATTATTGCAGGCGAGCACGACGCCGACGATATTCTTGCCAATGTCGTGAACGTCGCCCTTGACCGTGGCGAGCAGGATCTTTCCGGCGTTCTTGCGCTCGTCGCCCTCGGCCTTGCCGGCCTCGATAAAAGGCAGCAGATAGGCGACCGCCGCCTTCATCACGCGCGCCGATTTCACCACCTGCGGCAGGAACATTTTGCCTGCGCCGAACAGGTCGCCGACCTTGTTCATGCCGGCCATCAGCGGGCCTTCGATGACGTCGAGCGCGCGCGTCGAACGGCTGCGCGCCTCCTCGACGTCAGCGTCGATGAAATCCGTCACGCCATTGACGAGCGCATATTCGAGCCGCGCCTCGACGCTCGCCTCGCGCCAGGCCGCGTCCTTCTCGCGAATCTCTCCCGCCTTGCCGCGATATTGCTCGGCGAGCGTCAGCAGGCGCTCCGTGGCGTCGGGGCGCCGGTCGAGCACCACATCCTCGCAGGCCTCGCGCAATTCCGGGTCGATCTTCTCATAGACCGCGAGCTGGCCGGCATTGACGATGCCCATGTCCATGCCGACGGCAATGGCGTGATAGAGGAACACGCTGTGCATCGCCTCGCGCACCGGCTCATTGCCGCGGAACGAGAAGGAGAGATTGCTCACGCCGCCGGAGACATGGGCGTGCGGCAGTTTTTCGCGAATTTCGCGCGCGGCCTCGATGAAATCGACGCCGTAATGATTGTGCTCCTCGATGCCGGTGGCGACGGCGAAGACATTGGGATCGAAGATGATGTCCTCGGGCGGGAAGCCGACCTTCTCGGTCAGGATCTTGTAAGCCCGCGTGCAGATTTCGATCTTGCGTTGAAAAGTGTCTGCCTGCCCTTTTTCATCGAAGGCCATGATCACCGCCGCCGCGCCGTGGCGGCGCACGATCCTGGCCTGTTCGATGAATTTTTCCTCGCCTTCCTTCATCGAGATCGAATTCACCGCAGCCTTGCCTTGCAGGCATTTCAGGCCAGCTTCGATCACCTCGAATTTCGAGGAATCGACCATCACTGGAACGCGCGCGATATCCGGCTCGGCGGCGACGAGATTGAGGAACTCGACCATGACCTTCTGCGAATCCAGCAGGCCTTCGTCCATATTGACGTCGATGATCTGCGCGCCATTGGCGACCTGATCGCGCGCAATGTCGAGCGCGGCGGCGTAATCGCCGGCCTGAATGAGTTTGCGGAATTTCGCCGAGCCGGTGACATTGGCGCGCTCGCCGATATTCACGAAATTGAGGTCCGGCGTCAGCGTGAAGGGCTCAAGGCCGGAAAGCCGCAGCAGCGGCTCGATGACCGGGACCGCGCGGGGTGTCACGCCCGAAACTCTCTTCGCAATGGCGTGAATATGCGCCGGCGTGGTGCCGCAGCAGCCGCCAACGACATTGACCAGCCCGCTGTCCGCGAATTCGCCGACGAGTTCGGCCATGGCCTCCGGGCTCTCGTCATAGAGGCCGAATTCATTGGGCAGGCCGGCGTTGGGATATGCGCAGACGAAAGTGTCCGCGATACGCGACAGCTCGGCGATATGGGCGCGCATTTCACGCGCGCCGAGCGCGCAATTGAGGCCGATGGAAAAGGGTTTGGCGTGACGCAGGGAATGCCAAAATGCGGCCGGGGTCTGACCCGAGAGCGTGCGGCCGGAAAGGTCGGTGATGGTGCCGGAGATCATAACCGGCAGCATGACGCCCGTCTCCTCGAAGGCCTCGTCGATGCCGAACAGAGCCGCCTTGGCGTTGAGCGTGTCGAAGATGGTTTCGAGCAGAAGAATATCGGCGCCGCCCTCGATCAGCCCGCTCGCCGCTTCCTTGTAAGCCACCCGCAGCTCGTCGAAGGTCACGGCGCGAAAGCCCGGATTGGACACGTCCGGCGAGATCGAGGCGGTGCGGTTGGTGGGCCCCAGCGCGCCCGCGACGAAGCGCGTCTTGCCGTCGCGCTTCTCGGCCTCGATCGCCGCCTCGACCGCCAGCCGCGCGCCTTCGACATTCAGCTCGCGCGCCAGGGATTCCATGCCGTAATCGGCCTGGGCGATGGTGGTGCAGGAGAAGGTGTTGGTCTCGACAATATCCGCGCCCGCCTGAAAATAGGCGAGATGGATGGCGCGGATGGCGTCGGGCTGGGTCAGGATCAGCAGATCATTATTGCCGCGCAGGTCGCGGGGCCAGTCAGCGAAACGGTCGCCGCGAAAATCGGCTTCGGAAAATTTGCGCTGCTGGATCATCGTGCCCATGGCGCCGTCGAGCACGAGAATTTTTTCGCGCGCCGCTTCCGTCAAGGCTTGAAGCGCCGTCTTGCCGCCGAAGCGATTTTTCGTGGTCATCTGTCCATCCTCTTGAATACCGACGCAAGTTTCCGGCGCGCTTTTCCTTCTCCCCTTGCGGGAGAAGGTGGATCGTCGCCATAAGGCGGCGAGACGGATGAGAGGTCCGTTCCTTGCTGCTGACGCCCCCTCATCCGGTCCTTCGGACCACCTTCTCCCGCCATAGTCCGTCCGCAAGGACGGCCGTCCGGACGAACGGCCTGGGGGGAGAAGGGGTCGCAGCTAGATCGTCGCTACTGTCTCCGCTTTCGCCGGCGCCGCGCGCACGCCGAGCAAATGACAAACCGCATAGACGAGGTCGGCGCGGTTCATCGTATAGAAATGGAACTGCTCGACGCCGCGGTCCAGCAGGTCGAACACCTGTTCCGCCGCCACCGCCGCCGCGATCAGGCGGCGGGTCGGCAAATCATTGTCGAGCCCCTCGAAGCGCTCGCCCAGCCAGTCCGGCACGCTCGCCCCCGCGCGCTTGGCGAAATTGGCCGTCTGCTTGAAATTCTGCACCGCCGTCACGCCCGGCACGATCGGAATCGTGATCCCCGCCGCGCGCACGCGGTCAAGGAAGCGGAAATAGAGGTCATTGTCGAAGAAGAATTGCGTGATCGCGCGGGTCGCGCCGGCGTCAATCTTGCGCTTCAGCACGTCGATGTCCTGCTCGAAGCTCGCGCTCTCGGGATGTTTTTCCGGATAGGCCGAGACCGAGATTTCGAAATCCCCGATGGCCCGCAGGCCAGCCACGAGATCGGTCGAATGGGCGTAGCCGCCGGGCGTGGACGCATAGTCGCCGCCGAGCCCGCCCTGCGGGTCGCCGCGCAGGGCGACGATATGGCGCACGCCCACGTCCCAATAGGCGCGGGCGACCTCGTCCACTTCCGCCCGCGTCGCGCCGACGCAGGTGAGATGGGCCGCCGGTTTGATGTCGGTTTCGCGCAGGATCCGCGCGACGGTGGAATGGGTGCGCTCGCGGGTGGAGCCGCCGGCGCCATAGGTCACGGAGACGAATTTTGGACCGAGCGGCGCGAGGCGCGAGATCGCCTCCCACAGGGCCGTCTCCATTTCCGGCGACTTCGGCGGGAAGAATTCGAACGACACGTCGATCGGCCGGTGATTGCGGCGGCTGAGCCTCTGCTCCTGCATCATGAAACTCTCACTGGTCGGCTTGATGAATCGCTTGGCGCGGATCGCGCGCCAGCCAGAGGGAAACGGTGAGCTTGTCGTCGCCGGCGGAATCGCCCGGCGCGAGGTCGCGATGCGACAAGGGCTCCAGCCCCGCCTGGCGCAAATGATCCGCGACCTCTTCCGCCGCGAAACCCAAACGACGGTGCTGGTGTTTTTCGCGCAGCATCTCGCAGTGATGCGGCGCGAAATCGACCACGATCAGCCGTCCGCCCGGCGCCAGAGCGCGGGCGGCCTCGCGCAGCGCGCGGGCGGGATTGTCGAGATAGTGCAGGACCTGATGCACGACGGCGAGATCGACGGACCCCGGCTCCACGGGCAGCGCGTAAATGTCGCCCTGCCGCAATTGCACATTGCGCAACCCGGCCTGTTCGACGCGCGCCCGCGCCACGCCGAGCATTGCGGCGGACAGATCGACGCCGAGCGCGCTCTCGGCCTGCGGCGCCAGCAGCTCCAGCATGCGCCCCGCCCCGCAGCCGATGTCGAGCAGCCGCCGCCAGCGCGGGGCGCCTTCCAGAGCCGCCGCAAGAATCGCGGCCTCGACCTCGGCTTCGGGCGCGTGCAGGCGGCGGGTCTCGTCCCAGACCGGCGCGTGCTCGGCGAAATATTTCTGCGCCTGCGCGGCGCGGGCCGCGCGTACTTCGGCCAGACGCGCGCGATCCGCCGCAAGCACCTTGTCATTGAGGTCCAGCCGCGCCAGAATCGCCCGCGCCAGCGCGGCGGAAGCGCCCTTTTCCGGCGCAAGGAAGAAAGCCCAGGCGCCCTCGCGGCGCCGCTCGACGAGGCCAGCCTCCAGCAGGAGTTTGAGGTGCCGCGACACGCGCGGCTGCGATTGGCCCAAAATCGTCACCAATTCGCTGACCGCAAGCTCGGCTTCCGCTAAAAGCACATAGAGGCGCAGGCGCGATTCCTCGCCGATGGCGGCGAGGCTGGCCAAAGCGTCGTGCAGGGTTGCGGGCTGATCGGTCATTTATGGTCCAGAAGGATATAAACATATCTTTATACGTCATCGAGGCCCAAAGCAACCTCACGAAACCGAAGCTATGACAGAGCCACACGGAAAACTTCTCGCCCTGATCCTCGCCGGAGGCCTCGGCCGCCGCATGGAGGGCCGCGCCAAGCCGCTGCTGCCGCTGGGCGGCCGGCGGCTGATCGACCGCGTCGCCGATGTCGCGCGGGCGCAATGCGGCGCGGTCGCGCTCAATCTCCATGAGCCCGACGCCGAAACCCTCGCGCCTTTCGTGGATTTGAACCTCCCCATCGCGCCGGACGCCGCGCCCGGACGGCTCGGTCCGCTCGCGGGCGTTCTCGGCGGCCTCGATTTCGCCGCCGCTCATGCGCCGGGCGTCGAATTCCTGCTCACCCTGCCCTGCGACTGCCCCTTCCTCCCGGACGATCTCGCCTCCCGGCTGCTCGAAGCCGCGTGGAAAAAAACGCGTTCCGGCCTTGCCTGCGCGGCCTCCGGCGGGCGCGTCCATCCGGTGGTCGCGCTTTGGCCGCTCAGCTTGCGCGACGATTTGCGCCGCGCCTTGCTCGAAAAAGACATGCGCGGCGTGGGCCAGTTCCAGCGCGATTATGATATGACGGTCGTCGAATGGCCGGCGACCGGGCGCGATCCCTTCTTTAACGTGAACACGCCGGAAGATCTCGCCCGCGCCGAGGAGATGTTGAGGCAAGCCCCTTGAAGACGCTCGATTTGCGGGGATTGAAATGCCCCCTGCCCGTTCTGAAGACGCGCCGCTATCTCACCGCCCTTGCCCCTGGCGAAACGGTCGAGGTCGCCTGCACCGATCCTTTGAGCGCGATCGACCTGCCCAATCTGCTGCGCGAAACCGGCGACCTTCTCGAAAGCCAGATCAAGGCGGACGGCGCGCTGGTCTTCGTCATTCGGAAGGCCGGCGCATGAGCACGCGCGCCGCGCTGGCGGCCATGATCTACCGCGAAGGCGAATCGGTGGATCCGCTTTTCGCCTCCTTGCGCGAGATCGTCGCCGCGCAGGGCTTTCGCGTCGGCGGATTGCTTCAGGAGCCGTGCGGGGATTCGATCTTCGTGACGGAACTTGGCAGCGGCCAGCGCATCAATATCACGCAGGATCTCGGCGCCTGCGCGGAAGGCTGCCGGCTCGACACCGCCGCGCTCGCCGAGGCCGCCGGACTGTTGGCGCAAAGCCTCGCCTCGCCGCCCGACCTGCTGCTGCTCGCCCGTTTTGGGCGCGTCGAAATCGAGGGCGGCGGCCTGATCGCGGAAATCGGCGAGGCGGCGAGCCTCGGCGTTCCCACCCTGATCGGCGTCGGCGCCATGCGTGAGCCGGGCTGGCGCGCTTTCGCGGGCGATCTTGGCGAAACCCTGTCCTGCACGCTGGACGCCGCGCTCGAATGGTGGGCCGCCGTCGCGCCTAAAGCCTGAAGCCAGCCCAAGCTCAGAGCTTGCCGCCCGCCGTCCTCTGATCGAAGGAATGGGAGAGGGTCGCAGCGATCTGCTCGGCGAGGCAGCGATAACCGCGATCATTCATATGCAGATTGTCCGGCCCGATGAAATCCTCGCGCCCGGTGGCCTCACCCAATTGCCGCATCGCCTCATAGCGGGAAACAAGCGTGACGCCTTCCTCGCGCGCGATCCGCGCGGTGACCTCACGGATTGCGCCATAATTGGGATTGGCCGCGAGCTTGCGCGACCACTGCATGCCAACCAGCAGCACATCGGCTTCGCTGTGTTTCAGGAAGCGCAGCGCCGCGCGCAGCGTCGCCTCATATTGGCGCGGCGGGACGCCCGAAACCCCATCATTGGTGCCGACCTGCCAGACCACAAGATCCGGGCCGAGACGCGGAACTTCGCCCCGCATACGTTCGACGGTCTGCGCGGCCTTCTCGCCGCCAATGCCGAGATTGACGACCTCGACCGATTCCGACGGCAGCGCCTTTTCAAGCATGTCGCGCAGTTGCGAGGGGTAATTCGCGGCCGGCGAACTGGCCCCCACGCCTTCTGTCGAGGACGAGCCGATGGCGACGATCCGCACCCTGCCCTCTTCGCGGATCGCTTTGGAAAAATTCGGAAAAGCGCCAATTTTCAGCGGCACGCTGGCGGCGCCGCGGCAGATGTCCTCGCTCGCGACCTGAAACCGGCGCGCGGAATTCTTGCCGGGAAAGACCAGCGGCAGCGCCAGCCCCAGGCTCAGCGAAGCGGCAAGTACGACAAACGGCTTGCGCATCCCGAACATCTCTCCAAGCGGATGACTTTGCCTATGCCCCCGCTCGCGGTCAACCGAGCCTCTCGACTAAGTCGAAACTGCGTTTTTTCCCGGTCAAAAAAGCTATTTTTTGCTTTCCGGCCTTAAACGGCGCCAAATTTTGCTCGCAGCGCATTGGCCGCCATTTCGATGAACAGCACGACCTTGCGCGGCGCGCGGCCTGGCGGCCGCACCAGATGAATCGGCGCGGCGGGCGGTTCGAAATCTTGCAATATGCGGACCAGCCGCCCCTGCGCGACGGAATCGGCGACCTGATAGGAAAAAAGCCGCACGATTCCCAGCCCGGCCGTGGCTGCGTCGAGCGCCGCATCGATGGAATTGACGGTCAGGCGCGGACGAAAGCGGATCGTCTTATCCTCTTCCGCCCCAAGGCTCCAATGGCTCGGCGCCGCCGCGCCCAAAACCGCGATGAAGGCGTGATCCGCCAGACCGGCGGGGTCGGCGGGAACGCCCGCCCGCGCCAGATAATCGGGCGAGGCCACCAATACCCGGCGCACAGCGCCCACCCGGACGGCGATCAGCGAGGAATCCGGCAGCTTGCCGATGCGGAGGCCAAGATCGATCCCGTCCTCCACCAGCGACACGACGCGGTCGAATAGCTGCAGGTTGACGTCAATGCCCGGATGCTCGTGGAGGAAATCGCGCACGATCGGCATGATGTGTAACCGCCCGAACATGACCGGCGCGGTGAGCGTGAGGACGCCCCGCGGCGCGTCGCCGCCCTGCAGCGCATCTGACATGTCATCAAAATCCGCCAGCAGCCGCCGCCCGCGCTCCAGCAGTTTTTCGCCCGCTTCGGTCAGAGACAAGGCCCGGGTGGTGCGATTGAACAGGCGCTGGCCAAAGCGCTCCTCCAGCGCCGCCACGGCCCTGCTGACGGCGGCCGGGGAGCGCCCCGATTTCCGCGCCGCCGCAATGAAGCCGCCGCGTTCGGCGACGGCGACGAAGATCGACAAGGAGTCCAGCCGGTCCATGTGATTGTTCCGATTTACGCAATAGTCTGATGAGAAATTTGCTTATTAACGCGCAAATGAAAAGGATTAGTTTGATCTGGCAAGGCCGCAACGGCCCACACGATCCCGGGAGAACCACATGCGTCCGTCAAAGCCAATTCTGCTGTACGGATTCCCCTTGTCCGGCCATTCCCATCGCGCCAAACTGATGCTGCGCCTGCTCGATCTGCCCTTCGACTTTCATCAGGTCGACCTCGCCGGCGGCGAGCAGCGCAGCGAGTCCTTCTTGCGGCTCAACCCCTTCGGAACCGTTCCGGTGATCGAGGACGATGGCGTGGTCGTCGCGGATTCCTGCGCGATCCTTGTCTATCTCGCGACAAAATATGACGCGGACGGGCTTTGGCTGCCGCGCGACGCCGAGGGCGCGGCCCAGGTCCAGCGCTGGCTCTCGGTCGCGCAGGGGCCTGTGTTCAACGGCCCCTGCAGCGCGCGGCTCGTCACTGTCTTCGGCATGGATTTCGATCATGCCCGCGCCAAGGCCGTCGCGGAGCGCCTGTTCACGACACTCGACGCCCTGCTGGCGAAACGGACTTTCCTCGTCAATGAACGGCCGACCATCGCCGATGTCGCGCTCTATTCCTATATCGCCCATGCGCCGGAAGGCGGCGTTGCGCTGACGCCGCACGCCCACCTCGTCGCCTGGCTGCGCCGCATCGAAGCGCTGCCTGGATTCGCGCCCATGCCCGCCACCAAGGCGGGTCTGTTGGCGGCCTGACCCATGGCGACGCCTTTGCCCGACCTGCCCCTGCCCGACCGCCCCTTGCCAGACCGCCGCCCTTGGCACGCGGGCGAAGAAGCGGCGCGGCGCGCAGCCGGGGCGCCGGAGATCGGGCCTGTGATACGGACCGCTCTCAGCGCGCAGCAGCGCGATTTCTTCGCGCGTCTGCCGCTGGTTTTCGTGGCGGGCCTCGACAAGGCGGGCCATCCCGCCGCGTCGCTGCTGCATGGCGCGCCAGGATTCCTGACGTGCCCGGAGCCGCATCATATGGAGATCGCCGCGCGCCTCCCCTCGGGCGAGCGCTTGTTGGCGCAAGCGGGCGCGCCCTTCGCCCTGATCGGTGTTGATTTCGCCGCGCGCCGCCGCAACCGCGTCAATGGGCGGATCGCCGAGGCGCGCGCCGGCGGGCTGGATCTGGCGGTCGAGGAAGCCTTTGGCAATTGTCCAAAATATATTGCGCCGCGCGAAATTTTCTCGGGCGGAAACGATCCCGGCGTCTGGACCGAAATGCCCCCCGACGACGCCGGCCTGCGCGCCATGATCGCCAAGGCGGATGTGTTTTTCATCGCCTCGCGCGGGCCTGACGGGGTCGATATGTCCCATCGTGGCGGCCCCCCTGGCTTCGTCCGGGTCGGGCGGGACGGCGTGCTGCAAATTCCTGATTTTCCGGGCAATAATTATTTCAACAGTTTTGGCAATCTGCTGCACGACCCGCGCGCCGCGCTGCTGTTCGTGGATTTTCCCGGGGGACGCGCGCTCCATCTCGCCGGAGAAGCGCGCGTGCATCTCTCGATCGGCGAGCGGTTCTGGACCTTCGCGCCGCGCGCGGCGTGGCTTCTGTCCGCCCCGCAGGCCTTTGGCGCCCCCTCGGCGACGGAGACCTGAGTCCGGGCGCAAAAGCTTGGCCTTAAGTATTATGATTGTGCGTCGCACAAAACAACTGGCAGGTTTTCAATATTTTGTCGTATTATATGGCGCCTATATAATAGACTCCATTTCGCTTAGCAAAACATGACAAAGACTGCTTGGGTCAGGACATTATTGTCGAACATTCTGGTCCGGCAGTGGACATCTTTGTTACGAAGCGACGCTGATTGTCTCGCCGTCGTCTTGCCGAGCCCCGCCGCCGCTGGCATGGAGCGTGCTGACCGAGAGTGCGGCGGAAAATTTCGCCGTCAAGACGCCAGATTCGCCTTTGCATCGGAGCGGTGACGCCGCCTGTCGCGAATCTGCGGCGGACGCGCCCTCCTCCGCGCGGGGCGAACGCTACTCCCGGAGATTTGCATGGCCAATATCACATTTACATCGCCGTCCCTGTCGCGTGACGTGACGGTCTATGCCGTGGCGGGCGATCGCGGCACGATCCTCGCCGTCGCCAAAGCCAACAAGATTCCGATTCCCTTCGACTGCCAGGATGGCGAATGCGGCTCCTGCCTCGTCGAAGTCCAGATCCTCAGCGCCAAGCGGCCCTATGGCATGGCGCTGACGGAAAAGGAAAAGGAAGCCCTGCGCCAGCTCGGCAAGATCACCAAGGACGAGATCAAGGAGGCGGAAGTCAACGACATCCCGCCGCTGCATCGCCTTGCCTGCCAGTGCTTCGTCCGCAACGAGGACATCCTCGTTAAATTCGCGGGCGACGAAACGGTCCCCGCCCAGCCGCCGCATCTCTCGACCGCCGCCAAGGTTTACAAGGGCACGACCATCGAGATCGCCTCCGTCGACGATTTCCTCGCCCACGCCATCAAGGTCGAGGAAGACGCCGCGCTGCATTTCGACGGCCTCGCCGCCTCGATGGAGCTTTGCGGCAATGCCGAAGTGGGGAAGCTTTTCCGCCAGCTTTCGGGCTATTCGCGCCTGCATCTGAACGAGGCTAAGTCGCGCGCCAATGGCAAGGACCTGACGGCGCAGATACCCGCCGATTATGTCTGGCCGGATCACGTCACGCCGGAGCGCACCTCGCTGCTCGCGGGCGACGCCGACCTTACGCGTCTCGACGCCCTTCGCGCGGCTCTGACCGGAGAAAAGCGCGGCTATGAATTCTATTACGCCGTCGCCGGAACCTCGAAGCTGCCCGACGTCGTCGCCATGGCGAAGGAATTCGTCAAGGAAGAAGCCGAGCATGTGAAAGTGCTGGAAGCCTGGATCGCCCGCGAGGAATGGCTCAGCAAGTCGCACGCGGTCTGATGCGGCTAACCAAGGCTCACAGGTTCTCGCCTGTGAGCCTTGGCGTCACCCGCCGCCGACGTCTTTCGTGTAAAATCAGGAGCATGGGACAATGCAGACGGTTGAAGAATTTCTGGTCTATTCGGTTCATCTCGAACGCGAGGCGGCGGCGCGGTTCGGCGAATTGGCCGACGCCATGGAGAGCGGCGGCAATCGCGAGGTCGCCCGCCTGTTCCGGCGTCTGGCGCATTATTCCAAACTTCATCTGGAAACGGCCACGGCCCGGTCCGGCTTCCACGACATGCCCGAGATGAAGCCCGAGGATTTCGTTTGGCCCGATCTCGAAAGCCCGGAAGCCGCCGCCGTCTGGGGCGCGGACCCGATGCTTGGCCGCGAAGAGGCCTTGCAGATCGCCCTGGCGGCCGAAACTGCCGGCTATGCCTATTACAAGTCCGTCCTCGATACGACAAACGACCCGGAAGTCAAGGCGCTGGCCACCGAATTCGTCGCCGAGGAGCAGGAGCACGTCAGCGAATTGAAGAAATGGCTCGCGGCCTCGCGGGCAGGCGAGCCGCTGCCCGCCGAAGGCTGAGCTTCCGCGACGCCTTCCCGGTAGGCGGCGCTCCTAATGCGGCCTTGGCGAGAGCGCCCCGAGCGAATAGCCTGCAAGGGCAACGATCGGGGAGGTCGCCCATGCGCATGCTCATGTTTGTCACTCTACCCACGGAACCCTTCAACAGCTTCGTGCGCGACGGTTCCGCCGGGCCGAGAATCGGGAAAATTCTCGAAACGATCAAACCCGAGGCGGCCTATTTCACGGAAATGGCCGGCCAGCGCGGCGGGACGCTGGTGGTGGACGTCAAGGACGCCTCGGCGATCCCGGCCCTTGCAGAACCCTGGTATCTGACCTTCGAAGCCGATGTCGAATTCCGCGTCGCCATGACCCCCGAGGATCTGGCGCGCTCGAACCTCGGCGCGCTGGGGAAAACCTGGGGCTGAACTCAATTGCCCCAAACGAAAAAGCCGGGCCCCAAAGGCCCGGCTAACTTTTTAGTCGCGCAAGAAAAATCAGCGCGAGAATTTCTTGTATTTCATCCGGTGCGGGATGACGCTGTCCACGCCGAGCCGGCGCTTCTTGTCTTCCTCGTAATCGGCGAAATTGCCCTCGAACCACTCCACATGGCTGTCGCCCTCGAAGGCCAGCATGTGGGTGGCGACGCGATCTAGGAAGAAGCGGTCATGGCTGATGATGACAGCGCAGCCCGCGTAATCCGCCAAGGCGTCTTCCAGCGCGCGCAGGGTGTCGACGTCGAGATCATTGGTCGGTTCGTCGAGCAGCAGGACATTCGCGCCCTTCTTCAGCATCTTGGCGAGATGCACGCGGTTGCGCTCGCCGCCCGAGAGCATCTCGACCTTTTTCTGCTGGTCGGAGCCCTTGAAGTTGAAGGTCGAGCAATAGCCGCGCGAATTGATCTCGCGCTTGCCGAGATAGATGATGTCATTGCCGCCGGAAATTTCTTCCCAGACATTCTTCTTGCCGTCGAGCGAGTCGCGCGACTGGTCGACATAGCCGAGCTGCACGCTCTCGCCGATGGAGATCTCGCCGGAATCCGGCTTGTCCTGCCCGGTAATCATGCGGAACAGCGTGGTCTTGCCCGCGCCATTGGGGCCAATGACGCCGACAATGCCGCCCGGCGGAAGCTTGAAGCTGAGATCGTCGATCAGCAGCTTGTCGCCGAAGCCCTTGGAGAGATGGTTGAATTCGATGACGTTCTGGCCCAGCCGCTCGGCGACCGGAATGACGATCTGCGCGGTCGTCGGCGCCTTGTCGTTCTGCTTGGCGACGAGGTCCTCATAGCGCTGGATACGCGCCTTGGACTTGGCCTGGCGCGCCTTGGGGCTAGCCGCGATCCATTCGCTTTCCGCCTCGATGGCGCGCTGGCGCGCCTCGTCTTCGCGGCCTTCCTGAGTCAGGCGCTTCTGCTTCTGCTTCAGCCAGCTGGAATAATTGCCCTCATAGGGTATGCCGCGGCCGCGATCGAGTTCGAGAATCCAGCCGGTGACATTGTCGAGGAAGTAGCGGTCATGGGTGACGATCAGGATCGCGCCCGGATAGGTCCGCAAATGGCCTTCGAGCCAGTTCACCGTCTCGGCGTCGAGATGGTTGGTCGGCTCGTCGAGCAGCAGCAGTTCCGGCTGCTCAAGCAGCAATTTGCACAAGGCGACGCGGCGGCGCTCGCCGCCCGAGAGTTTTTCCACGGGCCAGTCGTCGGGCGGGCAGCCGAGCGCGTCCATCGACTGATCGACCTGGCTGTCGAGATCCCACAGGCCCTTGGCCTCGATCTCGTCCTGCAGGACGGTCATTTCGTCCGCCGTCTCGTCGGAATAATTCATGGCGAGTTCATTGTAGCGGTCGAGCACGGCCTTCTTGTCGGCGACGCCGAGCATGACATTGCCGCGCACGTCGAGGCTGTCGTCGAGCTTGGGCTCCTGCGGCAGATAGCCGACGCGGGCGCCTTCCGCGACGAAGCCCTCGCCGGAATATTCCTTGTCTATGCCCGCCATGATGCGCAACAGGGTCGATTTACCCGCGCCATTGACGCCAAGCACGCCGATCTTGGCGTCCGGGTAGAAGGACAGATTGACGTTGTCGAGAACCTTCTTGCCGCCGGGCCAGGTCTTGGTAAGGCCCTGCATGTGATAAACGAATTGCCGCGCCATGGGCGTGAATGCTTTCAAGATTGGGCCGGCGACTGGCGCCGGCGGAGGGGAATTTCGCTGGCCGTCTTTTAGAGCAAGAGGCAGAAAAGAGAAAACCTTTTTGGCGTTGCGCCAATATGAAGCGCCGCAGAAAAAGTCACTTTTGGCCCTATCAGCGCTTCGGATTTCCGCTATTCAGGCTAAAATGGCCGCCGCGCCCGATACAGGAGCTCAGCCTTGTCCGCAGTCCATCCCGAACATCGCATGCCCGAGCTTCACCCCGCCACGGATTCGCGCCGGACCGAGCCTTTAATGCCCTGGACCAATCCTGCTGCGGCGGCCCCCGCTCCGCTTGCCGCCGCCAGCGCCTTCGAGAACGACGCCCCCGCCAAGCCGGACAAGGCGGGTTTCGCGCCGCAGACCCAAGCCCTTCTGAAGCGCCTTTCTGACCTTCTTCGCCGGCCTGACGCGCCCTCGCCCTTCGCCGCCGGCCTGTTCGCGCCCGCCGGCGCCGGCAAATCGAGCGCGCTGCGCTGGCTGACGGAAAGCCTCGCCGCGCCCGGCGCGACCATGGTCGTCGCCCTGCGCGCCGGCGACATCGCCGCCGAGCCGGAGCGGGCGCTGGCCGCCGCGCTCTATCGCGCCCTGTCGCTGCGTCATGGCGCGCTGGCGCAGGAAGCGGCGCAGGAAGGCGCGCATTTCGGCGCCGATCCCGCCACCCTCGCCCGGGCGGCCCATGAGCGGCTCGACGCCCTGCGGCGCAAGCTAAGCCAGGAAAAGCAGGCGCTCGCCCAGAACGAGACCCGCCGCGCGGCCATCAAGGAAACGCTGCTTTATGACACCCCGGGAACCCGCGTCGACGTCTATGCGCGCAAGATGCGCAGCGCCGTCGAGCCGCGCCTGCGCCGGTTCGGCTTCACCGGCGAACCGCTCGCGGTGTTCAAGGACCTGACCCGCGACGTCAATGAGAGCGGCGGACTCGTCTCCCGCTTGCTCGCTTCGCTGCGCGGCCTTTACGCTTTTCGCGGCCAGACCCGGCTGCTGCTGCTCTCCGCCGCGAGCTTGGCTGTCAACACGGGCCTGGCCTGGCTCGCCGCCAACAAGCCGGTCTGGCTCGGCGTGATCGCCAGCTCCGGCTCGATCGGCGCGCAGACCGCCGATTTCCTGCAAAGCCGGCTCGACTGGCTGCCGCTGGCGGCGCAGGGTTTCGCCTTGATCGCGCTCGCCCTGCTCGGCCTCAATGTCTGGCGCGCCTTCGACTTCATGCATCCGCTCGTCCAGGCCGCCGGCCTGCTCGACGAGGACGTCGCGGCCAAGCGCCATGAAATCGATCAGAGCGTCGCCCATCATGCGCGCAATGTCGAAATGCTGGGAAGCGAAGCCCATGCTCTCGCCGGGAAGGTGGAGGAGGCCGAGCGCCGCGCCGCCGCCGCAGGCGCGGCCAAGAACCCGCCCTTGTTCATGGAAACCGACGAAGCCGCCCGTAAGCGCGACGTCGCGCTGGGCTTCCTTGCATCCGTTTCGGACCTGCTCGGGAGCGCCGCGTTCCCCGGCGCGCCGGGCCGGATCGTGGTCGCGGTCGATGGTTTCGAAAGCATCGCCGCCCCCGCCGCGCTGCTCGACCGGCTCAACGACCTGCTCGCGCGCCCCGGCCTGATCGCGGTCTATGCGCTGGACGCCCAGCTTTTCCGCGCGGCGCCCGAAACCCTCGCCCGCCGCGTCCAGCTGCCTCTGCGGCTCGTCGTCGGCGCCCTGGACGCGCCTCTCGCGCTGGCCCCACTCGACTCAGCCCTGTCGCCGCTCGAATCAAGCCTCGTGGAGGCGCTCGCGCCGCTGGCCGGAGAGAACCCACGCGCGCAAAAGCGCTTGCGCAACCTGTTCCGCTTCCTTCATCCGGCCTCGGACGCGACGCCGGGACTCGCCGCCGCCCTCGCCTTGTTCCTCGCCGCGGATATCGGCGCGACGCCGGCCGATCGGCAGGCTCTGGAACAGGCCCTGTCAGCGAATCTTGAGATTTTCGCGCCGAAAGGCTCGGCGGCACTGCAGGAGACGCTCGCGAAGGTCGCCGCCATTGGCGGGCCGATCAGCCGCGACGAGGCGTGGCGCGCAGCCGCGCTCGCCCGCCACGTCGCGATGGAGCTGTTCGCCTAAAAACCTTGGGTCTTGCCAATGGTCATGCCGGAGAAGGGCTCGATCCACACCAGCTTGTCGACCACCCTGTTCACGCCGGCAATGTTTTCTGCCGCGACCACCAGCGCCGGACGCTGCCTTTCGTCGAAAATCTCGCCGATCAAGGTGACAACGCCCTGCTCCACAGTCACGTCGAGGGTCTTGGGCGAGGCGAACCCCTGCTCGCGCAGTTCCGCCAGCAGCCTGTCGAGAATGGCCTCGTCCGTGCAGTCGGCGGCGCTCGCCGGCTTGGGCGCGACCACTTTCGAAAGCACGCGCAACAAGTCGGATCGGGTGATGATGCCGATGACGCGATCGCCGCTCACCACCGGGAGACGTTTCACCTTGCGGCGCTCCATCACTTCAACCACTTCGTTGACGGAGGCGCTTTCGCCAACTGTCGCAACGTCGCGCGTCATGAAGTCATGGACCTTGCGCCCATGGCTCATCACATAGGATTCGGCGACCTCGCCCGGACCGAGCAGGAATTCGATCCAGCGCGGCTTGCGTTTGGCCGTGCCGAGTTCGGCGCGATGCAGAAAATCACCCTCGCTGACCAGCCCCACCAGCCGCCCCTCGGCATCCGTCACCGGCAGGCCTGAGACGTGCAAGGACAGCAGGAGCGCGATGGCCTCCTCGATCGTCGCGTCAGGACCGATCGTCTTGACTGGGCTCGTCATGAATTCGGACGCAAACATGGTCGCCTCCCCTTCGCGCGGCGTCATGCGCCGGCGCGACATCAGTGTAATCCTCGCGTGAGTCTAATCCTTGACGCCGATCAATGCGAGGGATTGCGGGAATTCAATTATGACTGTATGGTCAGTCATAAATCTGAGCCCGGAGCGAACATGGCGCGGCAGGCCCGCACCGAAGGCGAGCGCGAGGACCGCATGCGCGCCATCCGCGCGGCGGCGCTGGACGTCTTCGCGGCAAAAGGCTTTTCCTCCGCGCGGCTGGAAGATGTCGCCATGGCGGCGGGCGTCGCCAAGGGCACGATCTATCTCTATTTCAAATCCAAGGATGACCTGCTCGAAGCCATCGTGAAGAGCACGATCGGCGTGACCTTGCAGTCTGTCGAACTTGCCGTCGCCGCCTCCCCAGCTCCCGCGAGCCAGTTGCTGCGGCTTGTCGGCCAGGCCATCGGCTCCGCGCTGCAGGACCCCGACCGCAGGCGCGTCCTGCATCTCGTCCTGTCCGAAGGCGGCCGCTTCCCCGCGCTTGCCGAATTCTACCATCGCGAGATCATTTCGCGCGGCATGGTGATGATCCGGGCGATTGTCGCCAAGGGCGTCGCCAGCGGCGAATTCGTCTCCGACGAGCCCGCACGCTTCCCGCATCTAATCATGGCGCCCGCCCTCGTCGCCGTGATCTGGAGCGTCGTCTTCGCCCGCATCGAGCCGCTCGATTCCCACGCGTTGATCGAAGCCCATTTCGACCTGCTCATCCGCGCCCTCACCAAGAAAACCACATGAAAAACCGCCTTAAATATATCGCGCCGATTCTCGTCCTGCTGACGCTCGGCTGGCTCGGGAGCAAGATCTTCGCGACATCCAGGCCGCAGGATCTGTTCACCGGCTATGTCGAAGGCGACCTCGTCCAGATCGGCCCCATCGAGGGCGAGCGCCTGTTGCGGCTCGAGGTCGCGCCGGGCGCGCAAGTGGCCAAGGGCGCGCCGCTCTTCACCATGGCGACGCCCGTGCTCGACCAGCAACGCGTCGAAGCCAAGGCGCGCGTCGAACAGGCGGAAGCCAATCTCAAGAATTTTCAGGCGTCTCTGCAGCGGCCGGAGCAGATCGCGGTTCTGCGCGCGGGTCTGGAGCGCGCCAAGGCGTCCTTGGTCCTGTCGCAAACGGAATATGACCGCCAGCAGGCTATGCTGCCCCGGGGCGCGACCACGATCGCCGCGCGCGACCAGGCGAAATTCGCGCTGGACCGCGACAAGGCGAGCCTCGCCGAAGCCGAACGTCAGATCGAGGCTGGGTTGCTGCCGTCGCGCAATCAAGAAATCGCCGGCGCCGAAGCCGCCGTCTATCAAGCGCGCGCGCAGCTGGAGCAAATCGACGTGCGAATCGCGCGCCAGTCGGTTTCCGCGCCCACGGCGAGCATCGTGCAGGACGTCTATTTCTGGCCCGGCGAAATCGTAGGCGCCGGTCAGCCCATTCTCGTCCTGTTGCCGCCCGAGAACCGCAAGATCCGCTTCTTCGTTCCCGAGCCGCAGCTCGCGCGTCTCTCACTGGGGGCGAAAATTGCGGTCGCTTGCGACAATTGCCCGCCCGGCCTTGAAGCGCGCGTGACCTTTATTTCGCAACAGGCGGAGTTCACCCCGCCGGTCATTTTCTCGCTGCAGGAGCGCGGCAAGCTGGTGTTCCGCGTCGATGCGCGGCTCGATAACCCCTCCGTCCTGCTGCCGCTCGGCCTGCCTATCACGGCGCGGCTCGTCGCGGCGGAGGTGCCGAAATGAGCGAGGCGCCCGAAATCGTCATCGACGTGCGCGGGCTCAACAAGAGCTTCGACGGCAAGCGCGTGGTCGAAGACCTGTCGATGCAGGTACGGCGGGGCCGCATCCATGGTTTTCTCGGTCCCAATGGCAGCGGCAAGACCACGACCATCCGCATGTTGTGCGGTCTGCTGACGCCCGACAGCGGCGACGGAACCTGCCTCGGCTTCGACATCCTGACCCAGCAGCGCGAGATCAAGCGCCGCACCGGCTATATGACGCAGCGATTCTCGCTCTATGCCGATCTGACCATCCGCGAAAACCTCGAATTCATCGGCCGCGTCTACGGCCTGCGCGATTCCGCCGCCCGCGCGCGCGAAGCGATCGAGCGGCTTGGTCTTGGCGGACGCGCCGACCAGCTCGCGGGCGAATTGTCGGGGGGCTGGAAGCAGCGTCTCGCGCTGGGCGCATGCATCATGCCGAAGCCGGAACTGCTGCTGCTCGACGAGCCGACCGCCGGCGTCGATCCCAAGGCGCGGCGCGATTTCTGGGACGAGATCCACCAGCTTGCCCATGAGGGCCTCACCGTGCTGGTCTCGACCCATTACATGGACGAGGCCGAGCGCTGCCATGAGATCGCCTATATCGCCTATGGCCATCTGCTGGCGCGCGGGACCGTGGCGGAAATCATCGCCCAGTCGCAACTCTCGACCTTCGTCGTCTCCGGCGACAATCTGGCGGGACTCGTCGAGACCTTGAAGCATACGCCCGGCGTGGACATGGTCGCGCCCTTCGGGGCCAAACTTCATGTCGCGGGCCGCGACGCCGCCGCGCTTGAGCGAGTCGCGAAACAATTTTCCTCGCCGGAACTCGTGTGGGAGCGCGACGCCCCCAATCTCGAAGATGTCTTCATCGACATGATGAGCCGCGCTCAGGACAATTATTCATGAGCGCCGCGCCCGAAAAACCTTCGCTTCTGCCGGCCTCGCTGGAAAGGCTTTACGCCGTCTTCGTCAAGGAATTGATCCAGCTGCGGCGCGACCGGCTGACCTTCGCCACCATGATCGCCATTCCGGTGATGCAGCTCATCCTGTTCGGTTTCGCGATCAACTCCGACCCCAAGCACCTGCCGACCGCCGTGCTGGACAATGATCACAGCGCCTTCTCGCGCCTCTTCATCACCTCGCTGAAGGCGACGGATTATTTCGATATCCGCTACGCCCTCGCCGCCCCCGAACAGATCGATCCATTGCTGCTCGCGGGCGATGTCAATTTTGTCGTCGAGATTCCGCAGGACTTCGCCCGAAATCTGGCGGCCGGGGAAAATCCGGCCATTCTCGTCATCGCCGACGCCGCCGACCCCACCGCCGTCAATGGCGCGGCCATGGCGCTGAACGGCATGGCCGCGCAGGTCTTCACACGCGAATTGCTCGGGCCTTTGCATCGCCTTTCCTCCAAACCCGCGCCTTACGAGGTGCGTTTGCAAAAGCGGTACAATCCGGCGGGCGAGACCCGGCTGAACATCGTACCTGGCCTCGTCGGCACCATTCTCACCCTCACCATGCTGATTTTCACCGCGCTTTCGGTGACCCGCGAGGTCGAGCGCGGCACGATGGAATCCCTGCTCGCCATGCCGATCAACCCGGTCGAGATCATGCTCGGCAAGATCCTGCCCTACGCCATGGTCGGCTTTCTCCAGATGGCGCTCATCGCCTTTGCCGCGCGCTTCATTTTCAACGTGCCCGTGGTCGGCAATCTCGGCACATTCGTCGCGCTGACCATGCTTTTCATCGTGGCCAATCTCTCCGTGGGCTATACATTCTCGACCATCGCCAAGAACCAGCTGCAAGCAATGCAAATGAGCTTTTTCTTCTTCCTGCCGAGCATCCTGCTGTCCGGATTCATGTTCCCCTTCAGGGGCATGCCGGACTGGGCGCAGGACATCGGCTCGATCCTGCCGCTCACACATTATCTGCGCATCGTGCGCGGCGTGATGCTGAAAGGCGCGGGCTTTGCCGATCTCACCTCTGATACGGCGGCGCTCGGCGCCTTCACCCTCGCCGCCATGACCATCGCGGTGCTGCGGTTCCGCCAGACACTGGACTGAACGAGAGATTGAACCGCGATGGGTGATAGCCTGAAAGAAATTCTCGTCCTGCTCAGCGTGGCGATGCTGGTCGCCATCGCCGCGCGGCGCGTCAAGTTGCCTTACACCATCGGCCTCGTCGGCGTCGGCGCGCTGCTCGCTTTTTCCAGGTTCGACGTCGGCCCCGACCTCACCTCGGAACTCATTCTCGATCTCATCCTGCCGCCGCTGCTGTTCGAAGCGGCGCTGGCCCTGCGCTGGCGCGACCTGCGCGCCGATCTCGCGCCGATTCTGACCTTTTCGATCTTCGGCACAATCCTCGCCATGGCGGTCATGGCGATGGGGCTGGTCTGGCTGCTGGACTGGCCGCTGGCCCCCGCGCTGGTGTTCGGCGCGCTGATTTCCGCGACCGATCCGGTGGCGATCATCGCCATGTTCAAGGACAACAAGTTTCACGGCCGCCTCAGCCTGCTGGTTGAGGCCGAGAGCCTGTTCAACGACGGCGCCGCCGCCGTGCTGTTCGCCCTCGTCCTCGCCTGGATTCAGGCCGGGGAACATGCCCCGGGCGCCGCCGAGACGGCGCTGACGCTCGCCCGTATCGTCGGAGGCGGCGTTGGGATCGGGGCGGCGGCGGGAGCCGCCGCCATTCTGCTTTCGCGCAACACGTCGGAACATCTGGTCGAATTGACGCTCTCGACCATCGCCGCCTTCGCGTCCTTTCTGGCGGCGGAAAAGCTTCACGTCTCCGGCGTGCTGGCCACCGTCACGACCGGGCTGATCATGGGCAATTTCGGCGTGTTCAGCCCCGGGGAGCGGTCCTTCCTCAGCCGGCAAGGCCGCGAGGCCATGAGCAATTTCTGGGAATTCGCGGCCTTTCTCGCCAATTCCGTGATCTTCCTGCTGATCGGCGCCAATGTCGCCGTCATGCATTATGAGCATTATGGTCAAGGCGTGATCGCCACGATCATCGCGCTGGCGCTCGCGGCCCGCGCCGCCGCCGTCTATCCGCTGAGCCTCGCCTTGCGCGGCGCGAAAAGCGCCGTCTCGCTGCCGGAGCAGCATGTCTTGTGGTGGGGCGGATTGCGCGGGGCGCTCGCGCTCGCGCTGGCCCTGTCGCTGCCCGCCTCGCTGCCTTTGCGCGACGAGATCGTCGTCGTCACCTTCGGCGTGGTGGCTTTTTCCATCGTCGTGCAGGGCCTGACCATGCCGCCTCTGCTGCGGCTGCTGGGTTTCCTGCCGAAGCCGAATTGAGCGTCGAAGATCAGGAGGCCTCGACGCCCTCGCGCGCTTCGGCCTCGATCCGCTTGCCCTTGAAGGTCACGCTCTTGAGGCGCAGGCCGGCCTTGTCATCGAAGGCGTCGGCGCGCAGCTTCAGCTCGCCTTCCTCGACGCGAACGCCCAGCAAGGCGTAAGCGGCGGAGGTCATGCGGGCGGCGGCGCCGGTGTACCAGGCCCAGCCGCCACGCCCCTCATAGCCCGGTCCATCATAGACGTCGGCTGGCTGCTGGTGCGGCGGCAGGCCGTAAAGGTCGATCTTGTCAGGGCCGGTCTTGGTCAGCGGAGACAGCGATTCCCAGACTTGAAACGCCCGGGCGAGATCGCGCGACGCCTGCGCGGCGTCGCCCTCCGCCGCCGCCTTTTCCGCCAGCCTGACCAGAGCGTCCACGAACCAGGACGAGCCATGGGTATATTGCCCGCCGTTTTCGCGCACGCCGGGCGGATAATCCGCGCTGCGGCCCGGGAAGGGCTTGGAGTTCTCGTCATAGGGCGGCGTCACCAGCAGCACGCGATCGCCCTTGTCGAGCGCGGCGAGGCCGTTTTCCAGCGCCTTGCGCCCGCGCTCGCTCTGCACGGCGCCGGAGAGCGCCGGCCACGCGGAGGACATCGCGCCGAGCGGCAGGAATTCCGCGCCGTCGTCGCCGAAGGCGCGCACGAAACGGTCGCCGCGCCAGCAGGAATCAAGCGCCGCCTGCAAGTTCAGCGCGCGCTCGCGGTAATCTTCCGCGAGCTTCTGCTGTCCGCGCGCCTCGGCGAGCGGCGCGAAGCGCGTGAGGATGTCATAGAGGAAAAAGCCGACCCAGACGCTCTCGCCCTTGCCCCGGAAGCCGACCAGATTCATCCCGTCGTCCCAGTCGCCGGCCCCCATCAAAGGCAGGCCGTTCTTGCCAACGCGGCCCAATGTATAAGCGATGGCGCGGCGGCAATGGTCGTAAAGGCTGGCGCTCTCGTGCGAAAGCGTCGGCGCGACCACCGCGCCCTCGACGCCGCGCGGCAGGTCCGCGCCTTCGACGAAGGGCAGTATCTCGTCGAGAACCGCCATGTCGCCGGTCGCCGCGACGTAGCGCGCGGTGACATAGGGCAACCAGAGATGCGGATCGGACGCATGGGTCCGCTCGCCGATGCCGACGTCGCCCGAGGGCGCCTCATGCCACCATTTCAGCACATCGCCTTCGACGAACTGCTGGCGGCCATGCAGCAGGATCTGCTTGCGGGCCAATTCCGGCGCGAGCGCGACCAGCGGCAGCACATCCTGCAACTGATCGCGGTAGCCATAGGCGCCCGAACGCTGCGACGGGCCGGTGCGCCCCCACAGGCGCGCGGTCAATAATTGATAGGGCAGCCAGTCGTTGACGAGGCGGTCGAATTCAGGCCGGTTGGTCTCGATGCGCAAGGTTCCGAGCAGGTCCTCCCAGAATTTCTCCAGCGCCGCGAATTTCTCTGTCGCGAAATCGAGCGAGGCGGCGCGCGCGGCAAAGGCCTGCGCGGCTTCGAGCGTGGGCGCCGCGCCGAGGACGACGCAGACCCGCGCCTCGCCGTTGGGCGGTGCGGCGATCACGCCGGAGAAACCCGCCGCGCGGCGGCCGTCATCTTCCGCGCCGGAGTCGGCATGGCCGAATTCGGCCAGGAATGGCGGCAGCGGATCGCTTGTCGCGCGGCCAGGATTACGGCCAAGAATTTTGGCGCGCGACGTTTCGCTGGCGTCGGCGTCGAGCGAGGTGGCGACAAAGGCCCAGCCGCCCACGAAGGCATTGCCCGGATTAGCGAAATAAAGCGCGTTACCGCTCGGGTCGGCTTGCGTCCTTACGGCGCCGAGACCGTCGGGCGGGGTTTCGGCCAGGATGATCTCCAGCATCGGAACCACGCGGTAGAACTGCTCGCGGTCGGTGCGGTTGCGCAAGGTGAGCTGAAGCACCTCGACCGCCTCGTCGGGCGCGACGAAACTCGTCAGCTCCAGACCGAGCCGTGGGCTCTCGCTGCGATGGAGCGCGTAGCCGCGCCCGAAGGCCGCATCATATCGCGTGTCCGCGCGGCGCAAAGGCAGCAGGGTCGCGCAATGCGCCTCGCCATTTTCCTTTTCCACCACATAGATCGCCTGCCCGGGCGGGGCGTTGCGGCCCTCGCCCATGCGGAAGGGCGTCAAGCTGTTGGCGCGGGCGTTGCGATGGAAGGCGAACAGATCGCCGTCATGCGAGGCGACGACGCCCAACCCATGCGGTCCCGCCATGACATGGGCGAAGGGGCGCGGCGCTCCCGGCGCGGTCTTCACTTCGCGGCCATCGGCGGAAAAGGCGAAGCGCGCCCCGGCGGGCACGATGGCGGGCGCGAGGACGCGGCGACGGGCGAAGGTTTCGGCCAGTTGGTCGGGCGCGAGCGTCGCGCCGCCATGCCGCGCGATGAGCTTCGCCGCGCTGACTTCGTCTTCGGCCCAGCCGTCGAGGAAGACCAGTTCAATCGCGCCCTCGGCGGGAAGATCGACCTCCAGCATCAGGGCGGCGCAAGGCTCGAACGTATAGAGCAGGCCTTCGTCGGCGGGGTCGCGCAGGGTCAGGCCCTGCGCGAACACATCCGGGTCGCGGCGCTGGCCGAGGCCGAAGAAGCGGCCGCGCGAATCTTCATAGCCGATCAGCCGCGCCGCTTCATTCGGCTGCGCGGCGTGGAAGGCGATCTCGCGCGAAAGGCGCTTGTCGGCGAAGTCGCCGGCCTGATTCTTTAGCAGGCGGTTGCGGGCGAAGATCGCCCCGAGGGGACGCACGAAAAAAGTGCCGACATGAAGCGCGTTATAGGCCGCGTCGCGCCGCTCGACGCCGCCATCGTTCATCACCAGGTCGCGATAGCTGGCGACGCGCAATTTGCGCGCGACATTGAGCTGGTTGGTCAGCCGGACGCGCCAGATTGCGACGGCCTCGCCCGGCGCCAGTTCGACGACGGCCTCGCAGCGCAATCCATTGCGCTCGCCGCGTAAAAGGGCCTGGACCTTCGACACGCTCTCGAATTCGCCGAAGCCCGCGCCGGTCGGCGCCTTGCCGAGCGACCACAGGCGCGGCGCGCCGCTCTCCCGCGCCTCGCTGAAATAGAGGAAGGCGCCGCGAGGCAGGATCGGATCGTCCGCCATGCGGGTCATGTCGATTGGCGGCCCGCGCCGCGCCGCCGCCTCGACGCGGAAGGAGCCCTGTCCGTCGCGCCCCAGATTCAGCGTGAGCAGGCCGTTGCCGACCGCGCCGGTCGCGGCGGCGCTTTTGGCCCCCGCGCGCGGGCGGGTCAGGATGAAGATCGTCAAGGCGAGGCAGGCGCCGAGCGCGAACAGGCCATAGCCGATCAGCAGGCTGGAGAGCGGGGCGACCGGCCCCTTCGCCGCCGCCTCCGCACCGCTCCAGGCCTTGTCCCATTCGGCCCCGCGCGGAATGTAGAAAGGAATGAGCAGCGGCGCCCAGGTGCCGAAACGGCGAATGCCTTCCGGGATCACGCGCGAGCGCGCCTTGGCGCCGAGGAAGCGCGCGGCGCGCTCGTCGGCCATGTCGCCGCCGACGAAGGACAGGTTCACCAATGTGGCGACGCGAAGGCCCATGTGGTCGAACCAGATCAGCACGCGCAGCCAGTCATAGGTCAGCAGCGCCGTGAACACGGCGAGGCTCCAGTCGCGGAACTGCGACGGCGGCAGCGCGGCGCTCATATAGGTCGCGACAGTCGTGCGGATCAGGCCGTCCTGATTATACCATTGCGGATCGGGCGCGACCTTGAGGAAGGCATAGATGATCGGCGCCATCCACAGGCCCCAGCGCAGCACCACGATGGCGTTGTCGGCAAGGGCGCGCGCGCCCTCCGCGCTGAACAGCTGGCGTAGCGGCGCGAGATCGCGCTTCAGCAGCGCCGTCAGGAAGAAGATGTTGATGCTGAACAAAGGCGCGGCGAAAATCCACTGGATCACGCCCGAGAGCGATTCCAGATAGAGCAGTTTCACGCCGCCCTCGACCATGCCCATATTGGTCGCGCCCCATTTCGAGAAGAAGGGCGTGATGACGTAAGCGCTTTCGGCATGGCCCAGCGCGCCGTAATTGACCGCGACGTGATCGAAAAAATGGGCGCGCACGACGCCGAGCTGGCCGAGGTCGAAATACCACGAGATCGCGCCGCCGAGCACGCCGCCAAGCAGCGCCCCGAGCGCATAGGGACGCCAGCCGCGCGGGCGGGTGCGCAGCCCGCCGGCCATGTCCGAAATATCGCCATAGAGCAAGGCGCCGACATAGGCGAGCGCGCCGACCGCCAAGCCGAACAGGAAGCGCTCATCGCCCGGCGCCGAGGGCAACCCGCGCCCGAACGCTTGCAACAGGCCGATTCCGCAAATGGCGCCCGCGCAGAAATTGCTCGCGGAATGATATTGCGCGGCAAGGCGCTTGTGGAAGGGCGGCGTGGAATCGGTCGATTCCAGAATGGTCCGCGCCAGCGGGAACAGCAGCGCGCCCACGATCGCCGCTCCGATCGAGCCCGAGCGCAGCAGAAGCGCGACCGCCTCGGGCTGGCCGATGAAGGCGTCGAAGGCCAGCAGCAGGCCGATGAAGACCGCGCCATAGACGGCGCCCTTGGCGGCGCCCGTGCGCCAGATCTCATAGAGCTTGCGCCCGACCGGCGGCGCGTCGTGCAAAATATCGCCAAGCACGGCGGTGACGAGATAGACCTCGGCCCACAGCCCTGCCTGCGCCAGCGCCGCCGCGAAAGCGGAAACCGCGATGCGCAAAGGCGCGACGAGTCCGGCGACAAAGGGCGTCGAACCGGCGGCGGCGATCGGCGGCGTAGCGGCGGCGCAGAAAGCGGCGAGCAGCAAGACGCCGTGAAGTAGTGCGCCATGGGCCACGCGACGGCCCATGGCGAGGCAGGCGCCATAGACTATGGCCTCGTTGACGACAAAGAGAACGAGGCCGCGTAAAAAAACGCGCGCCAGCGGCAGCGGCGCGCCGAAGGTGAGCGCGCCGGCCGCGCGGTCGAGCAGAGGCGAGCCGAGGCCGAGCAGAAGATTGAACACGAATGGCAGGACCAGCAGAGCGACGCAGGCTTCGACGCCGGTTCGCTTCCCGCGCGTCATCCAGCCGCCCAGCGCTCCCGCGTAATAGAGCAGAATTGCGACAAGGCCCCCGACCGGGGAGAGACGCAGTATATCGGGATAATTCTGCGGCGCGGCCCAGAGCGCGAGATGCGGATCGACCGCCAGGCCGAGCGCGGACAGGGCGACGAAATCGACGGCGAAGGCGAGCCGCCCACGTCCGGCGCCCGAAAGCGCGATGGAAAAGCCGAGCAAGGCCAGAGCGCCCATCGCGCCGCCATAAAGGGCGGTGGACGCCGCGCCCTGGCTCGAGGCCCACACCGCGCCGGCCAGCAGCAAGGCGCTCAGAAAGCGCAACGGGCCATGTTGCGCGGGCGTGGCGAATTTGGACGGAGCAGGAGCCAACATTCTGGGCCTTCGCGTTTGATCTGGCGGCGAGCGGAAAGGAATCGGCCTGTTCAGGCAGCCATGATAGTGCAATTTTGGCGAATTGAGCGCCTGACCCGCGTCACGCGGCGAATTTGCCTGTCCTTTCAACAACAGTTTGGCCTTTTGGAGGAATAAGGCTAAAGGAGAAGCCGCGCTGGCGGCCTTGCGGCGCCGCCGGAAATCCCATCCATGCAGTTCCTCGTTGTCGTTCTCGCCGGCTTTGGCGCGGGTTTCATCAACGCCCTGGCGGGCGGGGGCTCCTTCCTCACCTTTCCGTCCCTGATCGCGGCGGGCCTGCCGGCCATCGACGCCAACGCCACCTCGACCATCGCGCTTTTTCCCGCGCAGGTGGCGACGACCTTCGCCTATCGCAGCAGCTTGAAGAAATCGCTCGAAGATCCGCGCATCGACGGCAAGATACTGGCGATCATCTCGCTCGTCGGCGGCTTTCTCGGCGCGCTTCTGCTACTCGCGACGCCGGAGCAGTTCTTCGAGCGCGCCGTGCCTTTCCTGCTGCTCGGCGCGACCCTCGTCTTCGCGGCGGGCATGGTCATGCCCCAGCAGGCCGAGAAACAATTGCTCAGCGCGACGGGCGTGCTGGTCGCGCAATGTTTCGTGGCGATCTATGGCGGCTATTTCGGCGGCGGCATCGGCATCCTGATGCTGGCGGCGCTGACGCTTTACGGGCTGAAGGACATCGTATTGATGAACAGCCTGAAAATGCTGCTCGCCACTTTGATGAACGCCACCGCGACCGGGGTCTTCCTGTTTTCCGGCCGCATCCATTGGCTGGAGGCGATCATCCTCTCGGCGGGCTCCATCGCCGGCGGCTTCGCGGGCGCCCATGCCGGATCGCGCATCCCGCCGCTTTTCGTGCGCCTGTTCGTGATCTTCATCGGCCTCGCGCTGAGCCTGCATTTCTATCTCAAAGCCTTCTGACCGGGAGCTCGCCTTGTCCACATTGCCCGCAAAAATGCGCGAAATCTTCTTCGACGGCGCCGGCGGCCCGGAGGTGATCAAGCTGCGCGAGGCCGCGGTCCCCACGCCGGGCGCGGGCAAGGTTCTGGTCGAGGTCGTCGCGGCCGGAATCAACCGTCCCGATTGCATCCAGCGCGCGGGGCTCTACCCGCCGCCGCCCGGCGAAAGCGAAGTCCCCGGCCTTGAAATCGCCGGTCGGGTCGTGGCGGTCGGCGAAAATGTGGACAATGTGAAGATCGGCGACGAAATCTGCGCGCTGGTCGGCTCGGGCGGCTATGCCGAATTCTGCCTCGCCGACGCCGCTCTCTGCCTGCCGAGGCCCAAGCCTCTGAGCCTGATCGAGGCGGCAGGCGTGCCGGAAACCTTCTTCACCGTTTATGACAATGTCTTCACGCGCGGCGCGCTGAAAGCCGGCGAGACGTTTCTGGTCCATGGCGGATCGAGCGGCATCGGCTCCACCGCGATCCAGCTCGCCAAACATTTCGGCGCGCGGGTTTTCGCCACGGCGGGCTCGGCGGAAAAGGTCGAATTCTGCAAGGGCCTCGGCGCGGATGTCGCGATCAATTACCGCGAGCAGGATTTCGTCGCCGAAGTGAAAGCGCTCACCGGCAAGAAGGGCGCGGATGTGATCCTCGACATGGTCGGCGGCCCCTATCTGCAGAAGAATGTCTCGGCGCTGGCGCCCGATGGTCGCCTGGTGCAGATCGCCTTCCTGCAGGGCAGCAAGGTCAAGGATTTCGACTTCATGAGCGTGATGCTCAAGCGCCTGACGCTCACCGGCTCGACCCTACGCTCGCGCCCGCTGGCGACCAAGGCCGCGATCGCCGCCGCCCTGCGGGAACAGGTCTGGCCCCTTCTCGACAGAGGCGCGGTGAAGCCGATGATCCACGCGCGTTTCCCGCTGGAACAGGCGCGCGCCGCCCATGAGCTGATGGAAACCTCGGCCCATCTCGGCAAGATCGTGCTGCTGACTGGAAAGTAATCAACTCACCCGCAAGGGGAGAATTTCCGCCGTCAGATGCACGTTATTGCCGAGTCCGTTGTCGCAACGCGCTGGCCGAACTCATCCATTGGCCATGCCCTCGAATTCCGCGTAGCTCGAAACGAGCGTCAGGACCAGCTGGCGCGCGTCATGATCGCGGATACGGGCGAAATCGCGCAACAGCCGCTCTTCGTCATTCGCCGCCCGGGCGTCGTCGTCCGTCAACCGCACCAGGCCTGCCGCCGTCACCGAGAAGCCTTCGAAAAACGCCGATGGCGGCGCCCGCAGGACGCGCGACAATACCCGCATCAGATCGGCTGAAATGCGCTCCCGGCCCTCTTCGAGATCGTCCAAGCGGCTGGGCGAAATCCCAAGTATCCGGGACAGGACATCCGGCGTCACGCCCCGGTCCTGCCGCAGGAAACGCAATCTGGCTCCGACATGCCGGTCGATGAAATTATTGGTCTTCATGTGATTTTTCACGGGATCGAAATGGGGCAAACCGTCCTTCCGCCGCCTGTTTTGCGGCCATACAGGCCGCTCTGGAGGGCGGGCGGGAATTCGTTTGCATTTGAATAAATTTCTACAAAAATGCGGCAGCTATGCAACTTAATGAAGGGTTAATCATGAATTTAAGCATGTTTTCACGTTACGTCAGCAAACAATGTTAAATACTTAACGATTACTCGCAAGCAATGCTTCCGTCCCACTCACCCTTTCCGCGAAAAACATTAATGTTACGTGGCGACAGCAATGAACATCGCGGCGTCGAGCAGGAAGGAACCGTCGTCTTCGACCGCGAAAAAAGAGCGGGTTTCGGCGCTGGCCTTTTGCTGAAGCAGACGGATCGCCTCCGCGAGCGGGGCCGGCGTGCCGATGCGGCTGGTCCAGACGGCGAAATCCATGCGCAGACGCCAGCTTTCGCGAGACTCGACGGAAAAGCCCGCCTCCGCCAGCATCGCGCCCCATTCGGCAAGGCTGTAATCGCGCACATGCGAGACGTCGCGCAGCAATTCGATCGCCTGGAGATGTGTGTCGAGCGCTGGGTCGGCGGGTGAAACAATATCGATAAAGACAGCGGGGGCGCCCGCGCGCAGCACGCGGCGGGCCTGATGCAATCCGGCGCGGGCGTCGCGCCAATGGTGCGCGGAAAAACGGCTGGCGATAAAGTCGAAACAGGCGTCGGGGAAAGGCAGGTTTTCCGCCGAGGCCTGAACGGTCTCGACATTACCGAGTCCGCGGCGTTCTGCTTCGGCCGCGACGACCGCCAGCATATCCGCCGACAGGTCGACAGCCGCGACGGCGCCCGAAACGCCCGCCAAAGCATAAGCGACATGGCCGCCGCCAGCCCCGAGGTCCAGCGCCCGCTTTGGCGCGACCCGCGCGGCGCGCGCGGTCAGCGCGGCGAGATCGGCGCCACCGGCATGGACCGCGCTTTCGACATAGGCCCGCGCATGAGCGCCAAACTGGCGCTCTGTCAGCGCATCATGATCTTGCATCACCGCGATCCTATTCTCCGCGCCATTGCGGCGGCCTTTTGGCGAGAAAGGACTCCATGCCTTCCTGGAAATCCGCGCTGCGATAGCACATGACGACGAGATCCTCGCCCGTCTCCATCGGCGGGCGCAGCCGCAACAAAGCCTCCTTGGTCGCGCGCAGGGTGAGGGGCGCATGGCCCGCCACGGTTTTCGCCAGTTCCTCGGCCCGAGCGGCCAGCGCCTCCGGCGCGACGATCTCGCCGACCAGCCCGAACAGCCGGGCCTCATCGGCGTCGATCAGGCGGGCGGTGAAAAGCAGGTCCTTGACCCGCGCCGCGCCGATAATGTGAGCGAGACGGCCGTAATTGGCGACCGACAGACAATTGCCGAGCGTGCGCGCGATCGGAAAGCCGAATTTGGCGTTGCTGGCCGCGACGCGCAGGTCGCAGCAGGCGGCGATGGCCGCGCCGCCGCCGGTGCAGGCCCCGGCGATGGCCGCAATGGTCGGCGCGCGGCATGTCTCCAGAGCGGAGAGCACGCGCTCGATCTTGATCTCGTAATCGACGGCGTCCTGAGCCGATTGCAGCGCGCGAAATTCCGCAATATCCGTGCCGGCGGCGAAGGCCTTGTCGCCTGCGCCATAGATCAGCAGCGCGCGGATGGAGCGATCCTCATTCGCCTTTTCGCAGGCCTCGCGCAAATGCTCGTACATTTCGAATGTAAGCGCGTTGCGCGCCTGCGGGCGGTTGAACACGAAATGCGCGATGCCGTCGCGGTTCTCGAAAAGGGTGACGTCGCTCAAAGCTCGCTCCTGTGGCCTCATCGCGCCTTGAATAAGCCGATCCAGGCAAGCTTACAACGCTCTCGGCCCAGGTTTACATGCCATGGAAATCGCTGGATGGCTTGATGCGCGGCCGGGCGATGCGGATGTCGCGCGCCACGTAATCCTTCAGGTTCACATAGATCATCGCCGTCATCAGCGCGTCCGAGAAGGCGTCGTGCTGGTTGAATAGCGGCAGGTTCAGATCGCGCAGGATATTGGCGAAGGTCAGGTCGATCTGCGTGCCGGGCGGCGCATCGCCATATTTGCGCTCGTAATATATGCCGGACACTTCGATGCGCGGGTTGGGCAGATGGATGCCGAGCAGTTCCGCGACGTCATTATTGAGCATCGCGATATCGAAATCGATATAATAGCCGATCAGCGGCCTTCCGCCGATGAAACGCAGCAGATCGGGCATGATCTCGATCATCGGGCGCGCGTTGCAGACATCGATCTCGCGCAGGCCATGCACCTTGATCGCCTCCGCCGCGATCGCCACGCGCGGCCTCACCACGGCCTGAAAGGTCTCGCTCGCCAATATCCTATCGCCCCGGATCTTGATCGCCGCCACCGAGATGATTTCGTCGCGGCTGGGGTCGAGGCCGGTCGTTTCGCAATCGATCGACACGACCTCGTCGGGCGGGCCGGGCTCGAACAAGAAGCGATAGCTCTTGTCGCGCAGCGTCACGTGATCCAACTTCCGCATCAGCCAGCGCAGAGCCATGACGGAGTCCTAGAACATATGCAGGTTGAAGCGACGGCGGACGAGTTCCCGCAATTGCTTCACGATCTGGAAGGAATCGCGCAGCAGGTCGCGGTCCATACTGGTCAGCGTCGCCGGCTTCAGCAGGCTGGCGCTCTTCGCCGCGTCGATCTGCGCATCGAGCCGGATGGTCATGAGATAATCGAGCGCGCGGGCGAGATCGCGCGCAAAATCCTCCTTGATCATGCCAAGCTCCGCCAGTTTCGCCAGCCGCTTGAAGGTGTTGGTCTCCTCCAGCCCCTGCTCGATGGCCAGCGAGCGCACGCCATGGACGATGGGGAAGATGCCGCCCTTCTTCAGATCCAGCGCGTCGCCCTCGCCTTCCGCGGTCTTCAGCGTATTGAACAGGCCGATGGGCGGCTCGAAGGCCTCGATGGCCTTGGCGAAACGCGCGAGGCACACGCGTTCGTTGGCGATCTTTTCGACAAGATCCTTCTTGGCGCGGGCAAGCAGCGAGGCGTCGCCCGCCACCGCCTCGGCGTCGAAAAAGATCGCAATATTCATCGACGACTGTTCGTCGGGCGTCGTGGTCCACGACCTGAAGTCGGACATATATTCGGCGATCGTGCGCGACCATAGCGGGTTGTCGACCATCACATGGCCGGGACAGGGCGGGAACCCGAACTCCGCCAGCGCGGCGGAAAACTGCTCACGAAAACGGTTCAGCGCCGCCTCGTCTACCGGTTCGGACAGGATAAGGCCATTGTCCTGATCGGTGCGGATGGTCTGTTCGCCACGACCCTCGCTGCCCATCACGATGAGGCAGGCCTTGTCGCGCATTTCAGGCGGGCACAGGAGATCGAATAATTTGGCGAACAGGCGGCGGTTCAGGTCCGAGATGATCTCCGCCACCACTTCGAACTTCACACCCTGGCGGCGCAAAGGCCGCACCTGCTCGGCGATCTGCCTAGCGGCCGCGCTCAGCTCCGTGAGGGTCGAGGCGCGATCGATGCGGCCGACCACCAGCTGGGAATTGCCAGCGAAAAAGCTCAGCACATTGATGTCTTCGAGGATGCCGACATATAGGTCGCCCTCTTTCACCACGATGCGGCGCTTGTTGTATTTCGTCATCAGCAGCAAAACCTGCGAGACGAAATCGTCCGGCTCGACGGTGACGAGATCGAATTGCGCGAGGCTCTTCACCGGCTCCTCGATGGTCATGCCCTTGAGCACGACCGCCTTGGACAGATTCATGCCGGTGACGATGCCGGTGCGCTCGCCGTCGCGCACCAGCAGCGCGTTGCAGTCGATGTCGCGCATGATGCGGCCGGCCGAGGCGATGCTCTGGAACGAGTCGATGATCGCGGCGGGCATCAGGTAGAGATCCCTCACCCGCGCGCGCATCATGGATTCGATCTGGCTCGATTCGTCCTTCTGAGCCAGAGCTTCGAGCTTGCGCGAAATGTCGCTGTAGAAGAAGGCGCCGAAGCGCGGATTGGAATTGATGAGGCGCAGCACGTCCGCGCGGGGCGCGAGGGCGCAGAGGGTTTCCTCGCGCGCCGTGAAGCCGCTGACCCCGACGCCCTGCACCACGGCGCGGCTGTCGAAGAAATCCTTGGGACCAAGCAGGCCGACCAGTTCCCCCTGCTCGCGCTCCTCGATGCAGCCCTTGATGACAATATAGAGGCCTTCAGGCGCAGCGCCCTCGGCCACGATCGTCTCATTGGGGCGGAAATAGGCGATATCCATCGCTCCGCGCAGGGATTCGGCTTCTTCGGGAGTCAGGCGGTCGAATGGGGCCGTCGCATTGTCGAGTATGACGGACATGGTCACATCGCCGTAAATCGACGGCGCATTGGTGAAAATTCGGGGAAGACGAAAAAGGGCGCGGCTGATCCAGCCGCGCCCCGATCTTGCTTAGTGGGCCGACGCGCCGGCGGCCCCGATGCCCGTCTGCGAGCGGACATATTGGGCGTCGAAGCCCGCCCGGTCCTCGGCGCCGCGCGCGCTGGTGTCCAGCTTCGAGAACAGCCAGATGCCGGCGAAGGCGATGGCCATCGAGAACAGCGCAGGATTGCTGATCTGGAACATCGCCGAGCCCTTCGGATAGCCGAGCGTGGCTTCCCATACCGCCGGCGAGAAGATCACGCCGACGAGCGCCGAGATGAGGCCGAGGAAGCCGCCGATCACCGCGCCGCGGGTGGTCATGCCGCGCCACATCATGGACATCAGTAGCACCGGGAAGTTGCAAGAGGCCGCAATCGAGAAGGCGAGGCCGACCATGAAGGCGACGTTCTGCTTTTCGAAGACGATGCCGAGGATCACGGCGATGACGCCGAGAACGATGGTGGCGATCTTCGAGACGCGGATTTCGTCCTGCTCGTTGGCCTTGCCGCCTTTGACGACGGTGGCGTAGAGGTCGTGGCTGATCGCCGAGGCGCCCGCCAGCGTCAGGCCCGACACGACCGCGAGGATCGTGGCGAAAGCCACCGCCGAGATGAAGCCCAGGAAGACGTCGCCGCCGACCGCGTCCGCGAGATGAATCGCGGCCATGTTCGAGCCGCCCCGGATGCCCGCCAGACCTTTGGCGGCATCAGAGAGGAACATCGGATTGGTCGAAACCATCACGATCGCGCCGAAGCCGATGATGAAGGTCAGGATGTAGAAATAGCCGATGAAGCCCGTCGCGTAGAACACCGACTTGCGCGCCGCCTTGGCGTCGGCCACGGTGAAGAAGCGCATCAGGATGTGCGGCAGTCCGGCGGTGCCGAACATCAGGGCCAGACCCAGCGAAATGGCCGAGATCGGGTCGCTGATCAACGTGCCCGGTTCCATGATCGCAAGATGCTTGGGATGCACTTCGACCGCCTTGGCGAACAGCGCCGCAGGGCTGAAGCCATAGGCCGACAGAACCATGAAGGCCATGAAGGACGCGCCGGCGAGCAGCAGGCAGGCCTTGATGATCTGCACCCAGGTCGTCGCAACCATGCCGCCGAACGTCACATAGACGATCATCAGCGCGCCGACGCCGATCACGGCGTACATATAGGGCAGGCCGAACAGCAACTGGATCAGGGCGCCGGCGCCGACCATCTGCGCGATCAGATAGAAGGCGACAGTGACCAGCGTGCCGCAGGCGGCCAGAATGCGGATCGGCGTCTGCGAGAAGCGGAACGAGGCCACGTCGGCGAAGGTGAACTTGCCGAGATTGCGCAGAGGCTCCGCGATCAGGAAGGTCACGATCGGCCAGCCGACCAGCCAGCCCACCGAATAGATCAGGCCGTCATAGCCGTTCAGATAGACCAGGCCGGAAATGCCGAGGAAGGACGCCGCCGACATGTAATCGCCAGCGATGGCGAGGCCATTTTGGAAGCCGGTGATGCCGCCGCCCGCAGTGTAGAATTGCGCGGCGGATTTGGTGCGCTTGGCCGCCCAATAGGTAATGCCCAGCGTGAACATGACGAAGATCGCGAACATCGCGATCGCGGTCCAGTTGGTCGCCTGTTTTTCGACCTTGCCCGCGATGGCGTCGGCATAGGCCGACGACGAAAAGGCGGCGAGGGCCGCCGCCGAAATGAGAGACTTGAAGCGCGACATCACTTGCTCTCCTCGACGATCTGGCGGTTCAACTCGTCATAGCGGGCGTTGGCCCGGACGACATAGAAACCGGTGAGGACGAAAGCCGAAACGATAACGCCGAGACCGATCGGAATGCCGATCGTGGTGACGCCATTCGGCGAGATCGGCGTGCCGAGAAACGCCTTGTTGAAGGCGACGAGCAGGATGAATCCGAAATAGATCGCCAGCATGACCAGGCTGAGCGTCCAGCCCAACTTCTTGCGCGTGGCGACGAGCTCCTTAAATTTCGGATTTTGTTCGATTTCTAATGCAGTTGCGGCCATTACGGCACCTCCCGAGTTCCAGAGGCGTATTTTCGATGGTTCTTTTCGCCTGCGCGGCGTTCCCGACTGGACGCGAGAAGAGACCTTGACCGAATTACGCTCACTGCGACTTGTCTAACCCAGCCACTCCACCAAAGTGAGTTAGCACTTTGTCGAACATCTTCCATTAATTGCGCCGCAAAAGAAACGCCGCGCCGCAGATTGAGCTGCGGCGCGGCGGGAAAATTGGCGCGGGAAGGCGTGAAGGCGGAAAACGCAGTCCGTTCAGGGCGAGACGCGTCTCAGGGCACGACGCGCACGGCGCCTTTGGCGGCGCTCGTGGTCAGTGCGGCATAGGCGCGCAGCGCGGTGCTGACGGGACGGTCGCGGTCAAGCGGCTTCCAGGCGTCCTTGCCCCTGGCCTCCATTGCCGCGCGGCGCCGCGCCAGCTCCTCGTCGGCGACGTCGAGGCGCAGCACGCGATTCGGGATGTCGATCTCGATGCGGTCGCCGGTCTGGACGAGGCCGATCAGTCCGCCCTCCTCCGCTTCCGGCGAGACATGCCCGATGGAAAGGCCCGAGGTGCCGCCGGAGAATCGTCCGTCGGTAATGAGGGCGCAAGCTTTGCCGAGGCCCATGCTCTTCAGATAGGAGGTCGGATAGAGCATTTCCTGCATGCCCGGACCGCCGCGCGGCCCTTCATAACGGATCACGACCACGTCGCCTGCCTTGACCTTGCCGGTCAGGATGCCCTGCACGGCGTCGTCCTGGCTCTCGAACACCAGCGCGGGGCCGGTGAAGGTCAGGTTGCTGTCGTCGACGCCCGCTGTCTTCACGATGGCGCCCTCCTCGGCCAGGTTGCCGAACAGGACGGCGAGGCCGCCATCCTTGGAGAAGGCGTGCTCGGCCGAGCGGATCACGCCCTTGGCGCGATCGTCATCGAGCGCGTCATAGCGGCGCGACTGGCTGAAGGCGACCTGGGTCGGAATGCCGCCGGGCGAGGCGCGGAAGAAGGTGTTGAGGCCGATGCAGTCGTTGCGCTTGATGTCCCACTTCTTCAGCGCGGATTCGAGGCTCGCGCTATGCACGGAACGGACGTCGCGGTTGAGCAGGCCCGCGCGGTCGAGTTCGCCGAGAATGCCGAAAATGCCGCCCGCGCGATGCACGTCCTCGATATGGACGTCCGGCACGGAGGGCGCCACCTTGCACAGCACCGGGACGCGCCGCGACAGGCGGTCGATATCGGCCATCTGGAAATCCACGCCTCCCTCATAGGCGGCGGCCAGCAAATGCAGCACGGTATTGGTCGAGCCGCCCATGGCGATATCGAGCGTCATGGCGTTCTCGAACGCCTTGACCGTGGCGATGTTGCGCGGCAGCACGGAATCGTCGTCATGCTCGTAATAGCGGCGGCACAGTTCGACCGCCGTGCGTCCAGCCTGCAGAAACAGTTCCTTGCGGTCCGAATGGGTGGCGACGATGGTGCCATTGCCAGGCAGCGACAGGCCGAGCGCCTCAGTCAGGCAGTTCATGGAATTGGCGGTGAACATGCCGGAGCAGGAGCCGCAGGTCGGGCAGGCCGATCGCTCCATGGCGGCGACGTCCTCGTCGCTATTGCTGGCGTCGGCGGCGGCGACCATGGCGTCGATCAGGTCCACCGCCCTGGTCTTGCCCCCGATCACGACCTTGCCGGCCTCCATCGGACCGCCGGAGACGAACACCGCCGGAATATTGAGCCGCAGCGCCGCCATCAGCATGCCGGGCGTGATCTTGTCGCAATTGGAGATGCAAACGAGGGCGTCGGCGCAATGGGCGTTGGCCATATATTCCACGCTGTCGGCGATGATCTCGCGCGACGGCAGGCTGTAGAGCATGCCGGAATGGCCCATGGCGATGCCGTCATCGACCGCGATGGTGTTGAATTCCTTGGCGACGCCGCCCGCCGCCTCGATCTCACGCGCGACCAGCTGGCCAAGGTCCTTGAGGTGGACATGGCCGGGCACGAACTGCGTGAAGGAATTGACCACCGCGATGATCGGCTTGCCGAAATCGCCGTCCTTCATGCCGGTGGCGCGCCACAGGCCGCGCGCGCCGGCCATGTTGCGGCCGTGGGTGGAAGTGCGAGAGCGATACGGAGGCATGTTTTTCTCTTCTGGCGTCGATGCTTGGCGCCTCTCCTACAACTTTGCGCCCCGCGCGTCCATGTTTTGGCGCGCATGACCCCGTTTGCGCCGGCGCTGTCGCGCGCAAACGGCTTGGCTTTGCCGCGCGCCGTCTTTAAAGAATTGGCGCCGGGAATGACTTTTAAGCTCAACGCCGCGGACGCCCCTTGGCGCCATCAAGGCCGGGAAATATTTCGTGACGACTTATGATATCGAACAGCCTTCGCGCGCCGGAGCGTCGGACAATTTCCGCGCCGCGCTGCGCTCAAGCGCGCAAGCCGCGATCGATTGGCTGATCGCGCGCCAGAAGCCCGACGGCCATTGGGTCGGCCGCGCGGAATCCAACGGCTGCATGGAGGCGCAATGGCGCCTTTGCCTGTGGTTCCTGGGACTGGACGACCACCCGCTCTGCGCGCGACTGGCGCAGTCGCTGCTCGACACGCAGCGCGCGGACGGCGCCTGGGAGATCTATCACGCCGCGCCCAACGGCGACATCAACACCACCGTCGAGGCCTATGCGGCCCTGCGCGTCTCCGGCTATCGGGAGGACCATCCGGCTCTGGTCAAGGCGCAAAAATGGATCGAGACCAAGGGCGGCTTGCGCAATGTGCGCGTCTTCACCCGCTACTGGCTGGCCCTGATCGGCGAATGGCCGTGGGGAAAGACGCCCAACCTGCCGCCCGAGGTGATCTGGCTCCCGCTGTGGTTCCCGTTCAACATCTATCATTTCGCGCAATGGGCGCGGGCGACGTTGATGCCGATCGCCGTGCTGTCGGCGCGCCGGCCAAGCCGTCCCCTGCCGCCGGAGCGCCGTCTCGACGCGCTCTTTCCCGGCGGACGCGAGAATTTCGACTTCGACCTGCCGCCCAAGAAGAACGCCGGGGGCTGGGACCTGTTCTTTCGCAAGACCGACAAGGTCTTGCATGGCTTGCAGGAGTTCGGCCACAAGCATGGCCTGAGCCTGTGGCGCGGCGCCGCGGTCCGCCATGTGCTGGAATGGATCATCCGCCATCAGGATTCCGACGGCGGCTGGGGCGGCATCCAGCCGCCCTGGATCTACAGCCTGATGGCCCTGCATGTGGAGGGCTATGCGCTCGACCATCCCGTGATGGCCAAGGGGCTGGGTTGCCTCAACGATCCCGGCTGGCGCGTCGATATAGGCGACGCAACCTTCATCCAGGCGACCAACAGCCCCGTCTGGGACACCATCCTCGTCCTGCTCGCCTTCGACGACGCGGGCACGCCGGACCCGCACACCGAGGCGGTGGAAAAGGCGGTCGACTGGGTCCTGAAGCGGCAGGTTCTGGTTCCGGGCGACTGGTCGGTGAAGCTGCCGGGCGTGAAGCCGGGCGGCTGGGCCTTTGAATACGCCAATAATTCCTATCCCGATGTCGACGACACCGCCGTCGCGCTGATCGCGCTCGCGCCCTTCCGCGACGACCCGAAATGGCGGGCGCAGGGAATCGAGGAGGCGCTGCAGCGCGGCGTGGACTGGCTCATCGCCATGCAGAGTCAAAGCGGCGGCTGGGGCGCCTTCGACAAGGACAACGTCAATCAGCTGCTGACCAAGATTCCCTTCTGCGACTTCGGCGAGGCGCTCGACCCACCCTCGGTGGACGTCACCGCCCATGTCGTCGAAGCCTTCGCCCGGCTCGGCATTTCCCGCCACCATCCCACCATGGCCCGCGCCTTGGCCTTCCTGTGGACGCAGCAAGAGCCGGACGGTTCGTGGTTCGGGCGCTGGGGCGTCAATTATATCTATGGGATCGGCGCAGTGCTGCCGGCGCTCGCCGCCGCTGGCGAGGACATGGGTCAGTCCGCGATCGGCCGCGCCTGCGACTGGCTAAAATCCCGCCAGCAGAATCACGGCGGCTGGGGCGAAAGCTGCGCCTCCTATATGCAGGCGGAGAGCGCCGGACGCGGGACCGCCACCGCCTCGCAGACCGCCTGGGCCTTGATGGGGCTTGTCGCCGCCAATCGCCCGCAGGATCAGGACGCGATCGCCCGCGGCTGCCAATTCCTGATCGAGCGCCAGAGCGAGGGAACCTGGCCTGAGCCGGAGTTCACGGGAACCGGCTTCCCCGGCTATGGCGTCGGCCAGACCATCAAGCTGAACGATCCGCTACTCTCGGAACGACTGCAGCAGGGGCCGGAGCTGTCGCGCGCCTTCATGCTGCGCTACGGCCTCTATTGCCATTACTTCCCGCTGATGGCGCTAGCCCGGGTTTTGTGCGCAGCAAAAACCGCCTGACGCCGGTTGAAGCGGCTGTCGCGCCCGGATTAACGGCTCTCATCTTTCGCCGCCGCCCGCACCGGGGCATAGGAGCGCCGATGGTCCGGGCAAGGTCCGAGCGTCGTCAGCGCCTCAAAATGCGCTGGCGTCGGATAGCCGGCGTGACTCGCGAAGCCATAGCCCGGATTCAGCGCGTCGAGACGCGCCATCAGGCGGTCGCGCGTGACCTTGGCGACGATCGAGGCGGCGGCGATCGACATGCTGATCGCGTCGCCTTTGATGACGGCCCGCGCCGGACAGGGCAAGGACGGCAGGTCGCGGCCATCGACCAGCGCGAAACGCGGCGCGACCGCGAGTCCGCGCGCGGCGCGGCTCATGCAGGCCAGGGTCGCGCCCCGAATGTTCAGCGCGTCGATCTCCGCCGCCGGCGCCAACGTTACCGAGACCGCAAGCGCGCGCAAAAGAATCTCTTCGTAAAGCGCCTCGCGCCGCTGTTGCGAAAGTTTCTTGGAATCATCGAGGCCCTCGATCGGATTGTCGGCGTCGAGAATGACCGCCGAGACGCAGACCGGACCGGCGAGCGGGCCGCGCCCGACCTCGTCAATTCCCGCCACAGGCCAGAGCCCCTGCCGGATCAGTTCGGCCTCCAGTTCAAAATGGGCCGCCATCAGCTAAGGCCCGCCTTGTCGAGCGCGTGCTTCAGCGCGCGGAGATCGCGCCAGGCCTGCGCCTTTTTCATGGGCGCGCGCAAAAGATAGGCGGGGTGCAGCATCGGCAGAGCGCGGATGACCTTGTCGCCACAAGGATAGTCGCGCCAATGACCGCGCAGCCGCATGATCCCCTCTTTTTCGCCGAGCAGGGTCTGGGCCGCCGAGGCGCCGAGCGGGACAAGGAAATCCGGCGCGACCAGCTCGATCTGGCGGCGAATGAAGGGCAGGCACAAAGCCAGTTCCTGCGGGGTCGGCGCGCGGTTGCCGGGTGGCCGCCATGGCACGACATTGGCGATATAGACCTTGGTTCGGTCAAGGCCGATGGCCGCCAGCATCTTGTCCAGCAATTGCCCCGCGCGTCCGACGAAGGGACGGCCGATGCGATCCTCGTCCGCACCCGGCCCCTCGCCCACGATCATGATTCGGGCGTCCGGCGCGCCATCGGCGAAGACCAATTGCGTCGCCGAGTTCTTCAAAGCGCAACCGTCGAAGGCCGCGAGCCTCTCGCGCAATTCTTCGAGGCTTTGGGCGCTCTCCGCCTGTTCCCGCGCGCTGGCGGCGGCGGAATCATGGGACAGCGCGGCGGCAGGCGCAAACGAAGGACGCGGCGGAGGAGGAACGACAGGCGCGCGCGCCGAGGGCGGAGCCGCCGGCGTGGGACGCCGGGCGGCTTCGAAGGGCGCAAAATCGCTCGCCTCGGGCGGCAAAGCTGCTTCCGCTTCAATCGCCGCGACCGGCTCCGGCGCCGGCCGGAGCGAGAGCGCGAAACGATCGACCGGCGCCTCGCCAAGGGCGCAGTCCACGCCCATATCGGCATACCAGCGCAAAACTGCGGCTAATGTCCCCCGATCCATGGCGCTGGCGTCGATCATCGTCCCTTGTAACTTTCAGCGCTTGCCATCGCAATAGTTCATATATAAACTATTTGACGATATTTGCCGTTTGCCCTGTGGACAGCGCCGACAGGCGCGTTAAGAAGAATGCAAGCACAGTTTTGCCGGAGCGCGGATCCGGCGCCGTTCTGGAGACTCAGATGAGCGAAGTCGAGTTAGATCCCCGCGAGGCGATGGATTATGACGTTGTGATCGTTGGCGCGGGCCCCTCGGGTCTTTCGGCTGCGATCCGCCTGAAGCAGGTCAATCCGGAGCTTTCGGTTGTGGTGGTCGAAAAGGGCTCGGAAGTCGGCGCCCATATCCTGTCCGGCGCCGTGATCGATCCCATCGGCCTCGACAAGCTGCTGCCGGGCTGGCGCGAGGACGCCGACTGTCCGCTGAAGGTGCAGGTGACGGAAGACCGCTTCTATTACCTCGGCCCGTCCGGCGGAATCCGCCTGCCCAATTTCGTCATGCCGCCGCTGATGAACAATCACGGCAATTTCGTCGGCTCGCTCGGCAATGTCTGCCGCTTCCTCGGCGCCAAGGCCGAAGAACTCGGCGTCGAAATCTATCCCGGCTTCGCCGCGACGGAAGTGCTTTATAGCGACAAGGGCGAAGTGCTCGGCATCGCCACCGGCGACATGGGCGTCGGTCGCGACGGCCAGCCCAAGGACTCCTTTACGCGCGGCATGGAATTGCGCGGCAAGTACACGCTGTTCGCCGAGGGTGCGCGCGGGTCGCTCAGCAAAGAGATCATCGCCAAATTCGGTCTCGACGCCGACCGCGAGCCGCAAAAATACGGCATCGGAATCAAGGAGCTGTGGCGGATCGATCCGGCCAAACACCAGCCGGGCCTGGTGCAGCATTCCTTCGGCTGGCCGCTTTCGTCGGACACTGGCGGCGGCTCCTTCCTCTATCATATCGAGGACAACCAGGTCGTCGTCGGCTTCGTGATCCATCTGAACTACAAGAACCCGACGCTGTCGCCCTTCGACGAGTTCCAGCGCTTCAAGACCCATCCGATGGTGCGCGAGACCTTTGAGGGCGGCAAGCGGCTGGCCTATGGCGCCCGCGCGCTCACTGAAGGCGGCTGGCAATCCGTACCGAAACTTGCCTTCCCCGGCGGCGCGCTGATTGGCTGCTCGGCCGGATTTATGAATGTCCCGCGCATAAAAGGCTCGCATAATGCGGTGCTGTCGGGAATGGAGGCGGCGGAAGCGGCGGCCAGGGCGCTCGCAGCGGGCCGCGGCCATGACGAACTGGCCGATTATGAGGCCGGTTGGCGCTCCGGGCCGATCGGCGCCGACCTCAAGAACGTGCGCAACGTCAAGCCCCTGTGGTCGAAGCTCGGCACCTTCCTCGGCATTCCGCTCGGCGGCGTCGACATGTGGCTCAACAACACGCTTGGCCTGACCTTGTTCGGCACGCTGAAGCACGGCAAGCCGGATTACGCCACGCTCAAGCCGCTGAGCGCGGTCAAGCCGATCGTCTATCCCAAGCCTGACGGCGTCATCTCCTTCGACAAGCTGTCGTCGGTGTTCATGTCCAACACCAATCACGAGGAAGACCAGCCGGTCCACCTGAAGCTGGCGGACCCGTCAATCCCGACCTCGGTGAATCTTCCCGTCTATGGCGAGCCGGCGCGGCTCTATTGCCCGGCGGGCGTCTATGAAGTGCTCTATGGCGACGAGGCGGCGAAGAAGGACCCGCGCTTCGTCATCAACGCGCAGAATTGCGTCCATTGCAAAACCTGCGACATCAAGGACCCCGCCCAGAACATCACATGGACCACCCCCGAAGGCGGCGGCGGACCGAATTATCCCAATATGTGACGCAAAAAAGGGGAGCCGGCCAAAACCTCCCCTTTCTTTTTACGAAGTCTCAAGGCGCGACCGATAAAATCGCGCACTGCGCCAAATGCCGGCGCAAAAGAGACGCGGACATGCAGAAAAGATCGCTCCTTCCCCTCGCGTCCTTGCCCTTCGCGTCCTTGCCCCTCGCGCCCTTGCTCGCGGGCGCGGCGCTGGCCGCCCTGAGCGGCGATCCGGCGCTGGCGCGCGGTTTTGGCGAGGGCTCATCGCTGCCGATCGTCGACAATCTGGTGGACTGGATCGGCTTTCGCGACGTGACCGGCGACCGCCGCGACCTGTTCGCCTATAGCCTCATTGGCTACGCTCTCTTTTTCGGCACCCTGACCGACTTCGTTCTGCGCGAGCGCGGCTTCGGCAAGGCGCTGAATGGCGTGGTCGGAATTGCCGGAATCTGCCTCGCGCTGCATTTCGTCGGCGAGCGCCTTCCGGCGTTTCACGACACGACAGGGCCGATGCGCTTCAATCTCATGCTGATCGTCGCCGGCGCAGGCTCCGCCCTGACGCTCGTGGCGGCCGCAGTGCTCAAGAACGCCGCCATGGGGTTCCTGCAGCGCAATCTCGATCGCCTCTATCGCGCGCCGCCGCCCAAACCCCTGGCGACAGAACCGCCGCTCGATCCCCGGATCGCCTCGGCCCTGCGCGAAAAACGCTGATTTACGAAACCGTGCGCGGCGGCGAGAAATAATGCGCGCTGGCCCTGGCCCAGAGCGCCGCGAGACGTTGATCGCGCGCGCCGCGCAGCAGCTCGCCCTCTTCCAGTGGCGGATAGAGATCGGCGAAGCTGACCACCGTGCTTTCGGAAATGCGTCGGCGGAATAGATCCAGCTCGAACTGGCGCGGATGGTCCAGACCCGCCGCGGCCGTCAGCTCCGCGAGGCAATGCAGGGTCGCGCGATGGAAATTGGCGACGCGCTCGGTCTTGTCCGGGACATGGATGGCGCGTCCACGCCAGGCGTCCTGCGTCGCCACGCCCGTGGGGCAGGCGTCCGTGTGGCAGGACAGCGACTGGATGCATCCAAGCGCGAACATGAAGCCGCGCGCGCTGTTGCACCAATCGGCGCCGAGCGCCATGGCGCGCGCCATGTCGAAGGCGGTGAGGATCTTGCCGGAACTGCCTATCTTGACCTTGCCGCGCAGGCCGGCGCCGACCAGCGCGTCATGCACGAAGGTCAGCCCCTCGCGCATCGGCGTGCCGAGATGATCCATGAATTCCATGGGGGCGGCGCCGGTGCCGCCTTCCTTGCCGTCCACCACGATGAAATCGGGCCCCGTCCCGCTCTCCAGCATCGCCTTGCAGATCGCAAGGAACTCCACCGGCTGGCCAAGGCAGAATTTGATCCCCACCGGCTTGCCGCCGGAAAGCTCCCGCAGCTGGCTGATGAAGGCCATCAGCTCCAGCGGCGTCGAAAAGGCGCTGTGGCCGGGCGGCGAAATGCAGTCCTGACCCATGGGCACGCCGCGAATGGCCGAAATTTCCGGCGTGACCTTGGCCGCCGGCAGCACGCCGCCATGGCCGGGCTTGGCGCCTTGGCTCAGCTTGATCTCGATCATCCTGATCTGCGGATTGCGCGCGGCCTCGGCGAATTTCTCCGGCGAGAAGCGGCCCGCCGGCGTGCGGCAGCCGAAATAGCCGGAGCCGATCTCCCAGATCACGTCGCCGCCATTTTCGGCGTGATAGGGCGAGAAGCCGCCCTCGCCGGTGTCATGGGCGAAGCCGCCCCTCTTGGCGCCGCCGTTGAGCGCCCGGATGGCGTTGGCGCTGAGGGCGCCGAAGCTCATCGCGGAAATGTTGAGCACCGAGGCCGAATAGGGCTGCCGGCAACCCGGGCCGCCGATCGTGATGCGGAAAGGCTCGGTCGCCATCGGCCGGGGGCTGAGCGAATGCAGCATCCATTCGAAGCCGTCGGAATAGACCGACAATTGCGTGCCGAACGGCCGCTTGTCGAGCTGCATCTTGGCGCGTTGATAGACCACCGCGCGGCGGTCGCGACTGAAGGGCGCGCCGTCGGTCTCGCTCTCGAAGAAATATTGCCGCATCTCGGGGCGGATCTCTTCGAGGATGAAGCGCAGATGGGCGAGGATCGGATAATTGCGCAGCACCGAATGGCGCTTCTGGAACAGATCGCCCAATCCGACCACGGTCAGGCCGCCGAAGATCGCCAGCGGAATCGCCAGCAGATGGGCGCGCTCCGGGTGAAGCGCCATGGCGGCGAGCGCCCAGACGAAAAACAGGGCGCTGAGAAGCAAAGCGAAATGGCGCGGGGCGAAAATCAGGCTGAGCAGGCGCATGAGAATCCTCGGGCGGGAAAGACATATCACTCCAGAGCCGCGACTGTTCTATGACCTTTTGGCTGAGGCAAATGCTCGACAAATCCGCCGAGACCCACTTGCATGGCCACAAGGACGGCTCGCGCGCGTCATGCTAGTTTTCCGACAGGAAGCGCGGCGCAGGACGCCAAGATGGAGCGTTAAAGTTGAGCCAGGCTGGGGCGCAAAGCAAATCATCCGGACTGTCGGCGGTCGCCATCGTGCTGGCGGGCTGTCTCGTCGCCATGCTCTCCTTTGGCCCGCGCTCGGTGATGGGCGCCTTCCAGCTGCCGGTATTCGCCTCGCGCCCCTGGGGAACTGAGGCCTTCTCCTTCGCGCTCGCCGCTCAGAACCTGCTGTGGGGCGTCGGCCAGCCCTTCGCCGGCGCGCTCGCCGACCGCTATGGCTCGAAATATGTGCTGATCGCGGGCGCCTTGCTCTATGCCGCCGGGCTCGCCCTGATGGCCCAGGCCAATTCGTCGCTGGGCTTCGAACTCGGCGCCGGCGTACTGATCGGCTTTGGCCTTTCCGGCGCCTCGTTCAATCTGGTGCTGGGCTCCTTCGCCAAGCTGCTGCCTCCCGAGCGGCTGAGCTACGCCTTCGGCGCCGCGACGGCCGCAGGCTCGTTCGGCCAGTTCCTGTTTTCGCCGCTCGCCGGCGCGCTGATCGAGCGTTTCGGCTGGGAAGGCGCGTCCCTGGCTTTCGCGGCCCTGATCCTGCCGATCGTGCCGCTGTCGCTAGCCCTGGCCAGCCCGCCCGCCGCCTTCACGCCGCAGGCAAGCCAGGGCGCGACCTTCCGCCATGCCTTGAAGCATAACTCCTATGTGCTGCTGGTGCTCGGCTTCTTCACCTGCGGCTTTCAGCTCGCCTTCATCACCGTCCATTTCCAGCGCTATATCGTGGAAAGCGGCCTCTCGCCGGTGGTCGGCTATTGGGCCATCGCGCTCGTCGGCGCCTTCAATATTTTCGGCTCGCTGCTGTCGGGCTGGCTCGGCATGTGGATCCCGCGCCGATTCATCCTCTCGGCGATCTATCTCTCCCGCGCCGTGGCCACCGCCATCTTCATCGCCCTGCCTCCCAGCCCGACGTCCGCGCTGCTGTTCGGCGCCGTCACTGGACTGCTCTGGCTATCGACCGTGCCGCCGACCTCCTCGCTGATCGGCCAGATGTTCGGCGCGCGAAACATGTCGATGCTTTACGGTTTCGCCTTTTTCTCGCATCAGGTCGGAGGCTTTCTTGGCGTGTTGCTCGGCGGCTGGTTTCGTGAAAGTTTCGGGACCTATCAGCCGGTCTGGCTGCTCTCCATCGCGCTGGGGGTGATCTCGGCCCTGCTCAACCTGCCGATCGTCGAGGCGCCGGCCGAGCCGGTCCCGCAACCGGCCGAATGATTCCTCGGAGGAAAACATGAGCGAATATGTCTTTGCCGCGCCGCCACGGGCCGCGGCCCCAGTCGCGGGCGAAAAACTGTTTCCGGTGCGGCGCATTTTCTGCGTCGGCCAGAACTATGCCGCCCATGCCCGCGAAATGGGAGGAGACCCGACGCGCGAGCCGCCATTCTTCTTCACCAAGCCCGCGGATTCGCTCGTCATCGACGGAGCCGATGCGCCCTACCCCAGCCTGACCCATAATCTCCACCACGAGATCGAGCTGGTCGTCGCGATCGGGACCGGCGGCGCGCAAATTCCCGCCGACGAGGCGCTCGCGCATATCTTCGGCTATGCCGCCGGACTCGACCTGACGCGGCGCGATCTTCAGGCGCAGGCGCGCGAAAACCGCAAGCCCTGGGACATGAGCAAGGGCTTCGACTTTTCCGCCCCGCTCGGCCTCATCCAGCCGGCGGCGCAGATCGGCCACCCCAAGGCCGGACGCATTGTTCTCAAGGTCAATGGAAAAGTGACCCAGGACGGCGATCTTTCCGACCTGATCTGGTCCGTGCCCGAAATCATCGCCGCGCTCTCGACCTATGTCGCTTTGGCGCCGGGCGACCTGATTTTTACGGGCACGCCGTCGGGCGTCGGTCCGTTGGAGCGGGGCGATGTCCTGGTCGGCGAAATCGCGGACGTGGGCGAGGTGCGCACGAAGATCGTGTGAGCGGACGCGATTGTTTAAGCGGACGCGGTTCCGGCATGGCTCAGCTTTCGGAGGCCTTCCAGAGGCTGACGCCCGATTCCCGATAGGCGAAATAAGGGATCATGATCAGGAAGATCAACAGGCCGACGCTCAGAGCCTGCGGCAACGTCCCGCCAGCCATTTCCGCCAGAATCTCGCCGCGCTCCTTGCCGTGCAGATGGCCGACTATCAATTCCTCGATCACTGTCAGAACGATCAGGAAAACGGTGAAGACGGATGATTTTCGCAAAATCGCCGCGAAGGGGACGCCCTCGCGCTTCCCGCGCCCGCCAAGCTTGAGAGCCTCAAGCAGCATGATGAACTTGGCCGAAATCAGCGCCTTGACGACCGCCAGGCCAATGGGCGCGAATTCGACCCCAACGCTGCGCAATACAGTCGCCTTATAGAGGACAAGCGCGCCGAAACAGACCCAGAGATAGGCCGCAATCGCCAGGAATTCATAGAGCTCATGCCGCGCGCGTCGCGCCAGCTCCGCGCGCTTGGCCGGCGAAACCACAACTCGTTTCCAGCCAGCGGCGCCATCGCGCGGCGAGACCGCGTCCACCGCGAAGATATGCGCGAATTCCGCGACGTTCCGCGCCTCGACCCAATCCGGCATTCCCGCCTTCCAGACGAAATGCGGCAGGCCGGTCGTCAGAAGGATACGCTTGCGGATTTCGGCGGCGCTCACCGGACCGATCACGCTCCCGTTCTCGGCATAATGCCATCCGGCGCTCATGCCCCCAGCCCCCCCAGCAGCACATATTTGATCTCGACGAATTCCTCGATCCCGTGGCGTGAACCCTCGCGGCCGACGCCCGACTCCTTCACGCCGCCGAAGGGCGCGACTTCGGTTGAGAGGATGCCGGAATTGACCGCGACCATGCCATATTCCAGCGCCTCCGCGACGCGGAAGACCCGGCCGAGATCGCGCGCATAGAAATAGGCGGCGAGGCCATATTGGGTGGCGTTGGCCTGTGCGATCACATCCGCCTCGTCCTTGAAACGGAACAGAGGCGCGACCGGCCCGAAGGTTTCTTCCCGCGCGACGGCCATTTCAGCGGTCACATCGGCCAGCACCGTCGGCTGGAAGAAATTGCCGCCAAGCTCATGCCGATGGCCGCCGATCAGGACCCGCGCGCCCTTGGACAGCGCATCGGCGATATGAGCTTCGACCTTGTCGAGCGCCTTGAGCGTGATCAGCGGCCCCTGCTGCACGCCCTCCGCCACGCCGTCGCCGACCTTCAGCCTGCTCACCGCCTCGGCCAGCTTCGCCGCGAAGGCGTCGTAGACGCCTTCCTGCACATAAATCCGATTGGCGCAGACGCAAGTCTGGCCCATATTGCGGTATTTCGACACCATCGCGCCCGCGACCGCCGCGTCGAGATCGGCGTCCTCGAACACGATGAAGGGCGCATTGCCGCCCAGCTCCAGCCCGACCTTCTTAACGCCCGAAGCCGCCTGCCGCATCAACAGCTTGCCAACCGGCGTCGATCCGGTGAAGCCGACGAAGCGCACCGCCGGATGTTCGCAGAACACCTTGCCGATCGCCGTAGCGTCGCCGGTGACGATATTGAGCACGCCCGGCGGCAGGCCCGCGCGGACCGCCAGTTCTCCCAAAGCCAGCGCCGTCAGCGGCGTCTCGAGCGCGGGCTTGACCACGCAGGCGCAACCCGCCGCCAGAGCCGGGGCGCATTTGCGCGTGATCATGGCAGCGGGGAAATTCCACGGCGTGATCGCCGTCATCACGCCGATCGGCTGGCGCAGGGTGAGAATCCGCGCGTCCGGCCAGGGCGAGGGAATGGTCTCGCCATAGATGCGCTTGGCCTCTTCGGCGTAGAATTCGATGAAGCTCGCGGCATAGTCGATCTCGCCGCGCGCCTCGGCCAGCGGCTTGCCTTGTTCGCTGGTCATGATGAGCGCGAGATCCTCGCGCGCGGCGAGGATCAGGTCGAACCATTTTCGCAACACCGCGCCGCGCTGCTTGGCGGTCAGCGCCGCCCAGATCTTTTGCGCGCGGGCCGCGATCTCGACCGCCTCGGTCGCCTCAGCCGCGCCGCCGTTCGGAACCTGCGCGAGCAAGACGCCGGTGGCGGGGTTCCTGATCGCGATCTCGCCCGCGCCGCGAAAAACGCCGCCGAGCAGCATTTGCGTCTTCAGCAGGGTCGGATCATTGAGCTGCATTTTCCGCTCCTTTCCGGGCCTGAAGGTAACGCCGCAGCGCCACCACGGACCAGATCCCCTCGACAAGTCCGAACGGCCACGCGCCCTGCAGAAAGCCATAGGCCGACCCGAGCGCGCAAGCAGCGGCGAAGCCCAGAATATAGATCGCCCCGCGCGGCTCCAGCGCATAGAAGATAAGCATGGCGCTGACCGCGAACAGGCCAAAAAGCGTCAGCGCATCCATCATTTGGCCTGCGGCGTGCAGACTACGGTCTCATTGAGCACGTAACAGATCGACATGGCGCCGGTGCGCTGGTCGACCCGGAACACGCCGCCCTCTTTTTCATGGCGCGAGGCGATCAGGCCATATTCGCTCGGCGGCTGCGCGCCCGCGCCTTCGCCGGGCGGGTAGCAGAGCGTAACGCCGACCGAGCCGCCGTCCTTGAGGCCATATTGGCAGGCGCCGACCTCGCCCGTGGCCTTGTCGATGCGATAGACGCGGTTGAGATCGACCTGCGGCGCGGCGAGAAAATCGTAACTCGCGGCCTGCGCGGCGCCCGTCGTCGCGAGCAAGAGCGGAAGCATCCAACGCAGCATCGTCTTTCCCTTCCCCATCATTCGCCGCGACGGGCGAATCACCTTGTCCCTCTCAGGAATCTATCATGTTGGCCCCCCGGCGAGCCTTTGGCCATGACATCGCGAGCCTGAGCCATTATAGCCCTGCCTTGCGACAGGAGAAATTGCATGGTCCCGACGTACGACAGCATGCTTCACGTGTTCGATCTCGACGGCACCCTGGCCGATACGGCCGGCGATCTCATGGGAACGCTGGATTACATCATGGTTCAGGAGGGCTTCGCCGCCACGCCGCTGGACGACGCCCGCTCTCTGCTCGGCGCCGGAGCGCGCGCCCTGATCGTGCGCGCCCTTGCGGCGCAGGACGAGACCGTGTCGCCGCAACGGCTGGAAGACATGTTTCAGCGGTTTCTCGCGCATTATGAAACGCGCATTGCCGACGACAGCCGGCTCTATCCGGGCGTGGTCGAGGCGCTCGACGCGCTGGCCGCGCGCGGCGGCTTTTTCGCGGTCTGCACCAACAAGATCGAGCGTCCGGCCAAGCTGTTGCTGGAAAAGCTCGGCATCGCCGACCGCTTCGCTTTCATCTGCGGCCAGGACACTTTTGGCGTCGCCAAGCCGGACCCGACGCCCCTGCTGCGCACCATCGAGGCCGCCGGCGGCGCGCCCGGCCGCGCCATCATGATCGGCGATTCCAAAACCGACATCGCCACCGCGCGCGCGGCGGGCGTGCCCTCCATCGCGGTGGATTTCGGCTATACCGACCGCCCGGTGATCGAATATGGCCCCGACCGGATCATATCGCATTTCTCCGAACTGGCCGCGGCTGCGGCGGAGTTTTATTGAGCGCGGGATGCTTGGGCGACGAGCGCTGGGCGCTTGAGCGTCCCGGATCAAAACGCTGATGGGAAATGGGTCGCCGGGGAAAATGGTCGGCGATATAAGGATCATTCGCATCGCTGGCCCGTCAGTCATCTCGAAGACGATGGGTGGTCCACACCGACCGTCTATCGGATCAAGGAGATCATGCCAGGACCCAGGCGATCTTGGCTGAATAGGGAATGCGAGGGTCGGGGCGGCGGGGGCCGCAGCCGGAAAGTGAAATTACTGCCGACTTCCTATCTCCCGCCATCGCCACTCTGGACCGAGAATGCCGAGATCGAGGAATTCTGGAAGGCGGGCGCTCGACCAGTCGCGTTCTAATGCATCGCGCTCTTCGCCACCCCACCTTCCGAAAAGCTTTTGATGCCTTCGTCCTTGATGGCGCTCAATGCTTCGGCGAGGGCTTCTTCATCAGACGCAAACGGCTCTTCCCAAACTGTAGAGCAACCGTCGCTGGCGACAATCTCAAGCGCCCATTCCGCATCTTCGAGACGATAAATGAAAATTTCGACCTTCTCACCGTCTTCTTCAACGGTGCGCGAAAGCGGGGAGTCGATGAGCTTTGGTTCTGGCATCGGCAAAATCCTCAGCAGTTGGGCGGCGGTTTGATAGCACGGAGACGAGGCTGGCCCCTAATGCAGCGCGCCGTTCTCCGCTGCGCCTTCGAAAAAGCTCTTGATGCCCTCCTCCTTTAAACGCTTCGGCGCGCGCCGTCTCCTATGACCCAGTCCGAGACATCAAGTGGCAATTACGAGACGGTCGCCAATTTCATCAACGAACCGCGAAATGTCGTCGTGAAACCGCGCATCCGGTTCGATTCTCGTTTCGGCGTCCAACCAAGGACAACACATTCCGCTGGCCGCAGCTTCACACGCGAAATAGATAGATGACCCACCCTTAATCGTGGTCACGCGCCTCGACGCTATTTCGCTTCTGATCAATCCTTAGCTCGTCAATAGACCGGGGCAATGGTAGTCTTGAAAATATTGCCGCTGTGACAGGAGGAGATCATTGTGATCACGCTTGTAATTGGCATCCTGATTACCGTCGTCGTTGGCGCGATCTTGTTCTGGGTCATCGATAAATTCTGCACCGAAGCGCGGCTGGCGCAGCTTCTCAAACTGCTGGTGGTACTGGTCTGTTTGGGGTCGATTGTGTCCCGAGTGTATCCGCTGCTTGGCGGCGATGCCTCTGTGCCGTAAACGGTGGGAGCTAACCCGTGACGAAGTTCACATCTTGTTTTGCAATCGCTCTGACACTCGCTGCCGCAGTTAGCAGCGCCAACGCCCAAGCTGTAGGCGAGCCAAAGGAAGGCCTCGCCGTAGCGCAACAGGTTTGCGCGGAATGTCACGCGACGGTCGTCGGACAGGATCGATCCCCCAACGCGCAAGCGCCGACATTCGTCAAACTTGCCGCCACCCCCGGAATGACGCGGACCGCGTTATTGGTGGCTCTAACGACGCCGCATGCGGGGATGCCGATGTTCATGCTCGCGGACAAACAGCGGGATGACATTATCGCATACATTCTCAGCTTGCATTAAAATCCAGCCTTGATGTCCGGATGGACGAAATCCTGAACAGTTGAGCGGGCGGATTGATCGCTCGAGGCAAGGTCTAAGGCACGCGCGTCATTCGGTGGCGATAGCGAGTCCCCGCCCCCGTAGGGGGGAGAGAGGGAGACGGCGAGCTTGGCGCATTCGCGGTTGCACATGGCGTGAATGTTTTTGATGCAGCGGCCACATTTGGGCTGGCAGCCCTTGCTGTGGAACACGTCGCGCGCCCGGTCAGCGCGGCGCCCACAGGGCTTGGCGCTCGCCATTACGTCCCGGTCGGTGAGCATATTGCAGGAGCAAAGGATCATTGCGCGTTCATCGCAGATATCGTCCCCATATTAAAACATGGGCGTAACCTCTGCGGAAGCATTTTGGCGGGCCTGGCGAGCCATCCAATTGAGCGTAGTCGAGCGACCGATGCGAACCGATGAAGGTCGACGCCGATTTACACGCGACGCGGAGTCGATACCTTTCGAAGGCTATCCTCACCCCCTAAAGATAAGCCCGTTTTGCAAAGGGCCGCCGGAGTCGCAAGCCTTGTGCGTCTATGGCTGAAACTGTTGTTAAATCAGCATCTTGGGAAGCGATGGTGGGCGATATAGGGATCGAACCTATGACCCCACCCGTGTGAAGGGTGTGCTCTCCCGCTGAGCTAATCGCCCGGACGTCTTGACGTCGGAGGCCCTGTTTAGAAAACCCGCGCCGCCGCGTCAAGGCGGCAGCCCGACGAAACTACCTATTTCCCGATTGAAGATTTTCCGCTTTTTGCGCTTAATCGCTGCATCCCTGCCGCGACTCGCCGCGTTAAAGGGCACACAAGCTTCGCAGATCAGGAGCGCGCATGCCGTCCCGCCCGTCTTTCCTCGCCAATGCGGCGAAATTTCTGCTCCTCGCCGGCCTATCGCTGACAGCCGCGACGCCGGCCCGCGCCTTTATTTTCGATTTTCTCTCGGGGGAGCCAGGCCAAGGCGAGGGGCGGCCCTTCGCCTCGCCCATCGGGCGCGAGGTCGTCGCCTATCGCGGCGCCGAGAGGCCCGGCACCGTCGTCGTCTCGACGCGCGAGCGCCGGCTCTATTACGTCCTCGGCGACGGCCGGGCCCTGCGCTATGGCGTCGGCGTCGGGCGTCCCGGCTTCGAATGGGGCGGCGTGCACCACGTCACCAACAAGCGCGAGTGGCCGGACTGGACGCCGCCCGCGCAAATGATCCGCCGCCGTCCCGACCTGCCGCGCCACATGCCCGGCGGCATCGGAAATCCGCTCGGCGCGCGCGCCATTTATATCGGCGGCACGCTTTACCGCATTCACGGCTCCAACGAGCCCGACACCATCGGCCAGGCGGTGTCCTCGGGCTGCATCCGCATGACTAACAACGACGTGGTCGATCTCTATGACCGCGTCCACATTGGCGCCAAGGTGATCGTCCAGCGATGAGACCAATTTCGCGTTTTTGAATCCGTCTCGTTGCATTCAGTTGGCGTTCACCCGCATGGGCGCGTCATAACTTCGCCACGGGCGCGCATTCTGTTCGCGCAACCGGTCGACCGGGTGGCGGAGGAAAAGCAAGATGAGGCTCAGGCCCAAAAAATCGACGTTACGGATCGCCGCCGGCGTGTTTTTCATCGGCGCGATCCTTGTGCGAGCGCCTTTGGGCTCGGCGCAACCGGCGCCCGGCGTTTCGCCGCGCATCGCGCTGGTCGTCGGCGAGGCCGCTTACAAGACCGGCCCGCTGTCTTCCGCCGCCAATGACGCCGGCCTCATCGCCGACACGCTGCAACGCGCGGGCTTCGACGTCGCCGGCGCCGCCGATCTCGATCAGGACGGGCTGCGCAAAGCGCTGCGCGAATTCGTCGACAAGGCCGCCGCCGCAGGGCCGGACGCCATCGCCTTCGTTTATATTTCCGGTCGTGGCCTGCAATATGCCGGCGAGAATTATATCGCCCCCGTCGAGGCGGCGATTCCGCGCGCGGCCAACGTTCCGCTTGAGGCGGTGCGGCTGAGCGATTACCTCCAGCCGCTCGCGCAATTGCCGCTCAAGGCGCGCGTGGTCGTGCTCGACGCCGCGCGGATCAATTCCTTCGCCCAGACCGGAGAGCCTCTGGCGGGCGGCCTCGCTCTGGTCGAACCCGGCCCGGGCGGGCTTTACGCCTTCAACGCCGCGCCCGGCTCGGTCGCGCCGAACGAGACCGGCGCCTATGGAATCTACGCCCAGGCGCTGGCCGAAGCCTTGCGCCAGCCCGGCCTGCCGATCGACGAGGCATTCGCCCAGACCCGCATGCGCGTTTCCGAGGTCACCAAGGGCGCGGTCATTCCGTGGGACGAATCGAAGCTCGCCGCCGCTCCCGCTCTGATCGCCCGCGCGCCGGACGCGCCGCCGCCGGTCGCCGCCGAGGCCTATACACGGTTGCAGGCGCGACCCATCCGCGAATATCCGGTCGAGGACGCCTTCGCCGCCACGCTCGAACGCGACACGATCCAGGGCTATCGCGATTTCCTCGCGGCCTATCCGGACTCGCGCTATGCGCCGCGCGTGCGCGCCATGCTGGCGCTGCGCCGCGAGGCGCTCACCTGGCGGCGGGCCTATCTCGCCAATTCGCCGAACGCCTATTGGAGCTATCTGCGCGCCTATCCGCGCGGTCCCCACGCCGAGGACGCGCGCCTGCGGTTGGCCTATCTGCGCGCGCCGCTCGCCGCGCCGGAGCAATTCGACGTGGTTGAATTCGACGTGCCGCCGCCCTTGCCCGACGAGGCTGTCTATTTCCGCCGCCCCTATTACGTATTTGACGATCCGGACTGGGCGCCCCCGCCCCCTATCGGCTATCTGCCGCCTCCGGTCATGATCGTGGACGAGCCTCCGCCCCCGCCGCCCCATGCCGGATTGCTGCCGCTGCCGATGGTCGTCGCGCCGCTCGTCGGCGCGGCCGTGGCGGCGAAAATGGGCCTGTTCCATGCGCCAACGGTCGTCCAAACGCAGGTGCCCGCCGCGCAGGATTATTACAATAATTTCAATCGCCGGGCGCAGGTCGCGCCGGGATCGGCCCCGGCGCCGGGCGTTCCTGTTCCTGGCGCTCCCGCGCCGGGAGGCGCAGTTCCTGGCGCGCCCGGAGCGCCGGTTCCGCAACCCGGCGGCCTGCGGCCCGCTCTTCCGGCCGCGCCCGGCGCACCAGCGGCGCCCGGCGGAGCGCCCCTGCCCCAACCTGGCGCGCCTGTGGCGCCGACCGGCGCAGCCCCGGGCGCTCCCGCAGTCCCGGGCGGAGCGCCCTTGCCCCATCCCGGCGGCCCCGCCGCTCCAACCGGCGCAGCCCCGGTTGCTCCAGCAGCCCCCGGCGGCGCGCCCTTGCCTCGTCCCGCCGCGCCAACGGCGCCGATCGGCGCGGCCCCGACCGCTCCCGCCGCCCCGGGCGGAGCGCCCTTACCTCATCCCGCCGCGCCAGCAGCGCCGACCGGCGCGGCCCCCGTCGCTCCCGCCGCCCCGGGCGGAGCGCCCCTGCCCCGTCCCGGCGGCCCCGCAGCTCCGACCGGCGCAGCTCCGGGCGCTCCAGCCGCCCCGGGCGGCGCGCCTTTGCCCCATCCCGGCGGTCCCGCCGCTCCAACCGGCGCAGCCCCGGTTGCTCCAGCAGCCCCCGGTGGCGCGCCTTTGCCCCATCCCGGCGGCCCCGCCGCTCCAACCGGCGCAGCCCCGGGCGCTCCCGTCGCTCCGGGTGGAGCGCCCCTGCCCCGTCCCGGCGGCCCCGCCGCGCCGACCGGCGCAGCTCCGGTCGCTCCCGCCGCCCCCGGCGCCGCGCGCCCGCCTCGTCCAGCCGCGCCGGCTGCTCCAGCCGCGCCAGCCGCTCCAGCCGCGCCGACGCCGCATGTGACTCCCGCGCCGCAAGCCGCGCCCGCGCCAGTCGCGCCTCGTCCAGCCGCGCCGGCCGCCCCCCGGCCCGCCCCGCCACCGCCGCCTCAAGCGGCGCCCCATGCGCCTGCGCCGCATATCGCGCCGCCGCAGGCCCCGCGCGTGGCCCCGCCGCCCCAGCCGCGCGTCGCGCCGCCACCGCCGCCTGCGCCGCATTTGGCTCCGCCACCTCCGCAGGCCCCGCCTCACATGGCCCCACCGCCCCCGCGCGTTGCTCCGCCGCCTCCGGCCCCGCCGCCGCAGGCTCCGCGCGCGGCCCCACCGCCGCCTGCGCCGCATCCCGCGCCTCCGCCTCCCGCTGCCGCGCCCCGTCCCGCCGCGCCTCCTCATCCCGGCCGGCCCAATTGCGGCGGCCCTGGCGAACCGCCCTGCCATTAAAAACAAAGCCCGCCGCGAAACCTCGCGGCGGGCTTTTCAATCGCGGCAAATCAAACCGAAATCACCCCGGCGCAGTCGCGGCCGCCACGATCATGCCGTCGGCAAACCAGCGGGCGAGATAATTTCCCGCCGCCATCGCGAGTTCTTCCGCCGGCTTTTGCGGATTGGCGAAAGCCAGCAGCGAGCAGATTTCGCCAAAAGGCGCGCCGTCAAAGGCTGCGACGAGCGCCATATCTTCGCCGCCCTCCAGCACGCGATAGTTCACATCCAGATCGCGCCGCCAGACGAGCAGGCGAACCGCGCCGCCGGACTGAAGCGAGGCCTCGCCCGTCTGAGCGGCCTCATAGGCGGCGAGCGCGGCCTGGCTGGTTTCGACCACGACGACGCTGGGATGAAAACCCAGGCGCAGCTGCGGCCAATCCTCTTCCCTGGTCGCGGCCAGGGCCGAGATCGGAATCTCCTCAGCATCCTCGGCGTCGAAGCTTTTCGCCAACGCCGCCTCGAGCGCCGCCACGCCGCAGATGAAGGAATCGGCGCAATAATGGGGCGCCGTCCGCAGAAACGCCGGCAAGCTCGCGCCGAACCAGCGCGCGTTGCGGAAGGTCGAGGGCCGCGCGCGCCAAAAGGCTTCGGCCATCGCGCCGAAAGCCAACTCGCCGAGCGCCGCACGCAACACCGGATAATCATTGGCGAGAAATTCCGTCATGCGCAGTCGAAAGCCATCGTGATAGACCGCGAAAGTCTCCGCGACGCTCTCCGCGCGCCCCGGCGGCCTCAACCGGGCCAACAAGTGCGGCGACGGCTCGGCATCGAGTACGCTCGCCTGAAACAGCGATTGCAGTTCGGCGAGCTTCATGCCGCCACCCTTTCCCCGGCTTCCGCCAGGCGCCGCATGAACCCGAGTTCGTCGAGCAGTTCGGAAAAGGGCGGGAAGCGGTCGTCGCGCTCGATCATCGCCGGAATCGGCCCAAATTTTTCGCGCACATAGGAAAAAAGCTCCCAGACCGCATCGCTAACCGGATGATCATGGGTGTCGATCTTGTGCGTCTTCAAATCGCTATGGCCCGCAACATGGATCTGCGCGACTCGCTCCTTCGGGATGCGGTCGAGATAGTTTTTCGCGTCGAAGCCGTGGTTGAAGGCCGAGACATGGACGTTGTTGACGTCGAGCAGCAGCAGGCAATCTGCGCGCCGCGCGAGTTCAGCGAGAAAATCCGCCTCGCCCATCTCGTCGTCGGCGAAGGAAACATAGGTCGAGGGATTTTCCAGCGCGATGCGGCGGCCCAGAAAATCCTGCACGCGCGCCGCGCGCTCGACGCAATGATCGAGCGCCTCTTGCGTCAAAGGCGTCGGCAAAAGGTCGTGGAGGTTCAGGCCATGGGCGCCGGTCCAGGCGAGATGATCCGACACCAGCTCCGGCTCGACCCGCGCAATCAGCTTTTTCAGCGCGCGCAGATAGTCGAAATCGAGCGGATCGGTCGAGGCGAGCGACAGCGACACGCCATGCATGCGAAGCGGATAATCCGCGCGGATGCGGTCGAGCATGGCGAGGGGGCGCCCGCCGGGAACCATGAAATTTTCTGAAATGATCTCGAACCAGTCCACCGGCTGCGGGCTTTCGAGAATGTCGGGATAATAGACGGTCCGCAGTCCAAGCCCGAAACCCTGTGCACGGTCAGCCAGTTTTTCGCACTCGGTCATTGCGCTCTCCATCGCGGCAAAGCCTTTGCTCCCCGCGCCTGGGCGGCGCGGAGAGAGGTCGAAAATGCAATCAGCCGACCGTGCCGCCGAGCTTCGTGCAGGCGGCGGCGGATTTCTCGATCAGGAAGCCCTGGCCCTTGCAGGAATTCTGGCCCTTGCAGGCGTTGCTGGCGGTCTTGCAGGCGCTGGTTCCCTTGCAGGAATTGATTCCCATGCAATGGACCGGCGCCTTCTTGGCCTGCGCCTGCGTCGTCATGGCGGCGCCGGAAACGGCGAGGGCGATGGCGGCTGCGGCAAGGCTGGCGCCGGAAAGGATTTTCATCTGCATGATCGAACTCCCTGGAATCGCGCCCTGAACGGAGCGCGTCGCGCAGGCGCTCTGGGGCCTGCAACAAGGCATACGGATCGATCCGCGAATGGTTACACGTCGCGCGAAAAAAAAATCAGCCGCCGGTCGTGCTCATGTGTCGCGCAGAGGGAGCGAGCGCGCCAGCCCATTGCGCGACGAAATCATGGCCGCGCGGCTTGCGGCGCATGGCGTCGTCGAGTGCAGCGTGCAGCGCGGAATCATCCTTCGAGGCCCGCAGCGGGCTGCGCAGGTCGGTCTGGTCTTCCTGCCCGAGGCAGGTATAGAGCGTTCCGGTGCAGGTGACGCGGATGCGGTTGCAGCTGTCGCAAAAATGCTGGCTCAGCGGCGTGATGAAGCCGACGCGGCCTCCCGTTTCCGCGACGTCGAAATAGCGCGCCGGCCCGCCGCTGACATGGGTCGAGGGGGTGAGCGTGAGGCGCTCGGCCAAAGCTGCGGCCACCGCGTCGAGCGGCAAAAGACTTTCGATATTATAGGCCGCGTCTTCGCCGAGCGGCATGGCCTCGATGAAGGAAACATCCATGCCCCGGCCATGCGCCCATTCGACCAGAGGCAGAAACTCGCCCTCATTGCCACCCTTGAGCGCCACGCAATTGAGCTTGACCTTGAGACCGGCCTGCTGCGCGGCGTCGACGCCCTTCAGAACCTGCGCGATGTCGCCCCAGCGGGTGAGCGCGCGGAATTTCGCGGGGTCGAGCGTATCGAGCGAGACATTGACCCGGCGCACGCCGCAATCCGCGAGTTCCGTGGCGTAGCGCGCGAGCTGGGAGCCGTTGGTGGTGAGCGTCAGTTCCTGCAGGCCGCGATCGAACAGGCGCGACAGGCCGCGAAACAATTCCATGACATTGCGCCGCACCAGCGGCTCGCCGCCCGTCAGCCTGATCTTCCGCACGCCGCGCGCGACAAAGGCCGCCGAAAGCCGCTCAAGCTCCTCAAGGGTCAGAAGATCCGCCTTGGGCAGGAAATTCATATGCTCCGACATGCAATAGACGCAGCGAAAGTCGCAGCGGTCCGTGACGGAAAGCCGTATATAATCAATCGTCCGGGCGAAAGAATCGACCAGCGCCCGCGACGCGGGCGCGGCACGAGCGGCATGAGACGGGATTTCGAGTAGGTTCGGGCTCATTCCCTCTATATATGCTTTTTTTCCGGCGCATACAGAGCATAGCGCAACAAGCGCGGCGAAAGGAGAACTTGGGTGACGAGCGAATCGCATTGGCCGACGACGATCCGTCTCGCCGACGAAGGCCAAACGCTGCATGTCGCCTTTGAAAGCGGCGAGTCCTATGCGCTTCCAGCGGAATATCTGCGCGTCAACAGCCCGAGCGCCGAGGTTCAGGGCCATTCACCGGACCAGAAGGTTACCGTCTCCGGCAAGAAGAACGTCAGGATCCTGCGCGCCGAACCGGTGGGCCGCTACGCCGCGCGCTTGATCTTCGACGACGGCCACGACAGCGGCTTCTTCACCTGGGAATATTTGTTCACGCTCGGCGCAGGGCGCGAAACATTATGGCAGGCCTATCTCGATGAGTTGGCCGCGAAAAATCTGCATCGTTGAGGCCGGACATGGATTGGCTGAGCGATTTCGTCGGCGCCTTGCGCTTTTTCTCCCGCGTTCCGATCCCCGGCCCGATGGAATCGGGCGACTTCCGCCGCAGCCTCCGTCTGGCCCCGCTCGCGGGCGTCTTGCTGGGCCTCGTCGGCGGGCTGGTTTTCGTCGCCGCGCTGGGGCTGCGCCTGCCGGCGGCCGCCGCCGCCCTGCTCGCGCTTGGCTTTGGCGCGCTTGTCACGGGCGCCATGCACGAGGACGGCCTCGCCGATATCGCGGATGGTTTTGGCGGCGGCTTCACCCGCGAGCAAAAGCTCGAAATCATGAAAGACAGCCGCATCGGCGCCTTTGGCGCGAGCGCGCTGGTGCTGAGCTTCAGCCTGCGCGCCAGCGCGCTGGCGGCCCTGGCCCCGTCGCCATATAGCGGCTTGCTGGTCCTGATCGCCGCTGGCGCCGTTTCGCGTTGCGCCTGTCTGGCCCCGCTGGTCCTTCTGCCGCCAGCGCGCGCCGACGGTTCGGGAAGGGCGGCTGCCGATACGGGCGCGGCCTTGCGCCCGGCCTTCCTGGTCGCGCCGCCGCTGGCTTTCCTGCCCGCGCTGGGCGCCTATGGCGTCTCGACCTGCTTCGCGGCGCTCGTGCTGGCCGCGACCGCAGTGCTTGGCCTTTGCGCTCTGGCCCGCGCCCAGATTGGCGGCCAGACCGGCGATGTCGCCGGCGCGGCGCAGCAGGTCGCGGAAATCGCGGTCCTGCTCGCTTTCGCGGCGGCGGAAGCGTCGTAACGCCGCGAACCGCGCTTTGTCAGTGCGCGCTCAGCGCTGCGAAGGTCGCCTCGAAACGTCCCTCCGCCTCGGCGAAACGAAGAGGCCGAACGCGCTCCACGCCAATTTCGGGCGGCGTGGGCCGGCGTTGAAGCAGACTGAAGACTTCATCGGCGAAAGCCTCGAGCGGCATATAGCCGTCTCGAGTCGCCTGGCCGGGGGTCAGATCGGTCTGCACCGCGGGCGGAACGATTTCGATCACGTCAACAAGGCCCTTGAGCTGCTCGCGCAAGGCGACCGTATAGGAATGGATGGCCGCCTTTGTCGCCGAATAGGTCGGCGCGCGTTTGAGCGGCACAAAGGCCAGCCCCGACGACACATTGATGATCGCGGCGCCCGGCCGGGTCTTGAGATGATCGACAAAGGCGTCGGCCATGCGGATCGGACCCAGTAAATTTGTGACGATGGTCTCCTCGGCGTCGTGAAGGTCCCGCGGGCCGGTCAGGTCCTCGAAGCGCATCACCCCCGCATTATTGACCAGAATATTCAGTTCAGGATTTTCCGCGATCACGCGCCGGGCAAAAGCCTGAATCGAGGCCGGATCCTGGATGTCGACCTCGGCCGCGCTCATCCGCTCGCGTCCCCGGATGGTCTCTTCCAGGACCTCGCGCCGCCGGCCGGCGACAATCACATGATTGCCGAGATCGCGCCAGCGATGAGCGAGCGCCCGGCCAATGCCCGAACCGCCGCCGGTGATGAGTATGTTGTTGCCGCCGATCTGCATGCTGCGTCCTCTATCGTTCGATTGACGCAGTTAACCTAGCTACTTACACTCTAAACGAAAGAAGGCACCTAAAAGATTTATACTTACTAAAAAGAGAGCGTAGATGCCCCCGCCCGAACGTCCCGGCGATGATCGTCCCCAGCTCCCCCATTCCCTGGCTGGCGCTCCGCCAAACGAGATCGACCCGCGCGTTGAGGAACTGGTCAATCAACTGATCGCCCGGGTCGCCGACAAATGGACCATGCTGGTGCTGGAAGCCCTTGCCGAACATGGCGAAACCCGTTTCACGCGCCTGTCCAGGCTCGTGCCCGGCGTTAGCCAGAAAATGCTCACGCAGACGCTACGGCAGATGGAGCGGGACGGCCTTGTCGTGCGTACGGTCCATCCCGTCGTGCCGCCGAAGGTCGAGTACCGCCTAACCATACTTGGACAGAGTCTCGGCGCCGCCTTCTGCGGCGTTTGGATCTGGGCCGAGCAGAACCTCGCCGCCGTGGAAGCTGCCCGGCGCGGCTTCGACCTGCGCGGGTCCACGAAACAGGATTGATAGAATCAGGATTGATGGCGACGCAAGCCAGTTTGGGCGTCCCTCAGGCGCTCAGGCGAGCGCCTTGAGTATGATCGACCATGGCGAGCGCGTCCTCGACAACGCGCGCGTCCGCCCCGCGCTTCACGGCGTAAGTCGCCAGGTGGCGGCGAAAGGCGCGCGCGCCGGGCCGGCCCTGGAACAGCCCGAGCATGTGCCGCGTGATGTCGGCCAAGCGCACGCCCTGCCCAAGCTTGCGCTCAATATAGGGCAGGAAAGCCTCGACTGCGGCGCGGCTACTGTCATGAGGCGCCGGCGCTCCGTATAGCAGCGGATCGACCTCCTGAAGCATCGACATATTGTGATAGGCGGCGCGGCCAATCATGACGCCATCGACGGAATCGAGCTGCGCCCTCATGGCGTCGAGCGCTTCAAGCCCGCCATTGATGGCGATGGGAACGTCCGGCCACGCCTGTTTGAGCTCATGCACCAGACCGTAATCGAGCGGCGGAATGTCGCGGTTCTCCTTGGGCGACAGGCCCTTGAGCCAGGCCTTGCGCGCATGGACGATCAAGGCGTCGGCCCCCGCGCCGAGCACGGCTTGCGCCATCGCGAACAAGGCCTCGCGCGGCTCCTGATCATCGACGCCGATGCGGCATTTGACCGTAACCGGCAGGTTCGACGCTTCTTTCATCGCCGCGACGCAGCGCGCGACCAGAGCCGGTTCGCGCATCAGGCAGGCGCCAAAGGCCCCGTTCTGGACGCGATCGGACGGGCAGCCGACATTGAGATTGATCTCGTCATAGGCGAATTCGGCGCAGATCTTCGCCGCGCGCGCCAGATCTTGCGGGTCCGAGCCGCCAAGCTGGACGGCGATCGGATGTTCGCTGGCGTCATAGCCAAGCAGCCGCTCGCGATCGCCGTGGATGATCGCGGCGGAGGTGACCATTTCCGTATAGAGCCGCGCCTTGCGCGTGTGCTGCCGGGCCAGCACGCGATAATGGGTATCGGTCCATTCCATCATGGGCGCGATGGAAAAGCGCCAGGGACTCATGCCGCCGATATTTCCGCCTAACTCAACTCGTTGCGTCATTTCTGAGGTGCATCCAGTCACGTCTCGTCTGCCGCCATTCAAAGTCTGTTGCGGCTCGCCAGCCTATATGGCGCAAATCTGGATTATTCGCGATGGTCAAATTGGTCCTCGCGGCGCCTTTGCGCGAGCTTGCCATGCCTTAACCTCGCCACAATTGAGTGGGGCTTTTTCCCACGTTTTTTTGATCCTGCGCGTCGGCTCGGGCCAACGGGGCGGGAGTCCATTTGTTACATCAACATCCGCGCCGCCGAAAAGCGGACGGCTGATCGATCGCGGGCTGCTATCAATGCGCCGGAGGCATTCAGGTTATGGCCTATCGCGAAGACCCCGCCACAACGAAGGCTGACGCCCGCGACGGCCATGGCGCGCGCCCCGGCGATTTCCCCTCGGGGCCATTCGACTCATTTGCGAGTTTGGCGGAAGCCATCGCGATAGCGGCCTATCCGGTCAAAAACGCCCACCGTCGTCGCGGACCGGATCGCGCCGCCATTCTGACCTGTCTCGGCGTCTTTTTCCTGATTTTTTGCAGCAAACTCCTGTTGATTCAGTTCGCGTCCAGTCCGGTCCCTTTTTACGACGAATGGGACGGGGTAGCAGCGAGCGTCCTAAAGCCCTTCATCGAAGGGCAGTTCGGCGTCGGAAAGCTATTCGTCCACGACAACGAGCATCTGATTTTCTTCACCCGGTTGGTGACGATCCTCGGCCTCAAAATTTCGGGCTATTGGGACGTCGTCCTCGCCATGATCTTCAACGCCTTCCTGCATTCCGCCACACTGGCGCTCTCGTTGGCGGGACTAACGCGAGCGCTCGACAGCGCGAAGGCGACAGCCGCCCTGCTCCTTGGCTGCGCCGTCGCCGTTCTTCCGTTCGGACACGAAAACACGCTCCTCGGCTTCAACACGCATTTTTATACATTGATGGCGTTTTCTCTCGCTGCATTATGGTTTTTCGCAGCCGCCAAAGCCTGGACATTGCGATGGTGTTTGGGCGTGTTGCTGGCGACAGGCGCCTTTCTGTCAATGGCGAGCGGAGCATTGGCGCCCGGGATAGCCGCTGGCCTGGCGCTGGTTCAGATTTGGAGGGGGGCGCGGTCCGGGCTCAGGGAATGGCTCGGCATGGGCGCCCTGCTCGCCTTGGCCGCCTTGTTCATCGCGCTGACGCCGCATGTTCCCGAGAATGATGTCTTTCGCGCGCGTTCGATTGCGGCCTTCCTGTCGGGCTTTATTCATCTGCTCGCCTGGCCAATTCCCTTCGGAATCGGCGCTCTGCTTTATGTTCCGGGACTGGCCTTTGCTTTTGCCGTTGTGCGGCAAGCTCCGCGACGCCACGATCCGCGCTGGTTCAACCTTGGCGTCCTCGCCTGGACGCTGTCGCAATTAGCCGCGCTTGCCTTCGGCCGGAACGAGATTCTTGTCTTCCGCTATATAGATTTTTGCGTTGTCGGCGTGTTTGTGAATCTGGTCAGCGCATTGTGGCTTGCGACCTGGCTGAATGCGCTCGACGGGCGTCGCAATATCGCTTTGCTGGGCAAGGTCGCCTTGCTGGCATTGGCGGCTGCAATGATTCTGGCTCTGGCCATGACAATCAATCATGGTCGGGTGGTCGGATGGGGCGCCATTCTGGAGCGTCGTGACAGCGCCCGCATCCAGGAAGCCAAATTGCGTTCCTATATCTCGACCGGCGACGGTTCGGCGCTCGGCGGCAATGGTCTCCATGACCTTCCCTATCCCTCCGTCGTCAGGCTGAAAGCCCTCCTTGACGATCCGACGATTCGGTCAACGCTGCCGCCAAATATCAATCCCGGTCAGCACGTCCGCCCGATCGCCGAAGCGATCAAGTCTCATATGCTGGCAGGCTGGTGGGCCTTTTTCGCCGCTGGCTTGCTCTGTCTGAGCCTTTCGCGCCGCTCCGTCCGGCGGAACTGATCCGCCCCTTCCATCCACCGCGACATTCGCCGCGCTCCTTGCGCCGCGACAAGGTCTTCCCGCCCCTGACATCCCATTGCTGGCGTCTTGAAAGGGCGCCGGGAGATGAGCGACATCGTGGATGCGGGCCAGCTGGAAATTGCGACAGACGAACATGATCTCGGCTGGGGGCCTCTGTTGGCCCTGCCCGGGCATCCCCTGGTGTGGGTGCTGATCGCTTCGGAACTGGCGGTATTCGGACTGGCGCTGCTCGGATATGCCGGAGCCCGGGCGCGCGATCCGGCCGGATTCGCCGCCGCGCAGGACAGTCTCGACCGGCTGGCGGGCGCGATCAACACAGCCATTCTCCTGACCAGCGGATTATTCGCCGCCTTGGCCAACGCGGCGGCGCAGGAAGGACGGCGCGGTCGCGCCCGCTCCTGTCTCGCCGGGGCTGGGGCGCTCGGCGCAAAGGTCGATGCGCGCATCGCCGCGCTCAAGCCCGGATTCTATACGCGGCTCGGCGCCGCCATGCGCCATGCGTCGTTCCGGCTCTGCGAACGTCCCAATGCGCGCAAGCTGCTGCTGGTGATCACCGACGGCAAGCCCAATGATCTCGATCATTACGAAGGGCGCTTCGGCGTCGAGGACACAAGGCGCGCGGCGCAGGAAGCGCGGCGGCGCGGCCAAGCGGTGTTCTGCGTCGCCATTGACGCGCAGGCGCAATCCTATCTGCCGCATTTGTTCGGCCCGGCCGGCTTCGCCATCGTCTCCAAGCCGGAAAAGCTCTCCTCCGCGCTGCCCGCGATCTACCGGCATCTTGTGGGGTGATTTCCCGTTCGCGGCGCCCCGGGCGCAATGGCGCCTTGGGGGAGCGCGGGATTCTTGCTAAACCAGACGCGACGCCATGCCCTTGCGCGAAGACAAGGAAGCGGCGCATCCAACGGCCAGACCGGGCGCGGAACATCTGGAGGAACGCCGCCCATGGCGCAGCTCGACCGTTCGCTGATCGCCAGCGCGCCGACACTCGCGGGTATGAGTCCCGAAGCTTTGGACGATATTCTGGCCCAGGCGACGCCGCTCCGCCTGCCGAAGGGCGAGGCCGCGTTCCGTCAGGGCGAGCAGGCCGACCGCTTCTTCCTGCTGCTGCATGGCCGGTTGCGGGTGACGCGCCTGAACCCGCAGGGGCAGCAGATGGTGGTGCGATTCATCGCGCCGGGCGACATGTTCGGCGTCGCCATGGCCATCAAACTCGACGCCTATCCGGGCACGGCGACGGCGGCGATCGATTCGCTGGCGCTGAGCTGGCCCAATGCGGCGTGGAAAGATCTTCTCGCGCGCCACCCCGGCCTCGCCGTCAATACGATGCAAGCGCTGGGGGCGCGATTGCAGGATTCGCAGGAGCGCATTCTCGATCTTTCGACCCAGCAGGTCGAGCAGCGCATCGCCGGCGCCGTGCTGCAACTCGCCCAGCAGGCGGGGAGGAAGACCGAAGACGGTACGCTCATCGACTTCCCGCTCTCGCGGCAGGATCTCGCCGAAATGACCGGGGCGACCCTGTTCACGGTCAGCCGCACCCTCAGCGCCTGGGAGGAACAGGGACTGGTCGAGCGCGGACGTCAGCGCGTCGTGGTGCGCGACATGGCGGGCCTTCAGGCCCTCGCGCGCAAGCAAGACTAACGCAAAGACGGCTCACTTCTTCTTGAGGCCTTCGATTTTCGTCACGAATTCGTCGATGTCGAGTTTGGCGTCGGCTTTCTGGAAGACGATCTCGCCCTCGCCGTCGAGAAGGGTAATCGCAGCCGAATGGTCGAAGCCGCCCTTGTCGTCGCGGCGATAGCGCACCCCGAGCGCCGCCGCGAGATCTCGGACCGCCTTGTCGTCGCCGTGATAGAGCGACCATTGCGCGGGGTCGAGTCCGCGCTCATCGGCATAGGCCTTGAGCCGCGTGGGCGTGTCGACCGCCGAATCCAGCGAGAAGAACGCAAAGCGGATATCGGCCACCTTTTTCGCCTTCGCGGCGTTTTCGATGGCGACCATATTAGCGACGATGAGGGGGCAGATATCCTTGCAACTGGTATAGGCCATCGCGACGACCACCGGCATTCCGCGCAAATCCTTTAGCTGGATCGCCTTGCCGTCCTGATCGGTCCATCGCGCGTCGAGATTGTAGAGCGAGGCGCCGGAGAGCGGCTGCCCCGCCTGCATCGGCATCATGTGTTCGTGATCATGCGCGCGCGCCGGTACGACGGACGCCCAACAGAGACCCGCGAGGGCGAGAGAAAGAAACTGAACGCGCATCATGTGTCTCCTGCGCAGCGAAAGCCGAGATTGTCCTGGCTGTAGGCCGCCTTCAGGCTGGCGCGTGAAGCGTAGCGCATGAAGGCGGGATAATCGGAGGGATCGCGCACGCCTGCGGCGCCGCCGCCGCAGAATTGCGCATCGTCCTTGCTCGACGTGTTGCGCTGTTCCGTCCCGGTCGCGGCGCTGGAAAAATCCAGCGTCCATTCCCAGACCAGACCGACCATGTCGTAAAACCCGTAACCATTGGGCAGACCGCGCCGCACGGCGGCAAGACGCGGCGGATTGGGCGCGGAAAACCAGTCGAGTGAAATCTGGGTCACCGCCTGTTGTCCCCGCCCAGCGTCGGCAAGGGCGTATTCCCATTCGTCGGTGGTCGGCAGGCGCAGGCCGCGCGCTTCGCAGAAGGCTTGCGCAGCGAACCATGACACATTGGTCACGGGCGACTGCGCCTCGCCCTCGGGCGGGGTGAGATCGCCGGGCCATTTGCCGAGATAATGGCGATCGACAAACAAAGCCTTGGCCTGCGAGCGTCGCCATTCCGGATGGGCGCGGACGAAATCGAGATATTGCGTATTGGTGACAGGGGCCTCGTCCAGCACAAAAGCGCGAACCGTGACGGGACGGTTTTCCGCCTTGGTCTGGCCCTTGCCGGCGCTGAGCTTGAAAAAAGGCAGATAGTCGCCAGCCGGCACGCGGACCATTTCGCCGCAGGAGGCGCCCGCGACAAAGACCTGAGACGCGGCGAATATCGCCGCGCCCCAGAATATCGACCAACCGGCGCGACGCATGTCAGTTCGCCTTCGCCCTGCCGGCCTTGATGTCGTCCGGAGTCACGGTCTCGCCTGAATTGCCCCAGGAATTATAGACATAGGTCAGGACATTGGCGATGTCCTCGTCGGGCAGATCCCAGGCCGGCATGACCCCGTCATAATTCTTGCCGTTGACCGTGACCTTGCCCTCCAGTCCGCCGGTGACAGCCTTGATGACGCGGGCCTTGCCGCCCTTGAGGTAATCGGACTTGGCGAGCGGCGGGAAGGCGTCGGCGACGCCCTGCCCGGCCGGCTGATGGCAGGCCGCGCAATTATTGGCGAAGATTCCTTCGCCCGCCTTGATCCGTTCGGCCTTGTCCTTGGCGGCGGGCGCCGCGCGGCCCGGCTGTTCGGCGACGCGCGCGCCGGCGCCTTCCGGCAAATAGACCAGATCGTCGGTCTTGCCGGAATAGATCATCTTGTCCTCCGCCCCGGCGACTTTCAGCTGAGCCAGCGCTCCGCGATTGAAGGCGCGGGTCAGCGAATGATCGACCAGGATGAAGGTGCCGGGAACGGTGAGCTTGAAATCGGCGATCGCCGAGCCGCCTGCGGGGACCATCGTGGTCTGCACATTATGCGTCGGCGTGCTCATGTTGCCTTCGGCCCAGACGGTGTCGAAAATCTGGCCGATGACATGGAAGGACGACGTGAGGTTAGGGCCGCCGTCGCCGACGTAAAGCCGCATCGTCTCGCCGACATTGCCGGTCAGCGCCTTGTCGCCGGTGGTCGAGCCGACGGCGCCGTTGAACACGACGTAATCGGGCCGCTCGTCGATGGCCTTGACCATGCTGAAGGGCTGCAGGCCCTGCTCGCCATTGGGGCCCTTGGTGTAGAAATCGCTCTGCATCACGTAATATTCGCGGTCGACCTTGGGCAGGCCCTCTTTCGGCTCGACCAGAATCAGCCCGTACATGCCATTGGCCACATGCATGGCGACCGGCGCGGTGGCGCAATGATAGACATAGAGGCCCGGATTGGTCGCCTTGAAGGAAAAGACCGAGGAATGGCCGGGCGCGGTCAGCGAGGCCGCCGCGCCGCCGCCGGGACCATTGACGGCGTGCAGGTCGATATTATGCGGCATCTTGTTATCGGGATGGTTGTCGAGATGCATCTCGATCAGATCGCCCTCGCGCACGCGGATGAACTTGCCCGGGACCTTGCCGCCAAAGGTCCAGAACGTATAGCTGACGCCATCGGCCAGCCGGCCTTCGACTTCCTTGACTTCGATATGAACGACGACCTTGGTCGCGTTCTTGCGCATAATCGCCGGCGGCACATTGGGCGCGTCGGTGAGAATGGCCTTCTCCTCGCCAATGATCTTGTCGGCCGCGTTTTCGTCGCGGCTGGCGCACCATGCGGGCGACGCCAGAACCGTAGACGCAAAAACCGTAGACGCAAAAACTCTATAGGCCATGAGGCGCGAGGCGCCTTTTGTACGAAGCTTCATCTTGTCGTCCCCCCATTTCGCGGCGTTTGCAATTGATGCAGTGCTGGCCGCCGACGGTAGAGGCTTACGATGCGCCCGCGTTGCGGAAGCGCAATGAAAATCCACTCTGGCGGCCCGGTGCGCGCCTGGGAGACCGATCTGGCGCGCAATATGCGTAATGCGGCTCATACCCGGCCTTTTGGTCGGGTTTCCTACATCGAGGAATATAAGGAGCCGATCTTGCCCTCATTGCAAGAAACCCGCGCCGTCGTGACATTGGCGCCCGCGAAGTCTTCCGGATTAGCCGATCTAGGGGCGCCGCTAGACGACGCCGCCGTCGTCAAGAAAGGGCGCATCCATGAATATCTGCAACATCTGACGGATGGCAATATTGGACGCCGGTTCCAGGATATTCGCATCATCGGAATCAAGACGGTCGAGGCCGGAGTCCTTTCCGCCAAATTCTTCGTCCAATTCGAGGTATTCGGCGACAATACGGCGGCGCCGGCAAATGGAGTCGGTTTCGAAGCGGCCTTGTTCGCGGGCGAGCGGCCTTTGGCCAGCCTGTCATCGAGCAGCCTGTTCCTGCCCTATGCCAATTTCTGGTATCCGAACCGCTTCGTGTTCGAAGTGCCGATCGATGACTTCGATCAAGCGGACCGGCTGGAATTCATCGCGAAGCCGGAAGACGTTCGCGCCGTATAGTTGCGCACCGGCGACCGCAGGCGGACGACGGAGGCGCTTCGTCGCCCGCCATTGCCGCATGGCTGAAGGTCCGGCAAAAACCCGCGCCCAAAACCCGTTTGGCTGAACAGACATCTTGAGTGAAAACCCATGAGCTATCCCCTGGTCAAACGCGTGTCGCATCGGATGCTCGGCGAAATGCTGCGGATGATGCTGAGCGAACAGGTGTATTTCGATCTGACTCTGGAAGAGGGTCGGACATTGTCGCGCGCTTTCACCGCCGTGGCCTTCGACTGGCGGCGCACCGATTCCATTTATCTGAGCCCGATCGGCGCCGATGTGGAATTCTCGGCCGCAGTCGCGCAAGACGGCGTTCATGTCAAAACGGCGGATGAAGAGCGCCATCTGAACTGGGACGAAGTGACGGAATTGGCCGAGAGATTGGCCGTGGAGTGAGACGGCGGCCTGAACGACCACCAAGAACCGGCAATGCCGACGCTGCCAGCGACAATGCCGGCGTCAAACAGCGCCGGGCACAAAAAATCGCTGTCCTTTCCAGGGGTTTCTGCGTCATCCTGCGCGTGACTGGCGCCTCCTGACGAAAAGCGCCTTCCCCTGAAGGCCAGGGCGGCAAGCGAATGAAAGACCCATATGAGATTTTGAGCGTCGCGCGCGACGCTGAGCCGGCGGACATCCGCAAGGCCTATCATCGGCTGGCGAAGAAGCTGCACCCCGATCTCAATCCCGGCGACAAGGAGGCGGAGAGCCGCTTCAAGGAGGTCGCCAGCGCCTATGACCTTTTGTCGGACCCGGAAAAGCGGCGGCGGTTCGACAGCGGCGAGATCGATGCGTCAGGAGCGGAAAAACCGCCTGAAAAATATTACCGCGATTACGCCGCCGAGGCCGGCCCCGGTTATCGTTACGAGAACCAGTCCGGCTACGCCGATTTCATGGATAATGACGATTTCCTCGCCGAAATGTTCCGGCGGCAGGCGCGGCGAATGCGCGGCGCGGACGCTCATTACCGGCTCGCGGTCGATTTCCTCGACGCCGTCAATGGCGCGACCAAGCGGATCAGCCTGCCGGAAGGCGGCTCGCTCGACGTCGCCATTCCGCCCGGCCTGCAGGACGGGCAGATTTTGCGCTTGCGCGGCAAGGGCGGCGCGGCGCCCGGCGAAGGCGAACCCGGCGACGCGCTGGTGGAAGTTTCGATCAACCCGCACCCGTTCTTCACCCGCCACGGCGACAACATCCATCTCGATCTGCCGGTGACTTTCGGCGAGGCCGTACTTGGCGCGGAGATCAAGACGCCGACGCCAACGGGGCCGGTCATGCTGAAGACGCCAAAAGGGGCGAACACAGGCACGGTTCTACGGCTGAAAGGGAAAGGCGCGCCCCGGCGCGATGGGCGCGGCGACCTCCTGGTCAAGCTCAGGATCGTGGCGCCGACGGAACCGAACGCCGAACTCGAGGCTTTTCTCTCCAGCTGGGCGCCCGCCAATTACGACCCGCGCCGGGACATCAAGCCATGATCATCACCAAGCTGGAATTTCTCGAACGCGCCCGCATCGATCCTCCGACCCTGGAGGTCTGGATCGAAGAGGAATGGCTCATTCCAACCCGCTCGGCGCCGGAACCCGTCTTTTCCGAAGCGGATCTGGCGCGGGCGAAGCTGATTCACGATCTCATCGACGACATGGGCGTCAACGCCGAAGGGGTGGGCGTGGTCCTGAGCCTGCTGGACCAGCTTCATGGGCTGCGCCGGGCGATGGCGGAAGTCCTGAAGGAGGTCCACCACAGATCCGGCCATTCAAGTGAACAAGACGCTGGGCCTTCGGCGAATGAAGTTCAAGACGGGGGGTGATCTGCGGGGCCGGAGTGGTGAAATAGCGACAAACTCGGGAGGCGAGTTCATGGCTGAAGTGAAACATCTGATCGAGGAATGGATCGAGATAAGGGCGACGCTCCAGCGCCAGGTCAAATTGCTGGAATCAGGCCAAATTCCTGCTGAAGAAAGCAGCGCCACGCAAGCGACGGTCGCACGGATCAAGGCGCTGATTGACGAATTGAACGGGTTGTTGAAGGAATTTTCGCGGACCCACGCGCTGTAAATCCCGGCGCGTGGAAATCCACGAAACGTCATATTGGCGTCCCAAAGCGACCCGCGTTCAGGCCCCGGCGGCGGAGGGTGACGCCTTTCGCCAATAATAGATTTGCCCGAGGATAGCGCCGATTGTGGCGGCGAACATGTCCGATTGCGTGTCCCAGGGGTCGCCCTGCGCGCCGAGAAAGGCGTCCGCGTCCTGTCCGAGCAGCAGGGCCGACCACCATTCGATGAATTCATAAGTCACGCTGATGGCCATGCAGGTCGTGATGGAGAGGTAGCAAACCCAGCCCTTGCTGGTGACGCCAACCCTGCGCCGAAGGATTTCGGCCGCGATCAGGGATGGAACGAAGCCCTGAAAAAGATGTCCGAGACGATCATAGGGATTGCGCGCGAGCCCGAACAGGTCCCGAACCCATTCCCCGGGAGGCGCCTTGGCATAGGTATATTGGCCGCCGATCATCAGCACGACGCCGTGAAGGCAGATGAGAACGAGAATATAGCGCGGCAGGGGAAAGCTTGTTCGCGTGGCGAGCAGAACCGGGATGGCGATGAAGACCGGAAAGACCTCCAAGACCCAGGTCAGGCGATCGCTCGGGAAGAGGCCCGAGACGACTAGCCCCAGGATCCAGACGCCGATGACCCATGCAACATCGCTTTTGGCTTCCATCGCGCGGCCCTTCCGATGAACTATCCTGCGGACAGGATCAGTCGGCAATCTTGAATTTGGCGCAAACAAAAAGCGAAAGGCGCGCCGCCGAAGCGACGCGCCCAAAATCAGGATGCGATGAGGAAATTCAGTCTCAGTCGACCAGGCGCGCGCGCAACCGGGCGTATTCCTCGTCGGTGATGGTTTTGGATTGCTTCAGCTGGTCGAGCTTGAGCAGTTCATCCGCCACGCTGTAGCCAACGATGCGCCGCATGTCCTCGCGCGCATGCTTGACGTCCTCCAGCCGGCGTTCCGCCATGCCGCGCCCCTGGAAGATCAAATAGATCAGCACGCCGAGATAGGGCACGAAGATCAGCGCGACGATCCAGATCGCCTTGATCCAGCCCGAGACGTCATGGCGGCGGAACAGATCGCCGATCACATTGATCAGGATCCAGATCCACATGATGAAAAGGAAAATAGTGATGGCGTCAGCCAGAAAGTTCCAGAAATTAAAGCCGCCGTCGAAAAGCATGGCATGTCCTGTCGTGGTGTGAATTCATGGCGCGGCGGGGTCGATCCCTAATTGATCGCCAATAATCCTGAATATGACTTTTTCTAGCCTGTTCCAAGGACAGGAACAAGCTTCCCGGCGTCGCTATTCCTGTTTTTCAGTTCGCGAGCCGCACGCACGCCTTAATGATGCCTTTACCATGTTGGGCCAAAGCTGACGTCAAATTCGGGACGGAAAAGCCCATGGGATATTTATACCCGCCGCCCGGCGACGCGCCGGTGATCGTGATGAAGGACGTGGGCGGCGACGTCCGCGCCTATAGCGCGCAGACGACCGCCTATATCCAGAGCGGCCGCGAGGTGCGCCTGCATGAGTGCCGCTCCGCCTGCACGCTCGCCCTCGCGGCGCCGAATGTCTGCGTCTATCCTGACAGCGTGCTGCGATTTCACAAGGCCTATAATCCAATCACCAAGGCGACCAACGAAGACGTCTCGAACGCGATGCTGTCCGCCTATCCGCCCGCCGTGCGCCAGCGGCTCGGCGTCCTGACGCGGCAATATAAATCCCTGACCGGGTCGGAACTGATCCGCCTCGGCGTGCGCGACTGCAACGCCCCCTCCCAGCCGCGAATCCTGATGGCGCGCGCCACTCCTGGCCCCGTTCGCGGGGAAAACTCGCTCTCCAACGCCTTCGGCGGCTTGATGTCGGGGTTCGGCTCAACCCAGATTCCCGCCTATAGCGGCTATTACGCGCCAGTTCAGGTACAGCGCGTGAAGCCCCAGAGCGCCGGGCTTCAGGTCGCCGAGGCAGCGCCATCCGCAGCCGGCGCCCCACGCTCCGACGCAACCGCCGCCCAGACTGCCGCCGCCGAGCCCGCCGCAATAGCCACCGCGGAATCCGCCGTCGTCCCGACGCCTCCCGCCGCCGCTCCAATCCCGCGACCGCGCCCGAGCGATCTCGTCGCGCCGCCCATGCAAATCGCACGGGCCGAATCCGGCCCGCCGGCTTTCCCGCCGGGCAATGCGCCCGATGCAAGCCCGCAGCCAGCCGATCCCCCGCTGCCCCCTTTCAGGCCTCTGGCCCCCGCCGCGCCGCCGGCGAAAGTTACGCGTTGGGGCGCTCCGATCAACGGATCGGCGCCGGCGCTGGCGTCGGCGCGCTTCGCGCCCTTCCCCTATCGGCTGACCCGCAAGAGCTGACCCGCAAGGGCTGACCGCGCCTTTTCAGAACAGACTCAACTGCCGCGCGCCCCCGTCCGGCCTTTTGAAGAGATCGGTCCGCAGCCGGATTCGCGTCTTGCCGAAGCCGATCTTCTCGCCGGCCAGTTCGAAACGCCGCCCGAGCATCCAAGCGTAAGGACCTGTTCCGGTCATGCGCTTGCCCCAGGCCGAATCATAGATCTTGCCTTCCCGGGCAGAGCGCAGCAGCGAGAGCACCTTGCGATATTTGTCGGGGAAATGCTCGAGCAGCCAGCCGGCGAAGAGATCCTGCGTCTCGAGCGGCAGCCGCAGCAGGATATAGCCGGCCTCGCGCGCGCCATGGGCGAAAGCGCGGGTCAGAATGGTCTCAATTTCATGGTCGGTGACCCCGGGGACGACTGGCGCGACCATGACCGCAGTGGGAACGCCCGCCGCCGAGAGCTTCTCGATCGCTTCGAGCCGCCGCGCCGGCGTGGTCGCGCGCGGCTCCATCGCACGGGCGAGATCGCGGTCGAGCGTCGTGACCGAGAGCGCGACCTTGACCAGTCCTTTGGCCGCCATCGGCGCGAGCAGGTCGAGATCGCGCAGGACCAAAGCGGATTTGGTGACAATGGCGACCGGATGGTTGGCTTCCGACAGAACCTCCAGAATGAAGCGCATGACCCGGTGTTCGCGTTCGATCGGCTGGTAGGGGTCGGTATTGGTCCCGATCGCCAAGGTCCTGGGCTGGTAGCCGGGGGCCGACAGCTCCCGCTTCAGCACCTCGGCGGCATTGTCCTTGACGAAGAGACGGCTCTCGAAATCCAGCCCCGGCGAGAGGCCGAGAAAGGCGTGGGTCGGCCGGGCGAAGCAATAGACGCAGCCATGCTCGCAGCCGCGATAAGGGTTGATGGAGCGGTCGAAGGCGATATCCGGCGAATCATTGCGCGTGATGACCGTTTTTGGCTTCTCATGCGTGACCTCGGTCTTGAACGGCGCCAGATCGTCGAGCGTGCCCCAGCCGTCGTCGAAATCGGCGCGCTGGAATTTCTCGAAACGGCCTGAAACATTGCTCGCCGCCGCCCGGCCACGCCTGCGCCCGGGCGCGACAGGCGCGCCATCCTCAGCGCCTGAAGGCGGATTATGGGCCGATAACGCCATCGTCACCTCTTGCGATTGAGCTGATTTTTGAGAACAAAAACGATACAAAGAACATTTAATGAACATTAACCCTTTGTCAAGCCGCTTGCCAAAGGCGTGATTTCAACTAAACGCATCGCCCCATGGTCATGGCCGTCGTTCTGTCCCCGTCGCTCCTCGCCGCCGCTCCCGCGCCTCGGGCGGCGGAGGCTGTCGCGCGCAGCCTTTGCGCGCTGGTGCGCGCCGCGGTGGAAGGCGTGGTGCGGGACGCGATCATCATCGGCAAGGCCGACGACCAGCTCGGAGAAATCGCCAATGAGGCCGGGTGCGCCATGATCGAAACCCGCTCCGCGGCCGAGGGCCTCGCGCGGGCCGTCGCGCAATCGCGCAGCGAGATCGCCTTCGTCCTGAAGGGCGGCTTCATCCCGCAGAACGGCTTCATCGAGGAGGCGAGCGATCTTTTGCTCGGCGCCGCCGATTTTCGCGGCGCGCGGCTATTACGGGAACCGAACAACCTGCTGACCCGGATCGCGCCGGGTCTGGCGGAGCCGGTCGGCGCCTTCGTCCTTTGCTCCGCCCTGCGCGCGGCCGCCCCGCGCGACATCAAGGAATTGATCCGGCGCGCGAAAATTCGCCAGACGCTTCACATCCGCGCGCAAAAAGTGGTCTGAATGGCGCGCAAAAGGGCGAAAACCCGCCCATTCGACGCATTGCTGCTTTCCCCGGGCGGGCGGATCGACTAAAGTCGCGCGAAGATTTCGAAGTAAAATCAATAGCGCCGAGCTTTAGCCAAGGGTTGAGAATGACGCCTGAGACGATCTCCCAGACCGCCGCCCGCATCTTCAATGTCGTTCTGATCAAACCAACCCATTACGACGATCAAGGCTATCCGATTCAATGGTTCCGCTCCGCGATTCCATCGAATACGCTGGCCTGCATGTACGGGCTCGCGCAGGACGCGGCGCAGCGGCGCATCCTCGGCGACGACGTCGAGATTCGCCTGCACACCATTGACGAGACCAACACCCGCATCCGTCCGCAAGAAATCATGACGATGTTGCGCGAGACGGGCGGCGAAGGCGTGATCTGCCTCGTCGGCGTGCAATCCAACCAATATCCGCGCGCCGTCGATCTCGCCCGGGTCTTCCGCGCCAAAAATATTCAGGTCGCCATCGGCGGCTTCCACGTCTCGGGCTGTTTTTCGATGCTGCCCGAAATTCCGCCGGAGATCCGGGAGGCGCAGGAGCTTGGCGTCTCGCTTTTCGCGGGCGAGTCGGAAGCCGGACGGCTCGACGGCTTCCTGAGGGACGCCTTCGCCCGCCAGCTCAAGCCGCTCTATAATTATCTCGACGACCTGCCCTCGCTCGAAGGCGAGCCGCTCCCGATCCTGCCACGCGCCCGCGTACGCCGAACCATGGGCAAGCTGTCGAGCCTCGATTTCGGGCGCGGCTGCCCCTATCAATGCTCATTCTGCACGATCATCAATGTGCAGGGCCGCAAGAGCCGCTACCGCAACGCCGACGATCTCGAACGCATCCTGCGCGAGAACCAGGCCCAGGGCGTGAACCGCTTCTTCATCACCGACGATAATTTCGCCCGCAATTCGCAATGGGAGCAGCTGTTCGACCGCATCATCAAGCTGCGCGAAGAAGAGGGCATGACCTTCGGCTTCACCATCCAGGTCGACACGCTCTGCCACAAGATTCCGAATTTCATCGAGAAGGCGACCCGCGCCGGCGCCAACCGCGTGTTTATCGGGCTTGAGAACATTAATCCGGACAATCTGATCGGCGCCAACAAGCGCCAGAACAAGATCACCGAATATCGCGCCATGCTGCAAAAATGGCGCGAGCACGGCGCGCATACCGCCGCTGGCTATATTCTGGGCTTTCCGGCCGATACCAAGGAAAGCATCCTGCGCGACATCGAGATCATCAAGCGGGAACTGCCGCTCGACATTCTCGAATTCTTCTTCCTCACCCCGCTGCCGGGCTCGGAAGACCATAAGCGCGCACTCGCGCAGGGCGTCTGGATGGACCCCGATCTCAACAAATACGACCTCAACCATCGCGTCACGCATCATTCGAAAATGTCGGACAAGGAATGGGAGGAGGCCTATCACGCCGCCTGGGCCGCTTATTACACCGACGACCATGTCAAGACGGTGATGCGCCGGTCTGCTGTCCATGGGCTGCGCTCGATTAAGTCGTTGACGTCCAAGCTGCTGATGTTCCACCTCATGATCAAATATGAGGGTGTGCATCCGCTGGAAGGCGGCGCCCTGCGAATGAAATTCCGTCGGGACCGCCGCCCGGGCATGAAGCTTGAAAATCCGCTGATCTTCTATCCGCGCTATGGCTTCAAGACCCTTCGCAACGCCATCGGCTATTGGCTGACCATCCGCAAGTTCCGCAAGATCCAGCAGGAGGTTGTCGAGGCGCCGGACCGTGAGACCTACACGGACATAGCCGTCGCCAAACCGAACGCGCAGGAATTCGAGGACATGGAGCTCTATCACGCCACTTCTGGCGGCGAGAAGGCTCTGGCCCGCAAGAAGCGCGACGAGACCATCCGCAAGGATGCGCATTTGCACGCCGCCGAATAGGCTGACGTGATCGACCTTCGCGACCCCTCGCTCAACGCGCAAGCGGTGCGCGAGGCGCTTGGCCTCGCGCCGCATCCTGAAGGCGGCGCTTTTCGGGAAATCTGGCGCGATACGCCCGACGGTGGCGGACGCGGCGCGGCGACCAGCATTTTCTTCCTGCTGGCGGCGGGCGAAATCTCGCATTGGCATCGCGTGGACGCGGCCGAACTCTGGCTCTGGCAAGCGGGCGCGCCTTTGACGCTCGAATTGAGCGCGAACCCGCCGCAGATCGAGACCATCTCGCTCGGGCCTGATCTCGGCGCCGGGCAGAAGCTTCAGGCGATCGTTCCGGCCGGCGCCTGGCAGGCCGCGAAAAGCCTCGGCGCCTGGACGCTGGTCTCCTGCGTCGTGGCCCCGGCCTTCAAATTTTCAGGATTCGAACTGGCGCCGCCCGACTGGTCGCCGGGCGGCTAGAAACGCTTGCAAGCTGGCCGCCGCGCCGGCAACCTTATTGCGATTGCGCAAAAGTGTTGCAGGACGAAACCTTGCCGGACTGCAAGCCGCGCTGCAGCCATTGGACGCGCTGCGCCGAAGATCCGTGGGTGAAGGAATCGGGCACGGCGAAGCCGCGTTGTGATTTCTGCAAGCGGTCGTCGCCAATGGCCTGCGCCGTGGCGATCGCCTTTTCGACGTCCCCCGGGTCGATATTCTGCCATTTCTCATTGGCGTTGGCCGCCCAGACGCCGGCAAGGCAATCCGCCTGCAATTCGATGCGCACCGAAATGGCGTTGGCCTGCGCCTCCGAGGAGGCGTTCTTCTGCGCGGCCTGCGCCTTGGGCAATACGCCCAGCAAATCCTGAATGTGATGCCCCATCTCGTGCGAAATCACATAGGCATAGGCGAAGTCGCCGCCGCCGCCCAATTTGGTCTTCATGTCGCGGAAGAAGGAGGTGTCGAGATAGATCTTGCCGTCGATCGGGCAATAGAACGGCCCCATCGCCGATTGCGCCGTTCCGCAGCCGGAAGACGTCATGCCGTTGAACAGCACGATGGGCGCCGGCTTGAATTTCACGCCGGTCTGCGCGGGCAGAACCTCGCCCCAGACCTGCTCGTTCTGCGAGAGGATCGAGGCGACGAACCGCCCGACCTGATCCTTGGGCACGCCGACCTCGCCCTTGCGCGCGACCTGCTGCTGCCCGCCGCCGCCCATGTGGCTGACCATTTCCGCGCCGCCGATCAGCAGGCGCGGGTCGATCCCAAGCGCATAGCCGACCAGTCCCAGCACGATCATGGCGCCAAGGCCGAGATGGCCCGACGATCCGCCCCCGCCGCCGGCATATTGGGTGTCGCCGCGGCGATCCTCGATATTTTCAGACTGACCGTAATCTTCCCATTTCATCGCAATTCGTCTCCGCGAAGGCGCGCGACTCTTCTAGCAGCCCCAAGCCCGATTGGGAAAATTGTTCATTCGTAGGCCACTTCGAGCCCGATCTTGTCGAAGGCCTCGTCGATGGCTTCGAGGATCGTCTGCAATTCGTTCATTTCGATTTCGGTTTCCTCGTTGGGCGGGTCCCAGCAGACGATGTCGTCGAGCAAGACGATGAAATCCGCCGCCTCCTCGGCGCCGGGCGGCGCCGCGGCCGGCATGATGGTGCGGGTGCGCCCCCGCCAGACCACGCGTATCGCGCCTTCGGTCAGCTCCACCTCCGGCTTGTCGCCGCGCCTCCTGCTCATGCCTGTCTCCGCTCCCGCCGCATCATGAACCGATCTTCTCTCCAGACAAGCCCGAAACGGCGAGAAATCCAAGCGCCGCACGCTCAGCCTTTCGCATCACGCTCGGCAAGGCGGCGGCGCGCATTTGTGGTTCGTCCTGCCAGCGCCCCCCTTCCGGCGCCGGGGCGCTGTGCGGGGCTTCGGCGACAAATACTGCCAGTTTCAGCGCGAAATGGGTGAAAACATGCTCGATTTCTCCCGCGTGACGCCAATCGGCGTGTGCGTGCGGCGCCGCCGCGCCATCGCCAGTTGGCGGCAGCGCCGCCCAGTCCGCCGGCCGCTCGCTGCGCCAGTCCGTGCCGAAAAACTCCTCCATGCCGCCGAGCAGACCGCGCGGCGGCCGCGTCCGGGTGAGCACGGCGCCATCGGATCGGCGCAGGTAAAACACCGCGCCGCGCCGCAGCGGCCTCGGCTTCTTCGCAGCCTTGCGGGGATAATCCTCCTGCGTCCCCGCCGCGCTGGCGGCGCAGTCGCCGCGCAGCGGGCATAACACGCAGGCGGGGTTGCGCGGCGTGCAGATGGTGGCGCCAAGGTCCATCATCGCCTGCGCGAAATCCCCCGGCCGCACGCGCGGCGCGATTTCCGCGACAAGGGCCGAAATCTCCTTCTTCGCCGCCGGCATAGGCGTCTCGACCGCCCGCAACCGGGCGATCACGCGCTCGACATTTCCATCCACCACAATGGCGGGACGGTCGAAGGCGATGGCCGCGATGGCCGCCGCCGTATAAGGGCCGATCCCCGGCAGGCGGAGCAGATCCGCCTCGCTGTTGGGAAAGCGCCCGCCATGATCGCGCACGATGCTCTGCGCGCAGGCGTGGAGGTTGCGGGCGCGGGAGTAATAGCCAAGGCCCGCCCAGGCCTGCATGACCGCCTCGACCGGCGCCGCCGCGAGATTTTCCACGCGCGGCCAGAGCCCCAGGAATTTCGCGTAAAAGGCGCCCACCGCCGCGACGGTGGTCTGCTGGAGCATCACTTCCGACAGCCAGACGGCGTAGGGGTCGGGCTTTTGCCCCGGCGCCGCGCGCCATGGCAGGGTGCGGCGGCTGCGGTCATACCAGGCCAGCAGCCTCTCCCCGACGCCGACGCCCGAATTGATCTTGCCTTTGCCCATGGGACTCCCACTATGACCGGATGGCGCCGCGTCAAAAATATTCCAAACCCGTTCCGCTCGCGGATTTCGTTCGCGCGGCGGTCGATCCGGCTTTGGCCAAACAGGGATTCGGCGAATCCAGCCTCATTCTGCACTGGGATGACATTGTCGGCGAGCGCGTCGCCGCCTGTTCCGAGCCGATCAAGCTGCAATGGCCGCCGCGCCCCGCCAAGCGCCCGCCCGATGCGGCCATCGAGCCAGCGACCCTCGTGTTGCGCGTCTCGGGCGCCATGGCGCTCGAAATCCAGCATATGGCGCCGATTCTGATCGAGCGCGTCAATTCCCATCTCGGCTGGCGCGCCGTGGGCAAGCTGGCGATCCGGCAGGGGCCGCTGAGCAAAACCAACAGGCCCGCGCGCGTCGCCCCGCCCGATCCGCAAGCTCTGGCCGAGGCGGAAAAGGCGACCAAAGGCGTCGAGGACGAAGATTTGCGCAGGGCTTTGGCGCGGCTGGGCGCGCGCGCGCTGCGCGGGCCGGCGGGGCGGTGACCCGCGATTTGTTCTTGTCTGGGCGGGGCCTAATTATGCAAATCGCATCGCCGCCGCAATCCGCGCGGTAACGTGTCCGGCAACGAGCGTTGTCGGACACTCTTTTTTATTCAATGAAGATGAATAGTTTTTATGTACGCCTCGTGAGTTCAGGGAGTCGTTTTTAGTCACTCATCCCTTCTTCTTGAACAGACTATCTACAGGGTCTTCTCTTCCCTGTGATTTCTGATAGGCAGACGGTAAGCCTTTTTTCGCGTGAGCTTGATCCGCCTTCGGCTTTTTGGCCTCTTTATTCCCTCTAACTTGACCCTTAGCCATCGTTCCCTCCCTTGGTCATGCTTTGTGCGACGGGCGGCCTCAATCGCTGCCGTTTCGACACCTGGCGGAGCATATTTGCCGATATTCGTGCCTGCCCCGACCCAAAATGGTGATCGCAAGGCGTTCGTCACAGCCCACCCATTCCCAAAAGGGAATGATTTCGTCAGTTATCAACGGCATCCTGCGTTCGAGGCGCTTTCTTCGCGGTCCAACAGAGCTGGGTCACCGTAATGCCAAGTTATTTTGCAATTGGTATCATGTCACCGCAATACGCTAAAAAAACGCCCCAACAGGCTCGAATGTTATGAAGACGTATATTTTCTCAAATAGTTGAAAAAAATAAAAATTTTCTACGTTTTTTTGCTTGAAAATCTCTACCTTTGCTGGACGATCAACCGTCGCAATCAAGTATATCCAACCGCAGGCGTACTCTGGCATCGAGGCTTCGGTTGGAGGCGGTTTCGATTTTTGCGGAAATGCGCTCCTAGAGGCTGTCAATGGAGCCCGCAAGTCCCGAGGCGGTCCCATTGCGTTTTGAGGCCGTCGAGCGTTGAAAGAACAGGATCGGTAACAATGGATTCGAAGAGACTTGCATCATTTGGATCGGTCGGCTTTTTCCTGTTGAGCCTGTCGGTCCAGCCGGGACGGGCCGATGATGCGGCGCCCGCGGTTGACAAAAGCAGTTACAACCTCCTGAATCCCACCCCTCCCGACGCGATGCGCGCCTTCGCGCCGGAGCGGCCCACCAAGATCCTCAATCCCTTCACCGTCGACGCCGGCCATTTCCAGGTTGAGGGCGATCTTCTCAATTATGTCCGGACCAATGATGAGGGCCTGAAAACGCAGTCTTTCCAGACAGCCGATCCGACGATCAAGCTCGGCATCACCAGCTGGATGGATTTCGAACTTGTCCTCAACGCCTATCAGACTTTGACCACGCGCAATAATCGGACTGGCGAGATCTTCGCCAGCGCCCGTGGCTTCGGCGACACCATTCTGAAAGCCAAGATCAATCTGGTCGGCAATGACGGTGGAACTTTCGCGGCGGCTATCGTGCCTTGCGTCAAGCTGCCATCGGCCGCTCCGGGACTCGGCAATGGAGTTGTCGAAGGCGGCGTCGCCTTGCCCGTGCAGATCAGTCTGCCGGGCGATTTCGCCCTCGGCTTGCAGACCGAAGTTGACGCCCTGAAAGACGCGAACGACACCCGGCGTTACGCGAATTTCGTCAACATCGCCAATCTCAGCCATACCGTGCCCTTCATCAGCAAGGACCTGACCGCCTCGATCGAGTTTTTTTCCTCCGTCGGAACCGACTCCTACACGCCCGCTGTCTATACCTTCGACGTCGGTCTGGCTTATCTGGTTCTGCCGAATGTGCAGCTCGACGCGGGCGCCAATTTTGGCCTGACCAAATCGTCGCCGGATCTCAATCTCTACACGGGCGTCACCGCTCGTTTTTGAGCCGGTCGCGGTCAAGGCAGGGTGGAAGTAAAGCCGAGGCGAGGGAATTGCGGGACTGGATCGTATGGCGTGAACGCGCCCTTGGCTGGCCTGCGATCCCGAAGGTGTACGTAGCTTTATTATGCTATTTGTATCATGTCACCGTAATTGTCACAGCCCACCCATTCCCAAAAGAGAATGATTTCGTCAGTCAAGCATCAACGCCATCCTGCGTTCGAGGCGCTTTCTTCGCGGTTCGTCAGAGCTGGGTCACCGTAATTGCGAGTTATTTTGCAATTGGTATCATGTCACCATAATGAAGCGGGACCATTGGCCGATTCACGCTTCGCTTTAATCCATCGAAAAATAGTTTCTGCCGTCGGGAATAAGTTTTCGCTGTCGAAGGTCTCCTGTTCATCGCGCCAATGTGGCGCGCCACGGAGGCGCGAAACAGCCTCCTAGCGTACAGGAGAAAATCATGTCGATACGCATCGCGACTGCAACCACCCCGGCACTGCTCTCGATCACGGATGGGCCTATGCTGCAACTCCGTCGTTCGGAACATAAAACAAAAAGTACCGTCGCCATCGCGATGCTCGCAGCGGCGGCCCTCGTCGCGAATATTGCCGACGCAGCCGCCTCGAACCACAACCGACATTCTGCAGTGTCGACGCCCAGGAGCAGCTGGGTCGCTCATTACACGCCGTCAGACAATGGCGGCAATGATCATGGGGTTTCAGCCTGGTCCTGTGTCAGACCCAGCGAAGGCGATGGCGCATATCCAGACATTCTGGCGGACATGTTGTATCATCGCTATGATAAATGCTGATATTCCTGCCGCCCTGGCTGCTTTAGGGCGCCGGCGATGAATACCGGCGCCCCAGGGCGGTCCATTGCAAACCAGTTTTAAAAGAGACGCGGTTTCGGACCCCGGAGCGACTTTTGGGACAAGCAAGCGCGGCAAAGGCCGGCCTGCGACGTTATCGAGTTCCTGAAGTCGCGAGCGCGATGAAACGAGGAGGCGTCGTAGATGCTGACCCGAGACGTTTCGCTACGCCCGCACGCAAATGACGATGAACCCGGCCGGCCATTTGACGAGCGGATGTTCAACGCTGTGGTCACGCCCCATCTCGATGACGCCTATCGTTTCGCTCGCTGGCTGACGGGCAATGCTGCCGACGCCGAAGACGTGGTGCAGGAATCCTGCCTGCGCGCAATGAAAGGGTTGACTAATTTCAACGGCCATAGCGCCAAGGCGTGGCTGGTTGCGATCGTCCGCAACACGGCCTTCACCTGGATGGCGCGCAACCGGCCAAAGGCCTTGGTTCTGACCGACGATCTTGAATCCGCCGAGCGCTCTTGCGCCGATGCGCCACGAGCCGAGAGTCCTGAGGCGGAGCTTATCGCCAAGGCGGATGCGGCATTGCTGCAGAAGGCTATCGCCGAGTTGCCAGCGACATTCCGCGAGGCTCTGGTAATGCGCGAATTCAATGACATGAGCTATCGGGAGATCGCCGAGGCGACCGGCGCTCCCGTTGGCACGGTCATGTCTCGCCTGGCGCGCGCCCGCGCTTTGCTGATCGAACGGATTGGAAAGGAATTGTCATGAGCGAGACGTCGAACGATCAGCGCTTGATGATGCACGCGGCGCTGGATGGCGAACTCGACGCCGCCGGTGAAATCGCCTTCGAGCGAGCGCTTGCTGACGATCCCACGCTGGCGAAGGAATTTCAACGTCAGCAAGCTTTGCGTCGCGCCTTGCGCGAAAAGTTCGCTGGCGAGGCCGCGCCTGCCGCGTTACGCGCCCGCATAGAAGCCAGAGCCCGGCCCGCCCGCGCGCTCAGCCGCCGCGATGCTTTCTCGATGGCCGCCTCACTTGTTTTAGGCGTCGGCATTGGCGGCGGCGCGATGTTTTTGGGACTTGGCGAACGGCGCGCGCCAGGTCCGGGTGACGCGCTGGTCGCCAGTCATCGCCGTGCTTTGCTTGCTGCAAACCCCGTCGACATCGCCTCAAACGACCGCCACAATGTGCGACCGTGGTTCGACGCGCACATCGCGGTCTCGCCGCCAACGCCCGATCTTGCTGCGCAAGGCTTTCCTTTGGTCGGCGGCCGGATAGATGTGATCCAGGGCGCGCCGGCGCCCACGCTGGTTTACCGCTACAACGGACATTATATCAGCGTTACAGCTCTGCCCGCCGCCAGCGCTGCGACTCCGGCGGCTGCGCCAGCGGGCTATCACATCGTCGCGTGGCGAGGCGAAGGCTTCAATTACTGGGCGATCAGCGACGCTGACCAGCCGCAACTGGAAGATTTCGCACGCGCATTCAAGGTCGCGGTGGATAGCTCGACGCCTCCACGGTGAGAAGTTGGAATTACGGTGCGGAATTACGGTGACATGATACGAAATCTCCGATTCCGCACCGTCCCAACCTCGCCGTTTTCGGCAAGCGTCTGAGTTACGCCGGTTTCCTGAATCGGCGTTACACCGCCAAAATCCGTTCATCCTCAAATCATCATCCAAATTCGTCGCCTCAAAATCCAGAAATGCAGCCCTAAAAATAATCGGATGTTACGAAGCAGCTCCGGTCAAGGCCAGACGCATTTTGACGCGGGGACGACTTATCGACACTCTGACGTGCCACTGAAATGTCATCCAGCGATGATTAGAGTCTCGGGCTGTTTTACGCCGTGTGGCGCGGGTGGAGCAATCTGCGATTGGCGGAGCTGGTTCGGGTTGCGCAGCCGATCGCAGATTGCGGGAAGGGAGGCGGCATAGGCCGCCGGGGTAAGATAGGCGAGGGCCGAATGCGGCCGCCGGTGGTTGTACAACCCGATTTGAGAAGACCCACGGGACCGTTAGCCGGAAGGTCTTGTACGCGCTTCACCCCTGGTTCGGGCAGGACGTGTTCGTCCATGCCGTGATTGACAAAGCCAACGCGGCGGTTTTCCGCTGCACCTTGG